>NZ_FUXX01000049.1 GCF_900167015.1 Succinivibrio dextrinosolvens DSM 3072
TCTGACAACAAACTTCTGGCTATGCTTGATTCGATTGAACAGACTGTATTCAGAAATGGTGCTTATTATTCAGAAGTTACCGGTGTTCAGAAAGAGCTTTTGAATGCTTTAGATATTCCTCTGCCAACACCTGAACCATATGGAAAAGTCGGTAAAGAGGAAGAAGACGTAGATGAGGATGATGACATCAGATCTCTTGATGAACTGGAGATCGTTTTAAACAAGCTCGAGGCTCAGGCAAAATAAAGGCAGGAGTTTTAGTCCTGCCTCTACTAGAAACCTAAACATATAAAAATTAACAAAGTTTAGGTCTTAAATAAGTGTAATCAGTTTATTACTTAACTTCTGATTTCTGCTTAAATTCTTCTTTAGCAAGCTTTAACTGAGACATAAACTCTTCATTTGCGTGTAGACGAGCAACAACAGCAGAAGCAACTACACGTGCAGCATCTACGTCAGACTGCCAGTGATAACCACAAATTACACGGCTCTGGCCCATATCAAAACCTCTCTTTAGAATCTCATTCTGTCTGAAAGGATTGATCTCTGCTAAAACTAATGCCTCAGCCCAGCCAATAGCGGTATGGCCTGATGGATATGAACCATTTGTAGATAGAGTCTTCTGATCCTTCATATTACAGGTATTAACACCATAGAAAGCAAAAGGACGAACTCTCATGTAGTGTTCTTTTGCAGATCTGGTTGCCAGGTCGCCAGCGTCTTCTACCATCTTGCTCATTAACTTGTAGATCTGAGGTGTATTATCTTTAGAAATCTTCATACCGAAAGCTTCAGATAAAGCTGCAGATACACCCTTAGCATCTACTTCTGCATCTCTTGCAGCCTGAGCACCTCTTTCGGTCTTTCTTAACATAAAGCCCTTGTTGTACTGAGCCTGGTCATTTAAGAAGGTAACGCTATCCATTGCTGGTGGAGGAGGTAATAAAGCTAAGCTGTCTGCTACGTCTGAAGCATTTAGATAATACTTCTCTGGAGCAGTTCTAACATCATTGTGAGCTGCTAAGGTAGCAGTAGAAATCAACATGGTAGCAAGAAGAAGTTTCTTTAAAATCATAGTGATGTAAGTCCTTTATGTTTGGTCAAAAAAAATAATTGGATTTTTTTCTTCGGATAGAATGCCATAAGAAAAAACAAATCAAAATAACTTTAAAGTAAAAATACAAGAGTGCTCATCAAAATTAAAATTGAAAATGGAGTAACTCACAAATTTCTACATTCACTATTGAAAGGAACACTTATTCTCGATCAGAAAATTGATTACTGAACGACAGGATTTATATGGAAAAACAGAATATTAGAATCAAAAAATAAGAAGTTAATTTAGAGAGGCACAAACTAAAATCCCTTGTCGATGACAAGGGATTGTATTCACAGAAAAGATTATCTGATTAGTTAATCTTCTCACGGATACGTGCAGCCTTACCGGTACGGTCACGTAAGTAGTATAGCTTAGCGCGACGAACGTCACCGCGGCGGGTAACCTTAACAGAAGCAATCATTGGAGAGTGAGTCTGGAATACACGCTCAACACCCTCGCCTGATGACATCTTACGAACGGTGAATGAAGAATTTAAACCACGGTTACGCTTTGCAATAACGTTGCCTTCGAAAGCCTGTAGACGGGTCTTGTCACCTTCAACAACCTTAACCTCAACACGTACGGTATCACCTGGGTTGAACTCAGGAATATCAGTACGGATCTGCTCTTTCTCTAGCTGGTCAATAATTGGATTGCTAGCCATTTTTAGTACCTTCCATTAACAAGGATAAACAAAAAAACTATTTTAAATCGTGTTCTTGAAGATATTCATCAAGCAGCTTACGTTCTAACTTGGTAAGCTCACGATTCTTCAGCAAATCAGGTCTTCTTTCATATGTACGACCAAGACATTGCTGTAGGCGCCAGTTTCGAATTCTCTCATGGTTACCGCTCATCAGAACTTCAGGAACTCTCATTCCGTCAATTTCTTCTGGACGGGTGTACTGCGGAAAATGCAGCAGACCTTGAGCAAAAGAATCTTCTTGCGCATTCTGAATGTTTCCTAAAACACCAGGAACCATTCTTGAAACAGCATCGATGATACACATGGCAGGGAGTTCACCCCCTGAGAGGACGTAGTCACCGACAGAAACCTCCAGATCGACTTCCTTCTGAAGGACACGCTCATCAATACCCTCATAGCGTCCCGCTATAAGAATTACAGAGCCCCAACTGTGGATATCTGTGACCAACGAGTGATTGAGCTGTACGCCTTGAGGAGACATACATACAACTTTAGTATCCTTCGGTGCTTGACTTCGAGCAACTCTAAGAGCATCTCTTAATGGCTGTACCTGCATCAGCATACCAGGACCGCCACCGTAAGGTTTATCGTCCACGTTGCCGAATTTATCTTCAGTATAATCTCGAGGATTTATGCAATCGACTTTGATAAGTCCGTTTTCAAAAGCTCTTCGAGTTACGCCGAATTTAGTAACAGCGTCAATCATCTCAGGAAAGAGCGTAATGACACCAAAATACATATTAGTAATCTACGCCCCACTCAACCTCAATTGTTTTAGCATTGAGATCAACTGCTTTAACAATCGGGCCAACGACATAAGGAATCAAGAATTTCTCTTTGCGTTCCTTTGCCAGGTGGTCAGAGGGAGACACTTCCATTAAGGGAGCAGCTCCATAATCCCTAATTCTCGATACTTTACCGAGCATTACACCTTCAAGTCCTATAACCTGACAACCTACAAGGTCAGACAGATATACAGTACCTTCTGGTACAGGAGGTAGGCTTGAGCGCCTAATCCCAATTTCAGCTCCTGCATAAAGCTTAGCTTCTTCAGGAGTTGATGCCACATCAAGCTTAACAATAAAATCGTTACCGTGTGGCTTATATTCTTCAACCTGGACCTCACGCCATTCCGCCCCGCGCTGACGTATAAACCATGGCGAGTAGTCAAAAAGGTCCTCGGGTTGCTGCGTATATGAACGAACCTTCATCCATCCATATACTCCAAATGATGAGCCTAAGGCTCCCATTGGACGCGGTGTATCAGTCAAAGCTTATTAAGCCTCAGCTGACTCAGATGCTTCAGCCTCAGCCTTAGCCTTAGCCTCTGCAGCTGCTTTCTTAGCTGCTACAGCTGCTGCGTGCTTATCAGCCTTAGCCTTTAAAACAGCCTCTTCGCCCATCTCGTTCTCAACAAGAAGACGCTTTACACGATCTGAAGGCTGTGCGCCCTTAGCAATCCAAGCATTGATTGCTTCTAGATCTAGACGAAGACGAATCTCTTTACCCTTAGCGATTGGGTTAAAAATACCAACCTGCTGAATAAAACGACCAGTTGCAGCAAAACGCTTGTCTGCAACAATTACGTGATAAAATGGACGCTTTTTCGCACCTAAGCGACGTAAACGAATGACTACCATTTCGCATTACCTTTATTTAGTTAAACAATCATGATGAAAAGTCATCATACAAAAACAGTTGCAGTATTTTACACCTTTTACCGAAAAAAACAAGATCATCATCACTATTGGAAGATTATTTTTAACATACTGTAAAAACAGAAAAAAATAATTCTCCGAATCCTGCGATAAAACCGGATTAACTGCTTATAAAACAAGGTGTTAAAAGAATATAGGAATTAACCTGTATATAGGATTATTTTTGAGAGAAGAAAAAATTTTTTTTCAGCTTCGATAAGATATCGAAGCTGAATTATACAAGATTTTAGGCAGGACTATCTGCGGAAGAAATTACCCATTCCTCCCATACCGCCCATGCCGCCCATGGCCCCCATCATGCCCTTCATAGCTCCGGCCATCTTACGGATTCCGCCCTTACCCATCTTCTTCATCATCTTCTGGGTCATATCGAACTGACGTAAAAGAACATTAACCTCATGTATCTCTACACCGGCACCCATGGCAATTCTTTTCTTTCTTGATCCCTTGATAATCTCAGGATGAATTCTCTCTTTCTTTGTCATGGAGTTGATGATTGCCTCCATATGTAAAAGAGATTTATCGTTAACCTTATCTTTAATCTGATCAGAAATATTACCCATTCCAGGAAGCTTATCCAGAAGACCAGACATACCGCCCATCTTCTTCATCTGAGTAATCTGATCTCTGAAGTCCTCAAAGGTAAAGCCCTCACCGGACTTAATCTTCTGAGCAACCTTCTTAGCCTGCTCCATATCGGTGTTACGTTGCAGATCCTCAATAAGAGACAGCACATCACCCATATCAAGAATACGGCTTGCAATACGATCTGGATGGAATGGCTCAAGTGGAACAATCTTTTCACCTAAACCGATGAATTTGATTGGCTTACCAGTTATTTCCTTAACACTTAGTGCAGCACCGCCACGGGCGTCACCGTCAGCCTTGGTTAAAATAACACCGGTTAGATCTAATGCTTCACCAAAGGCCTTGGCAGTGTTAGCTGCATCCTGACCGGTCATAGCATCAACAGTGAAGAATGTTTCAATAGGATCTGTCAGAGAATGAAGTCTCTTAACCTCATTCATCATTTCCTCATCAACTGCAAGACGACCAGCAGTATCAAGAATCATTACATCGTAAGCACGTAATTTAGCTTCTTTTAATGCTGCAGTTGCAATGTCCTCAGGCTTGTTCTTTGGATCTGATGGATAGCAGTCAACGCCGATTTCAACAGCAAGAGTCTTTAACTGATCCATAGCAGCAGGTCTGTAGGTATCAACTGAAACCAACAGAACCTTCTTGTTCATACGTTCCTTTAAGAACAGAGCAAGCTTAGCTGCAGATGTGGTTTTACCAGCACCCTGTAAACCGGCAAGCAGGATAACTGCAGGAGGCTGATGAGCAAGATTGATTTCACTGATCTGTCCACCCAGAGTCTCAATCAGTTCGGCATGAACAGCCTTGATAAACTCCTGACCAGGAGAAAGACTCAGATTAACTTCAGCACCAAGAGCTCTTTCTTTAACTCTATTGGTAAAACTTTTAACAACAGGAAGTGCAACATCAGCTTCTAATAAAGCAGTACGAACCTCACGTAAGGTATCCTTGATGTTTTCTTCTGTAATACGACCTTTACCGCTTATATTCTTAAGGGTACGTGTTAATCTTTGGGTTAAATTCTCGAACATTGAAATCAGCTCTTCAAAAAAAATCTAAACTACAGAATTTTGAATTATAACAGATACAGATTTTTTTTTGAATTTTGCACAAAACTCGAAATGCAAAAGAAAGTATAAATAGAGATTATGGACAATTTTGAAATCAGATGCAGATGACACTCTGGTTAAACATAGTCATCTGCAGAGGAAAGATATCAGTGTGATGTTTTCTTGATTATGTAATTACCAACAAACTGGAAAATACTGATCATCAGAAGTATGACAATCACGGTAAGCCAGATCATGTCACGATATCCCATCTGATAACCGTATCTGATGGCAAAATCTCCCAGACCACCTGCACCAATAGCACCTGCAATTGCAGTAATACCAATGAATGATACAAAGGTAATCATGGTTACACGAGTGATTCCTGGAATACTTTCCTTAAGATAGACACTGAAGATAATCTCCCAAGGAGACAGTCCCATTGACTGAGCAGCCTCAACAAGGCCTCCGTCAACTTCTGAGAGAACCTGTTCAATCTGTCTTGAGAAGAAAGGAACGGTACCGAATACCAGTGCCACAAATGAGCCCTCAAGACCTGAACCTGTACCGACAATAAAGCGAGACAGAGGAATCAGAAGAACCATCAGAATAATAAAAGGTATTGAACGGATAACATCTATACAGCGATCAAGTGTATTGAAGACCAGTCTGTTACGCATGATGCCACCTGATCTGGTTACTACCAGAGTTACACCAAGAGCAACACCAAGTATCCAGGCAATGGTTCCGGACACAAGAACCATAATGATGGTCTGGAACAGACACTCGTAGAATTCCTCTGACAGCCTTTCAAAGTTAGGCATTAAGATATTTATAATCTCCATCATTTCAGAATCTCCACTTTAACGCCCTTACCCTTTATATATGCAACAGCATCTTCAATCTTTGAGGTCTCTCCTGTCAGATGAACTGCCAGATGTCCTAGAGGAACACCTTTAATATAATCAATGTTTGCATAGAGAATATTCACTCTAACCTTGTATATATCGCAGATCTGAGTCATAAGGTCCTCACCAGTGGACTCCCCGGTATAGGTTAGAGACCAGATATTGGTTCCCTCCTTGATATCTGCAAGAGATCCTTTCTGATGAAGGATTTCCATAAATGATTTGATGTTTGAGGCTGTATCAAGGAAACGTTTGGTTAAAGGAGCCTTTGGATCTGCAAAAAGGTCGTAGACATTTCCACACTCAACCACGCTTCCGTTCTCCATTACAGCTGCTCTGTCACAGAGGTCTTTTACAACAGACATCTGGTGAGTAATAACCACGATTGTAAGATTTAGTTTCTTATTCAGGTCCTTGAGCAGATTTATAATCTGTTCTGTGGTCTGAGGATCCAATGCTGATGTAGCCTCATCACATAAAAGAACATCAGGATCGCATGCAAGAGCTCTGGCAATAGCAACACGCTGCTTCTGACCACCTGAAAGCTGAGATGGATAGGCATCACGACGGTCAGAAAGATCAACCATTTCAAGTAAAGACTCGATTTTCTTAACACGCTCTTTCTTTTCCATACCGGTTCGTTTTAAAGGAAGATCGATGTTTTCAAAAACAGTTCGTGAAGGCATCAGATTGAAATGCTGGAAGATCATGCCGATACGCTGACGGATTTTGCGAAGCTTGCTGTCTTCTAAAGAGGTAAGGTCGGTATCGCCAATGATTACCCTTCCCTCGCTTGGTCTTTCAAGAAGATTTATACATCTTACAAGAGTTGATTTACCGGCTCCTGAAAAGCCGATAATTCCAAAGATTTCACCGTCCTTAATTTCAATATTGACGTCTTTTAGAGCTTCAACCCTTCTCTTTTTCTGAATGAATGTTTTACTTATATGCTCAAGTTTGATCATTTTTAGTATAGCTTGTTGAAATAATAACGGTAGAATTATACATTATTACAAAGCGATAGGTATGCGGTCCTGCATATGGAAGTATATTTTTATCATCAGACAATCAACCAAAATTTAAGGTGAAAAAATGAAATTCAATCTGAAATCCCTACTGTTGGCATCTGTCCTTTCTGTATGTGCTGTTTCCGCCAACGCAGCTGATGTTAAAGAAATCAAAGTAGGTGTTGTTGGTGACTATGTTGCTCAGTGGGATACAGTAAACGAAATCCTAAAGAAGGATAATCTTAAGGTAAAGCTTGTAAGATACTCTGATTATGCAACTCCAAACCGTGCTCTGCATGATGGTGAAATTGACCTCAATGCGTTCCAGCACAAGGCATTTCTAAAGAACGATATCGAGCGTAACGGCTACGAGATTGTTGATATCGGCGATACAATCATCACTCCTCTTTGTGTATTCAACAACAAGGATAAGATTAAGTCTATTGAGGACATCAAGGACGGAGACATCATTGCTATTCCATCTGATTTAACAAATGGAGGACGCGCTCTTAAGGTTTTAGAGGCAGCCGGTCTTATCAAGGTTGATCCTTCAAAGGGATATACTCCAACCAAAGCTGATATCACCGAATACGTAAAGAAGATTAAGATTCGTGAGGCTGAATCAGGCATTCTGGCAAGAATTCTTCCTGATGTAAGCGCTGCGCTAATCAACGGCGGCAATGCCTATACCGCAAATTTAAATCCAAGCACAGATTCAGTCTATCAGGAGAATATTGATCCTAAGGTAAATCCTGCTGCAGCTGTTTTAATCAATGTTATTGCAGCTAAAAAAGACAGAGCTGATGATGCTGATCTGAAGAAGGTTGTAGAGGCATATCAGACTGATGCTGTAGCTGATACCATTCTTGAGGCCTACAAGGGAGCATTCCTTCCTGCATGGGCTGGAGCAAAAGGCGGTTTTGTTAAGTAGAGTTAATGAATGATATCTAATCTAAAAGACTACCTTGATGCTCTGGAAAAGGTAGTCAATATAGACTGTGGCAGTACTGATACTCATGGAGTTACCAGTGTCTGCCGTATATTCTGCGACCTTTTCAGAAACAGTGGTTTCCATGTAGAAGAGGTCGATCTTGGAGATAAGGTCGGACATGGAATGTTTACCACAAACAAACCAGAGGCTGACCATTATGATCTGCTTTTATCAGGACATCTGGATACCGTTTTTGCTAAGGGTACAGCAAAGCAGAGACCATTCAGAATTGAAGGCAATATGGCCTACGGTCCAGGTGTTGCAGACATGAAGAATGGTTGTCTGGCAATTCTCTATGCACTGTGTACTCTTGAGAAAAGTGTTCTGAACTCTCTATCCGTTGCAGTTTTATTCAACCCAGATGAAGAAATCGGAAGTCCGTTCTCTACCCCTTGGATTGATTCCTACGCAAAGAAATCATCATATGCTCTGGTATTTGAATCACAGGAAAAGCTAGGTCTTATCACCGAAAGACGTAAGGGTATTTCTCACATAGACATCTTCATGCACGGTGTAGGAGCTCATGCGGGGTTTTGTCCTGAGAAAGGCAGAAGTGCAATCAATGCCATGGCAAACTGCATTTTCAGAATAAATGAGCTTGCTACCAAGGATATTACCGTAAACTTCGGTACCATTCAGGGTGGAACAATTGCAAATGCAATTGCTCAGGACTGTCAGGCACGAGTAGATGTCAGATTCTGGACCAACGAACAGTGGGACGAGTTCTTCACTAAATTCAAGGCTGAGTTTGAAAAGCCATTTGGAAAGGATATCAAGGCAGAATACAAGATTCTGGTCTTAAATCCACCAATGATTATGGTCAAAGGTATTGATGAGCTTAAGCAGATAGTAACTGAATCTGCAGCAAAGCTTGGAATAAAATTAACCTTCCAGTCATCAGGCGGTGTATCAGATGGCAATCATATCTCTCAGTGCAATCTTCCTGTTCTGGATTCCTTTGGTCCTTTAGGTGGAGACTGTCATACTGAAAGAGAATGGCTTGATGTTAATTCTGTCAACACAACAGTTGAAATTCTCAAGAACATTCTAAGAAATGTTCATCAGAGAAAAAACGCTTAGAAACGAGTATTAGGCCACCACATGCATTCAGACATTCTGACACGCGGCAATATTTATAAATCCATTATTCTCTACGCTATACCAATCATCATAGGAAATAGCGTTCAGCAGCTGTATAACTTCTTTGATATGCTGATTGTCGGAAGAATTATCGGACTTGATGCCCTTGCTGCCTGTGGAGCTACCGGACCTATATTCTTTCTGGTCTTCGGTTTTATCTTTGCCTCAACTCAGGGATTCACTATCGTTACTGCCCATAAATTTGGTGAGAAGAATTTTGATCTGATAAAAAAATCCTACGCAATCTCAACAATCCTCTCCGTAATAATTGCTATTGCAGTAACCGCTCTGATTCTTCCCCTCTCCTACCGTATTCTTGATTTTCTGCATACGCCAAAGGAGATTTTAGAGCTAGCCCATACATACATGTACATCATTGTTGCAGGAACTCTGCCTCTGATTCTGTATAACCTTCTGGCATGTATCATGAGAGCTCTGGGCGACAGTAAGACTCCTCTGTATTTTCTTATCATCTCCTCCGTTATAAATCTTTGTCTGGATCTGGTTTTCATTCTGGAATTTGATATGGGAATTGCAGGTGCAGCTTACGCCACAGTTGTAGCATGGACCGTATCAGATATCCTCTGCTACATCTATATTCACAGAAGATTTCCTGAATTAAGACTGTCTTTTGACGACTTCCGCTTCAGCATGGATTTTCTCTACAGACACGTTAAGATTGGACTCCCAATGGGATTCCAGCTATGCATCATCTCTCTTTGTACTCTTGTACTGCAAAGCGGTATCAACAGACTGGGAACCAATGCTGTTGCCGCCTTTACTACAGCAATTATTGTCGATCAGATATTCTCTCAGCTTTATATAGCCTTAGGCTCGGTAATATCCGTATTCACAGCTCAGAACTATGGAGCTTGCAGCTATGAAAGAATTAAAGAAGGAGTGAAAAAGGGATTTGTTCTCAATATCGGTATTACTCTGTTTCTTGCAGTTCTGATTGTACTGTTCTCAAAGCCTCTGATTGAGGTCTTTATTGAGAATAACAATCTCTCTATTATAAGACTGGCACAGGAAACCTTATACGTATACGTAATCTTCTATATCTTCTTTGGAATGATTATGGTTCTGAAGAATACCCTTCTGGGTCTTGGTCTTGCAAAATACCCTCTAATCTCAAGTTTCTTTGAACTGGGTATCCGCTACTTCATAATCGATCTGCTGCTTGAGAAATTTGGATATATTGGTGTCTGCTCTATTATGCCTATAGGATGGATAGTAGGCTTTTCAATTATGTTAGGAGCCTATCTATACGAAAAAAGGAGACTCACTATCTAGCAGGTCTCCTATTTTTGCTTGGAATTATTCTTTAAAAATCCGGTGCAAAGGCTTCATTTCTTGCCACAACATTAGGTGGCAGGAACTTTTTGAGCTGCTCCTGAAGATATAGCTTCTTAGCCTTGGAATACTCATCATCAAAATCACAGTGATACAGCCAGCCATAGGCCTCTTCATAAAGATTTGGAGAGCCAAAACCACGAACCAGCATATCAGCCCAGTTTAATCTTGCAGTCTTAGAACCTAATGCTGCAGCAGTATGCATATACTGCTCTGACATATTAAGACTCTTACCCATGCCTGAACCGCGCTCGTAATAAACAGACATCTGCATCATTGCAGGAGCATAGCCATTATCAGCTGAATGTCTGATATATCCAAGTCCCAGTTCCTTATCTTCTCTAACACAGATACCGCCTAAAAGCATCTGGCCCCATGCATACATGAACACAGGACTCTTAACGAGACGTGCACGGTCTTCAATATCAGCAGTGAACTGACACTTATCCTGATCTCTTACAATCTCTGTCAGACGACTGTTTTCAATAATGGAATTCATCTTGTCAGGAGAATACATCTCAGTGCTGGCATTAGGAGCAGAATTGGCAAGTCCGCTAAAATCAATGCCGGACAAAGTATCTCTTGCAACCATTGCTCTGGTTGAAGTCATAACCTCATACTTTGCAGCATTAACTGAATCTGAATAAGAAATGATTGCAAAACCAAGGGCTAGTGCAATGGCACTAATCTTGAAATGTTTTACCATTATTTCCTCCTTGGTTTAAATGAATTGTTATAAGTATAGAACATAAAACAAATGCAAATTCTCAAATCACTTTGAAAATCTGCGACGCTCTTATCCCATATTTATTTACGGCAGAATTCTAAAAAAATTTAATAATATTTGAAACAAAAAAAGCCCTGACGATTTTAATATCAGTCAGAGCCTTTATTTGATTCGTTAAAGAATCACTAAAATCTAAGTGTATTTCAGATTACTTGTTCTCTGATAACCACTTCTGAGCAAAATCAACACCCTTCTTGATGTTGGTTGCTAACTGAGGAGCTGCCTCGTCGATTAACTTCTGCTCGAAATCTGAAACGGTACCGTAGTCGATAACCTCATCCCAGCCGTTCTTACCGAAACGAACTGCCTGAGCGAAGAAAGGAGCAACCTTTGAGCCGCCTTCAACGTATGCGTACTCGTTAACACCTGGCTCACCCATTAAGCCCTTAACAACCTTAAGAGCAAAACGTGCACCAGCAGTTGCCATTGATAGAGTTGCTGAACCAGCACCAGCCTTAGCCTCAACAACCTCGGTACCAGCGTTCTGGATACGGTCGGTTAGAGCCTTGATACGGTCAGCAGCAATCTTCTCGTGACCGATAACCTTTGATAGTAAAGGAATGATGGTGGTGCCTGAGTGACCGCCGATTACTGGAACTAGAATTCTCTGGTTAGAAATACCTAGCTCAGCTGCTAGGAAGGTCTCTGAACGTAGAACGTCTAGAGCTGAAACACCGAATAGACGGTGCTTGTCGTATACACCTTCAGCCTTTAGAACTTCAGCTGCTAGAGGTACAGTTGAGTTAACTGGGTTGGTGATGATGCAGATGCATGCCTTTGGACATACACGTGCACAGTTGCGAACTAGGTTAGCAATGATGCCTGCGTTGATGTTGAACAGATCATCACGGGTCATACCTGGCTTACGAGCAACACCAGCTGGAATTACAACAACGTCAGCACCTTCAAGAGCCTTTGGAAGATCCTCACCGGTGAAACCCTGAACCTCAACGTCTGTAGGGATGTGGCTTAGATCAACTGCTACACCAGGGGTAAATGGTGCAACGTCATATAGACCTAACTTTGAACCTGCTGGTAATGAATTCTTTAAAATCATTGATAAAGGCTGGCCAATACCGCCTGCTGCACCTAAAACTGCAACTTTCATGTGTTACTCCTAACAAAATGAAAAAAGGTAGATCTTGTCTACAACTTGAATAAAAATTTTTTTCGTATCCCGTAATTATAGCAAACACGGAATCGTCTTTGTTTAATCTGCACAGTATACAACGTGATTATGTGATATTAATAGAAAAATGCAGAGATATAAGGCTAACCTCTGCATTTTGTATAATAGGATGCACCAAGAACTACAATTTATTCGCTCTTAGAGAAATCAAGCAGTGAATAGATTGAATCTTCCTTTCCATCAAGGCATCTGGTGTTGTCAAAGTACTCTTCAACTGATGGCAGTCTGCCCAGTTTAGCAGTGACAGAAGCCAGCTCTGCACTACCCAGGAACACATTTGCACCATTTCCAAGACGGTTAGGGAAATTACGTGTTGAGGTTGAAATCACTGTAGCATTGTCAGCTACTCGTGCCTGATTACCCATACATAGAGAGCAACCTGGGATTTCGATTCTTGCGCCAGCCTTACCTAGTATTGACAACAGACCTTCATCTGACAGCTCCTGTCTGTCCATACGGGTTGGAGGAGCCATCCACAGTCTGACTTTAGCTTCGCTCTTAAGGTCTCTGAAGATTTCAGCTGCTGCACGATAGTGACCGATGTTGGTCATGCATGAACCAATGAACACTTCATCAATCTTGGTGTTGGCAACCTCTGATAATAATCTTGCATCATCAGGATCATTTGGAGCACACAGGATTGGTTCTTTAATCTCATCCAGGTCAATCTCTAAAACCTCAGCATATGAGCAGTCCTTATCTGCTTCAATCAGGCTAGGATTCTCAAGCCACTTCTGCATAGCATCAGCACGCTTTAGAAGAGCATCCTTTGACTCATAGCCATCCTCTGCCATCTTTCTTAGCAGAGCGATATTAGATTTCAGATACTTCTCAACTGAAGACTGAGACAGCTTGATAGCACAGGCTGCTGCAGAACGCTCAGCAGATGCGTCTGCAAGCTCGAAGGCGTGCTCTACGCTTAAATTCTCAAGACCTTCAATTTCGATAATCTTACCGGAGAATACGTTCTTCTTGCCCTTCTTCTCAACAGTTAAAAGGCCTTTCTTAATAGCAAAGTAAGGAATTGCATGTACAAGGTCACGAAGAGTGATACCTGCCTTTCTCTTGCCCTTAAAGCGAACAAGAACTGACTCTGGCATATCAAGAGGCATAATTCCTGTTGCTGCAGCAAAAGCTACCAGACCAGAACCTGCTGCAAATGAAATACCTAAAGGCATACGGGTATGAGAATCACCACCTGTACCTACAGTATCTGGCAGACACATTCTGTTAAGCCAGGTGTGAATAACACCATCACCAGGATTTAAAGCTACACCGCCACGTGAATGGATAAACTTAGGCAGTGTTGAATGGGTCTTTACGTCAACACTCTTTGGATATGCTGCTGTATGACAGAATGACTGCATTACCATAGGAGCAGTAAATTTCAGACAGGCAAGATCAACAAGCTCATCACGAGTCATAGGACCAGTTGTATCCTGAGAACCTACAGTTGTAATTACAGGCTGACAGTACTGACCTGGACGGATACCTTCAACACCGCAGGCTCTGCCAACAATCTTCTGAGCACGGGTAAATCCGCCTGATGCCTTAACCTCTGAAGCCTTGGCAAATACGTCAGTTGGACCAAGCTTCAGATAAGCTCTAGCTCTGTCGGTCAGATCCTTACCGATAATCAGTGGAATTCTACCGCCAGCACGAACCTCATCTAAAAGAGTTGGAGTCTTTAGGGAGAAACTGCACAGAACTTCGCCAGTCTGATGGTTAGTGATAGTGCCGTCATATACATTAAGATCAACTACATCGCCACGATTCAGCCTTGATACATCTGCCTCTAAAGGAAGCGCACCTGAATCCTCCAGGGTATTGTAGAAAATAGGAGCAATCTTGCCGCCAACTACTACACCGCCAGCTCTCTTGTTAGGAACACCTTCGATGTCATGACCTATATGCCATAAAAGAGAATTTGCAGCAGACTTTCTTGATGAACCGGTACCGACAACGTCACCAACAAAGATTAAAGGAAAACCTTTGCTCTTTAAGGCTTCGATGGTTGAAACAGGACCTTTAACGCCTTCAACGTCAGCCTTTAAGTCATCTCGTGACATCTTGTACATGGCAAGAGCATGCAGAGGAATATCTGGACGTGACCAGGCATCAGGAGCAGGAGAGAAATCATCGGTATTGGTCTCACCAGCAACCTTGAATACAGTCAGAGTAACCTTGGAAGGGAAACTCTCCTTTGATGTAAACCAGGTGGCATCAGCCCACTTTTTAATCAGATTTAATGCAAAAGTATTGCCCTTGTCTGCAAGAGCAGCTATCTCGTCAAAGGCATTGTAAATAAGCAGGGTATGCTCCAGGGCAGTCTCTGCTTCAGCAGCCATAGACTTGTCTTCAAGAAGCTTGATTAGGTAGCCGACATTGAAACCGCCTTTCATGGTACCTAAAAGCTTTACAGCAAGAGTTTTGTCAACAACAGGACTTACAGTCTTTCCTGTTGCAATGTCATATAAAAACTCTGCCTTGATAGCTGAAGACTCATCAACACCAGGATTGATTCTGTCCTTTAGAAGATGCAGAAGCTCAGATTCAGAGCCTACAGGTGGATTCTTACAGAGTTCACACAGCTGCTTGGTAAATTCTGCATTCAGAGGTAAAGGCTCAACACCAAGACGGGCACGCTCGCCTGCCTGCTCATAATACTCAGTTAAATACTTTTCCATATAAGAGGTACACCTATGGTAATTATCGTATTTGGCTCCAGTCGAAGAATTTACCTGGGTCGGTTTTTCTGCCTGGTGCTACTTCATTGTGTCCGGCTATGTTATTTCCAATATCCGGATAGGTTTTCTTAAGAACTGCAATTACATCCTTAAGAGTTGAATACTGTTCTATAGTGTATTCAAGATCATCGCAGCCCTCAAGTTCGATACCAATTGAGTAGTCATTGCACTCTTTATGCCCATTATAGGATGATCTGCCGGCGTGCCATGCTCTGTCGAGGAAGGAAACATACTGGGTAATTACGCCCTGGCGGTTGATGAAAAGATGAGTAGAGGCTTCAAGATGAGCAACTTCCTTAAAGTAAGGATGAGCATTAGGATCTAAAGTACCCTTGAAAATATCATCAACATATGGTCCGCCGAACTGGCGAGGAGGAAGTGAAATACAGTGAATTACGATAAGAGAAATTTTAGTCCCCTCAGGTCTTTTTCCATACCTGTCAACAGGGACTTTACGGATGTTTATATCGTCAGAATATAGCCATCCTGACTTGATTTCAAACACAGAAACCTCCAGTTAGAAGGCAGTTAAAGTCTTTTTGGCGTCAAGAAAATTGATTGCATTTGATTTTGTTTTCTGAGTATCAGCAAACTGAATAATCTCATAGTTTGAAGAATCAGATAACAGAGCTCTTAAAAGACGGTTGTTCAGATCATGACCGGTCTTGTAAGCTTTGAAATTAGCAAGAATGCTGTGACCATCCATGTATAAGTCACCGATAGCATCTAACAGCTTGTGTTTTACAAACTCATCCTCGTAACGCAGACCTTCTGGATTAATTACTCTGTTATCATCCAGAACAACGGCATTTTCAAGAGAACCGCCTAATGCAAGATTGTGAGCATGCATAAACTCAACATCTCTCATAAAGCAGAATGTTCTTGCTCTTGAAACGTCACGGGCAAATGCTTCACCGGTAAAGGTCATAGCATAGTGCTGCTTATCTCTGTCCATTGCAGGGTGGTTGAAGTCAATCTGAAGATCAAGATTGAAACCGCTCTCTGAAGGAGTCAATTCCGCCCACTTGCCTTCATTTTCAACACGAACCTTGCGAACAACACGAATGAATTTCTTTGGAACTGAAAGCTCCTGAATACCTACAGAAGCAAACAGATAAAGGAATGGCTGAGCTGAACCATCCATAACAGGAATCTCAGGGGCATTCACATCAACATAGAGGTTATCGATACCCAGAGATGACAGTGCGGCAGTAAGATGTTCAACAGTAGAAATACGAACACCAGCCTCATTTACCAGAGCGGTACATAACTGAGTGTCCTTTACATTATCTGCTGTACATTTCATTGTAACATTTGGATTCAGATCGGTTCTTGTATACACAATACCAGTATCTGCTGGAGCAGGTCTGAATGCTACCTGAACCTTGGCGCCTGAATGTAAACCGATACCAGTCATTGATACTGGCTTTAGAATTGTACGCTGATTGATCATCAAAATACCTCACACTTTCTGCGTGTAATTATAATACATCTTTCAGATATGTGAAATGTGTCAAGATAATTTACTTTGACAAACACTTTCATTAACATCTTAGGATGCAAATCTTAGCGTTACCTTAGCCGTTTTTTTCGCACGAACCAAACATTCATCTTTCTGATTTCTATATGTATATTATAAGATATCCTCTTTTAGTCGAGCCCAATCGAGTAGGGCGAGTTCTAACTCAGCCCTCTCACAACACTTATCCCGACTTTATGATTATACCGTAAAGCAGCAAAAATCGGCTTAGTTACGGGCATCGGTACATAAAAAGTCGGGATAACATTTACATAAGTCCATACAGTCTCTTGAGAACTACATCATCATTATCAAATTTAAAATCAACTGCAGATCTGATGATTGGATTAAAGTCTGAAGTTGCTTTTTCAACTGCATCTTGTATCATCTTAACATCAGCATTTGCATAATATTTAATAGTTGTTTCCATCTGTGTATGACCTAACCACTCTGAAAGAAGTGGCATTGGCATCCCATTTCGATAAAGATGCATTGCCCTAG
>NZ_FUXX01000007.1 GCF_900167015.1 Succinivibrio dextrinosolvens DSM 3072
AACGTTCATTAGGTGCTCTATTCAGATTTACAAAAGAACAGATACAGGATATACCTTATCAGGCAGCAATAGATTCTCTAATGAGATGCTTCATTTATATTCCAAAGATTTTAGAAGAAGCAAGCCTGCTAAAGAAAGGTTGTCTTGTTAAAGCAGAGCAGATCATAAATGATCTGTTAGGCTCATGGTTTAACGGGATCTGTAACTTCCTTAAGCAGGTAATTCCATTGCCTCTAGCAAGATAATAAATCAATACAAGTTTTTAAAGAGCATCAATCCTAGAGTGGATCTGGATTTACTTAAATTTTTTATCTGGGAAACTCGAGTTAATTTATCTTTGCTTTTTCTTTCATGTTTTGTAACTTTTTTGCATTTTTCTTTCTTTTTATAGGTATTTTTCCTCAATAAAGGCGCAAACTGATGCGGTTTAATGGTAAAATGTACCAACTTTTTTTTATTTTTTTTATTTGAATAGATCTTTATCTATTTTGTATTCGTCGCAAGGTTAAAAAAATGTCTAACAAATATGACCTTCAAACATTCCAAGGTTTAATTCTTACCCTACAAGATTACTGGATGCGACATGGCTGCATGATTGCAGAGCCATTCGATCTTGAAGTCGGTGCTGGTACTTCACACCCAATGACTTTCTTAAGATCACTTGGTCCTGAGCCAATCTCATGTGCATATGTTCAGCCATCAAGAAGACCAACCGATGGTCGTTACGGTGAAAACCCTAACAGACTTCAGCACTACTATCAGTTCCAGGTTATTCTTAAGCCATCTCCAGATAATATTCAGGAGTTATATCTTGGCTCACTAAAGGAACTTGGTTTTGATCCAACCGAGAATGATATTCGTTTCGTTGAAGACAACTGGGAAAACCCAACTCTTGGTGCCTGGGGTCTTGGCTGGGAAATCTGGCTGAACGGTATGGAAGTTTCACAGTTTACCTACTTCCAGCAGGTTGGCGGTCTAGAGTGTTTCCCTGTTACGGGTGAGCTTACCTATGGTCTAGAGCGTCTTGCTATGTACATCCAGAAGAAAAAGACTGTTTATGACTTAATCTGGGCACATACTGCAAACGGTGATGTTACCTACGGTGACGTATTCCATCAGAACGAAGTAGAGCAGTCTACTTACAACTTTGAACACGCTGATACTGATTTCTTATTCAGCATGTTTGATCAGATGGAAAAAGAGAGTAGCTATCTTCTAAATCTGGAGAAGCCACTTCCTCTACCAGCATATGAAAGAATTCTAAAGGCAGCTCATTGTTTCAATCTGTTAGATGCAAGACATGCTATTTCAGTAACTGAGCGTCAGAGATTTATCCTGAGAATCAGAACTCTATCTAAATCTGTTGCAGAAGCATATTACAAATCTAGAGAAGAGCTAGGTTTCCCAATGTGCAAAAAGACTGAAAACAAGGATAACTAGGATTTAACATATCATGACAACCAATAATTTACTTTTAGAGCTGGGAACTGAGGAACTACCTCCAAAATCTTTACGTACCCTTGCTCAGTCTTTACATGATTCATTTGTAAAGCAGTTAAAAGATCAGAATCTACATTTCGAATCTTCAAAGTGGTATGCAACCCCAAGAAGACTGGCTCTATTCATTTCTGCTCTTGAAGAGAAGCAGAAGGACCAGGAAATTGAAATCAAGGGACCTGCAGTTAAGGCTGCATTCGATGCTAACGGCAATCCTACAAAAGCTGCTTTAGGCTGGGCTTCAGCTAATGGTATCAAGATTGAAGATGCAGAGAGATTAACTACCCCTAAAGGTGAGTGGTTATACATCAAGACCACCAAGAAGGGTGCTAACACAGCTGATATCGTTCCTGATTTATTCAAGACTGCTCTGAAGTCACTTCCAATTCCACGTTTAATGCACTGGGGTGATAAGAAGGAAGAGTTCGTTCGTCCTGTACATACCTTATGTATGCTTTTCGGTGATACTCTAATCCCAGGTTCAATCCTAGGTGTTGAATCATCAAAAGAAATCAACGGTCACCGTTTCCTTGGATCACAGAAGGTAGTAATCAAGTCTGCAGATACCTATGTAGAGCAGCTAAGAACCGAAGGTCATGTAGTTGCTGATTATGATGAGAGAAAGGCTTCTATCATCAAGCAGGTTACTGATATCGCTAACTCTGTTAACGGTAAGGCTGACCTTGATGATTCACTAGTTGAAGAAGTTACCTCAATCGTTGAAGAACCACATATCTTCAAGGCTTCTTTCGAGGAGAGATTCCTTAAGGTTCCTGCTGAGGCTCTTGTTTATACCATGAAGGGTGACCAGAAGTACTTCCCTATCTACGATAAGGATAACAAGCTTCTTCCTTCATTTGCATTCGCATCAAACATCAATCCAGATGATCCAACCTCTCTGATTTCAGGTAATGAAAGAGTAGTTAGACCAAGACTTTCTGATGCAGAGTTCTTCTTCCAGACAGACAGAAAGAACAGCCTTGAGTCATACTTCAAGAAGCTTGAAAACATTGTTTATCAGAAGGATATTGGTACTCTTGCATTCAGATCAGACTGTGTTGAAGAGCTGGCTAAATACATTGCTAACGAAATCAATGCTGATGCAAGCAAAGCAGCTCGTGCAGCTCACCTAGCTAAGTGCGATTTAGCAACCACTATGGTTACCGAGTTCACTGATACTCAGGGTATTATGGGTATGCATTATGCTGAGCTGGATAACGAAGACAAGGACGTTTCAGACGCTATCTTCGAGCAGTACTTACCAAGATTTGCTGGTGACATTATTCCTACCAAGCCTGTACAGATTTCTGTAAGCTTAGCAGAGAAGATTATTACCCTGGTTGGTATCTTTGGTATCAATATGCTACCAAAGGGCGATAAGGACCCATTTGGCTTAAGAAGAGCAGCTATTGGCCTAATTAGAATCATGATTGAAAACAACATTTCAATCAACTTCTACAAGCTAATCGAAAAAGCATGCTCTATTCTTGAAGCTAAGCTAAAGTCAAAGGAAACCAAAGAGAATGTTATTAACTTCGTTTATAACAGACTTAAGGCTTACTACCAGGATCAGGGCATTGAGGCATCAATCTTCTTAGCAGTTCTATCAACCAATCCAGAGGATATTCTGGACTTTGATAACAGAGTTAAGGCTGTTAAGCAGTTTAAGTCACTACCTGAAGCTGAGAACCTGGCTTCTGCATACAAGAGAATTAACAACATTCTAAGCAAGGCAGATAACTTTGATAAGAATATCAATGAATCTCTTCTGAAAGAAGATGCAGAAATCAAGCTATTCAATGTATTAAAGACTGTTGAAGTTAAGGTTTCTAAGTTATATTCAGAGAGTAATTATACTGAGGCTCTATCTGCTCTATCAGAGCTGAAGGATCCAGTTGATAATTTCTTCGAGAATGTAATGGTTAATGCTGAAGATTCTAAGATTAAGAATAACAGATTGGCTTTACTAAACAATCTTCATGAGATTATTGCTAAAACTGCTGATATTTCAGTACTATACTAATTAGTTTTCTAATTATGACCTGGGGCTCTATTTTTAGAGCCCCTTCTTTTTTATGTTCCACATGGAACAATCTATACTCATTTCATATTAATCACGATGTTCCACATGGAACATATTCATTATATTTAAACGTCATTTTTATGTTCCACGTGGAACAATTAATCAGATACTAATAATTTACACTTAATTTTCCACATGGAACTATTAGTTCCAAATTATTATGTTCCACATGGAACATATTCGAAACTAAGCAGAGGAACAAGTAAATTTATTTCATTCATTTTATAAATAGTTAAAGAAGAACCTAAGAATTGTAATTTGTCAGAATCACCCTAACGTTTATATAACAAATATCGATATCAAAATAATCAGATTTAGTAGATTTCTAATTGTAATTAATGTTCCACGTGGAACATATTAATATTGATATTAATATTAATAATAAAGAATAATCAACTAAGTGGAGAGTTAATATCTCATAAAATTAATTGATTATTATAAATATACACAAAATTATATAGAGGATAATGGATATATCGTCTTCAAGAAATTAATGTTGTTCCACATGGAACAATGATTACATTAAAAATGAAAATACTAATTGATAAAACATTATGAATTTCAAATTTATCTGATAGAAAATAGAGCAAATAAGCTCATAAGGAATTTCTCTGCGAAATATTAATAAATTAACAGAATTAATTATCAAGTAATTGTTCCACGTGGAACACTAGAGGGCACTGATTTATGAACAATTATCTATCTTTCTAAATGAATTAATAAGATTTGCTTGGAACAATTAAATAAATCGTAATGATATTACAAAATATTTTAATAAATTAGGATATAAATTATGAATAGTCGAAGTTTATGTTCCACGTGGAACATAAAACAGGGGTGAAGATTTATATAATTTCCTCTTTATTTCTATATTCAATTTATTTACAAATTATTATTCATGGAAACACAAATTTAAATATATGTTCCACGTGGAACTTTAACTAAAACATATTAAATATGAATAACAATATTTGATTTTGACTTAGATTCCAGTTATTAGTAAATAGAAATTTACTATTTATTACTAGTTAAAAAAATAATATTCACAGAAAAAATTTTTTAATTACATCAATATATTGTTATTAGATTTTTTTATGATCATCACTTTTCAATATCAAAGTAATTTCTGATTACATCAATCATAGACATAGTTCATAATTGTTCCACGTGGAACATATAGAATGTATTCATGCTTATATAAAAAACATAGTATTAATTCTATATTATATTAATTATGTTCTATTCGCTTATTACTGAATCTCTATGCTCAACATAGGGTATGAATTCGTAATCTACGATATTTAAATATGTGGGAAAAAAGTCTATATAGAGTTTAAAGAATATTTGATAAGTTCCACGTGGAACATGAATATCTATAGATATTAGAGATAACCTATATAAGAAATATTTTATAAATCATAATATTAGGTTATCTGCGGAGATAGCCTTCGGATAATTATATTGAAGAATAGATAATAAAAAACCTGGCAAAAGCCAGGTTTAAGGTAATATTTAAAAGATTGAAGATTAAACATCTAACACAGCTTCGTCACTGTGAATTTCGATGTACTCTCTTCTTACTGGTACATCATCACCCATCAGGTCAGCAAATAGCTTATTAGCTTCCATTGCATCACTTAAGTGAACACGCTTGATGCTTCTGGTATCAGGATTCATAGCGGTTTCAGAAAGCTGAGCTGCACTCATTTCACCTAGACCTTTGTAACGCTGGATGTTAACACTATCTTTAGCTTTCTTCTTCAGAATGTCATAAACCTCTGTTAAATTCTTAACTTTAACTTCCTTGCTTTCAGCTGGATTTGAAGGAATATATAGGTATCCATCCTCTTCAATCAGATTTGATGCCTGAGCATGTAATGCTTTAATCTTGTCGTATCTGATCTTAGTTAGGAACTTCTCGTTAATAGTGCACTCTTCATCAGTACCGAAAACATGCTTAATAACTACTGGATAGAACTTGTTGTTAAGCTCATCGTGTTCGATTCTGTACTTATAGTACATACCCTCTGAAGGATTTGAAGGTAATACCTTAATAAAGCCTTCAACCCAGGTTTTAACGTCAGCCTCAGAAGCAAACATATTATCCTTGATTACATCGTAATAAAGCATGTTGATAATTGCTTCATAGTTATAATCAGCTTCCTGTTTACATGCCTTCTTAGCAGAAGCAACAACAGCAATGTACTTCTTAAATAATGCTTCCAGAGATACAGGAGGAATTGCAGCAGCACCGCGTGATGGGAATAACTGTCCCATCTCAACAGCTAGAGAAACCTCAAAGAATGCAGCATCTTCTTCTGTAATTACGTAAACAGGGTCCTTCTTGGAGGATTTCTTCTCATACTTATATAGAGGAGGCTCTGCAACATAAACATAGCCATTCTCAATGATTCCTGGGAAGAAATGGTAGAAGAATGTTAAAAGAAGAATACGAATATGAGCACCGTCCACGTCGGCATCGGTCATAATAATAATGTTATGATACTTCAGCTTTGAAATATCGTAATTCTCGCCAATACCACAGCCGAATGAAATAACAAGATTTGAAATCTGTTCTGACTCTAAAACCTTATCAAGGCGAGCCTTTTCAACGTTAAGAATCTTACCTCTTAAAGGTAGAACGGCCTGGAATTTAGAATCTCTTCCGTTCTTTGCTGAACCACCTGCAGAATCACCCTCTACCAGGAAGATTTCAGATAAAGCAGGATTCTTTTCACGGCAAGGAACAAGCTTATCAACAGACTTGCTGCTGATACCTGATCTGTCGGTACGTGACATATCACGAACCTTTCTAACTGCTTCACGGGTAACTGCAGCAGATAAAATCTTATTACAGATGTTATCTGAGAAGATCTTCTTGTTGAAGATTAGAATGTCAAGTAAATGATTGTTAATACAGTTATTTACTGCTGTACCAGCTTCTGAAGATACAAGTTTATCCTTGGTCTGAGATGAGAACTTAGGATCTGGCATCTTAACAGAGATAACAGCAGTTAAACCTTCTCTGATATCCTCAGAAGAAGCTGTAACATTCTTCATCTTGCTATCGATGGTAGCATGCTCAGCCAGATACTTGGTGAATGTATTGGTAATAGCACGCTTAAAGCCAGCTAAATGCTGACCACCGTCTTTCTGTGGAACGTTGTTTGTAAAGCAGTAGATATTCTCTGTGTATGCATCGGTCCACTGCATTGCAATTTCAACGCTGATATTAGAAATCTTATTATCATCATTCTCATTGGTGAAATGAATGATTTCTTCCTGAATAGGCTTCTTACCCTTATTCAGGTAGTTGATGAATGCGCTGATACCTTCATCTTTCTCATGATAGAAGACTTCCTGCTTTACAGGAGTCTCTCTTAAGTCAGATAAGGTAATCTTAATGCCAGAGTTAAGGAATGATAGCTCACGAAGTCTCTTGGCTAAGATAGCGTATTCAAAAGTAATATTGTTATTAAAAATCTCTGGAGAAGGCCAGAAACGAACCATTGTACCGTGTTCATCACTATCACCAATCTGGTGAAGAGGAGCCTCAGGATGACCACCGTTTAAATAAACCTGCTGCCAGATGTGATCTTCACGTCTGATAGTTAGTTCTAAACGGTCTGATAAGGCATTAACAACAGAAATACCTACACCATGCAGACCGCCTGATACTTTGTAAGAATTTGAGTCGAATTTACCACCAGCATGAAGAACGGTCATTACAACTTCTGCTGCAGAAACCTTCTCTTCTGGGTGCATAGCAACAGGAATACCACGACCATTATCAGTACATGAAACAGAACCATCCTCATGAATAGTTACTTCAATATGGTCACAGAAACCGGCTAAAGCTTCATCAATAGAGTTATCAACTGCCTCAAAAACCATATGGTGTAGACCTGATCCATCATCAGTATCACCGATATACATTCCAGGACGTTTACGAACTGCTTCTAGGCCATGTAAAACTTTAATACTGGAAGTATCATAATCATTGTTTTTTTCTTCTGACATTTGGTCCTCTATGAATCTGGTGTAATAGATGTAGAGATGTTGATATATTTACAATCAATACGATCAGGAATATCAATCTGTTCTGAGATATTGGTTAAAAAGACCTGACACTTACAATCTATTAAATCATCTAACAAAAGATGTCTAGAGTGTGGATCTAGCTCAGAATTGAGATCATCAATTAAGAAAATACAGTTTTTTCCACTTTGCTGTCTAAGCAAATGGCTCTGCGATAATCTCATTGCACAGACAAGTAATTTTAACTGTCCTCTAGATAAGGTATCAGATGCTAAAAAACCGTTGCATTTGACCCTTAAATCCGCACGGTGACAACCATAAAAAGTATACCCCAAAACACGGTCTTTTTCAAGATTTAAATCTAGCGCAGAGCGCAACTGCAAGCCATTTTCCCAACCTTTTTGAAAGTTAAAATCGAACTCAAAATCAGGCAAAAACTGCTGCAGTTTTTCACGCAGAATAGGATAGAGTTTCTGAAGATATTCTTCACGAATAGAAGTGATATTTTCGCTGATATTTGAAAGGGCATCATCCCATAGCTGAATCTCTTCTACAGATGCATTTTTCTTAAGAAGAAAATTACGCTGAGACAGAAGCTTCTTGTAATTCATCCATAGCATTTTGAACTCAGGGTACATATAGTAAATTCCCCAGTCAATATAGCTGCGTCTTAACTCAGGGCTTCCCAGAATCAGATCAATTCCCTGAGGATGAATAACCTGAACGCTTATTCTATCCACAAGGTCCAGAAGTCTGGACGAACGTTCAGAGTTTACAGAAACCTGCAAGCCCTTGTTTCTGGATTTAAATCTAGAGATGCCAAGAGTATCCTCAAATTCAGACTTATCACTTTTAACCTTGGCTGAAATTGTAATTGATTCTGTTCCTCTTTTTATAAGAGAAACATACTTTGTTGTTCTGAAAGAACGCCCAAGACCAAGATAGGAAATAGATTCTAAAAGAGAGGTTTTACCAGAACCATTAGGTCCATATATAAGATTAAAATTACTTGATGGTTTTATATCAAGATAAGAAATATTGCGACAGTTCTGTACGATAAGCCTGGTGATATGCATAAAGAATAATTGCGAAGAAAGGATATTCTTCGCAACACATTAAAACTAAACAACAACCTTACTGATGATATAGCTTGCATTAAGCTCGTTATTGTCTGATGAATCAGATTTAATCAGAACATTCAGCATAGGCTGGCTAAAACAGAATAAAACATTATCTGTCTTGATTACATTAAGAACATCACGAACATACTGACCATTCAGAGAAATTTCGATTGGTGTCTGAGCATCAGGAAGAACAAGAGAAGCAGTTGCAACCTCATGTTCTGAGTTCTCAGATCTTAAATCAACCTTGCCATTACCAAAGCTGAAGGAAACACCGTTCACACGCTTAGATGAAAGAACTGAAACCTGCTGGATCAGCTTATTGAAAGTCACACGTGGAATAGAGATTGTTGTATCAATAGACTTAGGAATAACAGTTCTTACATTAGGATAACCGCAGTTAATCAGCTTAGATGCAAGAGAGAAGTTATTGCATGAAGTTCTAACAGCATTCTTTGTAAACTTCAGAACAACTTCGGATTCACCTGAATCATTTAAAATCTTTGAAAGCTGAGCAGCACACTTCTTGGTAATGATTGCGCCGAATGAACCAGATGATGTCTGATTTGCAAGCTGAGTTTCAAGAATTGCCATTCTATGACCATCAGAGGTAAAGATTTCAAGTTTTGAACCATTCAGCTCAAAACGGATACCTTTCAGATAATCACGGAAATCTTCATTAGAAACGCAGAATACAGATGAGTCAATGATAGATTTCAGTAAACACTGTTTAATGCTGATTTCCTGTTCAATATCTTCAAGTTCAAATGAAGGGAAATCAATTGAAGAACGAGTACGAATCTCAAATGAAGTATTTCCATCTGAAATAACAAGAACGTTCTTATCTTCGTCAAGAGTAATAGAAACAACACTGTTGATATCAAGATTACTTAAAGTATCACGTAACTTGTTTGCGTTAACTGTAATTTCACCATCAGACTCAACATCATCCAGAGGAATAATGGTTTTAAGCTCAATATTGTAATTTGTGGCTTTCAGATTAAGCATATTCTCAGATACATTAATAAGAATGTTCTGAGTAATATCCTCTTTATTAGGGGCTGTTCCTGCAATACCAGCAACCTCATCAAGCTGTTTCTTTAAGTTAGATAGTAGGACTCTGAATTTCATCTGATAAACTCCACAATTACTCTTTCTTCAGTGACAGAATCAGTCTCTGATAAATTGCAGACTGTTCCTCTCTATCGTCACCTATTTTTTCACGAGTACGTTTGATTGCTTCATGAACAGAGGAATGATCCTTGTTGAAGGCTCTTCCAATGTCATTTAATGATAAATTCGGAATAAGATCATTTGCAAGTGTCATTGCCATAGAACGTGCTAGAGATGTAGCTTTCTTTCTCTCAGCTGATTCCATAGAAGAAACGGTAACACCATATTCCTTGGCAACACGATCCTTAATTGCATCAATACTGGTTACCTGTCTGTCAATATTAACCAGATTAGAAAGCAGCTTAACTGCATCATCACAGGAAATCTGCTTGCCAGTAATTTCAATATGCTGCTTCAGAGTCTTGATAGCACCTTCAATCTCTCGAACACTGGATCTGATGTTATTAGCAATATAATCAACAACATCGTGATCAAGCTGAATATCCAGTTCCTTACATTTTCTTAAAGTAATTGCAGCACGGGTTTCTGCAGAAGGTGGATAAATCTCTCTACATACACCTGAACCGAATCTTGAAACCAGACGAGGATGGAAATTCTTTAAATTGCCTGGAGCAACGTCAGATGCAAGGATAAGCTGGCTGCCTGGTTTATCCAGATAGTTAGCAATAATCTCAAAGAATGTATCTCTAGATTTCTCACCTTTGGTCAATGACTGAATATCATCCATGATGAAAACATCATGCTGTGTAAACGAATCCTGGAATTTAACCTGCTGATCAACAAAGCCTGTTTTAGACATTGACTCAACAAACTTTCTGATGAATTCCTCAGCACGAATATACACAACAGAAATCTCTGGCTTGGTTGCTCTGATTCTGTTTGCAATAGCCCATAGCAGGTGAGTCTTACCTAGACCTGAACCACCATATACATAGAAAGGATTGTATGATTCAGAACCTGGATTCTGAGCAATCTTCTGAGCAATTGCATAAACAAGTGAATTTTCAGGATCTGTAACGTAGTTTTCAAAGGTCTTCTCTGGATTAATGTTATCAGCTCTGACCATGTTATGAGCAGGAGCATTCTGAACAGGAACCACATTAGAAGGCTGCTGATTAATCGGATTTGGATTAGGATTAAAACTGTTGTTTACCTGAGTATTTGGTTCATTCTGAAAGCCAAAATTTGCTGGCTGTACCTGATTGTTATTCTGTGAATTCTGAAGTTCACTTGCTAAAAGAAGCTTTAGACCAAGACTATTGTTTCCAAGTAATCTTGAGATCTCCATATATAAAGAAGGAGAAAATTCAGACATCAGTTTCATCATAAAATCATTGTTACAGATGAAACATAAATCCGAACCAATAATTTGAATAGATGACTGGAATTCAATTAATCCGTAAATAGCCTGTTTCTGAGGATCATTAATAGACTGTTTTAAATTTTGAATAGCGTCATGCCAGATTTGAACCAAATCCATAAAAAAACCTATCTTCTTATAATAATAATTACTTTCAATTAATCAAAAATATCATTCAATTAATAATGGCGAATAATTTTACCACATATTCGTGTTGACCTTAAGCACATTTACAATGTAAAATACCGTACTTTGTGTTAGTGGTGATTAATGTAAATTAATATTCACCTTATGTTGTTAAGGCGGTTGTCCCGTCGTTGGAGTTACAAATGAAGCGTACTTTCCAGCCAAATGTTGCTAAGCGTAAAAAGACCCACGGTTTCCGTGTTCGTATGCGTACTGCTGACGGTCGTAAAGTTTTATCACGTCGTCGTGCAAAAGGTCGTAAGCGTTTAACTACTGTTAATGGCTAATAATACATTTCCTCGGTCAGTTAGAATTCTAACCACCGAGGAATACGATAAGGTTTTCAAAAATCCAGTCCGCGCAAGTGTCCCAGGAGTACTTGTTCTTGCAAGAAAAAATGAGGAAGATTGTGCTAGACTGGGTTTAGTCATACCAAAAAAAGTGTTAAAAAGGGCCGTCTGGAGAAATCGTGTAAAGCGAATCGCCAGAGAAACTTTTAGATTAACACAGCATTCTCTTCCTAATATTGATCTGGTTGTATTAGCTAGACCAAAAATAGAAGACATCAGCAATTCTGAACTGAGTGCAATTTTTAGACGATTATGGCTACAAATATCTCACCGTTTGGAAAAATAGCGATAGCTCTGATTCGCTTCTATCAAATCTTCATCAGTCCTTTGTTAGGGCAGCATTGCCGTTTTTACCCTAGCTGTTCTCAATACACTCTTGAAGCCATAAGAGAATGGGGTGTTTTAAAAGGAATCTACCTTGGAATCAAAAGGATCTCTAAATGCCATCCTTTAAATCCAGGTGGACTTGACCCTGTACCAAGAAAAAATAAATAAATCTTTTAGGATTTTTCCAAAATGGAACAACAAAGAAATCTGTTATTCATACTTTTACTTTGTGCTGCCATGTTCTTGTTCTGGGACTGGAATGCTGACAAAGCCAATGCACAGAAAATGGCTGATCAAGCAGCTAATTTACAGTCACAAGAAATCAGTTCAGAGAGTGCTTTAGGCAACTTAATTAAAGTTGTTAGTGATAATTTAGAGTTAACCATCAACCTTAAGGGTGGTGACATTGTTGATGCTAAGTTATTAAAGATTAAGCAGGAACAAGATAAGGAAGATCCATTCCAGTTACTGATGACCACACCTCAGTTCAAATATCAGGCTCAGAGTGGTCTAGCAGGTAGAGATGGCATCGATAACAGAGAGAGACCAGAGTTCAAAGCAGAAAAGACTGAATACAGAATCGAAGATGGTCAGAACAATGTTACCGCTGACATCACTTTTGAGAAGGATGGCGTTACCTACACCAAGAGCTTCTCAATCGACAGAAATTCTTACGTAGTAAATGTAAGCTACCTTGTTAACAACAAGTCAGAGAAAGATTTAAACCTATGTATGTACGGTCAGTTAAAGCAGACTGCTGATGATTCATACCTGCAGAACAATTCTGGTTTCGGTATGGTTGCAAGTGCATACAGAGGAACAGCATACTCATCTGATGAAAGCCGTTACGAGAAAAAGACTCTTAGCGATATCATCGATGACAAGTCATACAACGTAACCACAAAAGAAGGTTGGGTTGCTATGATTCAGCACTATTTCGTATCAGCATGGATTGGCGGTGAGAACAACGTAAACAACGTAATCTACTCAAATCATGCAGATAACAATACCAGCGCAATTATCGGTATCAGAACTGATTCAGTAAATGTTGCAGCTGGAAACGAAGCTAAGCTATCAAGCAAGCTTTGGGTTGGTCCTAAGAACCAGGATGCAATGGAAAGTGTTGCTAAGAACCTAGAGTTAACCGTTGATTACGGCTGGTTATGGTTCATCTCAATTCCATTATTCAAGATCCTGACTTTCATTCACTCAATAATTGGAAACTGGGGTTTCTCAATTATCGTTCTAACCATGATCGTTCGTGGTGTAATGTTCCCATTAACAAAGGCTCAGTACACATCTATGGCTAAGATGCGTTTACTACAGCCAAAACTTATGGAATTAAGAGAACGCTACAAGGATGACAGACAGAAGATTGGTACCGAAACCATGAAGCTGTACAAGAGCGAGAAGGTAAATCCTCTTGGTGGCTGTTTACCATTATTAATCCAGATGCCTATTTTCATCGCTTTATACTGGACTCTAATGGAATCAACCGAGCTACGTCAGTCAAGCTTTATGCTATGGATTACCGACCTATCAGTTAAGGATCCATACTTCGTACTACCAATTCTGTACGGTGTAACAATGTTCTACTTACAGAAGATGTCACCAACCCCTGTTACAGATCCTGTACAGCGTAAGGTATTCATGGCAATGCCATTTGTATTTACCTTCATGTTCTGTACATTCCCAGCAGGTCTAACTTTATATTGGCTTGTTTCAAACTGCTTCACAATTCTGCAGCAGTTCGTCATCTTCAGATCACTTGAAAAGCGTGGTTTAAGCATGAAGAAACAGCCTGCTTCTAAATAGTATTATTTATGGCAACAATCGAAGATACTATTGCAGCAATTGCCACTCCTCCTGGTAGGGGTGGCATTGCCATTATTAGGGTCTCAGGTTCCAAGGCCCTAGAAGTCGCAAAAACACTTACCGGAATCACTCCTAAACCTCGCCAAGTCTATTTCAAGCAATTTAAAATGAACAACGAAGTCCTCGATGAAGGTGTTGTTATTTATTTTGCTGCCCCTAATTCATATACAGGTGAAGATATCGTTGAGTTTCAAGGACACGGTGGAAATGTTTCACCTAAGCGTGTTCTGAACGGAATTCTAAGTATCGACGGGATAAGACAGGCAGAACCAGGTGAATTTACAAGACGTGCATTTCTGAACAACAAAATGGACCTTACAGCAGCAGAAGCAGTTGAGGATCTTATTTCTGCAGGTTCAGAGAGTGCAGCAAAAGCAGCACTATCTTCTCTAGAAGGTAGTTTTTCTAAGAATGTTAATGAGTTAACTGACAGAATTACTAATTTCAGAGTAAGAATCGAAGCCTGTCTGGATTTTCCTGAGGAGCATGAAGACTTCTACGAATCAGGTAAAACTGATAGAGAACTTGATGATATTGAAGCTCTAGCAGCAAAAACTATCAAGATAGCCAATCAGGGTGTAAAGCTCAATGAAGGAGCGAAGATAGTTCTTGCAGGTTCTCCTAATGCTGGTAAATCAAGTCTTTTGAATGCTCTGGCAGGAGCAGATAAGGCAATTGTTACCAATATTCCTGGAACAACCAGAGATGTTCTGACAGCTCAGGTTGAAATAGAAGGTGTACCGGTTACCATTACCGATACAGCCGGTATCAGAGATAAACCATCAGACGAAATTGAAGCCATTGGTATTCAGAAGGCAATTGATGAGCTAAAGAAGGCTGATCTGGTCCTATTCATGATTGATGGTTCAAAGTCACCTGTCGATGTAATGGAAACATACACAAAGGTAAAAGAATTTGAATCAAATACCAACAGAATAATGGTTATTGTTTCAAAAGCAGATAAGGAACTTTGTTCTGAGGTAAGCAACCTGCTGTCATCAGAACCATTCTGCAGCCTAAAACAGGTTAGAACTTCTACCAAAACAGAAACAGGACTGGATGATCTGAAGAAGGTCCTGGTTGATGCTCTAGGTATCATGCCTATAGAAGGTGTCTTTATTGCACGTAGACGTCATATAGCAGCACTGGAGAAAGCTTACGAGTATATCGTAAAGGCAAAGGATATTGTTGCTACAGGTGATCTTGTTTTATGTGCACAGGAAATCCGTCAAGCACAGGATTACTTAGGAGAAATTACAGGTACCGTTACCTCTGATGATATCCTAGGAAAGATTTTCAGTACTTTCTGTATTGGAAAATAAAAAAAACTTCCAGATTTTTAGGTCTGGAAGTTAATCTCTATTCTTAACTCTATTCTTTTAAACTCAAATCCTGAGCAAACTTATTTCCGATTGAATTTATTCCTCTCTTTAATTCCTTAACTAAAGAAGCATAACCGTCTTCTTCCTGTTTAGAGGTGAAGGAATAGCCATGATGGAAATACTGTCTGTCATCAAGCTTAACGTCAGCAAATAAGTCTATATAGACATTACCATCAACTGCTCCATAGAATTTGCTTACACTGATATCAATATCTAAATCATTTCTAACCTGATACTCACTAAGATGTTTATTCAGTATCACAGCAATCTGTGATTTTAAATCAGAAGCCCATCTGTGATGATTTGCAGCTCTCAGGGTAACATCAGTAGTCTTAAGAACAATACCGCCGTCCTCGAGCGTGCTGAATAGGTCTACGGCTATATCATACTGAGAGTTGAAACTCTGAGATGAAACATCTTCCACCAGAGAGTATCTATCATAGGAAATCTCCTGAGAGGTACAACCTAACAGGAATAAACAGGAAACAACGCATGCAGTAAGTTTTTTCATAATACTATTTTCCTGAAACTGATGGTTCAATATCCTTAGAGTCACTTGAGAACACAAGAGAGTTACTCTTCTGTCCAACCTTCTTAACAGTTGGATTCAGTTCATCCAAGGTCTTATTAAGCTTATCAGCCATGTTAATAAGAGATTTGTATAGTTCTGAATGAGAATCATAGCTTGATAAGGTATTTGTCAGGTGACTTACAGAATCATTTCTGTTAATAGATTCAGTAATCTTTCTGACAGATTTAAGTGTCTCATCAAAGTCCTCAACGGTCTTGTTAAGATTAGCTGAAAGCTTATCAATCTCAACTTCATTGAGTTTCTTGGAGAAATTGTTGATACTCTCTTTAAAATCTGTTGAAGCAATAATTGGAATAACGCTTAAATCTCTGAACTTCTTGATGCTGGATCTGCATTTAATCTTAGGACCAATCATCAGATTAACGACGCTTGAAGATGAAAGAATACTCATAGAATCCAGTCTTGCACACAGCCTGTTTTTAGATAGCAATGAATTGAAAAGCTGCTGAGTTCTGTCATAAGCTCCAGATTCATCCATGATTAGAAGAGCAGGAATCTTATTGTTAAGATCAAAGAGATCTGCCTTGTTATCAAACCAAGGAAGCTTCACAACCTCTCCGATTTTGACACCTCGGAACATAACCTGACTGCCCTCAGCCAGAGGTGAAGAGTCATCAAGCATCAGAACATATTTTGAATCAGAATCGATTAGATTGGCGAACTTGGCGGCTCTCTGATTCTTGTAAAGAGTGTATTCTGCGTTATCCTTCAGAGGATTTCCTTTTTTTGAATTAAACTGTTTTACGTCAATTGAACCACTGATAAAGTTATCGATACTAGGAACACTGAACTGCAGACCATTGGCACCAAGATTCATATCAAGACCAGAATCTACCCAGAATACAGACTGATCCGATACCAGTGAAGCAAACTTTTTAAGAATTTTCGCTGTATACACGGTATGTTTCTTATCCATATCGTAATCTGAATTAACTATGACACCAATCTTAAAACCGTCATAGTTAATAGCAGTACCAGGATTAATTATTCTTTCAGATGCATTCTCAAGTCTGATAATGATTCCCTGTTCATCAAATCCGTATGGTGTTTCATCAAGACAGGTAAACTCTTTGGATAGTTCTTCACTGGAACCTTTATGAAGTGTTATATAGGAACCGGACAGAATAGTATCAAGGCCAGAAATATTTGTTGAATTGATTCTTGGTTTAACAATCCAGAAAACACTGTCTGAATTTAAAAGTTCGGTAAAATCTGGCTTTATTCGAGCATATATAACGGTCTTTTTAAAATCTTCACTTAAACTGATATTTTCGACTGTTCCGACTGTTACGGATCTGAATTTTACAAGAGTCTTTCCTGATTCAATTCCTGAGGCTTCATCGGTATACAACTTTATCAGTTCACCTTTGTTGAAGGTGTTAGACCAGATAAGACTGATAGTAACTATGGTAGCAATAATAGGAACAATCCAGTACAGAGAAAATCTTCTTTTTCTTGAAATTGCGTTCTCTTTGTTTTCCATAATTAAATAATCTCAGAATCCCAAATTAATCTTTCATCAAATTCATCAGCAGAAAATACCGTAATTAAAACAACGGCACAGAAACATATAATAGCAAATCCAGGATAAATACTTAAAAATCCTGTAATTCTCACCACTGAAGACATAATAATTACAACATAAACGTCAATTAAAGACCATCTTCCTATAAACATAACAAAGCGGAACAGTCTGCTAACTCTTTTCTTAATTCTTATTTTTGAATACCTTGTTACGTACAGAATGAAAGCTATCGAAAATATTTTGAATGCAGGAATAAAGATTGATGCCAGAAGAATAACAAGCGAAACGAAATAGGATTTCATCTCCCACATGGCAATAACACCTTCAATAATATTAGATCCTGTTGTTGAGCCTAAGAATTCTGTATACATTACAGGGTAAAGGTTTGAAGGCAGATAAAGGATAACAGCTGCAAGGAGAAGGGCAAGACACTTTGAAAAACATGAATTCTTTCTGAATTCAACCTTGCTGTGACAGCGTGGACAGATATCTATCTCAGATTCAGAGTGAAAATAATATCCGCACTCAGTACACTTTTTAACATTCTGTATTATTGCTGTTTTACCAAGTTTCAGTTTTACTTCTTCCTGTTCCTTAACAAGATTCCATAACATTGATGGTTTAAACTTAATACAGCACCACAGCAGCAGAACAGAAAAGACAAAGGTTGTATAGAACCCCAGATAGAAATCCACATCAACAAGACTTGTAAGCTTAATCAGACTTACACATATACCAAGAACAAAGACATCAACCATACACATGCTGTGGCAGAACTGATAAATCTTTGACCATAAAATTCCAGGCTTGAATTTAAAACCGCAGATTAAAAGAGAGGAAACAAGAACAATAACAGGAGAGAAGAAAGTAAAAAAAAGAAACGAATACAGCAATAATCCCCACTTATGTCCAAGAATATAAATAATTGAATATAAAGACATTCCAGAATTTATACCCATTGCAGAAATAGACATAAATGGAACAAAGATACTTATGAAAAGAAACTGAATAGCGGAAAAGGAAATGATAGCAATGTTGGTTCTGTCAGCAGGATTTCTTTCGTTTAATCTTCTGCCGCATCTGGGGCAGATATTCTCAAATTTGCCTTTTCTAGAATCAACATTAACTACTAAATCGCATGAACCGCAGACAACAGTTTTACTCATAGAAAACTAAACAAATCCTTCCATTAAAACAACTTTATTCTGCTTTAATGATTCCTGAACGTTGATAATTCTCTGATTGGTTGAACCTCTGAAATCAATATCCATAGATTTCTGAGCCAAAATAAATGGACCATCAACTAAAACATCCAGCTGTTCTAAAAGTTTTCTGTAAATTGGATCAACAACCAGTTTCTCATATACAAAGCCAGAATAAGACCACAGAGAATAGCCCTTGGCTCTTAGGATTTTAGCGAGAATACTGAGAGTACCAGCCTGTATAAATGGTTCTCCACCTGAAAAGGTAACACCTTTTATCAATGGATTATTAATAAACTCGTCATATAAGACTCTTAGTTTAACATCCATTCCTCCATCAAGAGGCTGAGCCTGAGGATTATGGCATCCTTTGCAGCGGAAAGGGCAACCTTGAGTAAAAATAACATAACGAATACCAGGACCGTCAACGATAGATTCATTAACAGCACCAGCAATTCTTAAAGTTGTTGTATCAAGTATTGATAAATCTGAGTCGGACATTTTACATGTATTCTTAATGAAAAAACGCCTTATCATCCAATCTCATGATTAGACTTAAGGCGTACAAGAACTAAAAGATAAATAGTTAAACGTGCATGTGTTTTACACGATCTCTTTCTTCAGCCTTTTTGCCATCATTGAAGCGATCTAGTGTTCCAACCAAATAGCCGGTTACGCGTCTAATTCTCTCGAATTTAACACCTTCACCAACAATACCATTACGAGCATGTAGTCTAGTTTGCATTGTTCACGTCCTCTCAAATAATAATAAAATTGCTGTAGATTTTTCAATTGGTTAATAAAACTGTTAACCAGTGCAGATGCATCCAACACCTAGCTTACGTAATCTTTCGATGCTTACGCCCTCGCCGTCCTTTCGACCGCATCTTGGGCATGTATCTCCGATAACACCTACGTAATTACATACTGGGCAGCGGTCAACAGGATGGTTAATAGAACCATAATTTACACCGCATTCCTTCATATACAGAATTACGTCTTCGAAAGCTTTAACGTTCTTGGTTAAATCACCATCCATTTCAACGTAGGAAATAGAACCTGCGTTACATAACTCATGGAATGGACCTTCAGTTTTAATCTTTTCTGCTGCAGATATTTCGTAGTAAACAGGAACATGGAAGCTGTTAGTATAATAATCTCTATCAGTTACTCCAGGAATGCTTCCATATAGCTTTCTATCCAATTTTACAAAACGTCCTGACAGACCTTCTGCTGGGGTTGAGAACAATGAGAAATTCAGACCGGATTCAACCATCTTCTTGTCTGTTAACTCTCTCATATGTTTAATAATCTTGTAACCTAAATCGTAAGCTTCCTTACTTTCTCCATGATGCTTACCGATAAGAGCAACAAGACACTCAGCTAAACCAATAAATCCTACAGAAAGAGAACCGTTTTTAATTACATCCTCAATTGTATCTTCTGGATTTAATTTTTCAGAGTCAATCCAAACACCCTGTCCCATTAAGAAAGGATAGTTTAGAACCTGCTTTTTAGCAATGATATTGAATCTATCCATCAGCTGATCGAAGACCATATATACCATTTTGTCTAGTGAATCAAAGAATTTGCTGATTGATCCATGAGCTTCAATAGCCAGACGAGGTAGATTTACAGTAGTGAATGACAGATTTCCACGACCAGGAATGATTTCCTTAGTCTTATCATAATAGTTTCCGAAAACACGAGTTCTGCATCCCATTACAGCAAGTTCTGTCTCAGGATGACCTTCCTTGTAATACTGCATGTTGTATGGAGCATCAAGGAAAGAGAAGTTAGGGAACAGTCTCTTTGCAGATACCTTACATGCTAATTCAAATAAATCGAAGTTAGGATCACCTGGCTTGGTATTGATTCCATCCTTTACCTTAAAAATCTGTACAGGGAAGATTGGAGTCTCACCGCCACCTAAACCGGCATCTGTTGCCATCAGAACATTCTTCATCAGCATTCTCTGTTCAGGAGTTGTTCCTGTACCATAGTTAATAGATGAGAATGGAACCTGAGCACCAGCTCTAGACTGCATAGAGTTAAGGTTATGAATAAGAGCTTCCATTGCCTGGTAAGTTTCTCTCTCAGTAAGCTTTAGAGCCTCGCTCATAACATAATCTACATCAGAATCGATATTTGATGATTCATACTTTGAAAGAAGCTCTTTAACCTTACCTCTGATGATTGAAGAAACTTCATCTGACAGGCAGGTTTTGTGCTTAGCATAAAGCTCTTTGCACAGATCCTTTAATTCCTTTACATCTATATCATCATTTCTTAAGCAAACACATAAAACCTTACATAGATGCTTTGAGTATGAAACTGCAACGTATGGAGCAAGGTCGTACTCAAATAAAGGAATAGACTGACCACCATGCTGATCATTCTGATTTGACTGAATAGCAATACAGCATAATGCAGCAGCAGACTGAATTGACTGAGGCTCACGAAGGAAACCATGTCCTGTGCTGAAACCACGCTCGAATAAACCTTTCAGACTGATCTGACAGCAGTTGATGGTTAGCATGTAGAAATCTAAATCATGGATATGAATATCGCCACGAGAATGAGCAATTGAATGCTCTGGACGTAAAACATATCTGCGAACATAGTCTTTAGCACCTTCAGAACCGAATCTTAACATCAGACCCATAGGAGCGTTTGCATCAATATTTGCATTCTCTCTCTTAAGATCCATGTCAGCAGTGCTCTTAGAGGTAAGATCTCTATAGATCTTTGTCAGGTCATTGTTATAAGTTCTGACCTTGGTTCTGTTCTGACGATACAGAATGAAGTTCTTGGCCTCTGCAGCCATACCTTCTTTAATCAGAACCTTTTCAATAATATCCTGAGTATTTTCTACTGAAGGGGCTTCTAGATTCTGCTTCTCAATCTCGTTTACAACCTGACGTGTAAACTTCTGTACGAGTTCTTCTTCATAAGCAGATGTAGATTTATCGTCTGGATGAGCTGAAATCAAAGATTTTCTAATTGCGTTGGATATCTTATCTTCGTTAAAAGAAACCTTTCTACCATCTCTTTTTACAATAAATCTGATCATACTTAAGTCCGTACTTCTAAAGAATATTTTTTTTCTTAAAAATTATATATTTAGAATTTAAATATATATAATTCAACAAGTTAGTTATTCAAACATTGTCTATATTATGTACAATCAGCCCCCCTAATTCAAGGCAAAAAAATTCTCTCTCGCCTCTTGACAAAATTTTGTCTAAAATTAAATTCAGCTATCTTGACAAGAAAAAATGTTCTACAAATTATTATGTTAGGTGAATGAAGTTGATTGATGTTTTCTGTGACGTTATCGATAATTTTGGTGATGCTGGAGTTTGTTTGAGACTCTGTAGAGATTTTTCAAAAAAAAATTTTGAGGTTCGTCTCTTTTGTAATAATGTCAATATATTGAACAAAATCACAAATTCAGAAGATAATTCCAATCGATTTTTAAGCCTTTTATCATGGTCTGATAACATAAGTAGTTACACACCTTCAGAAGTAGTAATTCAGGCCTTCTCAGTAAGGCTTCCTGAAGAACTAATAAAAAAAATCAAAACCAAAAAATCCATTGTCGTAAATCTTGAGTATCTTACAGCTGAACCATTCGCTGAAGATTGCCATAAACTGCCTTCATATTCAGACGGAATAGAAAGTTACTTCTTCTTTCCAGGTTTTACCAAGAAAACTGGAGGAGTTGTAATAGAGGAGTCTTTCCTGAATAAAATAAAGAAAAAAAAATCTGAAGAATCAAAGAGTATTACTTTATTCAGCTATGAGAATGAGAAAGTTAAAACAGTAGTTAATTCATTAAGCAAAAAGAATTTAATTCTCAACATATTTGAAGGAAAAGGATTAAATAACTTTAATAACCTGTTTAAATTAAATCTTAAAACCGGAGATCAGTTTAAGCTTAATGAAATTACAGTCAATGTTCTTCCTATGGTAAGTCAGGACGAATACGACTCTTATTTGATTGATTCGTACATAAATCTTGTAAGAGGAGAAGATTCAATTGTTAGAGCAATGCTTACCGGAAATCCATTCCTATGGCATATATATCCTCAGGAAGAGAATGCCCACAAAGTAAAAATAGATGCCCTTTTCGACAGAATGAACGAGGTATGTACAAATAAGGATGATGTTGAGAGACTAAGAAAAATAACTCTCAGCTACAACGGTTTCTCTGACTATTTAAACAATATCGATCTTTTGGATTTCTACGACAGCTGGAAAAGACTTTCAGAGGAATGGTCCTCACACCTTATATCTTTAGGATCTCTAACCGACAATTTAATCGAATTTCTAAAAACTAAGACTGATTTTTAGAAAAAATGAAAAAAGATAAAAACAAAATACAATTTAAAACCAATTAATAGAGAAAAAAGTTGTCTAAAGATAGTAAACATGCCTTTAAATCTGTTAGAATGTCACGTTATATTTTCACTCTTGTATAATAGAGTGACATTCAGAAGATGCTCTGTGTAGTTCACACTAAGTTAGCGTTTAAATTGTTTAAATCAGTTTAATAGAATGGCAGGGACCGCATAAGACATCATGAACAATATTTTTTATTGTTAATGGCTGGATTAATGTCCTTGCCTATAGATTTAAATTTAATTATTCAAAGGGTTTAATAATGAAATTAGCTCAAGAAATCCGCACTGGCAACGTAATCATGTTAAATGGCAATCCTATGGTTGTTCAGAAGACTGAGTACAGCAAATCAGGCCGTAACGCTGCAGTTGTAAAAATGAAGTTAAAGAACCTGTTATCAAACGGTGGTACCGAAACTGTTTTCCGTGCTGACGACCGTTTAGATGACGTTGTTCTAGAGCGTAAAGAGTGCACCTACTCATACTACGGTGATCCACTATACGTATTCATGGATGAAGAATTCAATCAGTACGAGATTGAGAAAGACAACATGGGTGATGTTCTAAACTACCTAGTTGACGGTATGGAAGATATCTGCCAGGTTACTTTCTACAATGGTAAGGCTATCTCTGTTGAGTTACCTATCACCATCGTTCGTGAAGTTGAGTACACCGAGCCAGCAGTTAAGGGCGATACCTCAGGTAAGGTTGTTAAGCCAGCTCGTCTAGCTGTAACTGGTTATGAAATCTCAGTTCCAGATTTCGTAAACATCGGCGACAAGATCGAAATCGATACTCGTACCAACGAGTTCAAGAAGCGTGTTTAATTTTAATTTAAACATATCTTCACAAGGCCCATCTACACGATGGGCTTTTTTATTGTCTTTACAAAAATCCCATCTTTATTTTTAAATTCACATACACCTTATTCTTATTACAAAATAAATAATTGCTGTATAAATAAATATTCAACGTTTTTTGGTTGTAGAATTAGTTCAAACCAACCTAATCATGGAGTGTATTTTTGTTTAATTTAACTTCACTGGAGATTGTAGGCTAGCCGGGAGGTTTGCGTACAATCGGTAACCTCCCGCCATAAGGCAATTGCAGTTAACAATTTTCGGGAGTTTAAATAATGAATAGAAATAACTACTGTCAGATACGTTTAGAAACAGCAGCAGACCACAGAAAGGTTGAGAATCTGATTAGAGAATCTTTCTGGAACGTATATCGTCCTGGATGCAGTGAGCATTACGTAATCCATGTTCTAAGACAGGATACCTCTTTTGTGAAGGAGCTTGATTTAGTAATGGAAATGAACGGACAGCTGATTGGACAGAACATGTTCATAAAAACCGTAATCAATGCTGACGATGGTCGTGATATACCGGTTCTGACAATGGGACCAATCTGTATAGCCCCTCATTTAAGGAGAAATGGATATGGTCTACAGCTTCTGGATTACTCTCTTAAAAAAGCAGCCGAACTAGGTTATGGTGCAGTTCTTTTTGAAGGAGATATTGAATTTTATGGAAAATGCGGCTTCAAATACGCCCGAGAATTCTCCATAAGATACCATGATCTTCCTGAGGATGCAGACTCATCATTCTTTTTATGTAAGGAGCTGATACTAGGTTATCTTAATGGAATAACAGGTATATATCAGACACCACAGGGATATTACGTTGAAGATGCTGATGTTGAAAGATTTGACAGCTCATTTCCATCAAAAGTAAAAATGAAGCTTCCAGGACAACTGTTTTAGTTTTCTAGATATAGCTTAATTGAATCTCACTTACAGAGTTTTCCATAACATATGTAAGTGAGATTTTAATTTTTAGCTTCTCAAAACAGATTGTTAAGATCTTTTATATAAAAAAACACCTATATGTAGGTGTCAATTTCCACAAAAAACAGAAAAAAATATATGTTCAATATATTCAACAAGTTGTTAATAAGTCTGTGGAAAACTATTTGAAAATTTGATGAAAAACTTCTGAAAAAACAGTTGATAAATACATATAAAAAATAGTCTGTTGAAAAGTAGGCACTTTCCCACAGATTTTCCCACGATTACCACCATCTTATAAACATAGTTTTTTCTTTATAACTATTTGATTTAAAATAAAAATATACACTTCCCACAGATTTTTCCTTCATAAAAATAATAAAAATAACATATATATAGATAATTAATATAAAGTTATTATGATTATGGAACGTATTGTTTATTCACATAAAAATCAAAAAGAAAATTTGGAAAAAATGAATAATCCAGAAGAATTAATAAAAAGTCTTTCAAAACTTCATACAACGAAAATGGGAGAGGAAAGAATTAAGAGAAATCTTAATTTTTCAGAATGTGATGTTGTTGAGTACTGCAGACAGATAATAACTTCAAAAGAATGTAATATTACAAAACAGGGAAAGAACTGGTACTGTAGAAAGGATGGAATAGTAATTACAGTAAACTCATACAGTATTACCATTATTACAGCTCATATAGCAAAGAAGTAAATACACCTTAATTAGCCAGAAACACAATTCAAATCAGCATATCTTATGTATGCTCCAGCATAATCAGACCTCTTCATGTTGAGAAATATGAAGATTTCTAAAAAAAACATCTTTATTTGCTAATTAATTCAATGAAGATTATTTAAAGGATTAATAGATAAAAGTGATGATTTATAAGAAGTTAACTATCTTTCTAATTAGTTAGAACTTTCTCTTACATTATTAATGCAAAAAAAATATAGATGAAAATCTCATTTTTTATAACTAATTTTGTAAAATATCACCTGTTAAAAAATTGTGGAAAACTTTTTGAAAACTATTTGAAAATCTTTTGAAAAATAGGTTGATAAATCTGTATAATTTTTAGGCTGTTAATAACTACGGCTTTTTCCACAATAAACCAACTAAAAACCACAGCTTTTTAAACAAAGTTTATTACAAATAATTATTTGATTTTTAAATAAAAAATTAATAATCCACAGATAATCAAAGCTAAATAATAATAAAAATAAATATATATATATAAATAAATTAATAAGATCTTATTACTATTTTCGAAGCTTGTTTTCTGTAGGAAAAATTAAAAAATTGATCATATAAATAGATCCGATCCTATAGGTTTGATGATGAATAGTTTTAGAAATTTTGATGTCATAGTAATTGGTGCAGGACATGCTGGTATTGAAGCTGCAGCAGCAAGTGCCAGAATGAACTGTAAAACATTACTTTTAACTCACAATCTGGAAACAGTTGGTGAGATGTCCTGTAATCCTGCTTTTGGTGGTATCGGTAAAGGTCATCTTATTAAAGAAATAGATGCTATGGGTGGTGTTTGCCCTACAGCTATTGATCAGGCAGGTATTCAGTTTAGAACTTTAAATTCATCTAAAGGTCCAGCTGTTAGAGCAACCAGAGCTCAGACTGATCGTCACCTATATAAGGAAGTGATGAGAAAGACTTTATGGAATTATGACAACTTAACCATATTCCAGCAGCCAGCTACTGAAATTATCTATAAAGATCAGACTATTAGCGGTGTTAAAACTGCAGCAGGAATTGAATTCTACTGTAAAGCTGTAGTTATCTGTGCAGGAACCTTCCTAAACGGTTTAATTCATATTGGTTTAAATCATTACACCGGTGGTAGAGCTGGTGATCCTGCTTCAATCGGTCTTGCTGAAAATCTAAAGGATTTAGGTCTAAAGGTTGGAAGACTAAAAACCGGTACTCCTGCCCGTATTGTTGCAAGCTCAATTGATTACTCAAAGATGACAAAACAGGATCCTGAGTATCCTCAGCCTGCTTTCTCATTTATGAATGAGGAAAAACTTCATCCAACTCAGGTTCCTTGCTACATTACAAAGACCAATGAGCGTACTCATGAGATTATTAGAGGCGGACTAGACAGAAGTCCTCTTTATTCTGGTGTTATTCATTCAATTGGACCTCGTTACTGTCCTTCTATTGAAGATAAGATTGTTAGATATCCAGATAGAGATTCTCATCAGGTATTTATTGAGCCAGAAGGATTAACATCTCCTCTTGTATATCCAAATGGAATTTCAACATCACTTCCATTTGATGTTCAGGAGAATTTCATCAGATCTATTGAAGGTCTGGAGAATGCAATCATTGCAAGACCAGGTTATGCAATTGAATATGATTTCTATGATCCTAGAGAGTTATCTGTTTCAATGCAGTCTAAGAAAGTACCTGGTTTATTCCTGGCAGGACAGGTAAATGGTACAACCGGTTATGAAGAAGCTGCAGCTCAGGGACTTCTTGCTGGTATCAATGCCGGACTTTATGTAAAGGGACAGCCTGCATGGTTCCCTCGTAGAAATGAGGCTTATGTTGGTGTTCTTATGGATGATCTATGTACTTTAGGTACTAAAGAGCCATACAGAATGTTTACATCTCGTGCCGAGTACAGACTGATTCTTCGTGAGGATAATGCTGATCTGAGATTGACTCCAAAGGCAAGAGAATTAGGTATTATCTCTGATGAGAGATGGAAAAGATTCGAAGAGAAACAGAACCAGATCGAAAAAGAGAAGGCAAGATTAAGAGAAATCTCTGTTAAACCTTCTTCTGAGATGGGACAGAATATTAACAAGATTCTTAATAATCCTATGTCTCAGGAACAGAGTCTTGAAGAAATCCTGAGAAGACCTGAGGTTAAGTTTGATGCTTTAATCAAGACAACCGGTCTTGAGCCTATTGCTACAACAGAGCAGTCTATAGAACAGGTTGAAATTCAAGTAAAATATCAGGGATATCTTCAGAGAGAACTTGACGATATCAAGAAGAAGAAAACAAATGAGCAGACTCTGCTACCATTGGATTTTGATTATAAGAATATTAAAGCATTATCTAATGAGGTTGCTCAGAAGCTTAATGAATACAAGCCAGAAACTATTGGTATGGCATCAAGAATTTCTGGTGTAACACCTGCAGCTATTTCAATCCTATTAGTTCATCTTAAGAAGATGGATTTATTAGGTAAAAATTAAAGGTTAATCTATGGGAAGAAAAGATAGTACTGTTAATCAGGCTGAAATCCTTGGACAGATCAGAAATTTAATGTCAAAAACTGATGTTGAATATACTGAAGAACAACTTGAAAAATTAGCAACCTTAGTTGTTTTGCTGTGTAAATGGAATACAGCTCTGAATCTGACAGCTATTAGAGAGCCTGAAAAGATTGTTGTTCTCCATATTCTGGATAGTGCTGTTATTTCTCCTTTAATCAAGGAAAAAAATAATATTGCAGATGTGGGAACAGGTGCAGGGTTTCCTGGTTTAGTACTTGCTATACTAAACCCTGAGAAAAAATTTACACTGATTGACTCTATTGCAAAGAAGCTTTCTTTTGTTAGAACAGCAATGACAACACTGGGTCTTAAAAACGTAACAATAATAAATGACCGTTGTGAAAACATTGTTCCTGAAGATAAATTCGAATGTATTTTAAGTAGAGCTTTTGCGCCATTATGCAAAATTGTTGAATGGTGTGAGAACTTGATTGCAGAGTCTGGTGTTTTTATCTGTATGAAAGCAAATTTGGAAGATAATGAATTGAATGATCTTCCTAAAAATGCTCAAATAGAAAGTATAATTGATTTGAAAGTACCTTCATTGGATGCTAATAGAAAAGCTGTTATATTGAAGCTACATAAAGCATAAGGACTATAAATTGACTAAAGTTATTGCTATTGCTAATCAGAAAGGTGGTGTGGGCAAGACCACTACGTGCGTGAATTTAGCTGCATCTTTGGCAGCAATGCAAAAAAAAGTCCTGGTTATAGACTGTGATCCTCAGGGTAATGCCACTATGGCATCAGGTGTATCCAAGTTCGGATTAGAGAAATCTATAACAAACGTTCTAATTGATGGTTTGGATGTTAAAGAGGCGATAGTAAAGGAAACTGAAGGTGATTTTCATCTGATTCCAGCTAACGAAGATTTAACAGCTGCCGAAGTTAATCTTCTTGATAAATTCGGTAGAGAGAATTTCCTGAAAAAGGCTCTTGAGCCAATCAAATCATCTTATGATTTAATTCTTATTGATTGTCCTCCTTCTTTAAATATTCTGACTGTTAATGCACTTTGTGCATCAGATTCTATTCTGGTTCCTCTTCAGTGTGAGTATTTCGCACTTGAAGGTCTGACCTTATTGATTGAAACAGTCGATCAGTTAGCCACTGCTGTAAATCCAAAGCTAAAGATCGAAGGAATTCTTCGTACCATGTTTGATAACCGAAACAGATTATCTACTGATGTATCTGATGAGTTAAAAAAGAATTTCGGTGATTTGGTGTACGAAACTATTATTCCAAGAAATGTAAGACTTGCTGAGGCTCCAAGTTATGGTAAGCCAGCAATGTACTATGATAAATCTTCAGTCGGCTCTAAGGCTTATTTAGCATTAGCTGCAGAAGTAATCGAAAAAACAAAATAAAAGGGGACTCATATGGCAGGCTTAGGACGTGGACTAGGTTCACTATTAGGTGAATCCCAAAAAATAAAAAAAGAAAGACAGAAGATTGAGGTTGCAGAGGAAAAAGCTCAGGAATCATCTCCTGCTGAATCTGCAGAGGCTGTTTCTAATAATTCAGTTGTTAATATCTCAATTGATAAGTTAAAAGCGTCTATATATCAGCCAAGAAAAATTTTTGATGAGGATTCTTTAAACGAGTTAGCTGACTCAATTAAAGAACATGGATTATTAGAACCTCTAATTGTTAAGAAATCTGAAGATATATACGAAATCATCTGTGGTGAAAGAAGATTCAGAGCTTGCCAATTAGCTTCACTGACAGAGATCCCTTGTCTAGTAAGAGATGATCTTGATTCAAACGGCTATGCTTTAGCACTTATCGAAAATATCCAGAGAGAAGACTTAAATCCTCTGGAAATGGCTGAAGCATTTAAGCAGATGCTTGAAGAGTGTCAGATCAGTCAGGAAGAATTAGCTAAAACTCTTGGAAAATCAAGAAGTACTGTTACTAATATAATCAGACTTAATAATCTTCAGGAAGATGTTAAGAAAATGGTTGTGGCCAATCAGATCGATCTTGGTCATGCAAAGGTTCTTTTATCAATTGAAGATTTAGATTTACAGTTAAAAGCAGCTCTTTACGTCATCAAAAAGTCTTTAAATGTAAGACAGACTGAAGAACTTGTTAAGAACATTAAAGTTAACGGCTTTGATGAAACAAAGAACAAGAAGGTTGTTTTCACCAGCGAGAAATTCGGCGAATGGGAAAAGATAATTCGTCAGAACTTATCTGGTATTAAGGCTAAATTCAAGGCAACCAGTGATTCTAAAGGAAAACTTACTCTTGCCTATTCATCTGTTGAACAGCTTGAATCTCTTTTAAACAAGCTATCAATTGATGCTGATGTTAAAGATCTGAACGTAACACCAACTCTTGAGGATAATGTCGAGGAAGATATTTCTGCTGAAGAATCTGCTGCAGAAGATATTTCTTCAAATGATATTCCATCAGAGGAGATTACTTCAGAAGAAATCGTTTCTGAAGAAGTACCTGCAGAGGAAGCTTTATCTGAAGATGTAGCCGGTGACGAATCAGCTGTTGAAGAACCTGTATCTGAAGAAGTTGTTGCTGATGAAACTGCTCCTAAAGAATCAGTTTCAGAAGAAATCGCTCCTGAAGAAGCTACTGCTGAGGAAGCAGTTTCAGAAGATGTTGCTACTGAAGATGTAGCAGCTGAGGAAGCTGTGCCAGAAGATGCTGCTGTAGACGATATAGCAGCTGAAGATGCTGTATCTGAAGAGATTGCTGCAGATGAAGTAGCTCCTGAAGAAGCTGTATCAGAAGAGATTGCTGCTGATGAGGTAAATCCTGAAGAGGTTGTATCAGAAGAGATTGCTGCTGATGAGGTAAATCCTGAAGAGGTTGTATCAGAAGAGATCGCTGCTGATGAGGTAAATCCTGAAGAGGTTGTATCAGAAGAGATTGCTGCTGATGAAGTAAATCCTGAAGAAGTTGTCTCAGAGGAAGTTGCTCCTGAAGAGGTTATCTCTGAAGACGTTTCTGTAGAAGAATTAGCTGCGTCAGAACCTGCACCAGAAGAGGGAACTGAAGAAGTAATCTCTGAAGATGTAAATATTGAAGATCTGATGGCTGAACAATCAGAAGAAAAGTGAAAATAATACAACTTCTGAAAATTAGTGATTAGGTTTTGATGATGCACATAGATAAAAAAATTATAAAAATATATGTTATAAATTTTTTTCTGTGTGCATTATTTTGTACAGTTTACTCATATTTTTTCGATAAAAATTATCTAATTAATATTGCTTCTGTTTTAGACGGCTTTGCCGTTTTCTCTATAATAATATTCATTTATTTTTACCTGGCAAACAGAAATTCTTCCAATAAGCTCTTATCTCCTGGTTTTGTTGTGTATGAGCTTATATATGCCTTTCTCTTGAAGTTTGCCGTTCTTATATTTCTTTTAACCCTTAGTTTTAAAATATTTGATTTAAATAACAAAATGATAATTTTAACTTTCAGTTATATGGTTATTTTGCGTTTGATCATTTATTTTAAGAGAGGGCTAAATGATAATTTACGCTAATAACTACATACAAAATATGAATTTTTGCTTTTGACAAAAAAAGTAAATAGTCGTATTTTTTTACGTTGGTTATCGAGCTAAGTCATTAAATTAGTTCTTAATTACAAATAAATGTAGGATGTGTTTTATGTCAGAGAGTAATTCTCAAGGATATATATCTCATCATCTTCACTTTCTTCAGGTTGATCTGCGCGATTTTTCCGTTGTAGACAGTGTTAAGGCGACCGATCAGTCTGCCTTTCAGCAGTGTATGACAAATGGAGGAGAACAGGAAAATTGTCTGACTCAGGTTGGAACTGAAAAGTGCAAGTTGACAGATTTAGGATCTGGAGTTTGTTATGCTGAGCATCATGCATCAGCAGAGTCAAAGATAGTAAATCCTTATACTCTTAATCTTGATTCGTTAGGATTGACTGTAATATTAGGTTTTCTATTTTTGATTTTATTCAAATACGCATCTAAAAAGACTACTACTGGTGTTCCAAGTAAACTTCAGTGTTTTCTTGAGATGATTTTTGAATTCGTTCAGAGTACTGTAACAAGTATCTTTAAACGGAAGAGCAAACTTATAGCTCCTCTATCCCTAACCGTGTTCATGTGGATTTTCTTTATGAATCTGATGGACCTTCTACCAATCGATCTTATTCCTGAATTAGCAAAGAAGCTTGGAATTCCTTACTTCAGAGTAGTCCCATCCGCAGATGTTAATGTAACACTGTCTATGGCAGTTTGCGTTTTTCTTCTGATTTTTGCTTTCTCATTCAAGAATATTGGTGTAACCGGCTTCCTAAAGAGTTTAACTCTACACCCATTTCATCACTGGGCATTCATTCCAGTTAATTTCTTGTTGGAAGGTGTTTCCTTACTGTCAAAGCCAATTTCATTAGGTCTTCGACTTTTCGGAAATATGTATGCGGGTGAAATGATTTTCATCCTGATTGCTCTATTACCACTTTGGTATATCCAGTGGGTACTAAATGTACCTTGGGCTCTATTCCATATTTTAATTGTTACTTTACAGGCTTTTATTTTCATGGTCTTGACTATTGTTTATCTATCAATGGCCAGTGAAGAAGATTAATTTTATTTAAAAAAAACAGGAGATATAACATGGATGCGTCTTTAATTTACCTTGCTGCAGGTCTAATGATGGGCTTAGCTGCTATCGGTGCTGCTATCGGTATTGGTATCTTAGGTGGTAAGTTCTTGGAGGGTTCAGCAAGACAGCCTGATTTATTACCACTATTACGTACTCAGTTCTTCATCGTTATGGGTCTGGTTGATGCTATCCCTATGATTGGTGTTGGTTTAGGTATGTACTTAATGTTTGCTGTTGCAGGCTAATTAAGACTAACCAAATTTAGAGGTATCTAGATTGGAAATTAATGCAACTTTCGTAGGTCAGGCGGTAGCGTTTCTTATCTTCGCTGTGCTGTGCATGAAATATGTATGGCCACCTCTCCTTAATGCAATTGAGAAGAGACAGAAAGAAATTGCTGACGGTTTGACTGCTGCTGAAAAAGCTAAGAAAAGCTTAGAGCTAGCTAAAGAAGATGCAGCGGAAACTGTTCGTTCTGCTAAAGCAGAAGCTCAGAGAATTATTGAAGAAGCAAATAAGACCAGATCTCAGATTATCGACAAGGCTTCAGAAGAGGCCCAGGAAGAGCGTAAAAAGATTCTTGATTTAGCTCAGAGTGAGATTGAATCAGAGAAGAATAAAGCTCGCGAAGATTTAAGATCTGAAGTTATTTCTTTGGCTATTGCAGGTGCTGAGAAGATCATCAATGAAAAGATTGATGCTAAATCAGATGAAGCAATGTTAAAGAAGATAGCTGATTCGCTTTAGGATGAAGAGGTAATGTAATGGCTGAAAATTTGACTGTTGCAAGACCTTATGCTGAAGCTGCTTTTTCTTTCGCTGTTGATGAGAAAAAACTGGATGAGTGGCAGTGTATGCTTCAGGCTTTGTCTGAAGCTTATAAAAATGATTATTTTAGAGATCATTTGAAACTTGCTGCAAATTCATCTGCTGCGGCCGACAGTCTTATTTCGCTGTTAAAGCCTGCAAATCTCATTGATGAACATGGTGAGAATTTCGTAAAGATTATTGGTGAAAACAATCGTTTTGAAGTTCTTCCTGATATCTATGATGAATTCGTAAGATTGAGACAGAAACACGATAAGTGTATTTCCGCTCAGCTTATATCCGCAAGAGCTTTTGCTGAAAGCGAAATAAAACTGATAAAGGATAAACTGGCAAAGAAATACGACTGTACCGTAACCGTAGAGCAGATTATCGATAAGAACCTTATCGGTGGTGCCGTTCTAAAGGTTGGCGACAAAGTTATCGATGCTAGTGTAAGGACAAGTTTAAAGAACCTGTCTTCAACCCTCAGATAAGAAAGAGGATAAATAATGCAACTTAATTCAACTGAAATTGCTGATTTAATCAAACAAAGGATCCAGCAATTTAAAGTTGTGACAGAAGCTCGTGATGAGGGTACTATCGTTTCTGTTAACGACGGTATCGTAAGAATTCATGGCCTGTCCAACGTTATGCAGGGCGAAATGCTTGAGTTTGGTGGCGACTTATACGGTTTGGCCTTGAACTTAGAGCGTGATTCTGTTGGTGCTATTGTTTTAGGACCATACGGTGAACTTTCAGAAGGCATGACTGTACATAGTACCGGTCGTATTCTTGAAGTTCCTGTTGGAAATGAATTGCTTGGAAGAGTTGTTAACTCTTTAGGTGCTCCAATTGATGGTAAGGGACCAATTAACTGCAATACCTACTATCCTGTAGAAAAAATTGCTCCAGGTGTTATTGCACGTCAGAGTGTTTCTCAGCCTATTCAGACAGGTTATAAAGCCGTTGACTCAATGGTTCCAATCGGACGTGGTCAGCGTGAGCTTATCATTGGAGACCGTCAGACAGGTAAAACTGCCTTAGCGATTGATACTATTATCAATCAGGTTAAATATGGCGTTCGTTGTATTTATGTTGCTATTGGACAGAAAGCTTCTACTATCGCTTCAGTAGTTAGAAAGCTTGACGAAGAAGGTGCTCTATCAAACACTATCGTTGTAGTTGCATCAGCTTCTGATACTGCAGCTCTGCAGTATATTGCTCCATATGCCGGTTGTGCAATGGGTGAGTTCTTCATGGATAACGGCGAAGATGCTCTGATTATCTATGACGACCTATCAAAGCACGCTGTAGCTTATCGTCAGATTTCACTGCTGCTACGTCGTCCTCCAGGGCGTGAAGCTTTCCCAGGTGACGTTTTCTACTTACACTCACGTCTGTTAGAGCGTGCATCACGTGTTAACGCTGAGTATCTGGAGAAGATGTCAGGTGGTAAGATTGTTGGAAAGACCGGTTCTCTAACCGCACTGCCAATTATTGAAACACAGGCTGGTGACGTTTCAGCATTCATTCCTACCAACGTAATTTCTATTACAGACGGTCAGATCTTCTTGACTACCAGCTTATTTAACTCTGGTATCAGACCTGCTGTAGATCCTGGTATTTCAGTGTCACGTGTGGGTGGTGCTGCTCAGACCAAGATTATGAAGAAGTTATCTGGTGGTATCCGTACCGCTCTGGCTCAGTACCGTGAACTTGCAGCTTTCGCTCAGTTCTCATCAGACCTTGATGATGCAACACGTAAGCAGCTGGATCATGGTCAAAAGGTTACCGAGTTAATGAAGCAGAATCAGTATGCTCCACTAACTGTTGCAGAGCAGGCACTTGTAATTTTTGCTGCTGAAAGAGGATTCTTAGAGGATGTTGATCTTTCAAAGGTTCTAAGCTTTGAAAAGGCTCTTCTCGAGTTTGCTCATTCAAAATATGATTCATTGATTAAGGATATTGATGCAAAGCCTGATTATTCAGATGATGTTGCTAACAAGCTATCTGATTTAATCAAAGACTTTAAATCAACACAGACTTTCTAGGAGCTCTTAAATGGCAGGTGCAAAGGAAATACGTACTAAGATAGCTTCTGTGCAGAATACACAGAAGATTACTAGTGCTATGCAGATGGTAGCCGCCTCTAAGATGCGTAAGGCTCAGGAAAAAATGAGCCAGTCTCGCCCTTATTCAAAAGGTCTTTACGACATTATTGGTCATATTGCAGCCTCACATTCTGAGTTCCATCATCCATTCATGGAATCAAGAACAGTTAAGAATGTGGGCTTTATTATCGTCTCAACTGACCGTGGTCTGTGTGGCGGTCTTAACATTAACCTGTTCCGTAAGGTTCTTCAGAAGATGAATGAATTCAAGGAGCAGAATATTAACGTTAAGCTTGCATTACTAGGCTCAAAGGCCAGTGGCTATTTTAATAGAGACGGCTTTGAAGTACTCGCTTCACATTCTGGATTTGGTGATGATCCTCAGCCAGAAAAGCTTGTTGGTGCTATCAAGGTTATGACTGATGCTTATCTGAATGGCGAAATAGATGCCATTTATATAGCAAATAATGTCTTTAAGAATACTATGGTTCAGATCCCTGAATGTGAACAGCTTCTTCCTCTTGTTCCATCAAAAGATCAGGAAGTTAAGAAGCATCACTGGGATTATTTGTATGAGCCAGAACCAGAGGCAATTTTAAAGGTCGTACTTGACCGTTATGTAATGCAGATGGTTTATCAGGCTGTTTTAGAGAATCTTGCTTCAGAACAGGCTGCACGTATGGTTGCAATGAAAGCTGCAACTGATAATGCAGAGACTCTGGTAAGTGATTTACAGCTTGAGTATAACAAGGCAAGACAGGCAGGTATTACGATGGAGCTAAATGACATCGTATCTGGTGCATCAGCGGTTTAAAAATTAAGAGGAATTAAAAATGGCTGAAACTTCAAGTCGTGCTGGTGAGAAAGGTACAATCGTACAGATCATTGGCGCTGTTGTTGACGTTGAATTCCAGGAAGGTCATATTCCAGAGCTTTATGACGCTCTGGAGGTTAAGGGCGATGGTAAGCATCGTTCAGACCTAGTTCTTGAGGTTCAACAGCAGATTGGCGGTGGTGTGGTACGCTGCATTGCCATGGGTTCTTCTGACGGTTTGAGCAGAGGAATTGAGGCTGTAAATACTGGTGCCGGTGTTAAGGTTCCAGTTGGTCGTGAGACCCTAGGACGTATTATGAACGTTTTAGGTCAGCCTGTAGATGAGAGAGGTCCTATCGGACAGAAAGAGGATTGGGAAATTCACCGTCCAGCTCCTACCTATGCTGAGCAGTCATCAACTACAGAAATTCTAGAAACCGGTATTAAGGTTATGGACCTTATCTGCCCATTTGCTAAGGGTGGTAAAGTTGGTCTGTTCGGTGGTGCCGGTGTGGGTAAGACAGTTAACATGATGGAGCTTATCAATAACATTGCTAAGGCTCACTCAGGTCTATCTGTATTTACCGGTGTTGGTGAGCGTACTCGTGAGGGTAACGACTTCTACCACGAAATGCAGGAATCAAAGGTTATCGATAAGGTATCAATGATTTACGGTCAGATGAACGAGCCTCCAGGGAACCGTCTACGTGTTGCTCTGACAGGTCTGACTGTTGCTGAGAAGTTCCGTGACGAAGGTCTGGATGTGCTTCTGTTCATCGATAACATCTATCGTTATACACTGGCTGGTACAGAGGTATCTGCTCTGTTAGGCCGTATGCCTTCAGCTGTGGGTTACCAGCCTACACTGGCTGAGGAAATGGGTGTATTACAGGAGCGTATTGCTTCAACTAAGAAAGGTTCTATTACATCAGTTCAGGCTGTTTACGTTCCTGCTGATGACTTGACCGATCCTAGCCCAGCAACTACATTCGCTCACTTGGACGCAACCATCGTTCTGTCACGTCAGATTGCATCATTAGGTATTTACCCTGCAGTTGATCCTCTGGCTTCTACATCTCGTCAGCTGGATCCATATGTTGTTGGTAAGGACCACTATGAGGTAGCTCGTGGCGTTCAGTCTGTTCTGCAGAGATATAAGGAACTGAAGGACATTATCGCAATTCTAGGTATGGATGAGCTTTCTGAAGAAGATAAGCTTGTTGTTGCTAGAGCTCGTAAGGTTGAACGTTTCTTATCTCAGCCATTCAGCGTTGCTGAGGTATTTACAGGTTCTCCAGGTAAATATGTTCCATTGAAGGAAACTATCCGTGGATTCAAGGGAATTATCGATGGTGAATATGATAATTTACCTGAGCAGGCTTTCTATATGGTTGGTACTATTGACGAAGCTATAGAAAAAGCTAAGAACTTATAATAGAGGGGTGGAAAATGGATTCAATATCATTCCATCTGAACGTAATTAGTGGCGTTAGTTCATTGTATTCAGGACTTGTACAGTCTATACGTGTTACAGGTTCTGAAGGTGAGCTTGGCGTCAGATACGGTCATACTCCTTTATTAACCACCATCAAGACAGGTATGGTTTCTCTTGTCGACATCAACGGCAAGGAAGATCAGATTTATCTGGCTGGTGGTATTTTGGAAGTTCAGCCTGACAATGTAACAATTCTGGCTGATACAGCTCTGCGCGCTGACGATATTGATGAATCCAAGGCACAGGAAGCTATCAAGGCTGCCAAGGATGAAATTAACCGTCATGGTTCAGGTGATGCTGACTATGCTCATGCGTTATCTAAGCTGGCAGATGCTATGGCTAGAATCAAGGTTGTCGAAATTGCAAAGAATCGTCGTCGATAATTTGAATTAAATCACACCTTTCAAAAACCCTCTATTTTTTAAGAGGGTTTTTTAATTCTCTTCTGAGTTATAAAATACTGTTTTCGCAATTTTTGCAGAAACGGGAAATATTCTTCTAAACCCGCATAAAATCTAGACTTTGTAAAGTGTTATTTTGAGATTCTTGATGTAATACACAAACAATTTGTATTTAGTTTTAATTGACTCATGTTTTATTTGAAAAAGTGGTGACTGAAAATGTTTATGCACTTAAAATGGGCATACTTTGTTACCGATGAATGTTCGGACAAGGTATTTTCAGATTTGAAAAACCAGAACCTAGGTTTTTCTATAAAACATAAGGAATTTAATAAATATGGAAATAACTAATACTTCTGCTTCTTCTCAGGTTGCAACCAGCAGCACTAGAGAAAAATGGCACAAGTTCGACATCATGTGGATGCTGAACTTATTCGGAACTGCTGTCGGCGCTGGAATTCTGTTCCTGCCAATTACAGCTGGTATGTCTGGATTATGGCCATTAGTTGTTATTACTCTAATTGTTGGCCCTATGACATACTTCGCTCACAGAGGTCTTGCCAGACTAGTTTTGGCATCATCATTAAAAGATGGCGATATTACCAATGTTACTGAGGAATTCTTCGGTAAATCTGCAGGTATGATTATTACCGCTTTATATTTCTTCGCTATCTACCCAATTCTTCTGATTTACGGTGTAAGTATTACCAATACTGTAGACAGCTTTATCGTAAATCAGTTACACATGAGTGCACCTCCAAGAGTAATTCTTGCAGGCATCTGTGTATTCTCATACATTGCTATCATCATCTGCGGTGAGAAACTGGTACTTCTGTTTAACGAGAAGCTTGTATACCCACTATGCTGCATTCTGTTTGCAATGTCTTTATATCTGATTCCAAAGTGGGATTTATCTCAGTTCAGCTATGTTCCTGATTTTGGCAGCTTTGCATCTACTCTATGGATTACCATTCCTGTTCTAGTATTTGCATTCAACCACTCACCTGCAATCTCAACATTTGCTGTATCACAGAAAGAGCGTTATGGCGAAAAGGCTGAAAAGTATGCAAGCCGTACCTTAAAGTACACCAGCGGTATTCTTGTTCTGTTCGTTATGCTGTTCGTATTCTCATGTGTATTATCACTATCACCACAGGATTTAAGCATGGCAAGAGCTCAGAATATCAGCATTCTGTCATATCTTGCTAATAAGTTTGATGCTCCTGTAATTGCTTACTTTGGTCCATTCGTAGCTTTTCTGGCTATCTCTACCTCATTCTTCGGTCACTACATGGGCGCAAGAGAAGGTTTAAACGGCATCATTGTAAAGCTAACCCCAGGTGCTAAGATGGTAAGCAAGCGCAGAAACCGTGCTATCACCATTTTCTTCCTGGTAACCCTATGGTTTGTTGCAACTGTTAACCCAAGTATCCTAAGTCTGATTGAGTCACTTGGCGGTCCTATCATTGCAATCATCCTGTTCTTAATGCCTATGTATGCGATTGCTAAGGTTCCTGCAATGAAGAAGTATCAGGGTAAATTCTCTAATGTCTTCATTACTGTAATGGGTATCGTAACTATTGCTTCATTATTATTAAGCTTTATTTAATAAGTAAATTATGTAGGCCTGGGTAGTATTTATCTGGGCCTATTTGTTGATATATAAGAATAAAAATTATGTCAGAATTAAAAGAAATACTTCGTAACAGACCTCCGGTAGAAACTGCTATTTTTGATTTTTTCAAGGTAGGTCCTGGTCCATCTAGTTCACATACAATTGGACCAATGAAAGCAGGAAACGATTTTTACAATAAGATTTCAGCACTGCCTGATGATTTGATTTCAAAAGCAGCTGAGATTGAGGTAACCTTACTTGGCTCCCTGTCTGCAACCGGTGTTGGTCACGGCACTGATTCTGCTGTTCTTGCCGGTATAATCGGTAATATTCCTGAGAAATGTCCAGGCTCCGTGCTGCAGGATATTAAGAAGAATCCTGAAAAGAAATACGAAATTAAGCTAAAAAACAAATCAATTACTGTAGGTCTGGACTGTATAAAGTTCGGTCCTGTAAAACATGATTCTCCTTACAACAACACCATGCTGATTACTCTGCTTGATGCAAACAGAAATAACCTTTTTGAGGTTGAATACTATTCTGTTGGCGGTGGCTTTATTCAGTGGAAAGGCTGGAAGGAAGAGGAAAGAGGCAAGCCTGTTCATCCATACGGAACTATGAAAGAGCTTCATATGAGACTTCAGGAAACAGGTCTTACCATGCATGAGCTTATTCTAGAGAATGAGATGTCCATAACTGGTCTTACCCGTCCTCAGATCTGTGAAAAGCTGGATGAGCTTATGGACGTTATGTACGACTCTGTAAAGAGAGGTCTTAATAACGTTGGCAAACTTCCTGGACATCTTGGTGTTTGGAGAAAGGCACAGGCTATTCTGGAGCAGTATAAGACCAATAACTTTGAGGCAGACAGACTGATGGGCAAGATTAACTCTTATGCCTTTGCTGTTTCTGAAGAAAATGCCTCTGGTGGTGTAATTGTAACCGCTCCTACATGCGGTGCAGCAGGTGTTATTCCTGCACTTCTGTATGCGATGCGTAATGATATGAGTCTTGGTGACAGAGCTCTGCGTGAAGGTTTACTTGCTTCTGCTGCAGTAGGTATGTTATGTAAGCACAATGCCGGTATTGCAGGCGCTGAAGTTGGATGTCAGGGCGAAATCGGAGTAGCTTCCTCCATGGCTGCTGCTATGCTTGCTCATGCAAGAGGTTATGATGCCAGTGTAGTAGAGAATGCTGCGGAAATTGCCCTTGAGCATCATCTTGGTCTAACCTGTGATCCAGTTGGTGGCTATGTTCAGATCCCTTGTATTGAAAGAAATGCAATGGGTGCTATCAAGGCTTATAACGCTGTGCTTCTTGCTACAGCAGAAAAGAACACCCAGCATAAGGTATCTTTAGATGCTGCAATTATGGCTATGAATGAAATCGGAAGAAACATGAACATCAAGTTCAAGGAAACAAGTGCCGGTGGACTAGCTGTTAGTGTAGTTGAGTGTTAAGAAAGGTATTTCCATTTCATCCTCATTGGATGAAATGGAATATTAGGATTAGAACAGCAGACTGCTTTTCTTCATCAGAGTGTATTTAGCCTGACCTGCGGTCTGTTCTCTGATGCATTCCAGTCCAGGAACGATCTGGTTAGAACCTTTTCTCATCTCTACATAGATTACTGAATTCTCATCAATAAGATTTCTTTTAAGGATAAGATTTAGAGTCTGCTCGTAAATATCAAGCTTATAAGGCGGATCAATAAATATGACATCAAACTTCTGTGATGCATTTTCAAGATAGTTTATAGCGTTAGCCTTAATAACTTCTATATTGTCTGAATTAAAGCTCTGAGCAACGCTCTTAAGAGAATCAGCTGTCTGTGGATTCATTTCTACAAGAGTAACCTTTTTAGCTCCTCTTGATAATGATTCAAAACCTAATGCTCCAGAGCCTGCAAACAGATCAAGGACATTTGCGTTTTCAATATTGCTGCCAAGCCATGAGAAGATTGTTTCTCTTACTCTGGCAGGTGTTGGTCTTAAACCTTCTGCAGACTTAACAGGTAATATTTTGCCTTTATATAAGCCGCCAATAATCTTTATTTCGTTTTCGTAACTGGACATATTTCTTCCTTTTTTAGGAATTGTAACAGAAACAGATTCTGACACAGTACCCAATAAAATGAAATATCGAAAAAATTAGCATATAATTGCATGAGTTTGTAAATTTAAATAGATAAATTGAGGACAATAATGGGCCTTTTTTCATTTTTCTCTAAAAAGAATAAAGACGAGAATCAGAACGAAGAGATTATTTCAGAAAAAGTAGAGCAGATTGAGACTTCATCTGAAGAAGTAAAGGAATCAGCTGATGCTGCAATCAGTAAAGAAGAGCCTGTAAAGGCTGAGATTTCTAATGAACAGCCAGAGATAGAGTCAGAGGCTTCTGAAAACACAGAGTCAGCACAGAAACAATTACATACTACTGAAGCTGTAAAAGAGGAAGCTGTACAGACTGTATCTGAAGAGACTGGTGAAAAGAAAGCAGAGACAATCTCTGAAGTCTCAGATGAGAAAGCTGATAATAAAACTGAAACAGATATGCAGCGTTCAGATGAGACAGAAAATGCTTCAGAGAAAACTGAAGAGACCAAGGTAAAGAGATCTTTCTTTGAAAGATTGAAGCGTACCAGAGAGAATCTGGCTTTAGGTATCGGTGCTCTTGTTTCTGGTAAGAAGATTGATGAGGACCTGTACGAGGAACTTGAGACTGCATTACTAACCGCTGATCTTGGTGTTGAGACTACCAACAGAATCATCGAAAAGCTAAGAGAAGAGTCAAAGCTTCGTGAACTGAAAGATGCAAGTGCATTAAAGAACAACCTGAAGAATATTCTTAAGGATATCTTAAAACCTTGTGCTATTCCTTTGGATGTTAAAAGAACCAATGATCTGCCATTTGTTATTCTGATGGTTGGTGTAAACGGAGCTGGTAAGACTACAACCATCGGTAAGCTTGCTCTAAAGTATAAAGAGCAGGGCAAATCTGTAATGTTGGCTGCTGGTGATACATTCAGAGCAGCAGCTGTTGAGCAGTTAAAGGAGTGGGGCACTCGTACCAATACTCCTGTGGTTTCTCAGCCAACTGGTTCTGACAGTGCATCTGTTATCTATGATGCTTTAACTTCTGCAAAGGCTCACAATACTGATGTGCTTATCTGTGATACCGCAGGAAGACTTCAGAATAAGGACAATCTGATGGAAGAGCTTAAGAAGATTGTCAGAGTTATGAAGAAGATTGACGAGAATGTTCCTAATGAGGTTATGCTGGTTCTTGATTCTACTACCGGACAGAACGCAGTTTCTCAGATGAAGATTTTCGGTGAGGCTGTAAATGTTTCTGGTCTTGCTCTGACCAAGCTTGATGGTACAGCAAAGGGCGGTGTTATTTTTGCTCTTGCAGACAAGTTTAAGGTACCAGTAAGATATGTTGGTATAGGTGAGAGTAAGGAAGATTTAAGAGTATTCGATGTAGATCATTTCGTTGATGCTCTGTTCAGCTAATGAAATTATTTCTCTAATAATGTAATTAAGCCGTCTTGATAAGCTTATAATTGTTGACCGTTTGTAAGTTACAGTTACGAAGAGATTAAGTTGTCAGATAAAGAGAATCAATCACTAGGAATGCTTGCCCCTGTTGGCAATATTGAAGGCTATGTTAAAGCCATCAATCAGGTTCCTATGCTTGAAATAGAGGATGAGAGAGCTCTTGCCATAAGATTAAGAGATTATGGTGATCTTGAAGCTGCAAGAAAGCTGGTGCTTTCACACCTCAGACTGGTAGTAAGCATTGCCAGAGGTTATTCTGGTTATGGCCTGCCTTTAGCTGACCTTATTCAGGAAGGCAACATTGGTCTTATGAAGGCGGTTAAGCACTTCGATCCTGATGCCGGTGCCAGACTTGCTGCCTTTGCTGTACACTGGATCAAATCTGAAATCCACGATTATGTAATCAAAAACTGGCGTGTGGTTAAGGTTGCAACAACCAAGGCACAGAGAAAACTCTTCTTTAAGTTAAGACAGAATAAAAAGCATTTAGGCTGGTTCTCTCAGAGTGAAAGAGAGTCTGTTGCCCAGACTCTTGGTGTATCTGAAAGTGATGTTGCAGAGATGGAATCAAGACTTGCTGGACAGGATATCGGCTATGATATGTCTGTAGAAGATTCATCTGAAAGTGTCGCTTCTCTTCCTATGCTTGCTCCTGCAGCCTACCTTGAAGATGAGAATTCTAACTTTGCTAAGAACTTTGAGAATAGAGACTACAAGAGCTTTGAGCTTGAACAGCTTGGTAATGCCTTAAACTCTCTAGATGAAAGATCAAAATATATCATAAAAAGAAGATGGCTTGATGAACAGAAGGCTACTCTTCAGGAGCTATCTTCAGAGCTTAAGGTATCTGTTGAGCGCGTAAGACAGATTGAAAACTCATCCTTAAAGAAGATCAAGGAAATGATCCTGCATGGTCAGGATTCAGGAACCAAGCTTATTACAAGATAAGCTTCAGTTAACACTTAAGTCTTTTCTTTTTAACTATTTCTTCATCTTCATTAAGGTACGATGGCGAACCTTTACGTTGGTGCCTCTTTCCTTAAATCTGTCAGCTAGTGTCTGTGCTATAAATACTGATCTGTGAAAACCACCTGTACATCCGACTGCAACCGTCAGGTAGCTTCTGTCTCCGACCTCTATTGCAGGCATGATATCAAGCAGAAGATCATCCAGCTTGTTTATATAGTTTTCAACTTCAGGATACTTGGAGAAGAACTGTCTTATTGGTTCCTCTAATCCGCAGTAGTTTCTTATACTCTTATCCCAGTATGGATTAGGGAGGAATCTTGCGTCAAAAACAAAATCAGCTTCCTTTGTAATACCATCCTTATATCCGAAGGATTCAAATATTAGTACAACCTCTTTGAATGGCTTTCCGTTAATGCTGGAGATAACATTCTTGCACAGATCATGAATGGAGAGGTTTGTGGTATCAATTCTTAAGTCTGCAACTGAAGAAATGATCTTAAGAATTTCTGTTTCCTTCTGGATAGCTTCATTAAGAGTTAAATTCTTTTGAGATAGGGGATGAAGTCGTCTTGTTTCTGAGTATCTTTTGATTAGGACCTGATCGTCGGCATCAATGAAGATGATTGTGCTGTCAATGTCTGGATCATTGTTTACTCTAAGATAGATATCATTCAGCATATCTTCATGGCCTGAGTCTGGAAGGTTTCTGACATCAATAGAAATCGCTATCTTAGGGTATGATTTCTTGGCCAGGTCAATCATGTTGTATAGAAGTTCAACTGGGAGGTTATCTACGCAGTAGAATCCAAGATCTTCAAGTGCGTGTAAAGCAACTGTTTTTCCTGAGCCTGATCTTCCTGATATTACAACTAGATCTACTTGATTATGCATAAATCTATCCTATTGAATTTAATCCTAATTTGTCTGTGTATTATCCTGAGATGGCTTATCAAGAATAAAATCAATCTTGTTTAAAAGTATGGCCAGTTTTGATGGCTCGTTCTTAACCAGTCTCAGTGAGTTCAGTAAGTCGTTGTTAGATAGAACAATGGTGATATTCTTCAGTAAGGATTCTATCTTAGCAGAATCATCATATTTGGAGATAAATAAACATAAAGCAATATCAATCAGCTGTTCATCTGAATCAATAGAGTTAAAGGTGATAGGTTTATCCAGAATGGAAAGAATGGCAAATGTTTCATGTTCCGAGTCTATGACTGCATGAGGAATTGCAATTCCAGGATAAAAAACGGTTGTACCGTATGTTTCTCTTTTATTTAATGCTTCAATAATTTCTTTTGCCGGCTTCTGAAGGACATAACCTGCACAGTCTGCTATTTCTTCGAAAAGTCTCTTTTTACTATAGCAGAAAAGGGGGGATAAAATTAAAGACTTGGGTATTACCTGTGTTTCAATGAATTTTATCAAAATAACTACCCTCAAAGACGAAAAAGCCCTGTCAATACAGGGCATTATATTAAATAATCACTTGTTATGACTTCATTTTCTCTTTGTATTTTACCAATTGTCCATCAACTTTATCAATTAATGCATCAATTGCAGGATACATACTTTCTGCTTCAGCTTCTGCATGTAGATTATTACCAACTACGGCCAGGTCAGCCTTTGCAATGTGGGCTAATTTTTCAACAGTTAGAGTTACTGAAATTGAAGTGATTAGATCTCCTTTTCTCTCAAGACGTTTGAATTTGTCATTCACATAGTCTTTTAATGAATCTGTAACTGTAATGCCAACACCATGGATATTAATTTGCATATTAACACTTCCTTAACCCGATCTTAGTGCCGGGTAAAACTAAAATGCAGTACTGAAATGTAACCACACTTCAATCTTAGGATTATTTTCAGATGATTTAAAGACGAAAGGTCACAAAAAAAATACTTTTTTATTTTCAATATATTATTTCGTGAAGTTATTCAATTTTTTTAAATTAATTGCAAATTTTTTTGTGTTTATTAATCGTATGGAAAATGAAAAGAGCTTAGATTAATTAAATCAGCTTCTTTCTTTGGGATGAAGACTCTATTCCTAATGCTTCTCTGTATTTTGCTACAGTTCTTCTGGCAACATTCATTCCTTTCTCTAATAGCATCTCTGAAAGTTTGCTGTCAGACAGTGGCTTGCGAGGATTTTCGCCGGCAATAAGGTCTTTGATAAATGATTTTACGGCAGTAGCTGAGGCAGCACCGCCATCGTCGGTTCCTACAGATGAGGAGAAGAAGTATTTTAGCTCAAAGGTTCCCTTTGGAGTATAGATGTATTTTTCTGTTGTAATTCTTGAAATGGTGGACTCATGCATCTCAATTTCAGTTGCAACATCATTTAAGACCATTGGCTTCATAGCTGATGGTCCTTTATCCATGAATTCTGTCTGATGTTCAACTATACACCGTGAAACTTTCAGAAGAGTTTCATTTCTCTTCTCAAGACTTGATATAAACCAGTTTGCTTCCTGAAGATGTGATTTGAAGAATTCCTTTTCCTGAACAGTTCTTGCCTGTTTTGAGAGCTGACTGTAGGCTTCGTTGATTCTGATAAGAGTATTTGCAGAGTTGTTTAGTTCTGCAGTGTAGCTGCCATCAGATTTTTTAACTACGATTACATCTGGAATTACAAAGTCTGTTTTCTTTGATGGTGCAAAATTTCCTGGTCTTGGATTCAGTTTCTTAAGTACTTCAATGATTTCCTTAAGGACATTTTCCTTGATAGACATTTTCTGGCACAGACTTCTGAAATCTCTGTTGGACAGCAGGTCTGAATATTCTGAAATCACCTTGATTGCAAGATCTCTGTATGGGGTAGAACTGTCCAGTTCATTAAGCTGAATAAGCATGCACTCAGCTGCATCTCTTGAGGCAACTCCGAGTGGATCATAGTGCTGAACAAGTTTCAGAATAGCTTTAACATCTTCAATAGTGGCTTCAGGATCGTCTTTCTGTACTGAAAGCAGAATATCCTCTAATGACTCGGTGATATATCCTGAATCATTGACGGCATCGATAATATTCATTGCAATAAGTTTATCGGTTCCATCAAGAGGAGACATTTCAAGCTGGAACATAAGATGATCATGAAGTGTTTCTGTGGTTTCGCCCTCGTAGATATCGTTATTTTCGATTGCAAGACCTTTTATGCTCTTGTTTATGTAATCGTCATTACGGATAATGTCTTCTTCTTTATTCTGGGATTCTGAAACATCGTTTGATGAGGAATCAAGATCAGAGGTTGTATGGTTTTCCTCAAGGTGGGTGCCTGCAGACTCATTGAATGGATCGTAGTTCTCGTTTCCATAATTGTCGTTATCAATCATGGAGTCAGAAATATTTTTTGCAGAAGAATCGTTGTCAAATGGATCAAAGCTGTCTGAGTCTGAATTCTCTCTTTCCTCAATAGCTTCTAGGGATTCATCGTTTGAATCCTGTGAGACCTTCTCTAAAAAGGGATTTTCTTCAAGAACCTGCTGAATTTCCTGCTCAAGCTCAATAGACGATAGCTGCAGCAGCTTGATTGCCTGTTGCAGCTGAGGCGTCATTGAAAGTGTCTGAGTTTGAGCTGTTCTTAATTGCAGCGCGTTTCTTATACCAGCCATAAATCCCTTATGTCTTTTTTACATTGAGAAGTCTTTTCCTAGATATACATCCTTTACTTTTGTATTGCTTAGAACTTCGTCTGCGCTACCCTGCGCGATAATCTGTCCTGCATTAACTATATATGATTTTTCACAAACATCCAAAGTTTCACGGACATTATGATCTGTAATTAAGATACCGATCCCTCTATTTCTCAAATGAAGGATAATCTCTTTAATATCGTTAACAGAAATAGGATCAACTCCGGCAAAAGGCTCATCCAGCAGAATGAATTTAGGATCAGCTGCAAGTGCTCTTGCGATTTCAACACGGCGTCTTTCTCCGCCTGATAGAGACATACCGGAATTATCTCTTAATCTTGTAATGTTGAATTCTTCCATAAGCTCGTAGACTTTTTCCTCTCGCTGAGCCTTGGTCATGTTAGGAACAAGCTCCATAACACCCATAAGGTTCTGATATACAGTAAGTTTTCTGAAAATAGAATTTTCCTGAGGAAGGTAGCCTAAACCAGCTCTTGCTCTGGCATGCATTGGAAGGGCGGTAATATCCTTTCCGTCCAGAATGATGTTTCCGCCTTCTGATGAAACAATACCAACAATCATGTAGAAGGAAGTGGTTTTACCTGCACCGTTAGGTCCAAGAAGACCAACGATTGAGCCGCTTTCAACATCAAGACTGACGTCTGATACAACGGTTCTTTTCTTATAGGTTTTCTTTAAATGTAATGCCTGTAATATGCTCATTCTTATTTCCAGTCAGTATTATTTCTTCAGTTCCTGTGGCAGGAATGTACTCTGTACTCTTCCTCCCTGGCTGTTCTCATTGGATGCCTTTAGCTGTTTTGTGACGGTATTGTACTCGATTCTTTCTCCGTCAACATGGGAGTTATCCTGCCAGATTGTTGCTCTTCCAATTAAAACCAGAAGATTCTTTTCTGGAAGATACTGAATAATTGATGACTGAGAGTGAATAATCTTTCCGTCATCCTGTTTCTGCTTGAAGGTTGCTGGTCTTCCGTAGGCTTTTACTTCCTGCAGTTCACCGCTGCTGTTTCTTGACAGCTCAGCCTTGTCTGCGTGGAGTTCCATACTTCCCTGAGTAGCAACAACATCCTTTATAAAAATTGCCTTGTTGGATTCAAAATCTGCAATCTGTTCTTTTGAAACAATGTTCAAAGGCTGTTCAACATCGTCTTTTAATGCGAACGCACTTTGTGATGCAAGGGCCATCATCAGTACCAGAAAATTAATCTTTCTTGCTCTTTGGATAATATGTAGCATGTGGTTTTCCCTTATAATTCATCACATTATTAGATAAATTAAATTTAAAATGAGTTCCTTCTGTCTTAAAGACATGTCCGTAAATAGTGACCAGATCCTTTGATGTTACTTCTTCTGTTGTAAAGTTGTAAACAAGATTGTCTGCAGTTGCCTTGTCGATGATTGCATCCTTAAAGCCCGGATAAATCACAACATCGCCGTTTACAACTGCATGATCATTGGTAACCATTCTGCCTTTCTGACCCTTTAAATGCCAGATGTTGGTCTTTCCTGATTCCTTGTGATTATATGCTGTAATCAGAGGATCATCAAAAATTAACAGATTTCTTGGCTCGTAAAACTCTGTTCTGGAGGCGAGCATGGTTCTGCTTACCTTTCCGCTCTTATCAAACAGTGTTCCGTTTGTATCGGTTGCAATAAAGGTAGGCATACCAGACATATCCTTAACTTCTTCTTTTTTTAAAGTTAAGGAATAAAAGTATATGGTCGATGAAATAACTGCAAACAGTATTGCAATCAGAATCGATTTTTTAGTAACGCTCATCAGCAAAGCCACCGTCAGGGTTTAAGATACCCTTTGAGATTAAAATCAGATCACAAAGTTCTCTTACAGCACCATATCCTGCATTGCAGGTTGTAATGTAGTCAGCCTGTTTTTTTATGAAAGGGTGGGCATCATGAGGACATACACTCAGTCCTGCAACTCTGAACATTGGCATATCGTTCAGATCATCACCGATACATACAGCCTCATCAAGAGATATATTGAGTTTTTCACATAATTCAGTCAGAGCAACATTCTTTGATTTCTCTCCCTGAATTACATGCTGAACATGCAGATCGTTCATTCTTCTCTGTGTAAGATGAGCTGTTCTTCCTGTGATTACAGCACACTCGATTCCTTCCTTTACTAAAGCTGCAATTCCAAAACCATCCTTGGTATTGAATCTTTTGAGCTCAAGATCGGTACTGTCATAAATAATGCCACCATCAGTAATTGTGCCATCGACATCAAAAGCCATCAGTTTCACTGATGATAGACGGGTCATGAATTCTGCATCAATTCTGCCGTAGCAGGTATTAACTTTCAACATAAAATTCCGGTATTTTCTTTTGGATTATTTAAATCCAGATAACATCAAAACCAGTACATTTTCTCTTGTACTAATTTTAGTTTAATTGAAATTATAAAGACTAGTAAAAAACATGCGTAATTATAACAACTATTAATGTGATTTTGCGATTAACAAAGATCAGATTGTTGTTCTATATACATACACAATTTGGCTTATACTGAAATTATGTCATTAAATTATTTGGTACAATGAATCTAGTTGAAATGATTCGTTTGGTTTTCTATAACAGTGTTATAACTTAGGTTAAACTCCAGCCGATAATTTTCAGATGAATTAGTTAGATTAATTTATTTAATGTGTTTATGAGTGAAATTCTAGACGAAGATAGTCTGATAAAAGTAAACAACGTATCCTTTTCTTATGCTAGTAAGCAGATTTATAAGAATCTGTCACTTAATATTCCTAAAGGAAAAATTACAGCGGTACTTGGTCCTTCAGGAACAGGTAAGACTACTATTTTAAGACTGATAGGTGCACAGCTTACTCCTGATGAAGGTACCATCGAATTTGATGGAATCAATGTTCATTCACTCAGAAGACAGGAGCTTTACGAACTCAGAAAAAGAATGAGCATGCTTTTTCAGAGTGGAGCTCTTTTCTCTGATATGAATGTTTTTGATAATGTGGCTTTTCCTATCAGGGAACATACCAAACTTCCCGAAGAACTGATCCATGACGTTGTGCTGATGAATCTTGAAGCCGTCGGAATGAGAGCAGCTGCCAACCTTTATCCTTCAGAGCTTTCTGGAGGCATGGCCCGTCGAGCAGCCCTAGCCCGTTCAATTGCTCTTGATCCTGATTTAATTATGTACGATGAGCCTTTCGTCGGTCAGGATCCTATTACCAAGGGTGTTCTGGTTAAGCTTATTGCCGATATCAACAAGTCACTTGGAAAAACATCTGTTGTTGTTACCCATGATGTTAAAGAGATTCTGGAAGTAGCTCACTACGTATATATTCTTTCAGAGGGGACTGTTTTAGGAAGTGGAACTCCTCAGGAAATTGTAAATAGTAATGATCCAAGAGTTATTCAGTTTATTCAGGGCGATTTTGATGGTCCTTATGCATTTAAACTAAAAGGCTCTCAGAACTATATCGAGGAGCTGTAATGACAGATTTGCTAGGTATTTTAGGAAGATATGCATTAAAGAAGATCTCCTCACTTGGAAGATCGACTGTTATATTTATTCATTCAATATTTGCGATACCAAATCTTAAAAAATCGTTTCCTTTACTGATAAACCAGATTTATTTTGTTGGTGTGCAGTCAATCATTATTATTCTGGTTTCAGGTCTGTTTATCGGAATGGTTTTAGGTCTGCAGGGATTCAATATTCTAAAGGATTTCATGGCTACAGGTTCACTTGGTACTCTTGTGGCCCTATCTATAATAAGAGAGCTTGGTCCTGTGGTTACAGCCCTTTTATATGCAGGTCGAGCAGGTTCTGCTCTGACAGCTGAAATAGGTCAGCTAAAGGCATCCGAGCAGCTTTCTGCAATGGAAATGATGGCAGTTGATCCTTTAAGACGAATCATTGCTCCTAGATTCTGGGCCGGTCTTATCAGTATGCCAATCCTTTCACTGCTGTTCTGTCTAATCGGTATTTACGGTGGAAAGCTTGTCGGTGTTGACTGGCTTGGTATTGATGACGGTATTTTCTGGTCAGGTATGCAGGCCAGTGTTGATGTTATTGAAGATTTGGGGCCGATGGTTATCAAAGCTGCTGTATTCGGTTTTGTATGTACCTGGATTGCTCTTTTCAACGGTTATGACTGCCGCCCAACTTCAGAGGGTATCAGTAGAGCAACAACAGCAACTGTTGTTCAGTCATCTTTAGCGGTTTTAGGTCTGGATTTCATACTTACAGCCTTAATGTTCTAATAGGGAATATATAACAATGAAGTATTTAAAAACAGAAATCATGGTTGGCATTTTTATGCTGTTAGGCATTATCGCTGCCTGTGTTCTTGCACTGCAGGTTGCTGGTCTGGTATTAAATTCCAAAGCAGAACTTTATACTGTTTATGCCAAATTTGAGAATATCGGTTCTCTTAGATTAAGAGCACCTGTCCGAATCGGAGGTGTGGCAATCGGCAGAGTAACAGCAATTAATCTTGATAACGATTCACTTACTCCTGTGGTTAGTATCGGTATTGAGAAAAAATTTGATAAAATCTCAAGTGAATCAAAAGCCAGCATTCAGACTTCAGGTATTATCGGTGAGCAGTATATTGCCATCACTCCTGGTTTTTATGACGAGGATCTGGGAACAACCTATCTGAAGGATGGTGATTCTATAGCAGATACTGGTTCTGCTGTAATTCTTGAGGATTTAATTTCAAAGTTTGTTTTTAATTCTTCGCAGGATTCTTCAAAAGCAGATGAATCTGCTAAGAGTTCAGATACAGAATTAACCAAAGAATAGGATGACTTGTTTATGAAAAAGATCATTGCATTAATTTCTGCCTTATTTGTTCTTATGTTCAGTTTTACTGCTCAGGCTAAATATGACATGAGCAACCCTTATAAACTGGCTAATGAAGTAGCTGTTAATACAATCAGCGAGATTAAGGCCAACAAAGACAAGCTTTCAGATAATTCTGTTGCAGAGAAGATTATTCAGGAACAGCTACTTCCTTATATCGATATTAAGTATGCCGCCTACAAGGTTATGGGAACATCCTTAAAGAGTCTTTCCAAGGAAGACAGAGAGAAGTTCACAGACGCTTTTGAGAAATACATGAAACAGAGCTTTGTTTCTGTATTGTCAAAGTACACCAATCAGGAAATTGTTCCTTCAGAGGTTAAGGATGTTCCTGACAGTGAATCTCTGGTTTCAGTTAAGATGATTATCCGCGAGAGCGGCAAGCAGGATCTTGAGCTGGTTTTGAAATTACGTAAGAATTCAAAGACCGGCGAGTGGAAGGCCTTTGATCTGATTGGTGAGAATATTTCAATGCTTGATGCAAAGGTATCAGAGATTTCACCAATTATTAAATCTCAGGGCGTAGATGCTGCAATTGCTAAACTGAATTCTATGGATAAATAACCAGATCTGTTTTGGTGTTTTAAATGGATAATTTGACTGAATTAACTTTCGCAACTGTTCCTCTTTTATGGAAACAGCGTGTGTCAATTTTTAAAGATTCAGTATTTGATATGCAGAATATCAAAAAGATTGACGCGGCCGGAGCTGCTTTTCTTGTGCAGTGGGCCAAGTCACGTGAAGATAAAAAGATTAAATTACTTAATGTTTCAAAAACCGCAGTAAATTTGATCACAACTTATAGACTTAATGAGATTTTTGAAATAGAGAATTAACTTATGGCAGAACAGAAACATTTTGAAGGATTCGATTCCGCTCCAGAAGAGGAGAGCCGTAGTGCCCATAAAAGAGAGGCTCAGGCAATCAGAAAGCTTGTGGAGAAGATTGCCGATTTAGGTGATCAGAGCTTTAAATCCCTGGTTATTCCACAGGATGTTAAGGATGCTCTGATTATTGCCAGAAAACTAAAGCCAAAGTCAGATGAAAGACGCAGACAGCTTCAGTATGTTGCAAAACTTCAGAGAGCATATGATGATTCTGATCTGGAGCAGCAGGTTAATATGCTAGGTGCATCTTCAAAGGTAGATCCTAATGCTCTAAAGCTTGAGAAGCTAAGAGAAAAGCTGATTAGTGGCGGTATTGAGGTTGTTAATGCCTTATGTAATCTCGCTGCAGAGATTGATAGAAACAAGCTTAGAAATCTGGTTAAAAAGGCAAAGGAAGAAGCAGCTAAAATCGAATCAGAGGAAGTTGCAAAACCTAACTCAAGAGCTTTATTCAAGTATGTAAAGACTGAACTTGCAAAGGCAAAGGTTCAGATCCCAGACGAACTAATCAAATAATCCAGAATCTGACGTCTTTGCCTTATGGTAGGACGTTAGATTTCCATAGGTGATTCTACAGAAAAATCCTTATCTGAAATCGGCATGAATCCAATCAGTACGTTTGGCTGATCCTTGAATGCTGGAACCCACTTCTCATTCCAAACCTTTCTTGTTACAAACTGTGGCTTGAAGCTATCCATACCGTTGTTTTTTGCATATCCTGCAGCCAGTTCCTCGTGTGACCATACTGGAAGGATGCTGTACAGATTATGCTCGTCGTCTTCCTCGGTATCCTCTAGGATCAATGGACCATCGTTATCTGCAAGAATATAGAAACCGTCGGCTTCCTTGGCAACTCTCATAAACATTGCCTGTCTGTATTCAGCATTTAGAGCTTGGATAGCCTCATATTCTTTTTCTGTAAGTTGTGCCATATAGTCTCCTAATAGCCTCTCTCAAGTATTGGTTTTAAAAATTGACCTGTGAATGATTCCTTGCATTCACATACTTCTTCAGGTGTTCCACAGACGATTATATTTCCGCCGTTTCTTCCACCTTCAGGTCCTAAGTCGATAAGATAATCTGCAGATTTGATTACGTCAAGGTTATGTTCAATAACAATTACAGTATTACCCTGATCTCTCAATCTGGTCAGAACCTCTAACAGTAGCTTAACATCTTCAAAATGAAGGCCTGTGGTTGGCTCATCAAGAATATAAAGAGTCTTTCCTGTTGCTTTCTTTGAAAGTTCCTTTGAAAGCTTGATTCTCTGAGCCTCTCCTCCAGAGAAGGTTGTTGCTGCCTGTCCTAAGGTAATATAGGAAAGACCGACATCCATCAGAGTTTGTAATTTTGAAGCAATGGAAGGTACAGCTCCGAAAAACTCCAGTGCCTGTTCTATATTCATTTCAAGAACATCTGAGATGGTCTTACCCTTGTATAGAACCTCCAGAGTTTCTCTGTTATATCTCTTACCGTCGCACTCTTCGCATTTAACATAAACATCAGGCATGAAGTTCATTGATACCTTGATGGTTCCATCACCCTGACAGGCTTCACATCTTCCGCCCTTAACATTAAAGGAGAATCTTCCTGCGTTATAACCTCTTGCTCTTGCCTCAGGAGTTTTAGCAAAAAGCTCTCGTATATCGGAGAACAGTCCTACATAGGTAGCAGGATTTGAGCGCGGAGTTCTACCGATTGGACTCTGGTCGATACAGATAATCTTGTCAAAGTTCTCAAGACCTTCAATCTCTCTGTATGGAGCCGGATCATCATTTGCGGTAACACCGTTGAGCTCTCTCTCTGCGACTCTTACAAGAGTATCGTTAACCAGAGTTGATTTTCCTGAGCCTGAAACACCGGTTACAACCACAAAGCATCCGACAGGGAAGGACACATCAATATTCTTAAGATTATTGCCGGTGCATCCCTTGAGAGTCAGCATCTTGGATTTCTTTGCTTTGATTCTCTTCTTCGGAATCTCAATACGTCTTTTGCCAGAGAGGTATTTTCCTGTTAGAGACTGCTCGCTCTTTTCAATATCATCAACAGTACCCTGAGCGATAACCTCTCCGCCATTAATTCCTGCCGCAGGTCCAATATCAATAATCTGATCCGCTGCTCTCATGGTGTCTTCATCATGTTCTACCACAATAACAGTATTACCGATATCTCGAAGATTTTTCAGCGCGCTTAAAAGTTTTGCATTATCCCTCTGATGCAGACCGATACTTGGTTCATCAAGTACATACATAACACCTGTCAGGCCTGCTCCAATCTGACTTGCAAGTCTGATTCGCTGTGCCTCACCGCCTGAAAGAGTTTCTGCTGAACGGGAAAGGGTAAGGTAGCCTAGTCCAACGTTAATCAGAAAGCCTAGTCTTGCTTTGATTTCCTTTAAAACTCTTGATGCGATGTTTTTTTCCTGTTCTGTCAGCTGAATTTCTGAAAAGAACTGATAACACTCCTGTATAGAGTAGTTATTAATCTCAGGGAGAGATTTATTGTTCACAAAAACATTGCAGTATTCTTTCTTGAGTCTAGCTCCGTGACAGTCTGGGCAAGGAAGAGGTCTCATCAGCTTTGAGATATAGACTCTCACATACTCGGATTCGGTTTCACGGGATCTTCTTTCGTAATTTGTAATAACACCTTCGAAAGGCTCAATACTGGTTTGTGATTTCTTGCCGCCAGAGTAGACAAGCTTCATTGGAATAGCAGTTGTTCCTGAGCCATACATGATAATGTCTACTTCTTTCTTTGTAAGCTCACTAAAAGGCTTCTGCAGATCAATATCATAATAATCAGCTACGGCTTCAAGCTCCTTGAAATAGAATGGATTTCTTCTATCCCATCCAAGGATTGCTCCCTCATATATGGATTTTGTTTTATCTGGAACAATTTTATCTATATCCAGAACCATCATTGCACCAAGACCTTCACACTTAGGACAGTATCCGTGAGGATTGTTAAATGAGAAATCTCTTGGTTCCAGTTCAGGAATTGAGTATCCGCAGATAGGGCATGAGTAGTGTGATGAAAATAGAATCTCGTCCTCTTTCTTGTGTTCGTCCATTGGACAGACAACAGCAATTCCATCTGAATACTTGAGCGCGGTTTCAAATGAATCTGCAAGACGTTGTTTTAAATCTGGCTTAACCTTGATTCTATCCACAACGATATCAATATCGTGCTTTTCTCTTAAGGCCAGATCTGGCGGATCTGAAAGATCGCAGATTTCACCGTCAACACGGGCGCGAATGAATCCGTCTTTTGCCAGATCAGCAAAAAGCTGTTTGTACTCACCCTTTCTTCCGCGAACCACAGGAGAGAGGATCATAATCTTTGTTCCTTCAGGCTGTTCCATAACAGCATCTACCATCTGGCTAATGGTCTGTGCCTTTAGAACAGTTCCGTGTTCAGGACATCTTGCCTCACCTATACGTGCCCATATAAGTCTTAGATAGTCATGGATTTCGGTAATGGTTCCAACTGTTGATCTTGGATTGTGAGAGGTTGCTTTCTGCTCAATTGAAATTGCAGGGGATAATCCTTCAATAGAATCCACATCAGGTTTGTCCATTAATGACAGGAACTGACGTGCGTATGCTGAAAGAGATTCAACATATCGGCGCTGACCCTCTGCATACAGAGTATCGAAGGCCAGAGATGATTTTCCTGAACCGGATCTTCCTGTGATAACACAGAGCTTGTTTCTTGGAATGGTTAGATTCAGGTTTTTAAGATTATGGGTGCGAGCACCGCGAATTACGATTTTATCCATTTGTACAATATTATCATTTACACTTGATTCGCTAATTGTACATTAAACATGTATTGTAGGATTAATCTAAAAAAGACAAAAATAATCAGTAACGATTTCTAATAACATAAACAATAAAAAATTCAGAGCACAGTTCTTAGCTAAACATATTGAAAAGAAAGGAGAAAAAGATTTACTCTTAATTCTGATCTCTGTATATGGGTACTTTTGGATATGCTTAGAAAAAGGCTAAAGAAATTCAGTGTAATAATATACAGGTTAAACATTATCAATTCGTCGATTCTTAAAGGATAATCACTTTTAGCTCGGCATATTTACAAGGACTTTATATGACTCGTGGAGTTAACAAAGTAATTTTAATTGGTAATCTTGGTGATGAGCCTGTATTTAGAACAACCGGTTCTGGAACATCTGTTGCCAATGTTTCAATGGTGACAAATGAAGTTCGCAGAAATGCAGAATCAGGTCAGATGACTGAGATTGCCGAGTGGCACAGGGTTGTTTTATGGGGCAGACTGGCTGAAATAGCTAAAAAGTGGCTTCATAAGGGAGCACTGGTATATGTTGAGGGAAAACTCAGAACCCGTTCATTCACTGACAAGCAGAATGTAAAAAAGAGCGTTACTGAGATTGTAGCTGATGAACTGCAGATGTTAGGTCCTTCAAAGACACATTCTGGGGAAGAATCTTTCTCATCTCATTCTTTTGCAGCTCCTAAGAACAGCGCCGTAATGCAGAATGATAATTCTCCATATGGAAATCCTTCAGCTCAGTCCTCTATACTCAATGAGCTTGGCTTCCCTAATCAGAGTTCCGTACCATCTAATCCAGAGCCTGCAATTGTTGTAGACGGAAATGATGATACCGATGATCTGCCATTCTAAAAAAGAAGAACACAGCAAAACTAACTTGCTGTGTTTCATTATTTCTGTTTTTTAAAACGTCATACGTATGAAAAACTAATTTACATCTCAGAAGTGCAACTTTAAGCACATTTTTGACATTTCTTTTCTACCTGTTTTGAAAAAAATAATAATCAACCCAACTTTCAATTCCACATTAATCACAAAATACGCATTCATAAAGGAAAAATTTAATGCATATCAGATAAATCTAAGCAAAAGATTTATGTTCGTGTGATATACTTTTTACCAAACTGTTGTGTAGAACAGTAAAAATATATAGCCTTAATAATCCTGGCATTTGGACCTTAATAAATGTTTAAGAAATTACGTAGCATGTTCTCTAACGATCTATCAATCGATTTAGGAACTGCAAATACTCTAGTTTATATCAAGAATAAAGGTATCGTTCTAAACGAGCCTTCTGTTGTGGCTGTTCGCATGGATAGAAATGGTGGAGCTCAGCGTAAAGTTGATGCTGTAGGTAAGGCCGCAAAGACAATGTTAGGTCGTAGCCCTGACAATCTGGAAGTTATTCGCCCAATGAAGGATGGCGTTATCGCTGACTTCCAGTACACAGAGAAAATGTTGCAGTACTTTATTTCAAAGGTTCTGCAGGGTTCTCATTTTATGCCATTCAAGCCAAGTCCTCGTGTTCTGGTTTGCGTTCCTTGTGGCGCTACTCAGGTTGAGCGCAGAGCAATCCGTGAGTCAGTTGAGGGTGCTGGTGCATCAGAAGTTTTCTTAATCACAGAGCCTATGGCTGCAGCTATCGGTGCTGGTCTTCCTGTATCAGAGGCTAAAGGTTCTATGATTGTTGATATCGGTGGTGGTACCACTGAAGTTGCTATCATTTCATTAAACGGTATTGTTTACTCAAGCTCTGTTCGTATCGGTGGTAACCGTTTCGATCAGTCAATTATTGATTACGTAAGAAATACCAAGCGTTATGAAATCGGTGAGGCTACCGCTGAACAGGTTAAGATTGAGATCGGTTCTGCTTATGCTGAGCAGGAAATGCATGAGATGGAAGTTCGCGGAAGATCTGTTGTTGAAGGTGTTCCTCGTTCATTCACTCTGAACTCCAATGAGATCCTTGAAGCCTTGTCTGATCCTATCAAGGGTATTGTTGCTGCTGTTCGTACCGCTTTGGAGAAGTCTCCTCCAGAGTTAGCTGCTGATATCGCTCAGCACGGAATGATGTTATCTGGTGGTGGTGCTTTACTACACAATCTGGATAAGTTATTACGTGAGGAAACTGGTATCCCAGTAACAATCGCTGAGGATCCTCTAACCTGCGTTGCTCGTGGTGGCGGTAAAGCACTTGAGATGTACGACGCTCAGGATAACGAGATTTTTGATTAAAAAATATTAATACTTTTGCAGGATGATTTTGTTCATTAGCACATGTCATTCTGCAGTTGAGGTTAATAGACTCCCATCAGACATGATGGGCGTTTTGTTTTGATGAAGGAATTGATTTGAAAAACTCAGATCAGCAGAATTCTTTAGTTCATTTCCGATTCGGATTTGTCCTGCTTTTAACTCTGGTGGTTATGGCTTTGGATGTCCGTTCTAAATTCTTGTCAGATTTCAGATACTATGTGGAATCTGCACTTTATCCTGTTCTTGTTTTTGCTGATTCTCCTCATTCCGTTGGAAAGATGATGTCTACTCAGTTTAAGAGTCATTCTGAACTGATTAAGGAAAACGAGCAGCTTTCAACAGAAAACTTTATGCAGAGAGCCAATACCTTAAGACTAAAAGATCTAGAGGATGAGAATCAGGCTTTACGTAAGCTATTAAACTCACCTGTAAGACAGAACATCAAGAGACTGTTTGCCGAGGTTGTTGACGTTGATCCTGATCCTTACCTGAGCCGCGTTACCGTTAATCGTGGTACCAGCTCTGATGTTTATGAGGGTATGCCTGTTATTACTGACAAAGGTCTTGTTGGTCAGGTAATGGATGCAAACTATTCCTATTCAAGAGTTCTTCTTTTAACCGATCCTAACTGTCAGATTCCTGTAATCGATTCAAGATCTTCTGTAAGAGCAATCTGCGTCGGTTCAGGTTCTCATGCAGAGATTATTATCAATAATGTTCCTCGTACAGCTGATATTAAAGAAGGCGATATGCTTTTAACCTCAGGAATCGGTGGAGTTTATCCAAAAGGATATCCTGTTGCAGTTGTAACCTCTGTAGGTATTTCTGATTCTCAGCCGTTTGCTGCTATCAAGGCCAGACCGCTGGTTGAAACTGATAAGATGCGTTATGTGCTGATGTTCGGTGCTAATAATGATAGTACCGATGCAGAGGAGTATGCTCTTCAGGCAAAACAGCTTACAGATGATAAGAATATTCTTCATCAGAAAAAGGTTAAGGAGCTGATTGATACACTTTCTGTAAAGAAGAGCAATAAGGCTGATAATTCTGAGAAAAAAGATCAGAATTCTGGCGATAAGAAAAATAAAGTAGGTGGTACAAATGATTAGCGGAAAAGACAGCGGAAATTCCTTTCTGTTACTTTTAGTACCAATGCTGTTTATTGGTCTGATTCTTCAGATTATTCATCTTCCTGAAGTTATTTCTCTGAACAGACCGGATTTTCTAACTCTTATTATTCTGTTCTTTGCTATTTACAGTAATTTCAGTCTGAAAATCGAGACCAGCTGGCTTGTTGGTATCTTCCTTGATTTGGCAACTGGTGCTCCACTTGGAATCAATGCACTGATCATCTCTGCTCAGATTTATCTGATAACTACTCAGTTTAAGAATTTCTATAAATATAAAATATGGCAGCAGGTAATCATTGTAGGAATAATTAATTTCCTAGTAACAATTCTGTGTTACTGGGTTGAACACATTATTGGTCGCAGCTACTATGAAATCAATTTCCTGATTCCGTCTATATCAACAGCTGTATTCTGGCCAATAGTTTATTCTATCTGTCTGATTTTATGTTCTACCTTCTCTGTCAGCTCAGATGATAAAGAGAAGCTAGATTAGGTATAAATGACTAAACTTATCCTTGCCTCAGGATCTCCACGACGCAAAGAATTCATAAGCTATCTAGGTATTGATTATGATGTGGAGATTCCTAATATTGATGAATCTCCTGTACAGGGAGAAACTCCAAGCGAACTTGTATTAAGATTGTCCTGTTTGAAGGCTGATTTCATCTCCAAGAAACACAGTGATTCTGTAGTTATTGCTGCTGACACTGTTGTCTGTTTTAATGGTATGATTCTGGGGAAACCTTCTTCAAGAGAAGATGCCTTCAACATGATAAAAATGCTTCAGGGGCATACTCATACCGTGTATACCGGAGTTACTGTTCAGAAAGGAAATCTTAAAAGAAGTAAGGTTGTTTCAACTGAAGTTACCTTCGATTCCATGGATGATGATTTCATAAGAAATTATGTCTCCTCTGGAGAGTGCGACGATAAAGCTGGAGCTTATGCTATTCAGGGAATAGCTTCAATGTTTATTTCCCAGGTAAAAGGATCAGTAAGTTCAGTCGTAGGTTTACCTATTAACGAAGTTGTTAAGTATTTAAGAGAATTTGGTCTAGAAATTCCAGTCTCAAAGGTGTGTTGATGAATACATACGAAAAAGCCTCCAAGATACTTTGGAATAACACAGATATCAATCTGGAAGTTGCTCAGAAAGCGCTTAATCATTTGAATTCAAGAGAAATTGATTTTGGTGATTTATTCTTTGAAAGAAGTGTTGCTGAGGGATTTTTTCTTGAAGAAGGAATCGTAAAAGGCGGATCTTTCAGTATTTCTCAGGGGGTTGGTGTCAGAGCGGTATTAGGAGCCAAATCCGGATTTGCCTATTCAGATGTTCTGGATGAAAAGTCTCTTATGGAAGCCTGTTCTGCAGCACATAGCATCAGTCACGGCCATAGCTGTAATCGTGAAAAGATTGTTGTTTCAAAAGGAGAAACCAAACCTCTCTATGTGGATGATGATCCTATAGCTGCAATGGATAAGGCTCAAAAGGCCGCCTTGCTTGAGATTCTGGATAAAAAAGCCAGAGCTTTAGATCCAAGAGTTGTTCAGGTTATGGGCAGTCTTAACTGTTCGTATTCAACAACCATGGTAATGCCTACAGATGGTCCTTCAAGATGCGATATTAAACCAATCTGCAACATTTCTGTAAGTGTGGTCATGGAGCACAAAGGTCGCAAGGAAGAAGGCTTTGCTGCAACCGGTGGAGCTGTTCTTTTCAATACTCTGCTTAAAGACGACACTTTAGATAATCTTGCAAAAGAGGCTGTAAGAATGGCATCTGTTAATATGGAAGCTATTCCTGCTCCTGCTGGAACTATGCCTGTTGTTTTAGGTGCTGGATGGCCAGGTGTTCTGGTTCATGAGGCTGTAGGTCATGGTCTTGAAGGTGATTTCAACAGAACCGGTTCTTCTGCATATTCAGGAAAAATCGGTCAGAAGGTTGCCTCAAGTGCATGTACCATTATTGATGATGGTACTATCCCAAATCGCAGAGGTTCTTTATCATTTGATGATGAAGGTACAGATTCAGCATGTAATGTCCTGATTGAAAAGGGTATCCTCAAGGGATATATGCAGGATAAGCAGAATGCCATGCTGATGAATATGAAACCTACAGGAAACGGCAGACGTCAGAGTTACAACTGCATGCCTATTCCTAGAATGACCAATACTTTCCTTCAGAATGGCGAGTATGACAAGGACGAGATAATATCATCTGTTAAGAACGGTATTTATGCTGTTAACTTCCGTGGCGGTCAGGTTGATATTACCTCTGGTGAATTTGTATTCTCAGCTTCAGAGGCCTATCTGATTGAAAATGGAAAGGTTACATCACCTATTAAGGGCGCTACCCTTATTGGCAATGGACCTAAGACCATGCAGCAGGTGTCAATGGTTGGAAACAACCTTGAATTTGACTGCGGTATTGGCATGTGCGGAAAAGCCGGTCAGGGCGCTGCAGTGGGTATTGGTCAACCTACAGTTAAAATTGACTCGATTACTGTGGGTGGCACAAATTAAAAAAAGCTGCAGATAAAATTATCTGCAGCAGAACTTTCTTTTCTAAGATAATCCGTTGTCTTATCAGTTCAGATAAAGAGCCTTAAACAGGAAGCTCGCTCCCTGATCTGCTGGCTGAACATTTTCTCTGCATATTCTAAACAGTGCTCGACCGTAGGTCTGCTCATCCTGTTCTATATCAGGTTCTTCAGCATGCCTGTTTTCTAGAGATGTCATACAGTTGATTTCACCTTTTTCTGCATCAAAATCAATAAGGTCACCATCTTTCAGAAGGGATATTAATCCTCCTTTCTTTGCTTCGGGTGACAGATGCAGCGCTGAAGGAATTCCTCCTGAAGCCCCAGATAATCTTCCGTCGGTCAGCAGAGCAACATGGAAACCAGCTTTCTGCAGATTACCAAGAACAGGCATCAGAGTATGGAGTTCCGGCATTCCTGAAGCGGCGGGGCCAGCGTATCTGACGACAATTACGGCATCCTGATTCAGTTTTCCTTCCTTGTAAGCCTTCTGCACATCATACTGTGAGTTGAATACTTTAGCAGGAGCAACAACATGCATATGTTCTTTTGCAACCGCAGAAATCTTAATAACACTGTCGCCAAGATTTCCATGAAGAACCTTAAGTCCTCCCTGATCTCTGAAGCATCCTCCATCCGAGATTATGACCTCTGGATTTTTTGATTCTCCGCAGTCAACAAACTTTAGCTCTCCGTTTTCAATAACAGGAGTTGTCAGCTGATTAGAGAAATCTCCAAACACTGTCTGTACATCTTCATGGAGAAGGTCTTTCTTTGCCAGTGCCTTTAAGAGTACAGGAACACCTCCGGCATTCTGAAGTGCGTTGATGTCGTAGCTGGCATTTGGATATACCTGTACCAGTAGAGGTACAACCTCGGAGAGATCACTTATATCCTGCCATGTGATAATGTATCCCGCACTTCGGGCTATTGCAGGCATGTGCAGAGTATGATTAGTTGAGCCTCCTGATGCCAAAAGGGCAACCAGACCGTTTACAAGATTTTTGGCCGTAAGTGTTTTGTACAGAGGTTTGAAGTGTTTTCCCTGTCTGGTGCTGTCCACCATCATTTTTACGGCATAGTCAGTAAGTTTTTCTCTAAGCTCTGTATCAGGTGGGACAAATGCAGAGCCAGGAAGCATAAGTCCCATAGCTTCTAAAACCAGCTGATTGGTATTAGCTGTCCCATAGAATGTGCATGTTCCTTTTGAGTGGTAGCATTTGCACTCCATTCTCTGCAGTGCAATCTTATCGATTTTTCCTGCTGCAAAGTCCTGTCGGACCTCTGATTTCTCTTTATTGGAAATGCCTGTACTCATAGGCCCTGAAGGAATAAATGCGACTGGAAGATGGGCAAATGCAGCAGCTCCCATTAAAAGACCTGGACTGATCTTATCGCAAATTCCCAGGAGAAGCGCTCCATCAAATATATTGTGGGACATGGCAACAGCAACGCTTTGTGCAATCAGATCTCGAGAGAAAAGCGATATATCCATACCAGGCTGTCCTTGGGTTACTCCGTCACACATGGCCGGAACCATTCCTGCAACCTGACTGCTGGCTCCTACGGACTGTGCACTTTTTTCAATCTTTTGCGGGTAGTCCTTATAAGGACAGTGGGCACTTACCATGTCATTGTAGGCACTTATAATCGCAAGATTAGGCCCTGTTCCTGTAATAAGGTTTTCCTTTGTTGAATTCTGAGCTCCTGCTGCAGCATGAGCAATATTTGAGCAGGTAAGAGTATCTCTGTCCCGATTTACTGAAGACTGAGCTTCAATCATCTGTAGATAGGCTTTTCTGGTAAGTTTAGAACGCTCCTCAATACGTCTTGTAACTTCTAGTATTATCTTATTCATCTGCAAGCCTCTTTTCTATCTGTGCTATTGCCTGAGTGACTATCTGTTCAGGGGAATCTTTGATATCTATATTTATGACGTCGTTCTCTGAGTCAGGAAACTCAAGTGCTTCAAACTGGGAGTTCAGCATGTCTTCCTTCATGAAATGCCCCTGACGTTTGAGCATTCGTTCCCGTATAAGTTCTTTGCTGCCGTAAAGATGTATAAAGATAAGACCTTCATTTCCTTCTCTTAGCATGTCTCGATACTTCCTTTTCAGCGCAGAGCAGACAATAACACCGGACTGTTTGCGGTTTTCCATAGAGAAGAGAACATCATTTAATCTTGTAAGCCAGGGAATTCTATCTTCATCGTTAAGCGGTCTGCCTTCTCTCATTTTTATTATATTTGCTCGTGGATGAAGATCGTCTCCATCGATAAAGCATGAATGAAAGTGCTCTGCTATAGCCTTGCCGATGGTACTTTTACCGCTGCCACATACTCCCATTACTACGCACTTTATGGTCATAATTCACCTAAATCTTACTTTTGTTATATTTTAAATACACATTTCTTTTGTCATGAATTCAATACTAAATCAATTTACATAAGTTTTCTAAAGCAACAGTCACATATGCATATATAAATTTAAAAGAAAAAACAGATATCTATAAATGACATAAATATCTTTAATATGCTGATTTAAAAGCTGTTTTTTTAAATGCGGTTTTATTTAGAAACAACTTTGTATGTCAATATAATATACAGAAATTCTAACTGTGAACAAATAGACATTTTTTTTTATCAAAAATAAGTAGACTTTTGTTAATGCTTACAACTTATGTAATAGGAGTCGAAAATGGAGAAAATAAGTCAAGTTATTTCAAAGTCACTTGACGTCTTTTCAGTCGTTCTTCTTGTGGTGATGTCTCTGCTGGTAATCATCAATGTAGCTTTACGCTTTATTTTTAATTCAAGTATTGTTTTCTCAGAAGAACTGTCGAGATTTCTCTTCATATGGGTTGTATATATCGGAGCCATCATTGCTGTAAGAGATGACAGTCATATCTATGTGGATTTTATTCGTAAGAAACTCCCACAGGGTATACAGTTTTTCTTAAAGATTGTCTGTGAAATAGCAATGCTCATTGGCTGTACTCTATTTTTCCTGGGAAGCGTAGATTTAACAGAAGTTAATATCACAGACCATTCTCCTGTTGCTGGAATCTCTCTCGGATTTGTCTATTCTGCAGGTCTTCTTGGTAGCTTTGGCATGATTATCATGCTTCTGATAAGACTTTATAGAGTGCTTCGTAAAAAGGAAGTGACTTCTCAGAAGGAGGCTAAATAATTATGACAGTAGCTATCTTTCTTGCAATTCTTCTGACCTCAGTATGTATCGGTATTCCTATTGCCTTTTCTCTTCTGATGTGTGGCTTTGGTCTGATGTGGTATATGGATATGCTGGACCCTCAGATCGTTGCTCAGAGCCTGATTAACGGAGCAGATAACTTTACATTGCTGGCAATTCCATTCTTCGTCTTTGCCGGAGATATCATGAATGTAGGCGGTCTGGCAAAACGTCTTGTAGATCTTCCAATGAAACTGGTTGGTCACAAGTCTGGCGGTCTTGGATATGTTGTAATCATTGCTGCGGTTATAATGGCCTCTCTGTCTGGTTCTCCTGCAGCTGATACTGCAGCTATTGCCGCTATTATGTTCCCAATGATGTCCAAGGCAAACTATCCAAAGGAAGGTTCTGTTGGTCTGATTGCATCAGGAGGTATTATTGCTCCTATCATTCCTCCATCAATTCCTTTTATTGTAATTGGTGTAACAGCTTCCGTTTCCATCTCTCAGCTGTTCCTGGCAGGTATTGTTCCAGGTCTTTTAATGGGTGTAACTCTATGTTTTGTATGGAGTTTAAGAGCTCGCAGATACGAGGCAGCTCCAAAGGCTTCAGCCAAGGAGATAATGAAGTCTTTTAGAAGCAGTATCTGGGCACTTATGCTTCCTGTAATTATTATCGGTGGATTTAAGACTGGAGTATTTACCCCAACCGAAGCTGGTGCTGTTGCTTCTGTATACGCCCTGTTTATTTCAATCTGTGTGTATAGGGAGCTTTCCTTACATGCTATTTACGGAGCTCTTCTGAGCACTGTCAAAACAACCGGTGTCATCATGATGATGGTTGCAGCCGCCCAGGTATCTGCATGGCTTATGACTGTTGCAGATCTCCCTGGTACTGTAATTGAGCTTTTAAAGCCAATGATTGATAGTCCAAAGCTTCTTTTAGCTCTGATTCTCGTTCTTCTTACAGTGATGGGTATGGTTCTTGATCTGATCCCTATCGTTCTGATCCTGGTACCTGTTCTGATGCCTCTGATTCATGAGGCAGGAATAAACGAGATTTATTTCTGTGTAATGTTCATTATCTGCTGTTCAATCGGACTGATTACTCCACCTGTTGGTAATGTTCTGAATGTTGTCTCAAGTGTAACCAAAGTTCCTTTTGAGCGCTCAGTCATCGGTATTCTGCCATATGCAGGATCACTGCTGCTGTTATTGATTCTGTTCCTGATATTCCCTGAAATAATCATTGGACCGCTTAATTTTATGATTGGCAAATAGTCAGGAAGACGGATTTATGAAAAGGATAAATATGTTTTAAAAGATTTTGTTTGCTTTCTGTAATTTCTTTTTAAGGAGACTCAAATGAAGAAAACCTTAGCTGTTATTCTTGCAACAATTCTGGGTGCCAGCGTTGCAATGCAGGCTGAAGCAAAGACTGTTCTACGTTTTGCTACAGATGTTTCAAAGGACAATACCCAGGGACAGGGCGCTGTATACTTTGCTGAGCAGGTAAAGGAAAAGTCAAAGGGTGAGATTGAAATCAAGACCTTCTTTGACAGTACCTTAGGTAACTCTCAGGCAATTGTTTCAGGTGCACGCTCAGGAACAATTGATATTGCAATGGTTGGCGGCGGTATCGCTTCAGGTTTATCTCCTGTAATGGCTGTTCTTGATATTCCATTTATCTTCAAGGATAAGGCCCACGCATACCGTGTTCTGGACGGAGAAATCGGTGACAGACTATATAAGACTCTAGAGCCTCTGGGATTAAAAGGTCTGGCTTATTTTGAGAACGGCTTCCGTAACATGACCAACAGCCGTAAACCAATTGTTAAGCCAGAAGACTGTGCCGGTCTTAAGATTAGAGTTCCTCAGAGTAATATGCTGGTTGCAACCTTCGAAGCTTTAAAGGCAAATCCTGTTCCTATGGCATACGGTGAACTTTATACTGCTATGGAAACCGGCGCAATTGAAGCTCAGGATCATCCTATTTCAACTCTATATGCAGGTAAGTTCTATGAGATTCAGAAGTATCTTTCAATGACCAACCATGCATATACAGCAGTAACAGTAATGATGAACAAGAAGAAGTTTGACAAGTTACCAGCTGATCAGCAGAAGCTTCTTGTTGATTGTGCTCGTGATGCAGCCAAGTATCAGCGTGAAGTTAATGCTAAGCAGGAAGTTACAATGATCGAAGACATGAAGAAGACTGGTATTCAGGTTAACGATAATGTAGATTCTGATGCATTCATGAAGGCAACTTTATCAGTTCGTTCAATCTATACTGACAAGAACGGTGATGAGTTTGTAAAACTAATTGATGCTGAACGTAACAAATAAGAATAATCCTTAAATTACCCTTAGTTAAAATGCCGGTGATTCTCTCATCGGCTTTTTTAACGGATTACTCCTGATATACCTGTTCTCCGTTTTTTTCCCATCTTCTCAGGTTGCGTTCACGATACCACATCTGCCAGGCATTAACGATATTCTGCCAGATAATATATGTTCCAGGAATAATAGCAACTGTCGGAGTAAGATAGGTTAGCGTAACCCATAAGCCAAAGACCATATTCTTTTGTCCTAAAGCCTGACCTGCGCTGATTCTCTGATGTCCGAACTGACCGATTCCCTTTGCCAGGGCAAACTGCATGATGGTCATAATAAAACCTATAGCTGCCATGATGGTGATTTCTAAAGTGCTTTTATCCGATGCCGCAATATTGGAGAAGGTTTTTGCAGACACAACCACAATAATAAAAGCCCACATATAAAAGCCTATATCTTTTGTTTTTCTGATAATGAACTGGTGCAGCTTTGGTGTGAAGGTTCGAATTAGAACTGTTAATACCAGAGGAAGTACCAGAATAGGGGAGATGTGCTTTAGGATCAGAAAACAGTCATGAAGAAATGTGTTATTTCCCATATCGCAGAACAGAGGAAATAACAGAGGTATAGCAACTGCTGCAGCAAGATTACTGAAAATAATATAGGTCGTAAGTGCCGATTCGTTGCCTCCAAGCTTACCGGTGATTACTGATGCTGATGCAGCTGTAGGAGTAATAAGACAGATGAGGATTCCTTCCAGAATAACAGTATCGCAGGAATCAGGAAAGTTTTTTAAATAAAAGGCTAAGATAGCTGTAGTTGCGATCTGGTAGACAATCAGAATAAAATGCCATGCTCTTGGCATCATCTGGTGCAGAGTAATCTTACTGAAGGCAAAAAACAGAATAAAGAACAGTATAACCAGCAGAGATTCTCCGGCTGCATGTGCCACAGGTTTCAGAGGTGCAGACCATTCTACGTAAGTGAAAAAACAGAATACTAAAAATCCCAGTGACACGGCAATAAGTAAGGTGTAGGGCCTTAGTTTTTTTAAGAATTCTAATAGCATGTTATTCCTGATATGGCTCTAGTCCTTTTTCTCTTCTTTCTTTAATGTCCTTTGCTCTGATCCTCATCTGTACAGCATTCACAAGATTCTGCCATAGCAGGTAACTACTTGGGACAATCGCAGATACTGGAGAGAGGAACATAATAGCAATCCAGATGGCAAATACTGTGTTTTTCTGACCTAATCCCTGACCGGCACTGATTCGCTGTTTTTCTTTCTGTCCAAAATATTTGCCGATGGCAAACTGCAGCAGTGTAATGATAAATCCAATCAGAAACAGCATACACATGAAGAAAACTCCAGTTGTGGAGTTTGCAATACTTTCAAATATTCTTGCAGACTGTATGGCAAGAGTTATAAGCCAGAAATAGAAACCGACATCTTTGGCTCTGTTTATAAGCTTAAGAAGTTTTGGAAAGAAAATTCTTATGACAATAGAAAAAATAAGAGGAAGTACCAGCACAGGAAAGATTTTTCCCAGAATCAGCAGGAAATCATCTAGAAATATTCCGGAGATTGTTGTACATATCAGAGGGAAATAAAGAGGAATAAAAACAGCAGCAATAATATTACTGATAATTGTGTATGATGTCTGAGAGGATTCATTTCCTCCGAGTTTTCCTGTCATAACTGCAGCAGATGCTGCTGTTGGTGCTATTGTACAGATAACTGTACCCTCAAGCAGAAGTTTTGTTTCCTGAGATAAATCGTTTTTTAAGTAATAAAGCAGTGCTACAAAGAATCCTGTTGAAAGAATCTGGACTGCTGCAAGTGACAGATGCCACCTTCTTGGGATCATTTCCTTGATTTCTATCTTGCAGAATGAGAAAAACAGGATAATGAAAAGGCTAACCGGTAGAGAATCAACTAAAAAAGAAGCAACAGGTCTTAATGGTTCTGTCTGAGGAATATACCTGAAAACAAGAAAACCTGTAAAACCTATCAGGATAGATACAAAGAGGCTGTTGGTTTTCAGCTTATTTTTTATTGATTCTAATTGCATGATGTTGGTCCAAATTATGGTATAACATACAACAACATTATAAGAGAAAACGCTTGTAGGATTAATATAAATGAGTTCTTTTAAGGAAGATTTAAGTGCAGAGGAGTCTCGTCTGGAGCAGGTTTCATCCGAAGTGGTGCAGTTTGCACTTTCAAATGGCGCTGACGAGTGTGAGTTAAATATTGGCGCAGTTAAAGGTCTTTCTGTTTCCTGCCGTGATCAGGATGTTGAAAACATCGAGTTCAACCGTGATAACGGTATGAGTATCACCGTTTACAAGGATAAACGTTCAGGAGTTGTTTCAACTAATGATCTTTCAAAGGAATCCATAAGAGAGGCTGTTCTTTCTGCAATTAATCTTGCAAAGTATTCAGATCCTGATCCTTGTTCAGGTCTTGCAGACAAGGAGTTAATCTGTAACTCCTTTAGAGATCTGAATCTTGTGTTTGAAAATAATGTTGATGCCGACTATGCCGCATCTAAGGCTCTGGAGCTTGATAAAATGGCTGAGGAGCAGAAGGTTGAAGGCATTAAGAAATCTGATGGTTCAAGTTTCTCAAGCTATCTTTATACAACTGTAATTGCCAACTCCAATGGCTTTAATAAAGCTCGCTCTGCAAGTTCTGTATCTGCGGATATTACTCTTTTAGGTGAGTCTGATGGAAAGATGCAGCGTGCATCCAGTTCAAGTATTGCAAGAGCTCTTGAAGATATATATTCTCCTCAGAAGATTCTTGACGAAGCCTTTGAAAAGACACTCCTAAAGCTTAATTCCAGAAAACTGAATACTGGTAAATATAATGTCATCTTTACCAGATCTGCTGTTCAGTCTCTATGGGGCAATTTCTCTTCTGCTATTTCTGGCGGTACTATTTATAGAAACCGTTCATTCCTGTGTAACTCTCTTGGAAAGCAGGTGTTATCAGATAAAGTTACTATTTATGAGGACCCTTTTGTTCTTAAAGGCTTAGGTTCTCGTAACTTTGATAGTGATGGTGTAAGGGTCTGTGCCTCTGACATAGTTAAAGACGGAATGCTTGAACAGTATCTTTTATCTGTTTATTCTGCTCGTAAACTTGGTCTTCAGAGTAATGGTCATGCCAGCGGAACTCATAACTGGTACATTTCTTTTAAGGACGCCACCTATTCTTTTGACGAGCTGTTGTCAAAGGTTGGCGAAGGTGTTGTGGTTACCGGTCTGATGGGACAGGGCATTGATCTTGTAAGCGGTAATTATTCAAGAGGCGCTGAAGGTTACTACTTTAAGGACGGAAAGTTTGTTCACTCAGTAGACGGTATAACAATAGCAGGAAATCTGAGGGATATGTTCCTGAATATGGAAGCTATGGCTGACGATTTTGATGAAAGATATAAGGTCCAGACAGGCTCTATATTTATTCCTGATATGACTATTTCAGGAAACTAACAATCTCCTCGAGGGGGATTCCTCGAAGAGATATGATTCTGATATAAGGTTGCTACTGGTACATATAGCTTAAGAACAGCAGATCGATAATAAGAGGTTTTCCGAATTTTTCCTGCAGAATTCCTGTAACCTTCTCTCTGCATTCTACTCTGATTTTTTCTCTTGCCTCGTTGGTTGCAACCTGGCCGAACTCTTTTGAGCCCAGGATTGTAACAATGGCATCTTTAATCAGAGGTTCAACATCAGCAATAATGGTTGAATCTCTGCTATCCTCTAGCATAAGACTGATTTTGATTCTTACATAGTGAATCTTGTCTCTTGGGTTCAATGTAGCTACGTTGGTTGTGATATCAGGTGATATCTGATAATAACCAATTTCAGGTGCAACATTCTCTGGTTCGGCAGGCTCTTCTTTTTTGCCATGACCACTTGCGTAAGCAGATGATGAAACTGCAATAAAGATTATAGAAACAAGTCCTAATAAAAGTTTTTTTAACATTTTCTTTCCCTTTATGTATGCTAGTGTTGCCTTAATACAGAACATCATCAACTTTTCTGGATAATGTTTGACCATTTAAAATCTTTACGTCTCGTGCTCCTAACAGAGGAGTTGCTGCTCTATTCAGTTTCTGAACCTTAGGTTCATTAACGTAGAGTTTTCCGTCTTCTTTAACATAGAAGTAAGAATGTCTGATGAATGTTGCGCACATAATCTTAAACAGAATAGGATCCGCAAATTCAGGAGAATTATTAGTAACCTCCACAGGCAGACGTTTTGAATATGACAGACATTTCTCAATGAACTCAGGAACATCTGATTTACCGTCCTCTGTATCCTTCAGAGCGGTAACCGCAACAAGGTAACGAACCAGATTGTGGTAAATACATCTTGATAGAATGTAGAACTCCTGATATCCGTCACCGGAAACAAACAGCATATCATTATCTCTTGTGATATAACCCTCGTTGAGGAAGTTCTCTATGTGTTTGTCGATAAGATTATCAAGATCCTTTTCATCAACAGGTGCAAACAGCTCATGTCTTAGGAAGTAGAACAGTGAGCGCGCATGGGAACGTACGTCCTCATGCAGAATGTGACCGTTTCTTAAAATAATATTTGCAAGCAGTGCTGGAAGAGCAAACAGATGAACGATATTATTCTGGAAATAGGTTAACTGCAGAGTCTGACCATAGCTTGGTCGAACAAACTTCATATCATCACCGACATCATATAGTCTGAATTTCTTCAGCTCCATTGCCTGTCTTATCAGGGTCATAGGTGATGCAGTTGGAATTGTGGCCCTTCTTCTTGGATCAACGTTAAGAATCTTTAAATACATTGAAATGCATTTTTCCAGTTGACTGATACTCATTGTATGATCAGGAACATTCATAATTGCCAGGGCACACAGATTGATTCCGTTGATTGTTGCTGAATCATTCAGATTGATAATAATTCTGTGTGCAAGCTGATTAACAATATCGTTCAGCCATGAAGGTCTTGCTGTACCCTTAGGATCGATATCATTTTTCCATCCTGGGACATTTTCATTCAGGAACTTATGTACCACGACAGGTTCACCGAAAGTTACATAGCCTCGGCCATAGTTTCTGAATCGTTTGAATATACCGAGAAGCTGCATTGCGCTTTCTTTTTTCTTGGCTTCGCCTACAAGTTCTCTCATGTAGGAACCGACCTCAGTAACGTGTTCATATCCAAGATAGGTTGGAATGAATGCTATTGGTCTGTCTGAACCTCTAAGCTGAGACTGAACTGTCATGGCAACCATGCCTGTTCTTGGAGGCAGAGTTCTACCGGTTCTTGAGCGTCCGCCTTCAATAAAGAATTCTGTAGCGTAACCATTCTCAAAGAGTAGACTCAGATATTCTCTGAAGATTGTGATATAGAAGTCGTCGCCCTTCATCTTTCTGCGGATAAAGTAGGAGCCACATCTTCTGATAATCTGACCTACAGGGAAGAAATTTAGATTATCTCCTGATGCAATCTGAGGTAAAGGCAGTCCTTCGTGGAAAAGTACAAAGGTAAGCAGAATATAGTCCATATGAGATCTGTGACATGGAATATAAATGATTTCATGTCCAGTTTGAACAAGCTGTCGGACTTTATCTACACCAATAACGGTCTGACCCTGATAAATTTTGGACCAGATTGTTGAAACAATGGAATTAAAGAATCTGAGCAGAGGATATCTGGTATCTGCAACCATGATTTCAAGAATTTCTCTGGCCTTGTTTTTCAGTTCTGGCTCTGATTTTCCTGTTTTTTTGCACTCGACTGCTATCTGTTCTAAAACAGCTGGTCTTTCAAGAATTTCCTCAATTACCTGTTTTCTGTTTGGCAAAGGCTTTCCAACAACAGCACGTGCCTTCTGAATAAAAATCAGTTTAAATGTTCGGTTAAGATCCTTTGAGAACTTTGAATTTTCAAAGCGTTCTTTTGATTCGCTTATATTGAAGCTTCCACAGAAAATAGTACAGTTATCTCGTCCTGCAAAAATAAGATTAAAGAATTTCTTGAATGAAGGGGTTGCTGCATTCATGCCGTGAATACCAAGTGTTTCGTAACCTGGATTTCGTGACCACAGAACTGTAATTGGAATAACCTGAATGTCCTTGGTTGTTCTCTGGTAAAATTCATACCACTTTCTGAATACAGGTTCCATGTCATGATCTTTTGAACCTGCTTTTGAGAATAAACCAGGAGCTCTAAGAGCGCAAATTCTTGGTATCTTTTCTCCAAGTAAATTCAGCTCCTCAAAAGGAGATGGAAGGCCTAGTTTCTGGACTGCTCTTTCAATACTCATTATATTGCCTACAGATGAAGATACAGTTATGTAGACAATTTCTTTATTCTTATCAATTTTAAGATTTTTTAGTGGCTCAAATGGAATTGTTGAACAAGTTGTCGTTATTCTGAATGGCCAATATAAAAAAAATCTTAGAATCTTATTAATTATCATGCTTCACCAAAACAGAAAGTCTTTCTGTTCAGCCTCCCAGATTTTTTTTAGCTATTTTTACTTTTCAAAAGAAGACTATACATTTTAAAGTGTAGTTTATATCGATGCAAAAAATTACGTTTTTATTGTTTGTTTTTTTATTAGTCTTAATCTGATCATATTTTTTTTCGCTAATTCTAGATGCCGAATACTAAATTTTTTTAAAAAAGATTATTTTTATCATAAATATCTATGTTTTAGAAAGGTTATGACATGTAATATACTATCCTCGTGGACAATAGGAAATAGAAATGGAAAAAACACAACTTGGACAGTATAGAAAACTGGTACTACTCGCCGGAGGGGCGTCTGTTTTTACTGCTATTCTTTTCATCCTGATCAAATTCTGTGTATGGATGATATCCTCATCTACAGTAATCTTTGCATCTTTAACTGATTCTATTTTCGATTTGCTGGCATCTTTAGTAAATCTTCTTGCCCTGAAGTTCTCATTATCTCCTCCAGATGATGAACATCGATTCGGCCACCATAAATCTCAGTCTCTTGCCTCATTGGCTCAGGCAGCCTTCATTGGCGGTTCAGCTGTTCTACTGATTAGTCACGGCATTGAAAGGTGTGTTAATCCAGTTAATATAGAGCATATTGATTTAGCTTTATACGTAAGTATTATCTGTATAATTTTTACCGTTCTTCTGGTGTTGTTTCAGACTTATGTTTTCAGAAAGACACAATCGGAGGCAATTGCTGCGGACAGGCTTCACTACTTATCTGATGTGAGTTTGAATATTGGTGTTATTATTGCTCTGTTCCTCAGTAATTACGGCTATGAATGGGCCGACGGATTCTTTGCCTGCTGCATTGGTCTGTTTATTCTAAAAGGAGCATATCAGATTGGAGTTGAAGCTGTTCAGACTCTTCTTGACCGCTCATTGGATCAGGCTTCAATGAATAAAATAATGCAGGCTATTGTAAGAACAGAAGGTGTTCTATCTATTCATGATCTGAAAACTCACAGCGCCGGTCCTATAATATTTATTCAGGGACACATTGTGATGGACGGAAAAATGAGTCTTGAGAAGGCTCATGATGTCGTTAATAAGGCTGAATTGAATATCAGACAGAATTATCCCGATGCAGAGATTATTCTGCATATGGAACCTGATGAAAAAGAAACCTATGAAACAGTAAATTTCGATGATTCGAAATTACAGCAAAATTAGTCAATCAGAGATAAACAATTGGAAACACAGGCAAACAGTAATTACGAAAATCAGGTAATTGATAGATTCTGGTCTGATTTTAAGCAACAGTCACGTTCAATTATGGAGAGCGAACCGGTTCTGGCTGACTTGTTTAACAAACTTGTCTTTACCTGTTCAAATTTCGATCAGTGTCTTGCAAGAATTATTTCTTCAAAGCTGGCAACTCGTGAAGTTGATAAACAGCAGCTGTTTCAGGTTTGTATGCAGGCTTATGCTGAAAACCGCTGTCTTCTTGAGAATGCAGTTGCTGATGTTTATGCCGTGCTTACCCGTGATCCAGCATCAAGCTCAATTGTAAGAATTCTCATGTTCCTAAAAGGTCCTCATGTTATTGAATCCTGGAGAATTTCTCATTGGCTTTGGGAACAGGACAGAAAAGATCTTGCCTGCTATATTCAAAGCAGAATTTCAGATGTATTCTCTGTGGATATCCACCCAGCAGCACGAATCGGAAAAGGACTGATGCTTGACCATGCAACCAATATTGTTATTGGTGAGACTGCTGTTATTGAGGATACTGTTTCTCTTCTTCATGATGTGACTTTAGGCGGAACCGGAAAAGAATGCGGCGATCGTCATCCTAAGGTATGCAAAGGTGTGATGATTGGTGCCGGAGCCAAAATTCTTGGCAATATCAGAATAGGTGAAGGTGCAATTGTTGGCGCTGGTTCTGTTGTTCTTGCGGATGTTCCTGCTCACACAACGGTTGTAGGTGTACCTGCAAGAGTTATCGGACATCCTCAGATGGAAATGCCTTCTCTGGATATGGATCAGACATTCAAGGGGTGTAAATCTGAAAGCACCGAACCTTTATGTCCGGGAATCCATGTTAAACAGGTTTAAAAATACGGTAATAATAACTTAGATGTAATTTTTTATAGATTTTAAACTTGCCGTAATAAGACTGTCGATTAAACTTAATATACACGACAGTTAAAAGGAAAACTCATGCGAATTTGCGATTTACTAAATCCACAGTCTGTAAGGTTAAATGTTGATGTATCGACAAAAGAGCAGGCTATCAATAATCTTGTTGATTTAGTTGCAGAAAGCGGTTGCCTAAACGATGCTGAGCGCTTCAGAACCGCTGTATTTGATAGAGAAGCTAAAGTTTCAACTGGTTTAGGCGAGGGCGTCGCAATCCCTCACGCAAAGAGTGCTGGTGTTACAAAGCCTGGTTTAGCAGCCATGGTTGTTCCTAAGGGAGTTGAGTTTGACAGTCTCGACGGAAAGCCAGCCAAGCTTTTTTTTATGATTGCTTCTCCTCATCATGCTTCAGATGCACATCTTGATGTATTAGCACGTCTGTCAACTCTGCTTATTTCCGAGGATTTCAGAAATTCTCTTAATTCAGCCCAGAGTGTTGATGAGTTTTTAAGAATAATCAATAAGGCTGATGAAGCTGAAATTGAAAAAGAAAAACAGCGCCAGCAGAAATTGAAAGCAGCTGAGGAAGAAAAACAATCGGAAGAAAATAAAGATACTTCATCTAACATAGGTTATTACGATATAGTTGCTGTGACAGCATGTCCTGCAGGTCTTTCCCATACCTATATGGCTGCCGAGGCTCTGGAAAAACAGGCCAAGGAGATGGGAATTTCCATTAAGGTGGAAACAGATGGAGCTGCTGGAAACAGAAACAAACTTCTTCCTGAAGAGATTTCTAAAGCAAAGGCTGTTATTGTTGCTGCCGACAGAATCGTTGATATGGACAGGTTCCTGGGCAAACCATTAATTCGAGTTGGTGTTGTCGAAGGAATAAGACGACCAAAGAATCTTATCAAATCAGCTTTAGATCCAAAGTGTCCAAAGTATCAGACTGGTTTCCTGGGCTCAACCTCTGTCTCCATGCGTCTGTATCGCCATTTAATGTCAGGAATGGCTTATCTGATGCCTCTTGCTGCTACAGCTGGTATTTTATCTGCCTTTGCAAGACTGGATATTGTTAATGATACTCAGTTTGGGTTCTTCTTTGATCGTGTCGGATACAGTATTGGTACTCTTCTTTTCCCAATCTTAAGTGCATTTATTGCTTATTCAATAAGAGGAAGAACTGCTCTGGTTGCCGGATTTACCGGTGGTGTCATGGCTGACCTTGGCGGAAGCGGTGTTATAGGTGCAGTTGTAAACGGATTTGTCGGTGGTGCTGTCGCCCTGTTGACTACCCTTTTTGCCGGAAGGTTTCTTAAAGGTCATGATGCTACGGTTGCGCTGCTTTTGTATCCTCTGATGGGAGCTCTTGGAACAGCAGCAATTGCAGTATTTTTTACTAATATTCCTGCTGAGTTTGTTGATAGTTATATAAATTCATTCTTCGCAGAATCATCAGTGTATACTCTTGTTCTTATAGGAGCTCTTCTGGCTGGAATGATGTCGTTCGATATGGGCGGACCAATCAATAAGCTGGCTTATGCAATTGGTGTTCTGTTCCTTGCTGACAGCTTACCTGAACAGGGACCAGGTGGACTGGTTATGGCATCTATCATGGCTGGAGGCATGGTTCCTCCTATAGCTGCCGCTTTGGCAAGCATACTTATTCCACAGGTATTTTCTGAGAAGATTAATTCTCTTAGATATATCACCCTTGGAAAGGGGCTTGTATTTATCACAGAGGGCATTATTCCTTATCTTCAGAAAAATCCTCGTGCCATGAGATCTGCATGCGTCTGCTGTTCAGCTTTGACTGGCGCCTTATCTATGTATTTTAAGTGCTCAATATGTGCTCCTCACGGAGGTGTTTTCATTATTCCTCTTTGTGATCATCCTGTTCAGTATATTATGTCAATGCTGGCAGGAATTGTCTTGGGAATATTTGCGTTTTCTATTATTCATCTGAGAACTTCAGATAAGGAAACTTCGAATATAGCAGTGTCATCTGACAATAATTAGAATGGCGTAATGTGAGAAATTGAATTTTAAAAGAGGGTGACTAAAAAGGTCGCCCTCTATTTTTACCTAAATTTTGTGGTTTTATTAACATTATTGATAATATTTTTATATTAAAACTTTATCTATTTCCTTGATATACAAAGTTAATATACTATACTTAATAATATAAAGAGTTATATTATTGGTAATATCGTTATGGATAAAGAAGATCTTTTCAAACCCTATATTCAAGATGATTTAGCCTTACTTCCTCCTTGTATTGGTGATTTTATCTCCCCTTCAGATCCCGTCAGACTCGTAAGTACAAT
>NZ_FUXX01000035.1 GCF_900167015.1 Succinivibrio dextrinosolvens DSM 3072
CTTCACGCTTAGTCCTCGCTACTATGACCTCGGCTGACTTCTTGTCATTCGTTGTTACTACGGTTCCCCGCTGACAAGACCTCCTCAGGTAAGAACATTATCTTTCACTCCATCTATCCGCCATCTTTACACACTAGGTTCCGTCTAATTATTGGACTTTGAGTTAATTTGCACTCTTATCCACCTAGTTCGCCTATAGATGATTTCTGTTCGTCGGACCAGAGATTTGCTATCCACTGCTTTCAGCTATCACGTCACCGTAACCACCTTGTGGATTTGCTAAGTCTTCCCATTAGCGGGCGACTTCGGGACTTGCACCCTATAGATAATGCTCATGCTGAGCACACAAATAAAAGGACGATTAATTAATCGTCCTTTTATTTTAATATTCATTTATACGTTAAAGAATCTTTGCAAGGAACTCTTTAGTTCTCTCATGCTTAGGATTTGAGAACATCTCTTCAGGATTTGAATCCTCAAGAATCTTGCCCTGGTCAACAAACAGAACTCTGTCAGCAACCTGCTTAGCAAATCCCATCTCGTGGGTTACACACATCATGGTCATACCTGACTGAGCCAGATCCTTCATTACATCCAGAACTTCATTAACCATTTCAGGGTCAAGTGCTGAAGTAGGTTCGTCAAACAGCATAACCTGTGGTTCCATAGCAAGAGCTCTTGCAATAGCAACACGCTGCTGCTGACCACCGGAAAGCTGAGAAGGATAAGACTTTGCCTTATCACCAAGACCAACTCTAACTAAAAGCTCCATAGCCTTCTTTTCAGCCTCTTCTCTGCTCTTCTTTCTAACAGAGATAGGAGCAACGGTAATGTTATCAAGCACTGTCATATGAGGGAACAGATTAAAGTGCTGGAATACCATGCCAACTTCGGCTCTGATCTTGTTAATATTGGTTGATCTGGTAATGGTTTCACCATTGATGGTAATTGTTCCGGATGATGGTACCTCAAGGTAATTTACACATCTTAATAATGTACTTTTACCTGAACCAGAAGGTCCGATAACAACTACTACTTCACTCTTTTTTACACGTAAGTCGATTCCACGTAAAATCTGATTGGAACCGTAATTCTTATGCAAATCTTTAATAACAATCATTGATGGACCTATTTTCTGCGAGTATCTGAGTTATATTTCTTCTCTAAATAAGCAACAAACTGGCTTATTGTTAGAGTCATAATTAAATAGATAATTGCAACTGCAGTCCAAATCTCGAATGATCTGTAGGTTGCTGCAATAATCAGCTGACCTTTTCTAGTTAATTCTTCAAAGCCGATAACAGATACCAGTGAAGAATCCTTCAGCATGGCGATGAACTCATTACCTAACTGAGGGATAGTTCTTCTGAAAGCCTGAGGAATAACAATCTTAGACATGGTCTGTGACCAGGTTAGACCTAGAGAACGACCTGCCTCAAACTGACCTTTATCAATAGACTGAATACCAGAACGGAAAATCTCAGCAACATATGCACCTGAATTGATTGAACAGGCAACAACAGCTGCGATGTAAGGCTCAATTCTTGTTCCCAGAATAGATGGGAGCGCAAAATAAATAATAAAGATTTGAACCAGAAGTGGTGTACCGCGAATTATGTCGACATAAATTTTTGCAGGGAACCGCAGTAATTTATAGTTTGATAATTCGGCAATACCGACAAATAAACCGATAAAAACACCACATGATACAGCTACCAATGTAATCTTCAGAGTAACTAAAGCACCTAATAAAAGAAGTTTTGCAGTGCTTTCTACAAACTGAACATCGATAGTCTGAAAGTATTCAATAATTGAATTCATACTTAGATCATCTTACCTTAAAGCAATCTCTGCTTGGAGTGATAACTATTCTTCTACGTTAAACCATTTCTTATGGATTTCAGCAAACTTGCCGTTCTTACGGATCTTGTCAAGACCTTCATTGATCTGCTTTAACAGTTCAGGATTCTTCTTTGAAACCATGATGCCGTAATCTTCACCATTTAATAACTCTTTAATCTCAACTACAGAGTCATCATTCTGGGTACGTAGAAAATATAGGTTAACTGGTCTGTCATTCAACACAGCTTCACAGCCCTTGGTCTTAAGTTCCATAATAGCCTCAGGAACAGTGTTGTATGAACCGAAATTACCAGAAATCTTCTGAGCTGCATTTGCACCGGTTGTACCAATCTGAGCACATAAACGTGATGACTTTAGAGAATCAATTGTTGGATACTTTGAAGCATCCTCTTTGCGGATAACTGCACTGATACCTGACTTGTAGTATGGATCAGAGAAGTTTACACGCTGAGCTCTCTCCTCAGTAATGGTTACACCTGCAATTGCGCCCTCAAGCTGAGAGGTTAAAACACTAGGAACTAAAGCATCAAAAGGCATGTTTACAATTTCAACATCAAAACCGGCCTCAGCACCAATTGCCTTGATAATATCAATATCGAAACCAATGATTTCTGACTTCTCATTGGTAAACTCAAATGGAGCAAAAGTAGCCTCTGTTCCAATCTTAATTGTTTTTGCATTAGCAATAGATAAAGCTGAGCAGATGGTTAATGCTGCAACTAACAAACCTTTTTTCATATTTAATCCCCCATATGTAACTGTTTGCAGTTCCCACAAACGATGGGTGCATTTTAGCAAATATATGCGACATAAGCCAAAAAAATTACGGCTATTTTATATTTATTGGCATATTTTTTTTCACAGACAGGGGCTACTGAAAAGAAATATAGACTTAAAAATAGTCCTCAGACCTAATAAAAAAGCAAATTTTAAATATTTAAATGTATATTTAAAATATTTAATCTAAAATAGAAAGGCTACACAAAAATAATTGTCTCTGTATTATTCTGGAGAAATTTTATGACAATAAAAAATGTGGTTTTCGATTTTGGTGGTGTTTTACTTGACTGGAATCCACGCCATTTCTACCGCGATGTTTTCAAAGATGATGAAAAAATGGAGTATTTCATCAAAAATATCGTAACCTCCACCTGGAATGCACAGATGGATAGAGGTAGAACCTTTGAAGAATGCATGAAGGAGTTATCCGATTTAAATCCTGAGTTCAAGAACGAAATCAATATGTACAGAAGCGGCTGGGAAAAAATGCTTAAAGGCGAAATTCCTGAGGGGCTTAAGGTATTCAATGCCGTTCTTAATTCAGGTAAATTCAAGATGTACGGCTTAACAAACTGGTCATCTGAAACCTTCCCTTATGCCTACAATAAGTATACCTTCCTACAGAAACTTGAAGGCATTGTAGTTTCCGGCGAAGAAAAAATGATTAAACCAGAAAAAGGTATTTATCTGACTTTACTTGAGAGATATAACCTGGTTCCGGAAGAAACTTTCTTTATGGATGACAACATTAATAATGTTGAAGTTGCATTGAGCAGAGGTATGCACGCCGTTCAGTTTACAGGTACAGATGAGAATCTAGAGCAGATCGCCAAGATTCTGGATATAAAAATCTAGCTTTTTTTCGATAATTTCACCTCTGAAAGAGACTCTACATGGAGTCTCTTTTTTTTCGAAGTTTTCCTAAAGTTCTGGTAGTTTTTTTCCGTTAATAAAACAATAGGGGTTTTAAGAGGTGAAACATGAGCTCTGTAAATACTAACTTCGGAAACGAAGCCTTAACAGCAGCAATGGCAAAAAAAGCTACTGATGCGCAGGGACAGATTGCAATGGCCCTGTTAAGCGGTGCAGCTCAGACTGCAGCTCAGACATCAAAAATGAATGCACCTGCAGCACCGGTACCACAGGTAACTAATGCACCTTCACAGGGAGCACACGTAGATACCTACGCTTAATAAAAAGAATTGCTAAAAATAAGGGAGCCTTTCGGCTCCCTTTTTCTTGGCAAATTTGACAGATTAGACTGCTGTCATCAGCTTCTCTTGTACACTGCGGTACGAGGGAATGCCTTTCCTTCCTCATCAAACAGATAACATGCTGTTGAAGGAATTCCTACTTCCATGTTGTCACCTGGACGAACATCCAGTTCACAGTCAGATTTAACGGTGAAATCTGAACCGACTTCTGATGAACCACAGTCCATGTATACAAAGAATTCAGCACCCAGATTCTCGGTTACAGATACCTTACAGCTGATCTTGCCGCCGTCAGCTTTATCTGAATCAGCCTTTACAAGATGCTCAGGTCTTACACCAAGAGTAACCTTGTCTCCTACCTGAGCTCTTCTGGCATCAACACATGCAGTAACCTTCTCACCCTCAGATAATTTAACAACACACTTATCTTCAGATACAGACTCGATTACACCATTTAGGAAGTTCATCTTTGGTGAACCGATAAAGCCTGCAACAAACTTGTTTACAGGATGGTTATACAGCTCAAGAGGAGCACCGAACTGCTCTAGATTTGATTCAGTCTGAGGATTCATAGCCAGAGGACTTAGAACACAGATCTTGTCAGCAAGAGTCATAGCCTCAACCTGATCATGAGTAACGTAAATGATGGTTGCATTCAGTTCACGGTGTAACTTGGCAATTTCAAGTCTCATCTTTACACGCAGTGCAGCATCAAGATTTGATAAAGGCTCATCAAACAGGAATACAGATGGGTTCTGAACAATACAACGACCAATAGCAACACGCTGACGCTGACCGCCTGACAGAGCCTTTGGCTTACGCTCTAAGAAAGCCTCCAGACCAAGAACATCGGCAGCCTGAACAACACGACGACGGATTTCTTCCTTATCCATCTTCTTTAGTTTCAAACCAAATGCCATGTTCTCGAATACAGTCATGTGAGGGTACAGAGCATATGACTGGAATACCATACCAATATTTCTCTGTGAAGGAGGAACATCATTTACTCTCTTTCCACCAATCATCAGATCACCGTCAGTAATATCCTCAAGACCAGCAATCATTCTTAACAGAGTTGATTTACCGCATCCTGAAGGACCAACGAAAACAATGAAATCACCGTCTTTAATATCAAGATTGATATTTCTTAAAGTATCCTTTAATAAAGCTGGGTTATAGTTCTTTCTTACTTTCTGTAATAATACGTCTGCCATTTTCTTTTATCTCTTTTTTTAATCTTTAAACTATTCTATCTCTAATATAATTAACCTTTTACACCACCTGCGGTCAAACCACCAACTAACCATCGCTGTGCAAGCAGGAATACAATGGTAATTGGTAAACCAGACAGAACAGCTGCGGCGGCGAAATCACCCCATAGGTAATTCTGAGGGTACAGGTACTGCTGAGCACCTACTGCCAGGGTAAGTTCGTCCATATCCAGCAATAGAACTGATGCAACAGGAACCTCGGCAACAGTTGCAATGAATGCAAGGATGAATACAACTGCAAGAATTGGAACTGATAGAGGTAAAAGAATCAGTCTGAATGCCTGCCATGGAGTTGCACCATCAATTGCAGCAGCTTCTTCTAATGAAGCATCAATAGTTTCAAAGTAACCTTTAATTGTCCAGATATGAAGTGCAATACCACCCATATATGAAAGGATCAGACCTCCATGAGTGTTCAGACCAAGCCAAGGGATATACTCACCAATCTTATCGAACAGAGCATATATTGCAACCAGAGCCAGTACAGCAGGGAACATCTGGAAAATCAGCATTCCATTTAAGATAGTGTTCTTACCTGCAAACTTCATACGGGCAAATGCGTATGCAGAAGTTGTAGACAGACAGATAATCAGGAATGATGTAATAAATGCAACCTTTACAGAATTCCATAACCAGCGCAGAACTGGGAATGGAGGAGGAGTTATAGTCTCCTTGTAAATACCGTAAGAGGTACCTTCCTTATCGTTTTTGTCGATAAGATATCGTGTCACAGAATCCCCTTCTCCGACTTTTACAACAATCTTATGAGCAAGAGTCTTGCAAAGAGCAAAGGCTGAATCTGCATCTTCAAGTTTTTCAGAATCAATCTGGTCAACATTAAAGTCTGATGAAACCTCTACAGCATCTTCTAATGATTCAACCTTCTTAACGTCCTCAGGATCGAATGCATCTGAAATAAAGGCTCTGAAAGAATCATCTTCCTGTGTTGAAACATACATCTGAACCTTGCCGTCATCTGTATTTACAAAATTTACTACAGAACCTGGAATACGGTTTAGTTTCTTGACATCGAAGCCTAAAGCAAGTCTCCAGTGATCAAGTGTAGATGTAGAAAACTTAGGAATAACGTCACCTACTGAATAGTTACCCTGTCTGAATGAAATTGCAACAATCATCAGCAGAGGAAACATGATTAGACATAGGAAAAACAACATGAAAACATGTGCTGCTGCTTTTCTGTATTTTAATGATTTTGGTTGAACAATAGCCATTTTCAAAACTCCCTACTACTGCTGCATTGCACTGTTCTTTGCAAACTTAAGCTGAAGCAGACTTAGAAGACCGACCACGATGAAAATCATGGTAGCAACTGCTGCTGCAAGACCGTAATCGTTACCCTTTCCACCTTCGAAGGCAATTCTGTAGGTAAAGCTTACAAGTAAATCAGTGTAACCAGCAGGAGCCTGAGTAGCCTCAATAATGTCAGGGCCACCTGAAGTCAACAGCTGAATCAGAACGAAGTTGTTGAAATTGAATGCAAAAGATGCAATTAAAAGCGGAGCAAGAGGCTTTATCAGTAGTGGCAGAGTAATGCACTTAAGATTAGTCCATGGGCTTGCGCCTTCGATTGCTGTTGCCTCATACAGATCATCTGGAATAGATTTTAGAAGACCCATGCATAGGATCATCATATAAGGATAACCCAGCCAGCAGTTAACAATCAGAATCATGCCTCGAGCTGCCCAAGGGTCAGTGAACCATTCAATTGAATTCCACTCAAGACCGAACAGGTTATATATAGGTGCCATTACAGCATTTAAGAACACATTAAGTTCACCGAAATTCTGATTGAACAGACCTTTGAATACCAGAATAGAAATAAATGATGGTACTGCGTAAGGAAGAATCAGGAAAACTCTGTAGATACCCTTAAAACGCAGGAACTCCCACTGAACAAGACAAGCAAGAACAAGTCCGATTGCAAGAGTGATCAGCACTGTTAAACCAGAGAAACATACTGTCCAGGTAAAGATCTTCAGGAAAGGCATACGAATGCTTTCATTTGACAGAAACTTAACGTAATTCTTAAGACCTACGCCAACTTTAAAGCCAGGAGCAAACTCTTCCCCTAATAGTTCGCCCTTCTCATTGGCATACTGATAGTAGCCTGTTTCCATGTTTGGCAGGAACAGCTGTTTGCTCTGAACATCCCATAAAGCGTTATGTTCTGTTACTACGTAGCCATTTTCTGCTTTTGAACCTTTCTTTAATGGAATGAACTTCTCACCCTCAGCGCTGAACTTTCTTAAACCGCTTAAGGTTAATTCCTGTCCTTTCTCTGCAAGATGAAGCTGCAGTCTCTGGATGTTGTTCTTTAAGGTCAGCATCTGTCTCATAGGAACAACAGTTCCCAGGACAGAGTCTGAGCTAGCTTTCACAAGGTTAATTGCAATAGGAGTTGTATTTTCGTTATCAGATTCTGAGTTCTGCTTTAACTCAACAGCTTTAGCAAGCTTATATGATTCGCCATCTTTGCTTAAAAGCAGATCATATTTGCCATTTCCAAGGTCAAAAAGTTTGAAATCGTAATCACTGCCCTCTGTCTTGAAGGTTTTCTTTAAGTGATATTTCATTGCGTTTTCAACGCTCATTACATGAGCACCAGAATAATTGGTGAATGAAATCCACAGAGTATAAACCAGAGGAAAGATAATAAATGCTGTCATGCCGGCTACAGCTGGGAAAGCATAGCGTTGGGCATACATTTTCTTGCTAACAAATACATATACACCAACACCTACAAGTACAAGGTCTAGCAGAGGATATGCAATATCTCCGTTTATGTACATGCAGACATCAGCATACAGATTTACAAGAACAATTAGTAAAACAATTGTCCATTTCATAGCGACTTTTGGACAAAGTTTCTTATCCTGAATCGATGACAGAATCATGTCTAAAATTCCTAATTTGCCAAAAAAAAAGTAAAAAAATTCCCAGCACTAAAGAAACATGCTGGGAGATTAGTTGTTCAATTATTCGCTTACAATACGCTTTGCAGCAGTATTAGCAGCCTCTTCAACGCCCTGACGACCTGAAGTGATATTCTTTAATGCAGTCTCGAATGAAGACCAGAATTTGCTCATCTCAGGAACAGAAGGCATTGGCTCGCCGTTTTCAGCGTTAACCTTGGTAGTTGCGATACGAGGATCCTTGTCCAGCTTGTTCTGGAATGACTTAAGTGCAACTACACCTAAAGCCTTATCATTATTAACAGCCTGAAGACCTTCGTCGGTTAGAAGGTAGTTCTCAAGGAACTCAACAGCAAGATCCTTGTTAGGTGAAGCAGAGTTCATTGCAAGGCCAGTTACACCAACAAATGCCTTCGAATCCTTTCCACCTAGCTTAGGTAATTTATAAACAGTGAAGTCAACTTTTGACTGATCGTAGTTTGGCCAGCCCCATGGACCATTGATGATACATGCAGCCTGATTCTTGGTGAACTGAGCTTCCATTACGCCGTAGTCTGCACCCTTATCCATGTAACCCTTGTCTAATAGGGTCTTGATGAAGGTTAGACCAGCCTTTGAGCCAGCATTTGCAACACCAGTGTCTTTTACATCATAGCCAGTTGCAGTCTTCTTAAATGCATAACCGCCCTGTGCAGCAATCAGAGGGTATGAAAAGTATGGAGTTGTGTAAGCCCAGATAATAGGCTTAACACCTGATTTCTTCAGCTCGTCCCCTAGCTTCATTAAATCTTCAAAGTTCTCAGGCTGTGACTTTACGAATTTATTGTTACAGATTAGTGAAACAGCCTCGATAGCAACAGGATAACCAACAATCTTGCCATCAACAGTCATTGCATCCCAGCCAACATTAGCGAATCTTGCCTTTACTTCATCGCTTACAGTGATTGGAGAAATTAAACCAGCCTTTGACCACTCACCAAAACGATCATGAGCCCACATAATTAGGTCAGGACCATTGCCGGTTGCAGCAGTCTGCTGGAATTTAACTTCTACCTGATCTGGATGTGCAACAGTAACCTTGATGCCAGTATCAGCGGTGAACTTCTCACCAACCTTGGCTATACCGTTATATCCTTTATCACCGTTAACCCAGATGGTTAACTGATCTTTTTCAATTGCTGCATTAGCTGACATTGAAAGTCCCAATGTAACAGCGCAAATTGCAGAAGCTAAAATAGTTTTCTTCATTTTATGATCCCAGTAATTTATTCTCTTTATGTATTGTCTGTGTAAGGACGTTTTTTCCTTATTTTTACCTAACAAATCGTTTATCCGATTTCTTAAGTTAATAAGATTTTAAAGATTGGCGAAACAAAATAACAATAGAATAATGACCTAAAATTGTATTATATTGACATCTTTCATTTTTTTTGTGACATTACGCAGAATATTTATTTTTTATATAAATTTTCCGCTGATAAAAAGAATTTTTATGACTTGCTGATTAGGAAAGGGGTTTTAAGCCTTTTGAAAAATACATTTCATATATACTTCACAAATATTTACTTTAAAAACAAAGCAATGATCCGTAATAGGTCACACTTTTGTATAAAATATAATACAGATCGGATAAATATGGCTTTATATTTGTGATATTTTTCAAAGCGAACTAATTCTGACGGTACTTAAGAGGAGTAATTCCGTATTTCTTTTTAAAAAGTCTAAAGAAATAGGATTCATTATCAAAGCCATGGTCAGATGCAACCTCGGTAATCTGTTTTTCGCCGCGTAATATATCATCGGCAGCCATCTGCAGACGGTAGTCATTTACATATTCAGTAAAACTCATATTCATAGCTTTTTTAAAGAATCTGCAGAAATAGGCTTCAGAAAAATTCATACGTTTTGATGCATCAGAAATAGAGAGAGGTCCTGAGTGATGATCGTGTATCCACTCTAATAGTTCCTTGAGTTTTTCCTGTCGGATCTTTTCAAAAGGAGTATTTAGCTCAAGATTCTTAAAGATGCCGGAACGTTCAAACTCCATGAACAAATCCAGAATTTTAATCTTTACATTAAACTGAGCCTTAAGATCCTTGGTCTTACAGTTATCTCTGATATATTCAAAATCCTCAAGGATCTTTGTGTATCCGTCATATTCAGGTTTAACTATAAAAGGGGTACGTCTTATAGTACTGTAAAGATAATCATACAGATTGCTCTGAAGCTTGTCATAATATGCAAAGCGCATGATCTCGGCATTGAAAACAATTGCACTTTCAACAGCATCTCCTGGCAGAGAAATACTGTGCACCATCTTTGAGGGAATAAGAAGCATTGCAGGAGATTCAACAACAAGAGGAGCGGTTTCAATATTCAGAATGAATCTGCCCTTCTCAAAACATAAAACCTCCACTTCAGTATGCCAGTGAGCATATAGAAGTTTGGTAAAATTTTTACCATTGTATCTGTAACTGGCGATAGGAAAAGCATTTGAACCATGCTTGGTATCTTCCATCTTTACAGATTTTTCTTTTTTATTCTTATTCTCTACCACTTAATCGAACCTGCAATATTGATACAAATAAAACGATTAGAAGCAGACACATCTTACCATTAAAAGTAATATCAGGCATGTCAAAGAGGCTTTCTGTCTACTTATGATGTACTAACCTATTTAATTTTCATACAAAAAAAGCCGCGGCACATTTCTGTACTACAGCTTCCTTCTTTAAGTACCCAAAATGAACTAAACTAGCTCATGATCCTTTAGATACTTGATAATACCCTTCATGGTCTTATCTGAAATTACGTGCTCAATACGACATGCATCTGTTTCAGCAACATCTGATGGAACATTGGCAACACTCTTGAAGAATACAGTCAGATACTGATGACGCTTGAAGATAGACTCTGCCATCTTTCTGCCTTCAGGGGTAAACTCAATATCGCCAGCAAGACCGATTCTAATCAGATCCTTCTCTTTTAAAAGACCAAGACCACGTGAAACGCTTGGTTTACTTAGTTTTAATTCATTGGCAACGTCAACAGCTCTTACCAGACCATTTGATCTTCTTTCCTTGATCACTAAAATGGTCTCAAGATAAGTCTCTCCAGATTCTGCAATTTCTCCTGTTTTTTTCTGAACAGCCTCTGGAACAGCATCCAATGCAGTTGGTGCGCTTTTGATTTTTTCCATATTAAAACTAAATTCCCAATACTATTAAATTACAGTTACGTTAATCTTATCGCCTACCAAAGAAAGACGGACATTATTCATAGGAGAGATTGTACCGCGTTGAACAAGTCCCTGCTTAATTAATAATTCCAAATCCTTGACAGACCCTTCGTTTAAAATTCTTCTGCCCTTCTCATCTGCAACAACGCCTAATCTTGGTTCAACTCTCTGCATTCCGAGATTTCTGTTCTTAGAGATTAAACCAATCTGCTCCAAACGATTAATCAGACGATACACAGTTGCTATGCCTAAATCAGGAACGAACTGCTTAGCTTCGTACCATAACTCTTTTGGTGAGGTGCATTTGCTAGAAGTAAGTATCTCAATTATACGACGTCTTTGCACGGTCATTCTAAGGCCACTTGCTTCTAATTTTCGGATTGTGTCCTCGGTCAAGGCATCAATGTTAAAGGATTCGTTCTCATCTATCATAGCGTTAGTCCCTACAAATTCTTACTATTTTTATATATGGGGATCGTTTTTCCTTTTTCAAGAAATATGTTAATTTTTTTTGAAAATTGGCATGTATCCATACTTTAGAATAGTATGCATTCTACGAAACGTCACTATAAAAGTTAGAAAGAATTACAACTTTTCGACACCTCTAGCTTATTCATTTTCCTTATCATGGCAGTGACACACTGATGCACCGGTTTTAGAACATCCGCATCCACCTTTAAAAGACAGGATGGAAAATATTTTTTTTAGACCAGAATAAAGTGCTACAGCCGCAAGGCAGAATATTATAAACAGAATTATTTTTGCAATCATGATAAATCTCCAATTTTCGGAGATTATAGCAGATAAAGTTAGCTAATGCTAACACAATTACTCATGGTTAACTTCCACTCATCAGGAATCCAATTGTAAAGATAATCAGAAGAATTGCTCCTGAGATTTTTACAATCTTAAGACCAAGCTTGCTCTTTTTCTCGTCATCAGCGAGCTTTTCAATTCCTTCATGACGGATTTTGTGTTTTAAATCTCGTAATGAAAGAGCTCCATCTGTATTTTCATCAGCCCTTTTGGCAATCAGACCGACTCTTGCTGTACCTCTGTACATGTAAAAAGAAAAACCGATGGAATTTCTTGTAAAACGTTCTTCCTTATAGTCAAGAACAACATTACCGCCGAGTTTCTCGCATAAATCAATAAAAGCAAATTTTAAGGCTTTAGAGTTTCTTGCCTCGCGATTGAGGGCAATGTCACTAGAATCGATCAGCTCATATCCCTCTGGTATACCAGAGGTGATAATACCAGTCTGCTGAGGCTCGAGATAAAAGATATTATCTTCAAGAAAATTCTGCTCCTTGGAGATAACCATGTTTACCACAAGCTTATCTTCAAGATCAAAATCAACTCTACAGCCGTTAACTAGCTTTGAATAATCCTGATTAGGACTTAGACTTTCTGTTGAAAACTTAAGTAAAAGGCCATCATCAGACTGAATCGCACCTGTGTTTTCAACTGCATTAAAGTATGTAATGGTTCCCTTCATTAAAATAATTCCCCCAGAACAATCCTACCTGATATTACTTATATGTCCTATAGAAGATATGTGTCTATAGAACAATCTTTCCGGCCTTCAGATCTGCTGAAAATGACAGCATTCTATCCAGTGGCTTTAAGGCGCCTAAACGAACGGACTCATCCACATGAACACTGTGAGGTTCAGGATCATTTAATGCTCTGATTAATGATTCAAGTGTGTTCATCCCCATCCAAGGACAGTTTGCACAGCTTATGCAGTGACCGGATGTACTTACAACAGGAGCCTCGATAAACTTCTTGTCAGGACAGGCCTGCATCAGTTTGTAGAAAATATGCTTTTCTGTTCCGATAATAAATTCTTTACAATCTGAATTCTTTGCATAGTTAAGAATCTGTGAGGTTGAACCCACATAATCAGCCTTTGCTACCACAGCTGCAGGAGCTTCAGGGTGAACCAGAATCTTTGCATCAGGATTTTCCTTTTTAACAAAATCCAAAGCATTCTCTTCAAATGAATCATGAACGATACATCTGCCTGGCCAGCAGTAGATTTCACAATCAGATTGAGCTGCGATATATGAACCAAGATGACGGTCTGGTACCCATAGAATAGGCTTTCCCTGCTTTGTCAGGTATTTTCCTAGTTCAACTGCCAAAGATGAGGTTACAATCCAGTCAGCCTGAGCCTTAACCTGAGCAGAGGTATTTGCATATGCAACTACAGTTGCTTCTGGATGCAACGCTTTGATTTTCTTAAGATCTTCAACATCACAGCATAGATCTAATGAACATTCAGCCTTTAATTCTGGCATGATAACAGTCTTGTCAGGAGAAAGAATCTTGGCAGTTTCACCCATAAATCTTACACCAGCTACCAAAAGCAGGTCTTTATCACTATCTCTTCCCACTCTTGCCATTTCAAGAGAATCACCGATAAAACCGCCCGCAGCCTCACAGAGACGCTGCATTGTTTCTGAGGTATAGTAATGAGCAATTAAAAGAGCATTTTTCTTCTTGATAAGTTCAAGAGCCTCATCAAACAAGGCTTCATCTTTTTTCTTTTCTTCTAAGGAAAGAGTATCAGGTAATAAAAAAGAGTCAGGTACTCTGACTCCGTCTATCATGTGTAGTGGCATTTTTATAATTATCCTTTAACCTTTTATATCGAACGGAATAGCGCTAACCTGACTCATGGTTGCCTCAAGATCCTTGCGGACTGATCCGTACTCTCTCAATCTGTTTGTAACTTCCTTCAAATTAAGACTAGGACAGTCATCCTTGTCATAATAAGCACTGATAGCATCAGTGGTCAGGTTATCTTCGGGAGGAAGAATTCCCGCTCCAACAAGGCAGGATGGTATCAGGCAGTAAAGCTTATCTTCAGCCTTCATAACTTCAACCTTATGATTTAAAGAGCCTTGTGTTTCATTGACAAAACCGAATACATCACCAGCATTTAAAGAAAGTGAATCAAAGGTTTTAAGCTCTTCTAATGATGAAGTCTGACCATCAACGCCAGCGGAGATCTTTCTGCTGTCTATATTAAAACAATATTGAGATTTCTTATAGTCAAAAGCAAGACCGATCAATTTTGCAACATGTGAAATATCAGCCTTTCCGTCAATGGCGACAAGACGCCATAAAGGAGTGTTTTCAATAGAAACCTTCAAAAGATACTGCACAGCTCAAACTCCTACTGAACTATATTTGAAACAAAAACATCTGCATCAAGAGGTTCTCTGTCAGAAGCGCTTGCCTTGACAGCAACATTGCAGTCTTCACATGCGAGAAGACCGAAATCAAGGGCGGTGAACAGACTGCTTACAATAGAGCCTGAGAACTTACCCTTCATAATCTTCTCCTTGAAGATACTGTATGAAGGAGGCATGGTGTAGGAGCGAATGAACATGAATGCACTTACAAGGTCAAAATCAGAACTGCTCTTTACCTGAACATCATTCAGACGTTCACATAATGAGTAGACCTTCTTTGAATCCTCAAGCTGCTTTTCAGAAATGTTATTGAAGCATACTGAGTATGAACCTTTTACAAGATTCTTTCTTAAATTCGAAAGCACCTGATAATCAGGCTTTATATCCATTCCCTTAAGCTGTTTCTTCTTAAGAGATGGGGTATTTGCCCAGAACTCTGAATGATACAGATTATAGGTAATGTCCTTCTCAAGCTGAGTCTTACCGTTGACAAGCTTGCTGATAATATCCTTCATCTTATAGATTGCAGGAGAATTATCATGGGTGGAATCATCCTTGTCATCCATCATGAAATTAAAGCTTATATCCAGACTCTTTCTGAAGGTTGGGAAATAGGATGACTGAGGTGTATCCAGAGGGAATGCATTCTTATACATTGACTGATAATAGCCAAAGAATGAGGTATAACCGTTTAGAATAGCCTTCTGCTGGTACTCAAAAGCCTTCTCAACATTTGCTGGCAGGAAAATTCCTGAATGGTACATATCACACAGGATTAGACATGCCTGAGGATTATCAGCTGAAAGCTCCTCCATTTCCTCAATTAACTGCATAAATGGAAGCGGACAGTATGTTCCTGTAGCCTTCAGATGTTTATACTCTTCAATTGCATCAGGGAAGATATACTCGGCAGCATAGCGAAGATAGGTATGAGCAAGCTTGGAATTACTGGATTCATATACCTTGTAGAGAACATAATAACCAAGGATATTCCCGTAGTTTATGGCTCTTCTTGCGTACTCTTCAGCCTTATCCATATCATTATTGATTACAGCACCTAAGGCAATATTCAAAAGAGCAAAGGAACTACCCTGCTCTCCGGCAAGTTCCCAATAGCTTAAAGCATATTCATCAGGCTCATGCTCTTCTAATACCATATTGCCTAGCAGGAAACTTGCTTTAGCATATCCCTGCTTTGACAGAAGATGCAGATACTTCTTAGGAATCTTATCAAAAGTACCTTTGTACAGACAGAACAGACAAACATAAGCACTCAGTGAATATGCATCTTTCTCCTTAAGACCTTCCTTAATGAAGTCAAACAGGAAATCAGATATCTCAGTTTCCTTGTTGAGTTTTAAATCTAGAGATAAAGCAATCTCGTTAAGTAAATCAGGATCATCCTCAAGGGTACCTGTAATCTCCAGGAATAGAGCTACTGCAGCCTTTAGTCTGTGACTCTTTGGTGAATTCTGCAGATTCTCAATTATGATATCCAGGAAATCATCAAAGATTTCCATTGGCATAGAGAAAGGAACAGACTCATAATCACAGTCAAATTTCAGAGAATTTAAAAGAGCAAGAATGTTGAACAGACATATCTCTTCAAGGTCATTACCCATCTTGCAGAAAGGCTCAAAACTTAAGAAATGCTGATCCTTGGTAGTTTTAAGGTAACGTACAAGAGCAAAGCAGTTGATAAGAAGAGTGTACAGATCAGTAAGTTCACTTTCTGACTCCATCTCAGAATCAATGCTTAAATCCAGGAAGTAGACAATAAATGCCATGGTGCAGAATGGATCACCTACAACCATGCCATATGAGAACCACTGTCTTGCCTTTGACTTATCTAAAGGCAGATCCTTTCCTCTCATATAGGCATTGGCAATTCTATAGGCTACATTGCCAGGAACGCCCTTGATTACAGAGGAAGCCTCGGCGTAAATCTGAGAAGGATGATATACATTAAATGAAGACTCAAAGATTGTTCTTAAGGCTTCAAGATAGAGAATGTTTTCCTCATCATCATAATCATCAATCTGAATCTGCAGCTGTTCCTCAAAATACTTTATAGGCATCAGGAACAGTCTTGAAATTGATGAAAGATCCTGCCAGTTAGGAGAACCTTCGACAAACAGCTGATCAACAAAAAAGGTTACAGCGGCAGGGATATATACAGGAACACATGAGGAGACAAAATTGTCCTCATTGATTTTATTAAAGTCATCCGCAAACTGACGAATAATCTCAAGAGATCTGTCGTAATACTTCTTTGAACGTGCGTACTTTAATACAGATGAGGATTTGAAATATTTTTTAAAATCACGAGTGCTTATTAAATCCAGTGCAGACTCAAGTCTTGAATAGATTGCGTCCTTCTGTTTTACCCTGCTCTGCTCAAGAGCAACATAGTTCCAGTAAATAAACTCATCTATCTCTGTCTTGTCTGAATTTTCTGTCAGCTCTTTTTCACCGTATCTTCTGACCTTAGCATCAAGTTCATCCTGAGAAATTACAGAATCTCTGCTTTCAATATTAAGAAAGCTGCTCTCAATAAAATGAATCTTATCTTTCAGTTCTGCTTCATCTAGAAGTTTATTTTTATTATTTGCAAGTGACATGTTTTCTCGTGAGTTTCAAAAAAATTACAGTCTCAGTAAAGCATGTTTAAGTAGCTTAATATGAGCGTGGAGGCAGATGCTTACCCAACCTGAGTCCACAGAATCTTTGTTTTGCTTATGAGAAAAAATTAAGGAAAAAAATAAGATTTTGTCTTGTATATTTTTCTATATTTTCTTAGATCGTATTCGTTATTATACACATCGCAAAAAACGAAAAATGATATACATAAGCTTATTTGTCATAAGGTTAGTATATCATTATATTCCTGTTTACACAGTACTAAATAACGGACTATTCTCACATTTTTAGCTAGGCAGAACAGCTTTGCCTAGCCAGTTGAATAGTCCTTAATTATGCACTCTAGGCCTCTGCAGATCTAACGGCAAAGCGGCTCTTAACAGTATGTACGATTACGGATAAGCCTAAAGCTACAAGCATACATGCCATAACTACAAGTACAAATCCAAGTCCCACAAGTACACCGCTAGAATTCCACTGCTGGGAAATTACCTGTGATACGCCCCACAGACTCATGATTAGCATGAATACCATTGGAACAAAGGCAACCATCCAGTTAACATTCTTAGATAGAAGCCATAGTGAGATAACCAGTAGAGTCAAAGCAGACATCAGCTGATTTGAAGCACCGAAGATTGGCCATAAAGAAGCAGCTTCACCACTTAATGCCATATACATTGAAACGCATACGATAGAGAAAGATGCTACGTATTTGTTCATGAAAGCACGTCTAACAAGACCAACAGATGCATTCTTTGATTCATTAGACTTAACATTTTCTTTGCCTGCCTTTGGCATGAACAGCTCCTGACATACAAAACGACCAAGTCTGGTTGCAGTATCAAGAGAAGTCATCATAAATGCAGAGATTGCAAGAGAGATAAATACCTTAGCCAAAGAAACATTAAGACCTAATGCACCGCAGAAGTTTGAAATACCGGTAGCAAATGCAGCAGGAGGATTCTTTCCAAGCTCAGTGAACTCAGCATTACCCATAGACATAACAGCTACTAAAGCCATGATACCTAAAACACCTTCAATCAGCATTGAGCCATAACCGATTGGAAGAGCATCACTTTCCTTGTTCAGCTGTTTTGATGTGGTTCCTGAAGCAACCAGAGCATGGAAACCAGAACAGGCACCACAGGCAATGAATATGAACAGAGCAGGAACCATGTCTGTCATCTTGCCGTCACCGGTAACAGCACTAAAACCTTCAAATGAAGCCATCTTGATCTCAGGACTGTAAGCTAAGATTGAAGCAAAGCCCAAAGCCAGCATTGCATACAGAAGCCATGAGTTCATATAGTCTCTTGGCTGAAGTAGCCACTGAACAGGCATTACTGATGCTACAAAGATATAGATAGCCAGAACTGCAATCCAGAATGACTTTACATTCTCTGGTGCAATATTAAATGCTGTCTCTACATTCAGAGGGAAGCTTTCACCTAGGTAAACTGATAAAAATACTAATGGAATAAAGATTACAGAAGCTCTCTTTAAACTGAAATTTAAATTAATGGTGGTAAAGGCAAATACTGGAGCCAGGAAAATAAACAGCAATGATGCAGTTGCCACCTCAGGGAATTTGGTAAATAAGCCGGCAATCAGAAGAGTAAAAATTGCAACAACAAGTACCAGGCATAGAAGACAGAAGCCTAAGAATAGCTGTCTTCCGGTAAAGCCCATCATTTTTTCCATTACGAAAGATACAGATCTGCCTCTATTACGTACAGAAATAACAAGTGATGCAAAATCGTGGAAAGCACCTACAAATACACATCCAACCAGAATCCAGATTAAAGCAGGAAGCCAGCCGAAATAAGCTGCCATAATTGGGCCTACGATAGGACCAGGACCAGCGATTGAGGCAAAATGATGTCCAAAAAGAACAGGAGCCTTAGTTGGAACATAGTCCACACCATCTAGGTTGGTATGTGCAGGTGTAGGGTTCTTTGGGTCTATTGAAAATAATTTCTTTAAAAAGTTTCCGTACGTAAAATATGCTAAAACAAAGTATGCTAAGCAAATACAGAATAGTACACTGCCTGTCATTTCATTCACCAAAAATACTTAAAATTATTAGGTTAATCAGAATAAAGACAATAGGTCGCACAGGCGAATTACCTGCTAATCTAGAGCACGAGCTTTGTAAGCTTTTGAAGTGTTTTTTATCTAAATGGTTTGAGATAAAAATCGACAGGAACGGGGGTAATGTTCTTTGTCGTTTTGTTTATTAAATGCCAATCTTAAGAAATAGTCAACATTTATTTTTGTGCAACACATAATTATTTATTGTGCATTTTACGCAACACAAAAAATCAACAAAAATTTCAGTAGGTTATTAGGTTAGTTTTTACGGATTTTTTTAAAGCTTTCCATTCTAGAGCATACAATATTAGGGACAGTGACTTCAAAATTTACCATAGTCTTTTGTTTTTGCTAGAATTGCTTAAACCAAAAGAAGGTTATATATATGAATTTGTACGATAGAATGCAGCAGAGTCTTGAAAATAACCGCAGCAAAGGAGTTTTCAGGACTATAGTTCCTAAATCACAGAATCATTCAATGATTACCCTTGATTCTAAGGATTATCTGAATCTCTCATCTAATGATTATCTGGGACTGGCCTCAGATATGAATTGTCTGGAGGAGTTTAATGAGTATGCAAAGTCTTATTCACTAAGACTCTCTTCATCTGGTTCTCCTCTGCTTACCGGAGCTCACGAGAGTTATGCCCTCGCCTGCGAGGTCATGGAGAACTTATTTAGAAAAAAGGCAACTTTCTTTAACAGTGGTTTTTCTGCCAATAGCGGTGTGTTAAGTATTCTTGGCTCAGAAGATACCCTTCTAATTGCAGACAAGCTCGCTCATGCGTCAATGATTGACGGACTAACCGCCTGTAAGGGAAAGTTTCTTCGTTATGCTCACAATGACTATGATCATCTTGAGCGACTTATACAGAAAAGCATTTCAGAATACGATAACATTATTATTGTTACTGAAGCCGTTTTCAGTATGGATGGCGACAGATGCGATCTTAAAAGACTTATAGATATTAAGCACAAATATCCAAATATTTATCTTTATGTAGATGAAGCTCATGGCTTTGGAGTTTTATCAGAAGAAGGAAGCGGTCTGTGCGGCTCTTTAAAGCTTATCGATGAGGTTGATTTTATCCTGACAACCTTTGGTAAAGCCCTGGCATCTGAAGGAGCCTGCATACTTACAAACGAGACAGCTCGCGATTACATTATCAATAATTCCAGACCTCTGATCTTCTCTACCGCATTATCACCTTATACCTTTGCCCATGAGGCGTTCATGGTTAACTATATGAAGAAAAGAAATGATCTTCGTATAAAGCTTGAGAAAATCAGTTCATATATTCATCAGACTCTGAATGAATGCGGTTTCGATAATGTTTCCTCATCTCAGATTATTCCCCTTATCACAGGAGATAATGATAGAACCTTAAAGGCAAGTGAATTCTTTAAGACCAGAGGGATCTATGCAATGCCAATAAGACATCCGACTGTACCTCAAGGTAAAGGACGACTAAGAATATCTCTTAATGCAGGATTAACCGACAGTCAGGTTGAACTCCTTGCAGATACGATAAAAGCATTTTCTAAGGAATAAAATGAAACAGCTATTCGTAAAACAGAATCACACCGACAGTCTTAATCTGATTTTTCTAGGTTACGGTCAGGATGGAGCCATTTTTGAGCAGCTTAAGGATAGCGACTGCGCTGACATTGCTCTAGTATATGATTACGAAAATGAGGACTTTGATTCCTCTGTTTATAGTAAATATAAGGACATTAACCTTATATCCTGGTCCATGGGGGTAATGATGGCCCCAAAGGTTCTAGATAAAAACGGACTTTTAGATAAAGTTACAGTCTCATCCGCCATCAACGGAACACTGGAAGGTATCAATGATGAATACGGCATTCCTCTTAAGATGTGGAATGCTACCATTGATGCTCTTTGCGAGAGTGCGATATTAAAGTTTTATCGCCGTATGTGCTTTGATGCAAAGCTATATGAAGAATATCTGAAATTCAGACCACAGAGATCTGTAGAATCTCTCAAATCAGAACTGATCTTTATCCGTGACTTTACAAATAATCCTCTTGTTGATGGATTCTTCTATAACAATGCATTCATTGGTCTTAAGGATAAGATTATCTCTCCTGTAAATCAGTTAAACTCTTTTAAAAAGACCAAAACAATAACACAGGAAGTCGAATGTGCTCACTACAGCTATGAGCTATTCAAAAATCAGCTAGTATGATAGTAAAAAAAGAATCATTAAAAAAACATTTCTCTAAAGCATCAAGAACCTACGATGATAACGCATCGGTTCAGCTCTATATGGGAAAGAAGCTGCTTGAACACATAGCAGATGGTAAATTTAAGCATGTTCTAGAAATCGGCTGCGGATCTGGCATTTTTACATCGGAAATAATAAAAACGTATTCTCCAGAGACTGTTAGTCTCAATGATATCTCAGAAGAGATGCTGAATACCTGCAGAAAGCGTTTTTCAGATTATAAGAATATTAGCTACCACCCTGGTGATATTGAGAAAATCACCTTAAAAGGCAGCTATGATCTGGTTGCATCCAATGCATGTCTTCAGTGGCTTTCCAATCTTAAGGTAGCACTTAACGGATTTATAGAGGCATTGGACTCCAATGGAGTTCTGGCCTTTACAAGTTTTGGCAATGAAAATGTCCGAGAAATATCTTCTTTAACCAACAACGGACTTAAATACCTTTCCTATTCTGAGATGGATGAGATTCTAAAAAGCCTGACTGAGCCCTATTCTCTTCACGAAGAGATTATTCAGTTTCATTACCAGGATGCACTTGATATGCTCAAAACTCTCAAAAAAACAGGTGTAACAGGTTTTTCCAAAAAGATTTGGACAAGAGGAATGCTTAACAGATTCATCGAAGAGTATGAATCAAGGTATTCAGATGAGAAAGGAGTATATTTAACCTGGCATCTATATTATGCAGTTATCAGAAAACGAGGTTAACAGGGAATTCTATTTTTAAAAAGAATTACCAAAATAAAGGTGACAACAGAATCAAACTGTATTGCCACCAGATTTCGTGATATTTAGTTGAATGAATTCAGCAGCTAAATTGAGGAATGACGGCGATCAAGTCCATTCTTTTTGTAGTAATCTGACTTTGCCTTGTACATATTCTGATCAGCTAGCTTAACCAATTCATCAATGCTTAAATCAGGATTCTCTAACCTGCAGGCTCTACCGCAAGCTACTGCCATATTCTTTACAAGATTGCCATTCCAATTACGAATAAAGTCGAAAAAAACTTTTTCTCCCTCGGCGAATTCTTCTGGACTTAAGCAAAACATACCGACAAATTCATCTCCGCCAGTACGAAAAACTTTACCATTTTTTCCTTCTAATGGTTTCATCTTATTAACAATACCAGCAAAACCGCAAATAAGTTCGTCGCCAGCCGCATGCCCATAATTATCGTTAACATACTTTAGCTGATTTATATCGAAAACTACAACTACAAGATTATCTGGCATTGGATTTCTTCGATAATATTCAAGTTGAGATTCATAGGCTCTACGGTTTAAGAATCCAGTCATATCATCTGTTACAGAACGAAGAAACAGTACATGCTCCTGCTGTTTGCGCTCATCAATTACCTGTGTTGAGAACAGAACAACTGTAGGACAGCCGTCATTATCAGTCTCAATAGCAATAAAGTTAGCAATAAACCAACCGGTATGAATACCCACGAACTCAGAGGATAAAGTTTTAAGTCCTCTCATACGTTCACCTAGAGTAGAGAGATCTGTAAACTTAATGGCACTTTCACGATATTGCGGAACAATAACGTTCTCCATAATGATCTTCATTGTTTCAGCCGCAGAGATTTTTTTCTCAAAAAAAGGCCTTATCTCACCACCTGATGAGTATTCTGTAATTAAACCTGTTTTAAGGTTAATTAGATGCATAGAATAATACATGTCTGCAAGAGACTTTAGAATTCTCAGTTGCTCCGACTTTTCCTCATCAGCAGCCTTTAGACTCTCCTCTAATTTTTTCTTATCATCAATATCGATAAAAAAACCAACAATGGAAATTGGAGACCCATCTTCTCGTCGAGCAACTCTACCTGCGGCGTGGAACCAGCGATAACCTCGATTATGGGTTAGAAACTTGTATTCGGTATCATAAACCGTTCTGTTGGTGTAATCCTTGACCGCATTCCAGTAAAGATTAACAACTCTTTCTCTATCATCCTCATGAAGTCTATCAATAAAAGAACTAAGCTTATTTGGGAAATCGGATTCATCTTTATATCCAATCATGCGTCTGAAGACCTGACTCCAGTTCACAGAAACCAATTCTCCCTTCTGGTCAAAAGTCATGTCCCAGGCTCCAGAGCCCAAAGCTTCCTGAAGAAGTTCTACCTCATTAACCATATCTGTTTCTGTATAATTATTATCTTCCATTGTCACAGCGACCTAAAAAAGTTATTAGACTATTTAACATTCGGCTTAAATCCTTTTATATTTTAGAAAAACCGTTCTTTTCAAAAAAGCTCTTACACCACAGTTGCGGTAAAAAATGCTTTTTGTTAATCAGTAAGTCTTAGAAAAGATAGTTTCTATTAACTTTAACTATGATGTTTATTACAGAGAAGTGGATAGTTTTGTTAGAGAAAAGAATATTTGATAACGCGTTTTTGGCAGCTCGATTTAAGCTAAAAAACAGCTAACAATATGCATTCGTACACAACATACTTAAGCTGTGTTCAGTAACTATTAAATTGCAAAAGCAAAATACATTGATTTAATTTTTTTGAAATTTGAAGAAATTAGATGGTGGATGCTATAGGACTCGAACCTATGACCCTCTGCTTGTAAGGCAGATGCTCTAACCAGACTGAGCTAAGCATCCAATTTGGATGAACGTTTCTATATGGTGGATGCTATAGGACTCGAACCTATGACCCTCTGCTTGTAAGGCAGATGCTCTAACCAGACTGAGCTAAGCATCCGTAGAAAGTGAGTGCATTATAATGGGTGAATTAAGATATGGCAAGCGTTATTTTTAATATTTTTTTTTAGACAAACAAACAAAACGCATATATTAGCTATTTATCAACTCAAAAATTTTTTTAAATTTTTTTATTCTTTCTTTAATCCAGTCCACAAAAAATAATTACACTGCCCCAATAAAATGCAAATTTAATGAATCAGAAAAGCTATATACACATTAGTGTATAATTTCTGCGTTCACATGAACTTTAGCTTCTTTTTAAGCAGCTAAAATCTTTCTTTTCATGGCAGGTTCACTGCCTTTAATTAGGTTAAGTCAAATATCATGAGTAACGCATTAACAAAAACCGAATTTAATTTCCCAGGTCAGAAAAGTGTTTATCACGGTAAGGTAAGAGACGTTTACAACATCAATGATGAAATGCTGGTTATGGTAGCAACCGACAGAATTTCTGCGTTTGACGTTGTTCTACCAGAGGGAATTCCATACAAAGGACAGATGCTAAACCAGATTGCAGCAAAATTCCTTGATGCAACTACTGATATTTGCCCTAACTGGAAAATTGCTACTCCAGATCCAATGGTTTCTGTTGGTATCATGTGTGAAGGTTTCCCTGTAGAAATGATCGTTCGCGGTTATCTATGCGGCAGCTCATGGAGAGCATACAAGAGCGGTGTTAGAGAGATCTGCGGTGTTAAATTACCAGAAGGCATGAAGGAGAATCAGAAATTCCCTGAGCCAATCATTACTCCTACCACAAAAGCTGAACTGGGCCTTCATGACGAAGATATTTCAAAAGAACAGATTTTAGAAAGAGGTCTTGCAACTCCAGAAGAGTATGCATTACTGGAGAAGTACACTCTTGCCCTATTCAAGCGTGGTACTGAGATTGCAGAAAAGAGAGGCCTAATCCTTGTTGATACTAAGTATGAGTTTGGTAAGCACAAGGGAACCATCTACCTGATGGACGAAATCCATACTCCTGATTCAAGCCGTTACTTCTACAAGGATGGTTATCAGGAGAGATTTGAGAAGGGTGAACCTCAGAAGCAGCTATCAAAGGAATTCGTTCGTGAGTGGCTGATGGACAATGGTTTCCAGGGTAAGGCCGGCCAGAGCGTTCCTGAAATGACTCCTCAGATTGTTGAATCAATCTCTAATCGTTACCTGGAGCTTTTCGAGAACATTACCGGTGAGAAGTTCGAGAAATCAGAGAACACTGATATTGCAGCAAGAATTGAAAAGAACGTTAACGAGTTCTTAAAGAACAAGAATAAGTAACAGTTCTAAAGAAATGATTCTATAGAGGTGCATTAAATGCACCTCTTTTTTTATTAGGACATATTCTCAAGATTTCTTGTAAGAACCTTGTAGGTTATATCCATAGCCTTTGTCAGATCCTCTTTGGAGATGTTCAGTGGAGGATTAAAGTAAAGAGTATCCCCTATTGGTCTTAACAGAAGACCTTCCTTAAGGGCATCCTGATATATTCTGTATCCAAGTCTTAAAGAAGATGGGAATCTCTCTTTTGTAGTCTTATCCTTTACAATCTCCATTACATTGATAAGACCGATACTTCTAACCTGACCAACATTTTTAAGTGAGGAGAATCTTTGGGCAAATGAGGTGCTTAACCACTGAGCAGTTTCACAGGCTTTTTCAATGATATGGTCGCGTTTTAGAATTCTGATTACACTGAGTGCACAGGCACATGCTAAAGGATTACCTGCATAGGTGTGGGAGTGAAGAAAAGCCTTACCCTCAGAGTATTCACCTAAAAAGGCATCATAAACCTGATCTGTTACACCAACCACAGACATAGGCATGTAACCGCCGGTTATAGCCTTAGACATACACATCAGATCAGGAGTAATTCCTGCATGGTCACAGGCAAACCATTTACCGGTTCGACCAAATCCGGTAGCAATCTCATCTGCAATCAAAAGCACACCATGCTTTTTGCATAGGTCACTTAGAAACTTAAGGTATTCTGCAGGATAAATTCTCATTCCTCCTGCTCCCTGTAGAAGAGGCTCAACAATCAGAGCACAGAGTTCAGAGCCATGCTCTTCAAAAACCTTCTCTGCTCTCTCCATACATTTTTGAGGGTAATCCCCAGGATGTAAAAACAGATCAGGAGCTTCTATGTGGATGTTATCCATCATCATTGGCTTATACATCAGATTATATAAATCCATACTGCCGACTGATAATGCACCTATTGTCTCACCGTGATAGCCTTCTGACAGACAGGCAAATCGGCGTCTTTTTGTCTGACCAATCTGCTGCTGGTACTGAAAAGCGATTTTCAGTGCCATTTCTACAGAGGAAGAGCCGTTATCACCGTAGTTAAAATGGGTGATTCCCTTTGGAACAATACTTAAAAGCTCCTTTGTAAGCCCTACTACCCATGGATGAGTGAAATTAGCAAAGATAACGTGCTCAAGAGTTTTGGCCTGCTTACAAAGAGCATCTGATATTTCTTCATTGCAGTGACCTAGAAGATTACACCACCATGAACTGATAATATCCAGAATTTCATGACCGTCCTCAGTAAAAAGATAACAGCCCTTACCTCTTACAACCGGAACAGGAGGAAAAGACTCATAATCCTTCATCTGTGCAGCAGGGTGCCAGATATGCTTTACATCAAAATCAATTAAATTATCTTTAGCATTCATCGAAGTAATCTTCCATGTTCTTATAGCGTAAACTCAAATTCCTATCTCCCTTTCCAAGGGTTGCAATAACCTTAATACCGGAGATTTCCTCAATCATCTTAAGATTATCGGTATGCATCAGGGAATCACAATCATAGTTGTTTAGAATGACTCCCTTCACGTTTACTTTGTTCTGCAGAAGGAAACTTATAGTCAGAACTGTATGATTGATTGTTCCAAGACCAGCATCTGCAACTACGACAGCATTCAGTTTCAAAGCCTTGAGAATATCAAGATACATGAGATGACAGTCTTTCTCCCAGACAACAGGACAGATAATTCCGCCTGCACCTTCGGAGAGAACATAATCATAGCTGTCTCTTAATGAATTGAAATCAGAGACGATTCTCTCAAGACTGGCAAAACGGTTCTCCCCTCTTGCGGCAAGATGAGGAGATAATGGTTTTTCATATAGATAGGAAAGAAGTGATTCTGTATTCTGTTTTATGCCTGAAGAATCTCTGACATAACCTGCATCAGAATGCTCTATGCAGTCTGAGCCACTCACAGCAGCTTTATAATAAGCTAGGGATAAATTCTTTCTAGTAAGTTCTCTTGCTATAGCAGCACTTACATAAGTCTTACCGATATCAGTACCGGTACCTGTTACAAATAATCCTCTCATTGTTAAACCTCTTTCATAATGACAGACATTCTAACATAGTGAATCGATGAGGATTGATTTATAATCAGCCAACAAAAAAAACCTGAAACATAGTCCCAGAGGTTTTCTTATTTTATCAAGTAATAGGCACGCTAAAACCTTGCAGTTTACTGCGGGGATAAAGCGTGCCGATTAGAAAATGGATATTTTCTAATCAGGTGTGTTCTGTTGTTCTATATATTGTCTAATAATAGAAATTGAGGCTCCTCCACAACTGCATGCAAAATAGGATGGCGACCAAAGAGCTTTCTCCAGTTTTGAGATTGCAACTTTTGGAGGATAACTGACTGGCAGATGAACATGCAAATTGTAAACACAATGTCGGCCGTGCAAAAATTCTGTGTTTTTCATATACTATCATCCTCAATTGTTAATAATCTTGATAGAGTCCTTTCATCGTAAATGAATATCAACTGGAAACAGGCATACAAATATAGGTTAAGACCTAATGGCGCACAGCAGAGAAGATTACTTCAGCTCTGCGGCTCTGCCAGATATGCATGGAACCAGGTATTGGCAGGAAGAAATGAGGAATATAAGGAATATCTTGAAGACATCGAATCAGCCAAATGCTGGGGAGAAGATGTTTCTTTAGTACCAAAGCCAAGACCTATAAATAGATTTTCATT
>NZ_FUXX01000009.1 GCF_900167015.1 Succinivibrio dextrinosolvens DSM 3072
CAGGGATGGCAGTATCAGATGTCTCAATATCACAAGATGCTAAAAGATAAAGGTATCATTCAATCCATGTCCCGTAAAGGTAACTGCTTAGATAACTGTGTAATGGAGAATTTCTTTGGCAAGATGAAAAATGAGATGTTTTATGGCCATGAATATGACTTTAAATCTCTGGATGAATTAAGAAAAGCAATGGAAGAATATATTGAGTATTACAACACTAAGAGAATTCAGGTCAAATTAAAAGGTCGAACTCCTTGTGAAGTTAGGAATTCAACCTTAAAATTATCGTAAATTGTTTTTGTTCAATTTACTGGGGTCACTACAGTTTGACTCCATTTTTTCTGTAAGGCTCTGATGGCATGGTGCCAGTCAGTATCAGTATGTTGATTCCTTTGCCTCTTTTTCCCATTTTGCATAAAGTTTGTCTTCAGCTGCCTTAAAATCAGCGCTGCTGCTTAGCTTTTCGTAATCCTCACTGAAAATTCCAAGTTTGTCTGCCTGACACTTTTCAATAAATTCTGAGGCATTATCAATTTTTCCTTCCTGCTCCAGTTTCTCGATTCTATGAGCCAGTGCGGAAGTTGTATCGTGTCTGCAGTTCCAGTTATTAGGCTCGACTTTAGCTGTTCTGTTAAAACAGCCGGTTAATAATAAACTGTTTAAAACAACTGCAGTGAGAAGAAGGCTTGCCGAAGATAATTTCATGAATACTCCTGTAGTTATAATTTATGGTAATTTATTATACGCAGGTAAAGTTATTTTACACTTATTTACAATTTGTTATTATTTGAGTGAAAATTTTGTGAAAATATTAGGCAAACTTTTGTTGCATATCACATCTTTTGATAAATTCACGCAAAAAAAAACGGAGAACAAGTCTCCGTTTCACGTGCATAAAAATCACTGATTAACCGCGTATAGCTTTTACCTTTGCCAGTATTTCCTGACATGAGGCACTGATGCCTTTGTAATCCTCTGCCTTAACCAGCTTAGGATCAGGAACGAAGCTTCCTCCTACCGCAGCTACATTCTTGAGGCTCAGATACTCTGAGAGATTCTCAAGATTTACACCGCCAGTTGGAACAAACTTGATTGAAGCATAAGGTCCAGCAAGTGCCTTAAGTGTCTTGGTTCCGCCGTAGGCTGCAGCAGGGAAGAATTTAACTACCTCAAGACCAAAGTCTAAAGCCATTTCAAGATCAGATGGGGTTACGGTTCCAGGGCAGACAGCAAGATTATGCTTTAAACACCAGTCAACAACCTTTGGATTAAAGCCTGGGGTAATTACAAACATACCACCGTTATCCAGCGTTGCCATAGCCTGATCAACATTATGAACAGTACCTGAGCCTACCAGCATGTCAGGGCACTCTTTAGCCATGATTCTGATTGCATCTGCAGCTGCAGCTGTTCTGAAGGTAACCTCAGCGATAGGAATTCCTCCGTCACATAAGGCATGAGCAAGAGGTGCAGCCTTTGCAGCATCCTCAAGTACAACCAGAGGTACAATGCCGATTGATTCAATTTCACTTAAAACTTTAAATTTCATTGGTGTCTCCTAAAAATCACAGCGTCTGTGTGATGCAATAAATTCTGAGAGCTGTTCAGGGGTAGGGAGTCCTTCATTATCTCCTCTGAAGGTGCACTGAATAGCGCCGATGGCACATCCTCTCTCTACAGCTTTTTCAAGAGAAAGTCCTTCCATATGGGCAGAAAGTACGCCTGCCGCAAAACCATCGCCAGCTCCGACTGTATCCACAACCTTGTCAATGATGAAGCCAGGAACCCTGATATCCTTATCCTTTGTACTGCATAAAGCTCCCTTTGGTCCACACTTGGTGATTACGCAGGAAGCGCCGCCTTTAAGATAGAATTCATTGATTTTCTTAGGATCACTGCTGCCACAGAGAATGTCGCCTTCGCCAACACCAGGGAGAACCATATCAACCTTTGTGGCGATATCATTTAAGGTTTTTACCATTATCTCCTGTGACTTCCACAGCTGAGGTCTTAGATTAGGATCAAAGGAAATATAAAGACCAGCCTTGCGACCAAGTTCAATCAGCTTGTAGACTGCCTTGAGAGTTGATTCTGATACTGCCGCCATGATTCCTGTGATATGCAGATTTGAGTATTTTGAAAAATCCACCTCTGCAACATCGTTCTCGTTTAAGGTAGAGGCTGCAGATCCTGAACGGAAATAGAAAATCTGAGGATCACCGTTTGAGACTCTGCCTTTGAGCATAAAGCCGGTACGATAGGTGTCTGAATATTTAACCTGCGAATTATCAATACCGTTAGCCTTTATTGAATTCTCAATCAGTTTGCCAAAGGGATCGTTGCCAAGCTTTGTAAGATAGGTTGCTTTATGTCCTAATCTTGCAATGCCTGTTGCGACGTTGAATTCTGCTCCTGCAATATCCAGTGAATAATCCTTCACTGTTTCAAGAGCGCCTTCCTGTTTTGCGATCAGAAGGCCCATTGGTTCACCGGTTAGGAGTAAACCTTTTTCCATTATGTATGTTCTCCTGACTATTTTTTAATATTCTTATCATGTCCAATGTACTGAATTATACGCTTCGAAGCTGTCCGGGCGTATGATCGTGATCTTGAAGATGAACAACTTTCATAAAGATTATATGTAGTTAGCTGTTTCTAGAGCGTTACTCCGTCCTTCCAGATTAGAAGCTCATGGAAATCTCTTTTTTCTGAAACTGATTTCTGTCCTGAAGCAATAGCGATAATATAGTCTAAAAGCTCCATTGCCAGTTCATCAAAATCCTTTCCGTCAACAATAGCTCCAGCATTGAAATCAATCCAGTTTCCACCTTTTTTCTCAAAAAGAGCATTGTTCGTTGAGATTTTTATAGTAGGAACCACGGTACTGAAAGGTGTTCCTCTTCCGGTTGAGAATAGAATCATATTCACACCGCAGGCTGCCAGAGCTGAACAGGAAACACCGTCATTACCAGGAGCATTCAGAAGATTCAGTCCTGAAGACTTTATGGTTTCGGCATATCTGATGGTATCCTCAACCTGAGCCTTACCGCCTTTCTGCACACAGCCTAATGACTTGTCCTCCAATGTGGTGATACCGCCAGCCTTGTTGCCTGGAGATGGATTCTCTGAGACGGTTTCACCGTGAGATTTGAAGTAGCCTTTAAAATCATTGATAAGTGAAACTGTCTTTTTAAATACATCCTCATTCTTAGCTCTGTTCATAAGGATCTGCTCTGCGCCGAACATTTCAGGGACTTCTGTCATAACAGAGGTTCCGCCTGCGCCTACAATCAGATCGCTTACACGTCCTATAAGAGGATTTGCGGTGATGCCTGAAAGACCATCTGAGCCTCCGCATTTAAGACCGATTCTGAGTTTTGAGAGTGGTACAGTCTCTCTTTTTGACTCATTAGCCTTCTGTAGAAGAGAGTCGATTATTTCATATCCAGCCTCAAGCTCATCCTCAACATCCTGAGTATTTAAAAACATCAGTCTGTCATCATTGAGATCTAAAAACTCTTTGAAAACTGAAAGATTATTGTTCTCACAGCCAAGACCTAAAACCAGTATGGCTCCTGCATTTGGATGACGGGTAAGAGATGCAAGGAGTTTCTGTGTAGTTCTCTGATCCTCTCCCATCTGAGAGCATCCATAGGGATGAGTTAAGGCATAGCAGCCGTCGACATTAGCGTAGGTTTCAAGCTTTTCTCTTGCATAGGCTTCAAGCTCTTTTGCGATATGATTTACGCAGAAAACAGTCGGAATAATCCAGACTTCATTGCGGATACCCACCTGTCCATCTGCTCTTACATAGCCCTCAAAGCTTTTCTCGACTTTCTTAAGCTCTGTTTTCTCAACTCTGTTATAGGTGTAATCCTTTGTGCCAGAAAGATTTGTTTTAACATTCTGTGAATGAACATGCTGACCTTTCTGAATAGGGCAGGTGGCATGTCCGATGGAATAGCCGTATTTTATGATCTGATCTCCCTCATTGAGATCATAAAGAGCAAACTTATGTCCGCGGGTAATGTCGTCTTTTAGAGTTACATCTCCCTGTGCGGTTTTGACAGTCTGTCCTGCTTTAAGATCATCAAGGGCGACAGCAACAACATCCTCCCCGGGATTGATTACAACGCACTGCATTATCTATCTCCTAGCACTCAGACATTGTTTTTTTGATACCCTGGGTTACAACCATATGGGTAAGTTCGGCAATCTTTTTTACATCAAGTTTTACGCTAAGATCCTCACCCCATAGCTTTGAATCTGAAAGAATACAGGAAACAGTATCCTCAGCTGAGCTTTGTGAATTCTTATAAAGACTCCATGCTTTTGCCATTACCTTTACTGCATACTCATCATCCTGGAACTGACCGCTCTTGCCATCTGCTCTTGAAACGGTAACAGGTGAGGTGCCGTCAGAGTTTTTATAAAGAGCAAAGAAAGCTGCCAGTGAAAAATAGAGTTTAGATGGATGAGTCCCTGCAGCTCTAGCATCAAGAATTGAAGGGATAACTCGGGCTTTTACCTTTGAGGTACAGTTCATCAGAATAGATGAGAGCTGGTGATGAAGAGATGGATCCATGAATCTGTCTACAACTGCGTCGGCAAATTCGGTCAGCATTCCCTTATCAAGTTTTACGGCAGGGATGATTTCATCATAGATAATAGAGCGCGCAAATGGTCCTGTTACACTGTCGGTCATCATTTCATCAACAGTATCAAGGCCAGCCAGGAAGGCTGCAGGAACATTTGAGGTATGAGCTCCGTTAAGAATTCTGACTTTACGCAGGCGGTAAGGTGTAATATCAGGTGCTACCACCACGTTAAGTCCAGCCTTTGCAAATGGAAGCTTATGGCTTATTTCATCAGAGCCTTCAATTGCCATAAAGCTGAATTCCTCACCTGTGGACATCAGAGCATCCTCATAGCCAAGTTCCTTTGCATAGCGCTCTGCATCTGCCTTTGGATATCCAGATACCACACGATCTACAAGAGTGTTGTAGAATACGCAGTCTTCACATACATAAGATTTAAACTCATCGCCTAGTTTCCAGTCATCGGCATGTTTTAGGATGATTTCTTTTAGTTTTGTTCCGTTATCTTCAATAAGCTCACAAGGAAGGATGCTTAAGCCTGAAATTGAGCAGGCATTCTCTACGCCTTTAAAGGCTTTGAATCTTTCATATAAAAGCTGAGTCAGCTTACCTGGGAAGGACAGTACACAGCCTTCCTCTGGAAGGTCTTCTTTTGTATAGACAAGACCTGCTTCTGTGGTATTTGAGAAAATAAACTCAAGGGTAGGGAGTTTAAAGTCTTCCTTGAGCTTTTCAAAGTCTGCATTGTCATAAGGATTGCGAGCATCTGCTATGGTGTTGATGATTTCAAATGACTCTTTTACTCTGCCGTTTTCCATAGCGTGAAGAATAGCTGTAAATAAACAGTCCTGATTTTTTAAAACAGGAACAGTACGTCCTCTTGGAGTTGGCTGAACAGCAATTACCCTGCCATTGAAAAGATTCTTCTGATTCATACGGTAAAGCATCCAGTCAATAAAGCAGCGAATGAAATTTCCCTCGCCAAACTGAATAGCCTTTACAGGAAGATCTGATCTGCATTCAGGTTTTATGTTCAGGTTTAATGTACTCATTTTGTTTGCGTCCGTAATTGATGTTATGGGTAGTTATGTTTATTTAAAATAAAGTCTGCAGTATTCACTGCAGACTGAAGTTTCAGGAGTTTAGGCTGTGAAATCAATTTCGACCTTCAGCATGTCAGCTCCATGTGCTGCAAAGTCAGCAAAGGCCTGAGGCGCATCATTGAATTTGTAGGTATTGGTAATGGCTTTCTTAAGATCAACCCTGCCTGACTTAACCAGGTCGATAAGGTTGAGGAAATCCTGCTTGAGAGCATTTCTTGAGCCATAGACGTTAAGCTCTTTCTTCTGCAGAAGGGTAAAGTTGAAATCAAGATTCTTCTTGCCCACACCGATTAGAACAACATTTGCCGCATAGGCTGCAACATCAATTGCATTCTGGAAGGTTGATGGCAGACCTACAGCTTCGATAGCCACATCAAAGCCCTTGTTGTCAGTGATCTTCATGCATTTCTCAACGAAATCGTCTCCGTTATTGAGGATTCCTCCGTCAAGATTGAAGCTCTTTACTGCATAGTCAATCTTCTTCTGAGCTACATCTGCAATGTAAACGGTAGCTCCCTGAGATTTAGCTGCAACAGCTGCAAGAGCTCCGATGGTTCCTGCACCGATGACGATAACCTTGTCGCCTTTCTTTACCTGACCGCGGGTAATGGCTCCGTGGTAGCTGATGCAGAATGGCTCGATGGCTGCAAGCTCTGCAGGATCAAGTCCCTTTCCGTCATATATTCTTTCAAAAGGCATGGTGATGTACTCTGAGAAGGCTCCGTCTCTCTGTGCTCCCAGGGTCTCATTGTGCTCGCAGCAGTTTAGATGTCCTCTCTCACAGGAATAGCACTTGGTGCAGTTAAAGTAAGGATTGCAGGTTACAACCATGCCTTCCTTAAGACCGTACTTGCTGGCATCACCGTTGAGCTTTTCAATTCTGGCGGAGAATTCATGACCAGGAATTCTTGGGTAGGATGCGTAAGCGAAGGTTCCTCTGTAGGTTCCAAGATCACTTCCGCAGATACCGCCGCGCAATACTTTTAACAGAGCTTCTCCTTCCTTTGGTTCTGGCATAGGAGTTTCAATGATTTTTACTTCACCAGGCTTTGGAATAATAATGGTTTTCATAATATATAATCCTTAAACATATTTAGTAAATCAGGTTAACAAGAGCTGTGCTGAAGCTTGGAACAAAGGTCAGAAGCAGCAGACAGGCTAATAGCAGAATGTAGAATGGTATTGCCTCTTTAATGAAACGGCCCATTGGACATTTTGTAATTGAACAGGTCACGAACATCAGCGTTCCCATTGGAGGTGAGATTGCTCCTAAGGCAAAGTTGAAGATTACAACCATTGCAAAGTGGATCTCATCAATGCCGAAGTGTTTAGCAAGTGGAGCCAGTAGGGGAACAAGAATAATCATGGCTGCGTTTCCTTCGATAAACATGCCGATGATTAACAGGAACATGTTTACACATAAAAGGAAGATAACAGGATTATTCAGATGCTCGATGAAAAGGCCGGTAAAGTACTGTGGAACCTTCTCTTTTGTCAGAGCCCATGCAAAGGCAGAAGCTGCTGCAATAATCAGCATGATTGCTGATGAGGTCAGTACTGTTTCCTTCATACCGCGGATAACATCCTTTAAAGTCATCTCACGATAGATAAAGCCAAGGAACAGAGAATAGACGATGGCTACGGAACCTGCTTCAGTTGGAGTGAAGGCACCGATGCGGATACCGCCGATGATGATTACAGGAAGACACAGTGGCAGGAATGCTCCTCGGAAGGTTTTCCATACTCTTGCAGCAGAAGTGTCGACCTTGATGGTGCTTCTGTAGCCTCTCTTGTAGGAAACCAGAGCTACCAGAATCATCAGGGTGACGCAGAGAATTACACCAGGACCGATACCTGCAACGAACAGCTTACCGATTGAGACGTTTGCAATTGAGCCGTAGATAATCATTGCAATTCCAGGTGGAATCAGTGGGGTAATAATCGCTGAAGTTGCAACCAGCACTGAGCCGAATGCCTTTGAAAACCCTCTCTTCTCCATTTCAGGAACCAGCATTTTTGCTTCCATAGCAGCATCAGCAAGATTTGAACCTGAAAGTCCACCCATAAGAGTTGCCACCAGAACAGTAACATGACCGATACCGCCGATGATATTGCCTACAACTGCCTCGCAGAAATCAACAATTCTCTTGGTAACGCCGGTGTAGTTCATGAAGACGCCTGCACATACGAAGAAAGGTATGGCTAAAAGAGGAATTGACTGAGAGCCGGCCAGTACACGCTGGGCCAGAATTACAGAATTGATCTCAGTGTGAAGGGCAAAATAGGTTGCAGCTGCTCCCAGAATTGAAATAAATACAGGAACCTTTAAAAACAGGAATACTAAAAGCAGAACTGAGGAAAGTGCAATAGAAAAATCCATGATTACTCCTCCTTAGCCTTATTTTCTGTATTCTTGTCTGTATCTTTTGCATCATCTTTTTTCATAAAGAAGGTTGCATAGGTTAGAGATACCATCATCAGTACACAGCAGACAGGAATAATGCCGTTGATGAAATAGAATGGAACATGAAGAATTGAGGTTGATTTGCCAATCTTCATCATCAGCTTGATGATGTCACATCCCAAAAAGCCAAGATATCCAAGTACCACCATGCAGATGACGTAATCCATTTTCTCAATGAACTTCTGGATATTTTGAGGAAATAGACTGACCACCATTTCAACAGCAACGTGGCTCCCATGTCTGAAGGCAGCACCTGCTCCCAGGAATGTCATCCATAAAAAGCACCACAGCTGAACTTCTTCCGCCCAGATAATAGGTTTGCCCACAAAGTAGCGCATGATTACTCCGCCGAAGGTTACACACACAAGAACGGTCAGAGCTATGGCTGCTAGGAACAGATCTATATTAACGATAAAATTTGATTTCTTCATAATTATCTGAAATATAATGATTTTTACTATGAGGCAGGACCGCCGTAAGACGGTCCTGTTTTAAGCTACTGCATAGCTTTCTTTACAGTGTCGTATAGACCTGGAGTCCAGTCTTTGAAGTCTGGAAGTGAGTAGAACTTCTTTGAGGTTTCAACTAAAGATTTCTTGAACTCAGGGCTTGGATCAACAATAGTTACGCCTTCTGCCTTGAATTTTGCAAGAATGTCTGCCTCAGAATCTTCAACAATCTTGTTCTGATACATTGCAGCCTCGTGGCAGGTTTCAACCAGAAGCTTCTGCTGTTCAGGAGTCAGAGAATTGTAGAAATCAGTACCAACAACGATATTGGTGATGTTGAATACGTGACCGTCTAATAACAGATACTTTGCAACCTCATGGAATTTGCCGTTGTATAGAACTGCAAGTGGGTTCTCTACACCGTCGATGGTGCCCTGCTGAAGAGAGGTATATACTTCGCCTAAAGCCATTGGGGTAGGAGTTGCGCCAAGAACCTCAAAGCCCTTAACCTGAATGTTGTTTGTAGGAACACGAATCTTCATGCCCTTGAAATCTTCAACCTTGTTAACTGGCTTGGTGGTCAGAGTATGGCGTGCACCGTACTTCCAGTCGGTACCGATAATCTTAAGATGTGCTTTCTCTTCCACAAGCTTTGCCTGATCCTGATACCACTGACTGTTGTTGAGCTTGAATGCCTCATCCCAGGTGTTGAACAGGAATGGTCCGAAAACGATACCCAGATCCTTAACGCCACGGTCATAGAAGAATGCACCGTCGGTCAGGGTACATACAGGCTCGCCTGCAACCATCTGATCCATTACGTCATCCTTTGAGCCTAGCTGAGATGATGGGTAAAGCTCAATCTTGAACTTACCGCCTGAGCGCTCTTCGATAATCTCTTTCCACTTCTGACAGCCTAAATCAAAAGGCTCGCCAGGGTTATTTGCATAGCCGACACGCAGAACTACAGTATCGTCTGCCTGAGCTGATGCTGCACCGATGGTCATAACAGCAGCAAGACATGCTGCCAGGGTAGCTTTAGTTAGTATGTTTTTCATATCTTTGTTCCTTATGTTCACAATTCAACTTTATTTTTTAACAAACATTCGGTTTTTGGTAACGAACATAACAGTAGTAGCAACGTTTGTGCCAACTGAAAAAAATGACGTAGGAATGGGATTTTTTAGAGATTGTGTTTCAAAATCGAACAAAAAATAACGAATCAGATGTTTTATGATGTTTTAAAATAAAACATCTGATTTTGAAAAAGATCACAAATGCTAGTCTTCGATTTCCAGCTCTTTGATTTTTCTCCAAAGTGTAGAGCGAGCGACACCGGCAAGCTTTGCAACCTCAGAATTTGAATGGCGGGCAATCATGTACTTGTAATAGTATCTTTCAAGCTCTTTTAAGGTCAGATCATCCCTGAAGATACTGTCTGATGAGTGATGAACGGTAGAGATTGTGCCTGTTTTTCTGTACAGAATTCTTTCAACATTCTGTTTTTTGATATCGCTTCCATAGAATGACAGAGCTTCTGCTACATTTCTAAGTTCTCGAACATTACCCGGCCAGGAGTAGCCTAAAAGAATATCTTTAACCTCATCATCAAGATATATGTCGTCAATCTTCTTTTTGCAGAAGCCTGCTACAAAGGATTTAAACATCAGAATGATGTCATCTCCTCTCTCTCTTAGAGGCGGTATGATGAGACTTAAAACGTTAAGACGATAGTAGAGATCGTATCTGAATCTGCCTTCTTCACATAAGCTAAGTATTTCCTTGTTGGTGGCGCAGATGATGCGGATATCCAGAGGAATAATCTTGTCATCTCCGATACGCATGATCTCACGCTCCTGAATCACACGGAGGAACTGACTCTGTACCTCAAGAGGAATTTCAGTAATCTCATCGAGGAAGATAGTTCCTCCCTGAGCCATTTCAAACAGACCTTTCTTTCCATTTCGTCTTGCTCCTGTAAAAGCACCTTCAACGTAGCCAAAGAGCTCCGAGGCTACCAGTCCCTGAGGCAGGGATGCGCAGTTTACAGACACAAATGGCTTTTTAGCTCGCGGAGAGTAGTTATGGATACTCTGGGCAAAGCCTTCCTTTCCTGCACCGGTTTCACCGAAGATCATGATGGTGGAATCTGAATTTGCAAAGCGTTTGGCTAAGGATACAGTGTCCTCCATTGATGGACAGGAGTAGATAATGTCCTTGAAGTTGTGGCGGGCATAAAGACCTTTTTCATAGGAGGAGAGTTTAATGGTTTTAACAGATTCCTCAATTGCTGAGCTATCCTGCAGGATCACCACCTTATCCTCAAGTGAGTCATGGACCAGGGGAATAACTCTTATAAGAACCTTGTTCTGATTTAGGGAGATTACCCGAGCAGCTTCAGTGGTAGACTGTATCTCATCCTCTAAAACCTCATACCACTTATCCAGAGGCTCTGGTCTCATGATTCTGCTGGCATATCCGTTATATAGAATAGGTTTATTCCCCGCATCAAAGATGATGATGCCTTCTTCGATGTTGTTTAAAAGAGACTCCAGCCTGTCGATGGTTCTCTCCTGATTATCAAGATTGCGCTCAAGCTCAAGTGCCTGCAGAATACCTTTTTTTACAGAATAGAAGTCAACCTCTACAGGGGCAACCTCAACTGCGTGTTGCCGAGCTGTTTCCACTGCCACCACACAGCCGACAATACCATCAGTACCGTTTCTGATACAGGTGTTGACTGTATTCATAATTTCTTCGGCATTTGAACATGGATGCAGCTCAACTTCTATGTCGTTTATGGAAAAATCTGCTGGAGTTGGTCCTATAACATTGTCCTGACTGACAACAGCGATTTTTTTACATCCCTTGGCTATAAGCTCATTGAGAGATTTCTGAATATCAAAGAAAGAGGCTGTTAAATCTACTACAGTAATACCTTTTATTCCCTTGATGTAATTTGCGGTTCCGCCACGGCTTATTACAATATGACAGGAAGGGTATCTTCTTAAAGCTTCAATAGCATTGTGATCATAGGCTTCAATAACAGGAATGTTCAGGTTCAGCTGTGATACGGCACTTTGTGCCAGAGCATTTATATGAGAGTTTGGGGCGATAAATACTATTGAATCTTTCATTGTTTGTTCATGTTTGTCTGTTGTTTTCTGGTTATAGCTTCATTCTATCTTTTTTTTGTTTAATTTTCGATTTGATGATTAATCAATGTGATTCACCTTTAAAGTGAATTTTATTTATTTGGTTTTTCTAAATATTCTTTGCTATGAAATAACTCTGAAAATGCTTTTTATCTCTTTGTTTTTAAAGTAATCAGTAATCTGCATAAAGTCTCATTTTAGTTATTTAATCAAACGAACAATCACATAATTAAAACAACTGATCCATATCGAAAAAGAATTTATTTTTATAATTTCATTAGTTGTGTTTCCTCATGGATATGTAAAACAAAACCAGCTTTACTCAAGGTTTTATTTAAAGTCTTTATTTAGGAAACTAGCGCATACAATAATCTATTGATAAAAAGGGATTTTTTATGGAGCTGACCTATACCACCAAAAAGCAAATTAGTGTTGAAAACTATGTAGATCTTATAAGCTCGACATCGCTCAAAGATCGTCGCCCTTTAAATGATTATGAAAGAATCGAGCAGATGCTAAAAAATGCCTCGCTTACTGTTACCGCATGGGATGGAAAGGAATTGGTTGGTATTGCACGTTCTGTCACTGATTTTGCGTACTGCTGTTATGTAAGTGATCTGGCAGTACGTGGTGCTTATCAGAAAAAAGGTATTGGCAAAAAACTGCTGCAGATAACTAAAGATAATATACATAACAATGCTAAGATTATTCTTCTGGCTGCTCCACAGGCTGAGGAATACTACTCTCACATTGGATTTGAAAAACATAAAGCTGCTTTTGTATCTTCAGGAGTATTTGTAATATAAAGGTTATCTAACTGCTCTAATGGGATTGGATTATGAAAATATTAGATTATGTGCTTGGAGCCTATACATCGAAAACAGAAAGATTCTTTTATAAAAACGGTTATGACAACTGTATAAAGGCCTTAGCTTATTATGTAATAGATCCTTACGTGGATCAGTTGCAGAAGGAGAGTGCTGAAATTCAGTTTGCCTGCGAAAAGTTATTACGAGAGCTTTTTGATGGTATAAATACGGCATTTGAACATAAAACCTCAACTTCGTATCCATCCTTAAAAATGGAAAGATTCTACCTGTCTTATTTATTGCCAAACAAGAATGAGTATTATGGAGCAATTGATGAGAAGGACTTTTCAGAAATAAATAATACGGAGGATGGTCCATCTCAGAGATTTGCAAAGCTGTCTTACTCTTTACATAAGAGTGTAACAAAGAGTTCGTTTCCTATAGATGTTGCCATTGATATTACATTAAAGCTGTTTAGCTTATTTAAAGACGGATTCTTTCTTCCTCAGGATGATAAAGGCTCAATCCTTGAAGAGCCGCTTATCGGAAGATTCGGTGGAGGTGAAATTGGTCGCAGACTATTCGATGATCCTGAGCTGAAATACGGAAACAAACTAGGACACTGGACTGTTCAGAATACAAACTCATCAAAAAGAGTTGAGCTCTGGACAGATTTTTTCAGTAATCATGATTTATATGAAAAGATTGTTGATGATTTGGACTCTCTTTTAAAGTTCAAGGAGTAACTTTTAAACAAATTGGCTCTTGTCATATCAGTCTGATTCTGAGTTGATAAGAGCAAATTGCATACATTTTTTATAAGTTCATTGTTCCTGAAAGATTCTTTTCTCTTTCTTTGGCAGCCAGATAAGAGTCTACATTATTACGATCTACAACCGACACAGGAAGGCTGTAGGTTGGGATATCGTCAATACCGTTAAAATAAGATGAATTCTCTGGAAAAGTAACAAATCCCTGACTTGAGACTCGATCAACAACGACTTTAGCCATATAGGCAAGAGTTTGCGTGTCTTTAAAAACACACATTGGCAGCTGACCGTTCTTTATCTGATTAAAACTCTCTTCAGAGCAGTCCTGACCGGTTATAAATGGAAGTTCATTCTTCTTATAGCCATATTCTCTGGTTAAGGTTCTCTTAAGCGCCTCAGGAATATCGTTGCCTTCACTTATGATTATATCGAGATTTTTGTTTTTGCTATGCCTTCTGTACTGACTGAGGCTGATGATGTGTCTTAAACGCTTTTGAGCTGCAGTTCCGTTCCAGTATCTGCTGGAGGTCTGTTCAAAATCAGTTTCAAACGAGAGACATCCTAGAATACCTGAATCAAAATAAGGCTCCAGAACAGACATTTCGCCATTATAAATATCTCTGGCAACATTATCTGATGCTGCTCCACTGAAAAACTCAACATTCAGTCTGCGTTTTCTTTCATCAAGCTTAAATTTGTCCACAAGATACTGTGCTTTTTTTACACCTTCCGAGTAATGATCGAAGGTAACGTAATAATCCACAGCGTCGGAGTTCATGATTGGTTTATCGTAGGCAATCACCGTGATGTTTTTCTGTTTTGCCTCATCCAGAACCTTTGAGAGAGCTTTATCTTCGATAGAGGCTACCACCAGAATCTCGCAGCCATTGTCTATCATGCTCCTGATATCTTTAATCTGATTCTTAACGTTGTCAGCAAGCATATATGAAACCCCGTAACCATCTTCTTCAAGATAGTCCTGCAGGTACTGCCCCTGTACAGGCCAGGAATTACTGGAGTAATTCGGAAAGGATATGCCGATGATTTCTGCCATTGCAGTCGATAAGAAAATCGAGTAACAAATAGCCACACCAGCTACCGCTATTTTTTTAATTTTCATACCTAAATCTTTTCGTTTAATCAGAAATTTTTTTTGTACTTATTATTCTAGTTCAATTCTAACAGCATTATCTTGAATGGAATAGCATAGATAACTTATTTGTCATTTTTGTTCAAATTTAATGCTGAATGAATAATGAAAATCATGAGATTTGATGATCTGTTACTAGCCAATTGACTAACCAAAAGATTATCGCTGGAAGAACAATTCTGTTCAAGGATGAAATACTTGAATAGATTTTGTTCAGCAGAAGCCTTCTTTTGTCTTATTTTTTTTTCTAGCGCTAAAAAAAAACGGATACTAAAGTGTATCCGTTATAAGAAAGAACAACATTAAAAAACTCTATGCTCTTATTTTATCGATAAACATTCTTTGCTGTTAAAGTGTTACACCATCCTTCCAGATTAAAAGCTCATGGAAATCTCTCTTCTCAGAGACAGATTTCTTTCCAGAGGCTATGTCGATAATGTAATCTAAAAGCTCATCAGCAAGAGCATCAAAATCCTTTCCGTCTACAATCACACCGGCATTAAAGTCGATCCAGTTACCTCCCTTTCTCTCGTAAAGGGCATTATTGGTAGAGATTTTGATGGTTGGGACTACGGTGCTGAATGGAGTTCCTCTTCCTGTGGAGAACAGGATCATATTTACACCACAGGCAGCCAGAGCTGAACATGACACACCGTCATTTCCAGGAGCATTCAGGAGATTAAGTCCAGTTCCCTTGATAGTCTCAGCGTATTTTATGGTTCCTTCAACCTGAGCCTTACCTCCCTTCTGTACACAGCCTAGAGACTTGTCTTCTAAAGTTGTGATGCCTCCGGCCTTATTGCCAGGGGATGGATTCTCTGAAACAGTTTCTCCATGAGATTTGAAATAACCTTTAAAGTCATTTATGAGATTTACAGTCTGATTAAAGGTCTTCTCATCCTTTGCTCGGTTCATCAGAATCTGTTCTGCTCCAAACATTTCTGGAACCTCAGTCATAACTGAAGTACCACCGGAACCTACAATCAGATCGCTTACCCTGCCTATCAGTGGATTTGCGGTTATTCCTGACAGACCGTCAGATCCGCCACACTTAAGTCCGATTCTAAGCCTTGATAAAGGTACACTTTCCCTTCTTGCCTGATTAGCTAGATTAAGAAGAGTATCAATAATGCCGTAACCAGCCTCAAGTTCGTCCTTTACTTCCTGGGTGTTTAAAAACATCAGTCTCTCATCAGACACATCTAAAAATTTCTTGAATTCAGAAAGATTGTTATTTTCACAGCCAAGTCCTAAAACCAGAACTGCACCTGCATTAGGGTGGCGCGTTAGCGAGGCTAGCAGCTTCTGGGTAGTAGTCTGATCTTCACCCATCTGAGAACATCCATATGGGTGTGTCAGAGCATAGCACCCGTCGATATGTTCATAGCCGGACAGCTGCTCTCTGGCGTATGCTTCAAGCTCTTTAGCAATGTGGTTTACACAGAATACGGTAGGGATAATCCATACTTCGTTTCTGATTCCTACCTGACCGTCAGCTCTAACATAGCCCTCAAAGGATCTGTCAACCTTTTTTAGAGTTGATAGAGGAGTCTTGTTATAGGTATATGATTTGGTACCGGATAGATTGGTTTTTACATTATGTGAATGCACATGCTGTCCTTTACTGATTCTGCAGGTAGCATGTCCGATTGAATATCCGTATTTAATAATCTGGTCGCCTTCATTCAGATCTTGAAGCGCAAACTTGTGTCCACGTGGAATGTCATCTACTAAAGATACATCACCTAAGGTGGTTTTTACAGTCTGACCCTTTTTCAGATCCTCAAGGGCGACAGCGACAACATCCTCTTTAGGGTTGATCACTATGCACTGCATTATTTATCTCCTAACATTCTGCCATTGTGGATTTAACGCCGTTGGTAACGACACTGTGGGTCAGGTGGGCAATCAGAGCTACATCAACTTTGCCACAAAGATCTTCTCCCCAGAGCTTTTCGTCTGAAAGAATTGCTTTTACTGTGTCTACGGCACTCTCTTCTGAATTCTTATAAAGTCCCCAGGCCTTGGACATGGTCTTTACTGCATACTCATCATCCTGGAACTGACCTGTTTTGCCGTCAGCTCTTGTTACCTGAACTGGAGAGGTACCGTCTGAATTCTTATACAGAGCAAAGAAGGCGGCAAGTGCAAAATACAGTTTCTTTGGATGAATGTTATTTGATCTTGCATCAAGGATAGAAGGCAGCACACGAGCCTTTACCTTTGAGGCACAGTTCATAAGAATTGATGCTAACTGATGGTGAAGAGATGGATCCATGAATCTGTCTACAACTGCATCTGCAAATTCAGTCAACATTCCCTTATCAAGTTTTACTGCGGGAATGATTTCATCATAAATTACAGAACGTGCAAATGGACCGGTAACAGAATCAGTCATCATCTGATCAACTGTATCAAGACCTGCTAGAAATGCTGCTGGTACATTTGAGGTATGAGCTCCATTCAGAATTCTTACTTTACGCAGACGGTAAGGAGTGATATCAGGAGCTACAACAACATTCAGCCCTGCCTGCTTTAAAGGAAGCTTGCGGCTGATTTCATCTGAGCCTTCAATTGCCAGGAAGTTGAATTCCTCTCCGGTTGCCATAAGGGCATCTTCATATCCAAGTTCCTTGGCATAGCGCTCTGCGTCTGCTTTTGGATAGCCAGATACAACACGATCTACAAGAGTATTGTAGAATACGCAGTCTTCACATACATAAGATTTAAACTCATCGCCTAGGTTCCAGTCATCGGCATGTTTTAGAATTATTTCTTTTAATTTTGTGCCGTTATTTTCAATAAGCTCACATGGAAGGATATTTAATCCAGCAACTGAGCAGGCATTTTCTGCGCCTTTGAAGGCTTTAAATCTTTCATAAAGTAACTGAGTAAGTTTTCCTGGGAATGACAGCACGCATCCCTCTTTAGGTAATTCTTCTTTTGTATAGACAAGACCGGCTTCGGTAGTGTTGGAGAAAATAAACTCAAGGGTTGGGAGTTTGAAATCTTCCTTGAGTTTTTCAAAGTCGGCCAGGTCGTAAGGATTACGTGCTGCTGCTATGGAGTTTATGATTTCAAAGGTTTCTTTCAGTTTTCCGTTTTCTAAACCATGAAGAATTGCAGTGAACAGGCAGTCCTGCTCCTTTAATACAGGAAGGGTTCTTCCCCTTGGGGTTGGCTGAACCGCAATTATTCTGCCGTTGAACAGGTTCTGTTTGTTCATGCGGTAGACCATCCAGTCTATAAAGCAGCGGATAAAATTACCTTCTCCGAACTGAATTGCCTTTACTGGAAGATCAGATTTGCACTCTGGTTTTAATGCAAGGTTTAGTTTTGTCATTTTATTGTCCGTTTTGAATTAACTTTAATTTTGTAACTTATAGATTTCTGCAGTTTTCACTGTATATAGGTTTGTGCTTTTTTACTTAAAATCTGATTTCAACTTTAAGCTTGTATGCACCATGGTCAGTAAAAAACACAAGGGCCTGAGAGAGCTCGTCAAGCTTATGGGTACTGTTAATAGTCTTTTTAAGAACAGCCTTCCCAAACCAGATCGAATTGATAAGATTGAGGACCTGCTTTCTAAGCTTATTTCTGGAGGCGAATACATTTATGTATTCCTTATGTTTAAATTTAGATTGTTATTAAAAATGGTCGTTATGTTGTTACGAACCTAAACACTAAAAAGCAACGTTTATGCCAAGATGAAAATATGCTGAAAATAAAGGAAATTTAAAGATTGATGTTTCAAAATTAAACAAAGTATGAAAAAATAATGTTTCAAAGTGTTAAAAAAATAAACATTATTTTATGAATAGGTTCACAAAAATCTGGTAGCTATTTTTTTCTGAGGCTGTTGTTTTTATCGTAATATCTTTTTTACGATGCGACATAAATAACCTCTGAACATATTAATAGTATTTTCATCAGACAGTTAAAAGTAATAAAAAGGCGTTTAGTATGAAGGATTCAATCGTATTTTTTGCTCCCAATTCCAGAATTGCAGCATTAGCAACAAATGCCATTTCTCAAATGAATCTCTCAATTCCAGTGGAAGAGGCGATTGACTATGAGGCGGTTGAATTGCTGCACAAATACCCTTCATGTAAGGTCGCTATCAGCCGAAGTGGTACTGCTGATCTGCTTCGCGGAGTAAAGGGGCTGTCGGTTGTTGATATAACAGCCTCTTATTATGAAATACAGCGAGGAATCAGTAATCTGATAGAAAAGAGGTGCAAGAACATCAGTGTGATAAGTCAGCATAACTTTATAGGTCTAACCCATGCGGAGTTCAATGTTGGAGACGTAAAGGTCACACTCAATCCTTGCAAAAATACAGAAGATATTATTTCTACAGTTGAACGGCGAGTTGACTGCGGAACAGATGGTGTTTTAGGCTGTGTTCTGGCTATCGAGACAGCAAAATCCCATAATCTGATTGTTGAGCCTTTGGAGTCAGATTTCTTCTCTATAAAAAAAGTTATTCTGCAGGCTCTGGAAATGCTCGAATATCTTAATGTCAGTCAGAAGAATTTTGAGTGTATGGAAAGTGTTCTTGATAACATTGATGAAGGTGTGATTTTTTTTGATTCAGACAACAAGCCTGCAATTTACAACGAATCTGCCCTTAAGCTGATGCAGCCCGAATCCAAGGAACAGTGGTTTCACATACTTGAAGATTATATGAATAGGGCAAACAACGTTCCAAGAGTTGTTAACCTTAATCAGAACAAGGTTCTGTTCCGCAGTATTCCCTTATCTGGAAATAAATTTATTTCAGGAAACAAAACCAGCAGTAATGTAGTAATCATGCAGGATAGTACTGCAATTGAGGAAAATGCGAAGAATATTAAGATTTCCTCTTATGAGAAAGGCCTTTTTGCCCGCCGCAGCTTCAAGGATATTAGATTTGAGTCTCTGGTCATGGAAGATGCTGTAGCTCTGGCTAAACGTTTTTCCAACTCAGATTCAACGGTTATGCTTTTTGGAGAAACTGGTGTGGGAAAGGAAGGCTTTGCTCAGAGTATTCATAATAATTCTCCTCGTGCCAAAAAGCCGTTTGTTTCAGTCAACTGTGCCTCTTTACCTCAGGGGCTTGTGGCCTCTGAACTGTTCGGTTATGCAGAAGGTGCCTTCACTGGAGCCCGCAGCTCCGGTAAGAAAGGTCTGTTTGAGCTGGCTCAGGGAGGAACCATATTCCTCGATGAGATTACAGAAATACCTCTTGAGGTTCAGAGTCAGTTCCTTCGTGTGATCCAGGAACGTGAGGTTATGCGTATCGGAGATGATCGCATTATTCCTCTGGATATCCGTATTATCTGTGCTTCTAACAAAAAGATCCTGCCTTTATGTGAGCAGGGGAAGTTCAGATATGATCTTTACTACAGACTTAATGTTCTGCAACTGACCATTCCTCCTCTGCGTGAGCGTAGTAGGGATGTGCTGGTGCTGTTTAAGGCCTTTATGGCTGAATTTCTTCATAAGAATGAAGAGTATATTGAATTTGAGGATAGCATTAGATCTGTACTTTTAACCTATTCATGGCCGGGTAATGTACGTGAGCTTCGTAATTTTGCCGAGGCTCTGTCATTTTATGGAGATGAGATCAAATTATCTAATGTTTTAAATATACTAAATCATGACAAGGAAGTGGTTTCGGCTGGATCAGATGGTGGTCAGCAGGTTTTGAATTTTAAAGATGATATGCCTCTGGCAGAGATTGAGAAGGAATATTACCGTTATATGCTGGAACGTCATTCAAATGCTGAGGTTGCAAAACTTGCCGGAATATCAAGAACTTCCTTGTGGAGAAAACTTAAGACTCTAGGTTTAAGCGATTAGCTACTATACAAAAATAGCAGATTTGTTTTGTGTGATGCATATCAAGTCTAAAGGTTTCAAACTGAAACGTTTTGGAACATAATATAATATCCAAAACGTTTCATCTATAAACATCAAATAAAAACTTCCTTAATTTTCAATTAAATAAATAATTGGCATAATCGTTGCTATTATGGAAATATAAAAATTATTTATTTAGAAACACATGACAAAAGAGCAACAATGGAACAAATATCCATCATAACATCAGATAAATTATGTTTTGATGCTCCTCCGTCCAAATTTAGACTATGTGACGAAAGCTTTTTGCGTTTTTCATGATTGTGCTTCACATAGGTTAATAAAGAAGCAGTTCTGCTTTAATCTGAATAATAGTTTTTAGCCAGTCTTAATTAACTGGTTATTTAAATAAGAAAAATCAATATAAGTTTCAAAAAAAGGGTATAGGAGAATTTTATGTCAAAAGGGTTGCTGCTTGTAGGAGAGCCAATGGGCCTCCTGATTGCAAAGCAGGAAGGAGCTCTGGAAACTGTCAGAGATTATTCATTGGCAGTTGCAGGTGCAGAATTCAACGTTGCAACCGGAATTTCAAGACTTGGTCTCAAAGTTTCATATTTAACCAAGCTTGGAGATGATCCTTTTGGAAAACTGATTGAATCAACTTTAAGAGGAAATGGAATTGATTCTTCACTTGTAAGCTATTCATCAAAAGAGCGTACAGGTTTCATGCTAAAGGGAAAGGTTTCAAAAGGCGACCCTCAGATTTTCTATTTCCGATCTGGTTCAGCAGCATCAACTCTATCCGAGAGTGATGTTGAAAAGATTGATTTTACCAAATTCTCTCACATTCACCTTACAGGCATTGCACCAGCTCTTTCAGAGACAACCCTGAAGGCTGTGTACAAAATGATTGAGCTTGGACGTAAAGCAGGTCTTTATATTTCCTTTGATCCTAACCTGAGACCTCAGTTGTGGGCAAGCCGTGAACTGATGGTCAAGACCCTGAATGATCTGGCCTCAAAGGCCGATCTGGTAATGCCAGGTGACGGTGAGGGAGACATTTTATGCGGTTCATCTGAACCAGAAAAAATTGCAGCATTCTACCAGAAGCTTGGCGCAAAGAGCGTAATTGTAAAGTGTGGCCCTCAGGGTGCCTATTACGCAACTCCTGAAAAGACCGGTAAGGTTGCCGGCTTTATTATTGACAAGGTTGTAGATACCGTAGGTGCAGGAGATGGTTTTGCTGCCGGAGTTCTGTCTGGTCTTATGGAAGGAATTGATTTTGATAAGGCTGTTGAGCGCGGCTGTGCCATCGGTGCAATACAGTGTACTTTCACTGGCGACAATGAAGGTCTGCCAACACCTAAGCAGCTGCAGGATTTTATGTCATCTCACAAGCGCAGAGATTTTTAGGAGATAAAGATGAAATTTAAAGTTTTAAACGATATTGAATCAGTTGGCATTGTTCCTCTGGTTGTTCTTGAGGATGCCGGTAAGGCTGCTCCTCTGGCTCATGCTCTGTGTGACGGCGGAATTCCTATTGCAGAGGTTACCTTCCGTACCGAGGCTGCAGCCAAAGCAATTAAGATTATGGCTGAAGAGTGTCCTGACATGCTGGTAGGCTCAGGTACTGTTCACAATGTTGACCAGGCATGGGCAACCCTGGATAACGGCGGTAAGTTTGTAATTACCCCTGGCTTTAATCCAAAGGTTGTTGACTGGTGCCTAAAGCATAATCTTGCAATCTGCCCTGGTACAGTAACCCCATCAGATCTGGAGCAGGCATTAGACTTCGGTCTTGAGGTAGTCAAGTTCTTCCCTGCAGCCGCCTATGGCGGAACCAAGACCTTAAAGGCTCTTGCAGGTCCATATGCTTCAATCAAGTTTGTTCCTACAGGCGGAGTAAATCTAGACAATCTCTCAGAGTATCTGAGCCTCAAGAACGTCGCCGCAGTTGGAGGAAGCTTTGTACCAGACCCTAAGATGGTTAAGGCCGAGGATTATGAGGGTATCAGCTCTGCCTGCAGAGATATTCTCAAGAAAGTTAAGAATATCAGATCCTAAGATTTCCGGGAGCAGAATATATTTCGAATCCCTATTCAAGCAACTTTGTTTATTTATATTTAACTAAAAACTACCTAATCATAAGGAGATTACTATGAGTATTAAGAAAATTCTTGGAACCGCATTAGCTGTTGCTTCTATTTTAGGCTTTGCAGCTTCAGCTGAGGCAAAGACCACTGTTCGTATTTCTCACACTCAGATTGAGACTCACCCAGACCATATCGGTTTTGTTGCTTTCAAGAACTTTGTAGAGAGCAAGGCTGGTGACAAGTACGACGTTAGAATTTTCCCAAACAGTTCATTAGGTGCTAATGAGAAGGTTCTGGAGCTGGTTAAGATGAATTCTGTTCAGTTCCTGTCAGTATCAACAGCAAACATTGAATCATTCAACAAGAAGTATGCAGTATTCTCAGTTCCTTTCCTGTTTACCTCAGAATCAAACTTTGAAAAGTTTATTACTGATCCAGAAGTTCTTGCTGAGTTAGGCTCAGATGCTCAGAAGGATGGTTTCAGACCATTAGGTGCTTTTACTGCCGGCACTCGTAATTTCTACTCAAAGACACCAATCAACACAGTTGACGATCTGAAGGGCAAGAAGTTCCGTGTTCAGGCTGGTCCTACCAACGTTAAGATGATGGAAGCCTTCGGTGCAGCTGCAACCCCAATGAGCTTCGGTGAAGTTTATTCAGCTCTTCAGCAGGGTGTTATTGACGGTGCAGAGAACAATGAGTTAGCTCTTACCGATCAGAAGCACGGTGAGGTTTGCAAGTACTTCTCATATGATGGTCACCAGATGTGTCCTGATCTGATTGTTGCTTCAGAGAAGTTTCTTTCAAAGTTAAGCGACGAGGATCGTAAGTTATTTGAGGATGCAGCCAAGGAAGCTCAGAAGGCTGAGTTCGAGGCATGGCACAAGAGAATTGCTGAGGCTAAAGAGCAGGCTAAGAAGATGGGCGTAACCTTCATTGATGTTGATGCCAATGCATTCCGTGAGAAGGTTCTACCTTTACACCAGCAGCTTCTAAATGAAAACCCAGCTATGAAGGCTATGTACGATAAAGCTTCAGCCTTTGACGCATCAAACAATAAATAATTCATAAAACGGAGCGATAAATGCAAAGCCTAAGACAAATTCTGGACAAGGTACTGATTACCATATGTGTTGTTCTCTTCATTGAGATGACCATTGTAGGTACTTACCAGATTGTAACCCGTTACTTCTTTAATTCCCCAAGCACAATCTCTGAGGAAATAGTAACCTATAGCTTCACCTGGCTTTCAATCCTTGGTGCAGCTAGTGTCTTCGGCAAGAGAGGTCATCTTTGCATGACCTTCTTCTCTGCCAAATTTACAGGCAGAAAAAAGGCCTATCTGGACATTTTTTCTGAACTTTGTGTAATGCTTACCGCAGTTTCGCTTCTGATCTATGGTGGTTACATCATGTCTACTGAGAATTTCTCCCAGGAAACCGCTTCTCTGGGTATCAGTATGGGATTCATGTATGCAGTTCTCCCAATTTCGGGGGTAATTATCTGCCTGTATGGTCTCCTAAATCTATTAGACATATTCAAGGTTTTATCCTCTCCTGACGTTGACCGCTACGGTGTCAGTGCAGAGTCATAATTTCCTGATTCAACCACGATTCTTATAAACAGAGGGGAGATGCTCTCCCCTCATTTAAGGAAGACAGATATGACTGTTATTGTAAGTATTCTCCTGGCTGTTTGCCTCGTCGGTCTACTGATCCTGGGAACTCCAATCTGTATTGCAATTGCTATTTCGTCAGTTGTTGCAGGTGGTGTAGCTCTGGACTTTGACATGATGTTGCAGACAGGCGCACAGCGTACCTTCACCGGTATCTCTGTATTTACTCTGATTGCTATTCCATTCTTTATTCTGGCTGGCGATATCATGAATCAGGGCGGTATTGCTCTGCGTCTGATGAACTTTGCCCGTCTTCTGGTAGGCAGATTACCAGGCTGTTATGCTCATACCAATGCTATGGCTAACATGATGTTCGGTGCAATTTCCGGCTCTGGTGTTGCAGCCGCTTCTGCCATGGGTTCAATTGTTGGCCCTATTGCTGAGAAGGAAGGTTATGAGCGTGATTATATGGCAACCGTAAATATTGCCACAGCACCTACCGGACTTTTAATTCCACCAAGCAATGTTTTAATTACCTACGCACTGGTATCAGGCGGTACCTCTGTTGCAGCTTTATTTATCGCAGGTTATATCCCTGGTATTCTATGGGGCTTAGTCTGCATGGTTCTTGCTGGTTTCCTTGCTCACAGCAGAGGTTACAAGAAGGATTCCCAAAAGATCACTTTACCAATCGCAATGAAGATCACCTTTGATGCTCTTCCATCACTGTTACTGATTGTGCTTGTTATCGGCGGTATCGTAGCTGGTGCTTTCACTGCAACCGAAGGCGCTATTGTTGCAGTAGTTTATTCTCTGATTCTGTCTTTATGCTACCGTACCATCAATCTTAAGAAACTGCTTAAGATTTATGCAAATTCAGTACAGATGACAGGCATTATTATTCTTCTTATTGGCGTATCCTCAATCATGTCATGGGTAATTTCATTTGTTAATATCCCTGATGCTGTAGGTGAGCTTTTAAGAGGTGTTTCAGAAAGCAAGATTGTGATCATGCTGATCATCAATATTGTGCTGCTGTTTGTTGGTACCTTCCTGGATACCACTCCTGCAGTTCTGATCTTTACCCCAATCTTCCTGCCAATTGCACAGTCATGCGGTATTTCACCAGTTGAGTTCGGTATTATTATCACCTTCAACCTATGCATCGGTCTGATTACTCCACCTGTAGGTAATATTCTGTTCGTAGGTGTTAAGGTTGGAAAGACCACAATCGAGAAGGTAATTAAGCCTTTATTACCTTACTACGCTCTGATCTTCATGGTGTTAATGTTGATCACTTATCTGCCATTCCTATCCAGCTATCTTGCATACCTGGCAGGTTACCCAGAAGCTTTAGGTCCTGTTTCAAAAGACATGCTCGGATTGACGCCGTAACTTTCTGATTTTTCTTAAAAGTGATCCGCATTTAAATGCGGATCTTGACCCAGTTTAATTCATATTTAATTAGCGAGATTTAAAAATGAAAAAGTTTTTAGATAAGGATTTTATGCTTGAAAATGACACTGCCTGCAGACTTTATCATGAACATGCTGCAAAAATGCCTATCATTGATTATCACTGTCATATCAATCCACAGCAGATTGCTGAGAACTATAAGTTCAGAAATATTACCGATGCATGGCTGTCAGGAGACCACTACAAATGGCGTGTGATGAGATCAAATGGTTATCCTGAGAGTCAGATTACCGGTTCAGAGAGCTCAGATTATGAGAAGTTTGAGGCTTTTGCAAAATCTCTGCCTTTAGCTTTTGCAAATCCTATGTACCACTGGACTCATTTAGAGCTTCAGAGATATTTTGATATTTCTACTCCACTTAATGAACGTTCATGCAAGGAAATCTGGGAGAAGTGTAACGAGAAGCTGGCTTCTGACAATTTCAGAGTTCGTGACATTATCCGTAAGTCAAATGTTAAGTTAATCTGTACCACCGATGATCCTGGTGATTCTCTTGAGTGGCACAAGAAAATAGCCGCTGACAGTTCAGCTCCTTGCAAGGTTCTACCTGCATGGCGTCCTGATAAGGCAATGAAGATTGAAAAGCCTGAGTTTGCTTCATATGTAGAACATATTTCAAAGCTCACAGGCAAGAAGATTGATTCCTGCAAGGCATTCTTTGAAGCTATCGATGAAAGAATGAAGTTCTTCAACGATATGGGCTGTCGTGCTGCTGACCACGGTATTGATTACGCATACTGCAAAGTTGTATCTGACAGTGAACTTGAAAGAATCTATGAAAAAGGTTTGGCTAATGAAACCTTAACTTCAGAGGAGATCGAAGCCTACAAGTCAATGATTCTTCTTCATCTGGCTGAAGGCTACACAAAGTATGGATGGGTAATGCAGATTCACTATGGCGCAATCCGTGATCCAAACAGCAAGATGTTCAAACTTCTAGGTTCAGATACTGGCTTTGACTATATGGGCAACCGTCCATGTGCCGAGGCAATCGGTATTTTAATGAATGAGCTTACCAAGAGAAATGCTCTTCCAAAGACTATCTGGTATTCACTGAATCCAGCTGATAACGGTCCTATTGCTACTGCAATCGGTGCCTTCCAGGGCCCAGAGGCTAAGGGTAAGATTCAGCAGGGTGCAGCATGGTGGTTCAATGATTCATACCAGGGAATGGTTGATCAGATGACTTCCTTTGCAAATCTGTCTGTATTCGGTAACTTCCTTGGTATGCTGACCGATTCACGTTCATTCCTTTCATACACCAGACATGAGTACTTCCGCCGCATTATGTGTAACTTTATCGGTACTTATGTTGAGAAGGGCATGTATCCAGAGGATATGACTTTCCTAGGTCAGATGGTTGAGGATATTTCCTTTAACAACACCAACCGTTATTTCGGTTTTAACGTCTGATTCTAAATCAGATACATAATAGGCCATTCCCCCTTGAACAGGGAGGAATGGTAATAGAACAGCATTAGAGAATAGTTATTTGGAGTCTGTCAGTTATGATGCATATGTCTTTTCGCTGGTATGGTCCAGAGCAGGATCCTATTACTTTAGATAAGATCCGTCAGATTGGTGGTATGGAAGGTGTTATCACCGCACTTCATGAAATTCCTGCAGGTGAGGTTTGGCCTGAGGAAAAGGTTTTAGAGCGTAAACATTTTGTAGAGAAGGCAGGCTTAAAGCTTATGGGCATTGAGAGTATCAATGTTCATGAGGATATTAAATATGGAGCTAACACCCGTGACAAATATATTGAAAACTATATCAAATCACTTGAGGCTGTTGGTAAATGCGGTATACATCTTGTTTGTTATAACTTTATGCCTGTTTTTGACTGGACTAGAACTGATCTGGCTCAGCCTCTGGAAGATGGTTCAACAGCTCTGGGTTATAACGGTAAAATCTGTGAAGGATTAAGCGCCGAAGAGATGTTTGATTACATCATCAAGAATTCAAACGGCTTTGAAATGCCTGGTTGGGAGCTTAACCGTAGAAGCGAAATTACTGCTGAAATCAAGAAATTCGCAGGAATGACCGCAGATGATCTGCGTGCAAACTTTAAGTATTTCTTAGATGCCATTATGCCAACCTGCGAGAAATACAATATCAAGATGGGTGTTCATCCAGATGATCCTGCATATGATTTATTCGGTCTTCCTCGTATCTGCAAGTGCGAAGAGGATCTGGTAAAGATTGCAAGAATGAACAGCTCACCTTATAACGGCTTTACCCTATGTACCGGTTCTTTAGGAAGCAATCCTGCCAATGATATTCCTAAGATTATCCGCAACAAGGAAATCAGCTCCAGAATTCATTTTGCTCATGTACGTAATGTAAAACACACCGGTGATCATCAGTTCCATGAGAGTTCTCATGTTTCACGTGAGGGTTCACTGGATATGTATGAGATTATGAAGGCTCTGGTTGAAGTTGGATTCAACGGTGTTGTCCGTCCTGATCACGGTCGTGAGATCTGGGGAGAGAAAGCCCGTCCTGGATACGGTCTATATGACAGAGCTTTAGGTGCAACCTATCTGCAGGGACTGGAAGAGGCAATCCGTAAGGATAAGGGAATGAATTACCCTGACAACATCTATTCAACAGAACAGTCTTTAATCTGGTAATAACAAAGTCTTTCACTGCTGCCCTGAACAACAGGGCAGTGATATAACGAATAAGGATTACGCTTTAATATGAAAGTTACTGAAAAAGGAATTGAGCTGGACAAGAGTGCATTTGAGAAAGCTTCGATTGCTCTTCCTATGTATTCTGTTTCAGAAGTTCGCCGCAGAACCTGTGAGCATCCTGTATGGGTGCATATGGGGGCAGGAAATATTTACCATGCATTTATCGCTTCTGTTCAGCAGGAGCTTCTGAACAGAAAATTGTCTGACAGAGGCATTGTAACTTTATCTACAAGAAGCGGCGAGACCAGAGAAAAAATCGAAAAGCCTCATGATAATCTGGTACTCGGAGTAACTCTTCTTCCAGATTCTTCAACAAAGATGCAGATCATCGGAGCAACAGTCTGCGATCTTCTTTTAAATGGTGAGGATAAGGCGGATGAATCCCGTGCAGTTGAGATGTTTAAAGATAAGTCTCTGCAGCTTATGTCATTTACCATTACAGAAAAAGGTTATTCTCTTAAGGGTATTGACGGCTCTTTTACTCCAGTAGTCCTTGAAGATTTTAAAAACGGTCCAAAGAGAGCAAAACATGGTATGTCCATAACCTGTGCTCTTTTATATGAGCGTTATCTTGCAGGAAAGTATCCTATCTCTCTGGTTTCAATGGATAACTGCTCCAACAATGGAACTATTCTGCAGCGTTCCGTAGTAACCGTTGCTGAGAAATGGGTTGAGAACGGATTCTGTGAGAAAGGATTTTTAGATTATCTCAAGGATGAAAACATTGTAGCATTCCCTTGTTCAATGATTGATAAGATTACTCCAAGACCAGATCCTGATATCGAAAAAATGTTAAAGGATTTGGGGGTTGAGGATATGGAGAGCATTAAAACCACCAAGGGTACCTATATTGCTCCATTTGTAAATGCAGAAAAGCCTCAGTATCTGGTAATAGAGGACCGTTTCCCAAATGGCAGACCTCCTTTGGAGAAGGCCGGTGTCCTGTTTACAACCAAAAAAGGAGTTGAACTGTGTGAACGCATGAAGGTTACAACCTGTCTGAACCCTCTGCATACTGCACTGGCTGTATATGGCTGTGTACTTGGCTATAAAAAGATTGCAGATGAAATGGATGACCGAGAGCTGGTTTCACTAGTTAAGAAGCTTGGCTATGATGAGGGGCTTAAGGTTGTAGAAGATCCAAAGATTCTAAATCCAGAATCTTTCCTCTCAGAGGTAATTGAACAGCGTCTTGTAAACAGAGCTCTTCCTGATACTCCACAGCGTATTGCAACAGATACCTCACAGAAGGTTCCTGTTCGTTTTGGTGAGACTTTAAAGAGTTACAGACGTCTCGGCCTTGATACCTCAAAGATGATTGCACTTCCTTTAGCAATAGCAGGATGGCTGCGTTATCTTCTGGGGGTTGATGATAACGGTAAAGAGTTTGTGTTATCTGATGATCCACAGCTTGAGACACTCAGGAAATATCTTGAAGGTATAACCCTGGGTTCTGACACTGACATCAGCTCAAAAGTGCATCCAATTCTTTCTAATAAGGTTATTTTCGGAGTTGATCTGTATGAGGCTGGAGTAGGGCTGAAGATAGAGAATCTCTTCCGTGAAGAAATTGCCTCTGTTGGAGCAGTTCGTAATACTTTAAAGAAATACCTTGGCTAATAAATTTTCATAAAACTCCTTATGTTTGTTATCCTAACATGGTTACTCTCTCTTCCTTTAATATAAGGGGAAGAGAGTTTTTTTTTGTTCGCGAGGTCTTTCTTTTACTTTCCTGTCTGTTCTAGCCTGCCATCAAAATTCTTCTAAAATTCTGGAGTAGCTACCATCTATTTCTATTAAAGTTAAATCTGGTTTAATTCAGAGAATGAAAGTCACAGTTTTGTAAGCGTTTTCTTTACGATTTTTTTGGGGGGAAGCTTTTTCCTCGATTATGCTTTGCACTTTTTTGAACTTATTCAAAAAACGAGCTTTTTTATCAGTTTTTTTTTATGTTTTTTGAGAAAACACAGGGTATTTATTAGAAAAAAATAGGATCATAATCAAAAAAAAAGGACATCAGAAAAATAACAACTGTCCATATAAAAACAAAACAAGGAGTGAGTAATGCCAGCCTCAGAAAAGAATAGAGCCAGTGAAACTGCAGGCAATGTTTCAGTAACCAGAAAGATCCCATTACGTATTATGTGGCTTCTTGAGCTGGCTTTTTTAATTGTCCTATGGAAATTTGCCGCAGATAAAGGTTATTTCCTGCCTATATTTATTGTTACTGTTCTTGGAATATTTCTGTATCAGTACAACAGAATTAAGTAGTATTAGACCATCTAACTGCATGTTAAAATTAAGTCATGCAGTACTCGAATATATATAAAGCCACTTTTCTAGAACGTCCAAACCGTTTTATTGCCAGGGTATTTGCTGGCGATAAAGTTGAAACAGTTCATGTCAAAAATACCGGCAGATGCAGAGAGCTTCTGCTGCCGGATTCTCAGGTAATTCTTTCTAAATCAGACAGTAAAGAGAGAAAAACTCAGTATGATCTGATTGCCGTATATAAGAAAGGGCTTGGCCTTGTAAATATAGACAGTCAGGCTCCTAATACTGTTATGAAGGAGTGGCTCACTAAGTATTTTGACTTTGTTCGTCCTGAATACAGGTATGGAAAATCAAGAATAGATTTCTACCTTGAAAAGGGGAATAAAAGGTATCTTGTGGAAGTTAAAGGCTGTACTCTTGAAAAAGAGGGGATAGGCTATTTCCCTGATGCTCCGACTGAGCGCGGAGTTAGACATATATATGAGCTTATAGACGCTAGAGAGAAAGGGGATGAGTGCGCTCTGGCCTTTGTTATTCAGATGCCGCAGGTAAACGAGGTAAGACCAAACATTCAGATTCAGCCTGAATTCGGGACTGCCTGGAATGATGCCTTAAAAGCCGGTGTCAGAATCTGGTTTCTAGGCTGCGATGTTACAGAAGAAAAACTGTCTATCAACAACAGTCGTGTCATAGTTGAACTATGAAATAACCTGCTGAAAATACAGAAGTTTCTATATCACGATTTTTATGGCTAAAAAATAAATAAAAATAAGAAAAACAAGACAAAAATTTATTTGATCATTATCTGTTTTTGGTTTAAAATATGCCATTGCCCCTCTAACCGAGGAACCGGTTTCCCACCCGTGTTACTTGGTGCAGACTAAGAAATTAGCCTGTTTGGAAAGAGAGCAGATAAGTATTTATCTGTAAGGTTTTATAAGGAAATATTCCTTAAAAAAAAGGGTTTTTTAATGAAAACTTTCGTTGCAACACCATCAACTATTAAGCGTGATTGGTTAGTTATTGATGCTGAGGGTCAGACTTTAGGTCGCCTAGCTTCTGAGATTGCTACTCGCCTACGCGGTAAGCACAAGCCAGAGTACACTCCATTCTTAGATACTGGTGATTACGTTATCGTAATCAACGCTTCTAAGGTTAAGGTTACCGGCAACAAGGCTACTGACAAGATGTACTATCACCACACTGGTTTCCCAGGTGGAATCAAGTCAGAGTCTTTCGAGAAGCTTTTAGCACGTAAGCCAGAAGATGTTATCGAGAATGCTGTTCGCGGTATGCTTCCAAAGGGACCATTAGGTCGTGCTATGTTCCGTAAGCTAAAGGTATATGCTGGTGAGTCACATAATCATGCTGCTCAACAGCCTCAGGTTATCAAGTTATAGGAGCACTAGCAAATGGCAGCAAATCAGTATTATGGTACCGGTCGTCGTAAGGACTCAACTGCACGTGTATTCTTAACTCAGGGTACAGGTAAATTAGAGATCAACGGCAAGACTTTAGAGCAGTACTTCGGTCGTCCAACTTCTCGTATGGTTGTTTCACAGCCTCTAGAGCTATTAGAGTTAACTGACAAGGTTGATTTATACATCACTGTTTCAGGTGGTGGTATCACTGGTCAGGCTGGTGCAATCCGTCACGGTATTACTCGTGCTTTAATTCAGTACGACGAGTCATTCCGCCCTGCATTACGTAAGGCTGGTTTCGTAACTCGTGATGCACGTTCTGTAGAGCGTAAGAAGGTTGGTCTTCACAAGGCTCGTAAACGTCCACAGTACTCAAAGCGTTAATACGTTTCGAATTTCAAAACCTCTGCTTCGTCAGAGGTTTTTTGATCCTACCTGATTTCAATTTCTCCTAATCTCTTTCTTCTTTTCTATCCGTATCATCCTTATATATTCTGAGTAAAACACTATTCTGTTAAGCTGAGCTCGTCAATGCAGATTGGGCCTAATTACTTTTTCTTCGAACATAAAAAAAGGCTCACTTCGTAGAAATGAGCCTTTTGGAGAAGAGAACTCTGTTTATACTTTCAGATCACGAACCTGAGTTACCAGGTTATGCAGTTCAGAAACAGACTTGGTAACGTTATCTCTTGCTTCCTGAACCTTGGCTGCCAGACTCTGAGCTGAAGCTGTAATATCCTGCATATTGGTGGAGATTTCAGCTGTAGCCGTTGTCTGCTGTTCTGCAGCGGTTGCAATCTGGGTAATCTGACTGTTAACGTCTGATACCTGAGCGGATACATTGTTAAGCAGATCTGATACCGCACCAGTTCTTGTTGCCAATGTATTCATGTTTTCCAATGATGCAATCATTGATTCATTTGCGGTATTAGCGTCATTCTGAATCTGACCGACCATCTTAATAATTTCCTGAGTAGAACTTCCGGTACGTGAAGCCAGAGAACGAACTTCATCAGCTACCACTGCGAATCCCTTACCAGCTTCACCTGCACGTGCAGCCTCAATAGCTGCATTAAGAGCCAGCAGATTGGTCTGTGAGGCGATGTCCTCAATAGTCTGAACGATGGTTCCAATCTTCTGTGACTGATCTACCAGAGCCTTAATGTGTTCAGCATCAGTACGGCTTCTTTCTACCTGATCATGAATTGCTTGGATTGTTGATTCAACTTCAGATACACCCTGAGTTGTGGTCTGATTAGAAGTATTTGCGGAAGCTGCAGCGCTTTCACAGTTCTTTGCAATATCACCTGTGGTTGATACCATCTCATCTGATGCTGCTGCCACTGTTAATGCTCTGTTCTGTGTACTTTGAGCGCTGTCGTTGATATCTGCGGTAATGGTGTTGATTACATTCATGTTGTTCTCAACATCTTCAGCAGCCTGCTTGATGGTACCAACAAGACCCTGCCACTTTGAACGCATTGATTCAAGTCTGCGTAGCAGTACACCGAATTCATCTGAAGTGGTAGGTCTGAATTCATGTGTCAAGTCTCCAGATGCCATTACATCCGCACCTTCCATTGCAACCTTAAGTGCTTTTGTAATCGAGCCTGATAGAGTTAGGGCAATAATAATTGCAATACCGATGGCAACGCAGGCGGTAACCAGAATGATAATAATAGGAGTTGTACTTGCAATGGATTCGACAGCATTCTTTGCAAGTTCAATCTGTTTTGTTGAAATCTTATCGGCATTCTGAGTTACTTTATCAAAGTTAGGGGCCAGATATTGGTCATAAATGTCTCTAGCTTTTTCTGCGTCTTTCGCCTTTAATGCAGCTAAAAAATCTCCGGTTGAGTGCTCAATATACACTTTTGAGCCTTCCTTCATATTAGCAGAAGCTTGAGGGTCACTCTGGCCCTTCAGTACAGAGGTAACCTCTACCAGCCTTTGTGCTGCAGCCTTAATCTGTTCATCATGAACTGCCGGATCATAGGATTCTACATTCTTCTGTAGAGCAAAGCTGATTGCATCTGCTGCGATCATGGCTTTAGACACGTTATGTGTTCTGGCATGGCGGGTGCCCAGAATATTATCAACATCAACGATGACATCGTTGGTTGCAAACAACTGCCTTAGTGAAATTACAGAAATTAAGATTGTAAATACAATGATTATTGCAAAAGCCAGTAATAACTTTGCTTTTACACTTAATTTACTCAGCATACTCATAATGATTATCCTAATGTTGTTATTTTCTTATGGCAATAAAAATCCCATAAGATTCGATACCACTTCATAGATAATTATGTGTGATAATCTGAATAATGCCTTAAATTTCATGTTATTTTTTGTGTTTTGTTACAAAAGTCATATAAAAAATGAGATTTAATACATGGTTTAGGTTTGTAATATGTATCTAAAAACTTTGTTTGTGACCTATTCTTAAGTTTCTTTGAGTTGTTCAAAAAATTTCTGTACTAAAATTATCTTAGACGCTGTTTATTTGCAAAAGGTAATTTCGATGAGACTCTTCAGATTTTTAAGATATCTGTTTATTGCTTCACTTCTATGCTGTTTTTCTGTAAATGCATCTGATTCTCTCAGAAAATTAAAGGTCTCTTTGCTACTTGAGCATGAAGCATTTCTGGTCTGGTATGGAATTGAGCAGGGATGGGACAAGGAATTTGGTCTTGAAATTGACTTGAGTGTTAAGGATGTCGCCGGAATTGATCTCATGAATGACTTGAAGGTTAACTCTGGCGCCTGGGATGTGGCTGGTGTGGGCTGTGTACCTGCAGTAATCGGCAGTAAAGATATTGATATTACCTATATTGGTGTAGGTAACAATGAGGCAACCTCTACCGAGATAATGGTAAGACCTGATAGTGATATTCTTAAGGTTAAAGGGGCAAATCCTGATTATCCTGAGGTTTATGGTTCAAAGGAAACAATTCATAATAAGACCTTCTTCATTCGTAAGCTGACATCAGCATCTTATATTCTGTCGAATTATCTTGAGATTTTTGACTTAACATATAACGATGTAAAGGTTGTAGATGGTAAGCTTTCTGACTTTGTCAAATATATGAATGATGGTAACGGTGATGCCATGATTCTATGGTCTCCATCAACCTATGAAGCCCAGAAAGATGGTTATAAATCAGTAGCTACAGCAGCTCAGGTTGATGCTATTGTTCCTGTGTTATTTATTGCAAGTGGAGAGTTTGCTAAAAATAATCATCAGACTCTGGCAAGATTCCTCGCAATGTATGACAAGGCTGTTAAGATCCAGAAAAATGATCCAAAATCACTTGTAGAGCCATACAAGAATTTCTTAAAGATTTACTCTGGTAAGGATTTCTCTGATGATTTCTGTCTGTACGATCTGAAGGCTCATCCTGTTTATACTATTGATGAACAGCTAAAGCTTTTTGACAGCGAAAGTAATATGAGTGCAATTGAAAAGCTGGAGAGACATCTTATCAGCAGAATAGCGATGATTTCGATGCAGCCTGATGCAGAATATGATCCAAAGGAATATAAACACGATCCTTCAGATCTGTTCCTTAAAATTGCTAAGGGTATAGTTGATAGCAAGAAATAATTCCTAGAGCAGATTGTCAGGCCTTGTGACCTCCAATCTGCCTGTTTCTTTCAATGGCGGTCGCCGATTTCTCAAAGTTGTTTCCTTTAAGGATGGCATTCTTGCCGTATTTTTCCTTAATCTTAATCATGGCTTTCTGAGCCTTGATTTCTTTTTCTTCCTTTTTCTTGTCGATTTTAGGCTCTTCAATCTGTGGTCTTGGATCGATCATGGCAAAAAGATCTGTCTGATAAGGTTCAGGAGTCTTATTTCTGAGCCCTTCAAGCTGGTCCCTGTCTAAAAGTTCGATTGCACATACTCTGAGTCTTCTGACGTTGTAGTAGGGAACAGTAATCTTTGAGTAAAGTTCCAGAACAGCATGATTAACCACAGAAAAGGTAACTGTGGGGAAGGGAAGAGATACCGTACCATGAGCTGGCTTTGGGATAATTCGTCCGTACTGATCTGTATAGAAGTTGTTATTAAGCTGTGAGTTTGACTTGTTTGGATGGTTGTTCTTATCGTAACCGATATCAAGAACAATCTTTGAGCAGACCAGTCCTTCCTTCATAAGATCAAGACACAGCTGTTCTGCCATTTCCTGAATAACAATCTTACCTTCAGCATTTGTATATGAACGAGGCAGTACCTGACCCTGACTCATGCTTTTTCTTCTGCGAACGATCTTTTTGATATCGGATATTTTCGCTGTCTCAAATCCCCAGGCATGGTCAATAAGAAATTCTGCTCTTACACCGAAAACTCTATACAGCAGATCCTCATTTTCAAGTGAGCATCTGGCAAGATCACCCATGGTATCGATTCCTATACTCTTAAGTCTTTTCTCAATTCCAGGACCGATACTCCAGAAATCAGATAGTGGCTGATGATTCCACATGGTGTATCTGTAGCTTTCTTCGGTCAGAGAAGCCATGCGTACACCAAATTCATTTGGAGTTGCCTTTTTTGCCACAACATCCATGGCAATCTTGGCAAGAAACATATTTGTTCCGATTCCTGCTGTAGCGGTAAGACCGGTCTGATTGTATACCTCTCTTAGAATCCTGATGCAAAGCTCTTCAGGAGAACACTGGTAAGCATGAAGGTAGGTTGAAACCTCCATGAATACTTCATCGATTGAATATACATCTATGTCATCTGGAGCTATAAAACTGCAGTAGATATCATAGATTTTTGTAGAGTAATCCATATATCGCTGCATTCTTGGTGGAGCGATTATATAGTCGACAGCAAGTGAAGGATTGTCTTCAAGCTCTTTCTGGTAATATGATTTTCCTTCAAATCTTTTTAGGTTATTTTCATTCAGTCTTTTACGGTTTATCTCATCAACCTTCTGAATAACCTCAAACAGACGAGGTCTGCCAGGAACTCCTAATGCTTTAAGAGAAGGGGATACAGCAAGACAGATGGTATTCTGCGATCTTGCCGCATCTGCAACAACCAGGTTGACTGCTATAGGATCAAGTCCCTTATCAACGCATTCAACAGATGCATAGAAGGACTTAAGATCTATAGCTATATATATAGGAGTGTCAGGTGTGTTCTTTTCCATATAAAGTCAGTCATCCTATGGTTATCTTGACTACAGACTCGAAGCTTATATCTTTAGCGTCAGTAAAGCTGAAAATACGATTAGTCTCATCAATGCGTCGCAGGTGTCCTGTTATGTTCTGGTAGATTCCTCCTTCTTTATTAAGGTCTGGTACAAAGACTCTGAAAGTAACCTTTGGCTTTGTATCTATTATTGTTTTAAGTTTTGCAATTTTTTCATTTATTTCCTGGTACTGAAGTGAATTCTCATCAAAATCAGGGGCATCATCTGTAACTCTGTCTACCTCGTCAATAGCATCAGAGTATCCTGTCAGCGCATCAAAGGGCATAAACTGACTGGCTCTCTGTTCTGCCGTAGCCTTAACGTACTTTGAAGGAGGTCTTTTAAGTTTGATGATGTCTCCATACTTTAATAGAGTCTGTTCGATATCAAAACCATTCATTGCAAAATCACGAACTAAAAAAATATCTGAAATAAATAACACTAATAATAATTATACATAAAATCTAAAAAATTTATATACAGTTTTTCAAATTAATAATAATAATTTGAGCACTAATAACTATATAGATATAATGGAAATGAATAGACATCAGAGGAGAGATTCATTATGCAGAGATTATCCAGCTTAAAACCATTTTTATTTAATGCTTATTACAGTTGGCTTCTTGATAATGACATTACTCCACATCTGCTTATTGATGCAACTATTCCTAAGGTTAAGGTGCCAATGGATTACGTAAAGAACGGAAACATTATCCTTTCCTTATCTCCTACCGCTATCGGTGATTTTCAGACTCTTCCTCGTGGTATTTCCTTTAAAGCAAGATTTAAGGGCGTTGCTGAAGATATCTTTGTTCCATACATTGCAATGGAACAGCTGATTGCTCTTGAGACAGGATCCGCTCTTCCAATTGGAAAAGCTTTAGAGCAGCTGGATCTTTCACCAGAACCTGAAGATGGCGATATCTATCCTGATGAGGGTATTGATTCAGAAGGTCCTGATTTTGAGCTTGATGAAGGTGAAGATTCAACTGAGTCAAAGGATGATTCATCTGAAGAACAGAATTCTGAAAAAACTGAGACAAAGAGTAATTCTGATCCATCAAAAGAACCAGGCTTCAGCTTTGTTGACGAATAGACAGTACAATAAGATACGGTTCGTGGTGAACCGTATGTTTCTCTTATTTTTTTCAAAATCCATTCTTCTCTAATTAAAGTTTTTTTGAGAAACAGATCCTCAAATAAGAATAAAAGAATTAGTCTTGTTCACAACTTAATTTACACTTAACAATAGTCAGAAAATCGATTTTTATGGAGCTACATTATATATAATGTAGTGGAAAAATACTATAAAAATGTGATGGTTATTCCAAATTTTAACAAAAACAGGCTATTTATAAAAGTAGATGCATTTTTTAAGAATTTTTGTATTATACTTAAGTCAAAGGTTAAAGATTGGAATCTGAATTTGATTTAAATCAGCTTCCGTTAAAGAATTTCTTCGAGAGGATACGATTATGTCAGTAGGTGCAATTTCAACTTCAAATGTAAATGCAATCAAGGGTACTGAGTTCGAGGGCATGTCAATCCAGATGATGGCTGCTATGGTTATGATTGAGGTTGGCGCAACCAAGAAGAAGGAAGCTGAAAACAAGATTGCCGAGATGAAGGGCCAGAACGACAGAGCAAAGGCTTTAAACAGTTTTCTGGACAAATTGAATGGTGAGCTTGGTAAGTATACAAAGGATGAGGATAAGGATAAGGCTGGAAGATTAGCTGTTCTGACAACACATATGCAGGAAGCTAAAAATTTAGGAATTGATGTTAGCAATTGGACAAGTTCGAAATCATCTGACCAGGTTCGCGCCATTTCATCAACTATTCAGCACATGGCTGAGAACTGCAACTCTGACAACCAGACTCAGATGGTTAAACTGCAGGACTTCATGGGACAGTACAACAGCTTTGTAAGCGGTGCAAGTGATCAGATCAAGAATGCAAATCAGATCCTGCAGGGCCTTGCAAAGAACTAATAAATACAAATCTCCAAAATACAAGAAGGGATGCCATCTGGCATCCCTTCGCGTTAGAGGAAACTTAAAAAAAGTTTCCTCATATCCCTTATTTGCTTATCTTACTGAACCCAGCTCAACCCACATTGGAGTTGACTCAATCAGACCGTCGCGACCAAGAGAAATATCTCCTGACAGACCGTGTAGAACGTCATTCTGATTTGAGGCCAGCTGCTTGATGTTGAATGCAAAGTTAACAGCATCATAAGATGCAGCAAAGATTCTCTGAACCTGAGAATTTGCCTTTGGCATTGACTTCATGAAGCTTTCCTTTAATGAGCTGTCAGTTAGAACCCATGGCATATCACCTAAGATTGCTCCCTTTAGAGCCAGCTCCTGAGATGAGTTGTTTACACCCATGTAGCTCTTGTCAGTCAGGTAAACTGCTATATTTGATGGAATAGCAGCCTTGATCTGAACTGCATCAATAACAGATGCGCTTACGTATGCAGAATCAGCTGAACCGAATGGGCACTTGGCAATCTCAGAACCTACATTTGCTGGATTGCTGTAGTTACATACAACAGCATTGTTGTTAACCTTGCCGAAGGTATTCATAAAGCTGTTAACTGAACGCTGTGAAGCCTTGTCTGAGCTTAGACCGATTACAACTGGACTCTTGTAGCCATCAGCGTAAATCTTTGATGCTGCAATTGCGCCTTCATAGTTAGGACCTAAATCAAAGTACCACTGATTTACAGGACGGTTGCCCTCAGGTGAGTTCAGGGTAATTGATGGGATCTTGATACCAGCAGCATTCATTGCATTAACTTCTGGCTTCAGAATTGGTCCGATTACAAGCTTGGTTCCGTTTGCAGATACGGTGGCAACAATCTGAGAGATATTGGTCTTGTTGGTATCGTAGAAGGTAACCTTAGCCTTTGAACCTCTATCCTTCAGTGCGGTAAGAATACCAAGTTTTGCTGGCTCACCAACTGCTGAGGCGAATCTTCCTGAAAGAGGAAGTAAAACCGCAATCTGGTCGCCATCCTGAATACTGAATAGTGCCTGAGAATCTACAGCAACAGCTTTGCCTCCCTTAGGAGTAACATCGCTAACCTCTTGCTGTGCAACAGGCTCTGCCTTTTCTGGAGCAGATAACAGCATTAGAGGATGATTTGGATACTTTTTAGCAAAAGTTTCCATCATCTGATCTTTTAGCTGAGTATTTGATGACTTATCAATGATTGCATACTCATAGAATCCTTTGTCAGTATCGTTCTTAACATTGGTGTATGCGGCTGATAGAGTCTGATCGTCAAGCTGTTTTAGTAAATCAACAGACTTTAATAAAACCTTTCTCTTATCAGAATCACGGGTTACGTATCTTTCTAAAGCAGATTCGCTCTTGAATGCTGTGATCTGATACTTTGGATCATGAGTCTTGTTGTAAAGATTTGAATTTACATTTGAATTTAAAACTAGGAAATATGAAATATCCTGCTTAGGTAAAGCCTTGTAGTTGATTGCAGAAAGTTTCTGCTGAGCCTCGTCAAACTGATTCTTCTTTGACAGCAGCATTGCATCAACCATGGCTGCTTCATCTTTCTGGACTGGAGTTGCTGCGCTTGCATATAACTGGCTTATGCTTGCGGATGCCTGATCAAGCTTGTTTTCAACAATCTGTGATCTTGTATATAGGATAAGCGCCTTGAAGCTTTCATCTGAAGATGCATCTTCAAATGCCTGTCTGTATTCCTGAGCGGTTAAATTTAGTGGACCAAATGCATTTACTGATTCGATTTTTTTTACAGAAGAACTTGTACATGCGCTTAAAGTTAAAGTTGCTGCTGTAAGTAAAGTGCATAAATATACATTTAAAGCTGATCTTTTAGCTTTCACGATGACTTCCTACTTTATATATAAATTCATGGTCAGAAAGGGATAACGCTTAGTCTCAAGGAAAAACGCAACCTGTGACCTGTAGAGTCTGAAACGCAGACTCGGTTTTGTAAGCCTTGCACTGGCCTCAATGTCTTATATTTTATCATACAGAACCTTACACAGACTTAGAATTTGATATTGATTTTGTTTTTAATGGCGATTTTGAGGTTTTTCTGTATATATTTTGTATTTCGAACTATGCTTGTTCTGAGGTGTTTCACCATAAAGGTTAGATTCAGTTGCAAAAAGAAGGTTGAGATTATGATTAAGCAAAGAAGGTTAACCAGTCTTTTACTCTGTGTTCTTTTTTCCTGCTGTTTTGTTCTTGGCTGTACTACAGCTCCTGCACTACAGCAGAAAACTATGACAGATCAGGGAATGCTGTTTTCTGATGATTCTTCTGATTTTGTTCTCCTGGCTGAAGCTGTTCCTGATGCAATTCTGGAAATCAGATATTATTCAACCTACAACTTTGTTGGCGACAGAATCAAAGGCTATGAACAGCCCGTTGCAATCCTTACCAAAGAGGCAGCTGCCGCTTTGAAAAATGTAAGTGATGAGCTTAAGACAAAAGGCTATCGCCTAAAGATTTTTGATGCCTACCGTCCTCAGATGGCTGTATCTCACTTTATGTCCTGGGCGCTTGATCCTAATGATGTCCTCATGAAGAAGTATTTCTATCCAAAGCTTGAGAAGAATACTCTTTTCCCTTTAGGCTACATAGCCGAGCATTCAGGTCACAGTCGCGGAAGTACAGTTGATCTGACTCTGTTTGATATGAATCTTGAAAAGAAAGTGGATATGGGCGGAACCTTTGATTATTTTGGAGAGCTCAGTCATCCTGACTATACAAAGATCACCAAACAGCAGTTTAATAACCGCATGATTCTAAGAGATGCCATGTTAAAGCATGGGTTCAAGCCTCTTGTTGAAGAGTGGTGGCACTTTACTCTGAAGGATGAGCCTTATCCAAATACATATTTCACTTTCCCTGTAAGTTCTGACTCAATCAAGGTAAAATAGTCACAAGATTGGAAAGAATAAATTCGTAAAAAGCTCTGATCTAAAGTCCGGAGCTTTTTTATTTTGGATATAAAAGATGGAAAGTGCTTTATATATTGTTCCTACTCCTATAGGAAATCTTGATGATATTACTCTAAGAGCAATTGAGGTTTTAAAGAATGCTACCCTGATTGCAGCTGAGGATACCAGACACTCAAAAATTCTTTTAGACAAGCTTGGTATCAGTGGAAAAAAGATGATCAGCTGTCACGATCATAATGAAGGAGAGAGAGCTGAACTTATTATTTCAGAGGTAAGAGCTGGTGGCGTAGTTGCTTTAATCTCTGATGCAGGATCTCCTCTGATCAATGATCCTGGTTACAGAGTAGTTACCATCTGTGCAGAGCAGGGGGTAAAGGTTGTTCCTCTGCCTGGACCTTGTGCTCTTATTACTGCTTTAGAGGCATCAGCACTTCCTACTGACAAGTTCATGTTCTGTGGTTTCTTCCCTGTAAAGGAGAAGGAGCTGACAGGTGTTTTAGAGTCCTTAAAAAGCGCTGACTATACAGCGGTTTTCTATGAGGCTCCAAGACGTATTGTTGATACCATGGAGCTGATGGCAAAAATCCTGCCCGAGCACGATGTAACTCTGTGCCGTGAGATGACCAAGACCTTTGAGTCTTTCTACAGACTAAAGGCTAAGGATGCTCCAGAGTTTTTAAAGGCTGATCCCGACAGAACCAAGGGCGAATTTGTTGTTGCCATCGGTGCAGTAAAACAGGAATCATCTGAGGTTGATCCTAAGATTGTATCTGCTATTGAAGAGCTTATTAAAACCTCTCCGGTAAAAACCGTAGCCAATGTTTTAGCTTCAATAACAGGTATTAAAAAGAACGACTTGTACAATCTGGCTCTAGAACTTAAAGACAAGTCGAACTAAAAGATATATAATATATATTGAGTCGACCAGACAATCGCTGCCACGCACGCGTGTTTAAGATCTTTATTCATACGGTCGTGGGGGAGGAAAGTCCGAGCTCCGAAGGACGAAGTGCCAGGTAACGCCTGGAGGGCGTGAGCCCATGACTAGTGCAACAGAGAACAGACCGCCATTTTTAATGGTAAGGGTGAAACGGCGAGGTAAGAGCTCACCGCTTTCATAGTAATATGAAAGGCACGGTAAACTCCACTTGGAGCAAGATCAAATAGGCTCTCTATAATCTGGTCCGGATTGAGAGCGGGTTGATTGCTTGAGCTAGAGAGCGATTTCTAGCCTAGAGGAATGATTGTCGCTGCTATGCAGAACAGAACTCGGCTTACAGGTCGACTCACTCATCTTTATCCTGTAATCCTGTTTTCTAACATCCATCCTGTATTCTTTCTGTATCTATCGCTTTTTTCTCTCTTTTTCCTATGTCTTTTGTGGATTATTGCGATTCTGTGATCTATTTAAAATAAATCGATATATATTTTTCACTACTTTATAAAATAAACTATACTCCTTAATGTATAAAAAAAAAGGAGTAATTATGGAAAACTTAAAATATCAGGAATACCTACAGTTACTAGGAAAAAATCTTGGACTGGATTTATCTTTTGATGAGAATAATGTCTGCGAAATTCTTGTAAACAGCAATGACGTAGTAGATATTGTGGCTAATCCTGACGATCATAATCTGATCCTGTCATCCGTAATTGCTCCAGATCTGCCTGATCCGGTAAGTTACTCAGTAATCATTGATATTCTGGATCTGGCTTTAGGTCCTGTTCTGACACGCGGCGGTAACTGCCCTGTAGTTGGACGTGATCCAGAAAATGGAATGCTGGTTCTTTATCAGGTATGTACAGAGGCCTTTATTGATAATGGCTTCCTTCCTGATATTTTTATGGATTTTTTCAAATTCAAGTTATCCATTAGTCAGCATTTAGAAAAAAATGCAGCAAAAGAATCTTCTGATAAACCTGCATGGATTGTAACTGCCTAAACCATAGGAGCGAGCTATGTCAGATATTTTCAATATCAAAAATAATGATATTAACTCTATTTCTGCAATGGATGTCATCAACAACATGCAGAAAACTGACGGAACACTGAAAACCAGTACCACGGTTGAGGTGAATGGCCACAGATATGAGTTTTCTGTACGTCGGGATGAAACCAACGGAAAGCTCTACGGTACAACCAATGCTCTGGATGATAAGGGATTTTTTGCGGCGCTGAAAAGATTTTTCTGTGGAGTTAACGCTGAGGAGCGGGCTCAAAGAATGAATGTTGCCAATGCAATAACCCAGAAAATAGCTTCAATTATCAGTGACAACAAGTATGCTCAGCTTACCAACAATCTGCTGCAGTTCAGAGCGATTGTTAACCGAAATCTTTCTGCTAACAATAAAAACATTGAGATTGCGGATTATGGTCTATCCCCAAACCGTAATCTTGTCAAAAATAATAATCTTCTGGATAAGATTAGAAATGAATATGCAGATAAAGGTGTAACAATTTCCTTTAATCAGATTGATTCATATAATTCTGCCTGCAAAATAACACCAGCTACGCTGTGTATACTTCCAAAACCAGATGCAGCAGGCATGGAAGGTAACTACGAAGATACAATGAATGCCATCATGAACAGTTCTATTATTGAAAATTATGATAAATATCAGGGCATTCCTAAGGAAAAGACTGAAGATTGGGTTAAATTTCTCCAGCGTCCAGAGAATATGAAGAAAATCAATATTCCTGCAAAACTTAATGAATATCTGCATCAGCCTGCTGATTCGGTTGTTGAAAAGCAGACTGGATGGAAGGCTGAATTTAAGGCTGATCCTGATAAGGCTCTGAAAAACTTTGTTATTAAGAATCTTTCCCATGATTTCAAGGATATAACACCAGAAGAGCTTTCTGTTCTGGTAAAGGATGTAAAGCGTTACCTTGATATCATGAACATTCCTGATCGGACAGAACGTGACAGAAAACTAGAAGAGTTCTTTGATGTAAACAATGGCTGGAGAAATAAAAAAGAACAGGAAAAATATGAACAGGAAGTCAAAACTCTTAAAGAAGAATATCCTGATAGTCCTGAAGAGGAAATAATCTCGTTTGCGCTCTCATCTAACCATGTAGGAACAACCAGAAGATTCTTAATGCTGAATAACGTGTTTGTATACGCAACATTCAGACAGACCAGTAAACTTGGACTTGAATTTTTCCAAGAGCAGAATAAGCCTGTCATGTTCCAGTTCGCCGATTACAACGGAAACAGTCTGGAAGGAAGATTTGGTGACATTAAAAATGAGATTAAGAACCGCAAGGACGAGAATGGCAATATTACTATTAATCAGGGAAAGCTTGGCTCTGCTATCACTCGTTCAGAAATGCGTCATGCAGCTCGTATGCAGAAACGTTTAGATGCCCAGTTCGATTTAAATCTGGTTTATGGCGGCAATAAGATTGCAAAATAAGAATCTTATTGAATTTGGCTGATTCAGTAGGTCCTTTTTGGTGCGGGGCAGGTAAATATTTTTGATTTTTTTTCTAAATATATTTACTTGCTCTTTTATTTGTCGGTGTGAATTTGTAAGCTAAATACAATTAAACAGATATAAGGTTAATTGTATGGCTAGTGTTTCACTGCAGGAATCATCACTGGATAATCAGGTTAAGGTTCATTCAAAGTACATGAACTATGGCGGTATAACCTCTAAAGCCATAGTATCTCTTCTGATTATCTGGGCAGTCTTTCAGATTTATTTCACAACCTTTGGTGCTATCAGTGCGATAAATCTAAGAGCTTTCCACTGTCTGTTCCTGCTGCTGTTTACATTTCTGCTTTTTCCTGTAACCCAAAAAACTATAAAGGACAGACGTTTCCCCTCTGTTCTGAATCTGATCCTGATTGGTCTTAGCATCTTCTGTATTCTCTACCTAGTAATCTATTTCCCGAGAGTGGCCCGCAGTGGAGGAAGACTTAACACAACCGATCTCTATGTAGCAGGTATAGGTATCCTTTTGGTATTTGAAGCCTCAAGACGTGCCTGCGGTAATCTTGGAATTCTGGCAGCTATCTTCCTTGCCTATAACTGGTTTGGTGCCTATATTCCAGGTGCTTTAGGTCATAACGGTCTTACATTAAAGAGAATTCTTTCAACCCAGTTCTGGGGAACTCAGGGCATATTCGGCATCGGTATTGGCGTAAGTGCCACCTATATATTCCTCTTTGTGCTTTTTGGAGCTTTTCTAAAGTATAGTGGCTTTTCAAAGTTCATAAATGACTTTTCTCTGGCTCTTGTAGGTCAGACTCCTGGTGGTCCAGCCAAGGTTGCGGTTATGGCTTCCGCCGCCATGGGTATGATTAACGGTTCAGCCATTGCCAATGTTGCAACCACAGGAACAATCACCATCCCTCTGATGAAACAGACCGGCTATTCTAAAAACTTTGCCGGAGCTGTTGAAGCTGTAGCCTCGACAGGTGGTCAGTTCTGTCCTCCTATCATGGGAGCTGTAGGTTTTGTCATGGCTGAGTTTCTGAATGTAAGCTATGTTTCAGTCATGATTGCAGCGGTTATTCCTGCTTTTCTATATTATCTTGGATTACTCTTTGCTGTTCACTTTGAGGCCAAAAAGAGAGGTCTTTCAGGCTTTTCAAAGGAGAATATTCCTAATGCTCTGACTGTAATTAAAGAGCAGGGACACCTGTCTTTACCTCTGTTTATTCTTATTACTATGATGTGCTGTGGCTATACACCTTTGTATTCAGCCGTAATTTCAATTGTGGCAACTGTGTTATCAAGCTATCTTAGAGCAGATACCCGTATGAGCTTCGATAAGATTATTCTTGCAGTGGTTGAAGGCTCTAAAGGAGCAATATCAGTTGGTGTCTGCTGCGTGATTATCGGTATTATCATTGGAACAGTAACCCTGACAAGTCTTGGTCTTAATATGGGCTATGTAATCCTCTCTGTAGTAGATAATACCAATATTCTTCTGACCGGTTTTCTAACCATGCTGATGTCTGTTGTTCTAGGCATGGGAGTTCCAGGAGTTGCAGCCTATGTTATTGTTCAGGCAGTGGCTGTTCCTGTACTGATAAAGGTTGGAATTGTACCAATCTGCGCTCATCTGTTCTGTCTTGTGTATGCATGTTTATCAAACATAACACCTCCTGTTGCCATGAGCTGCTATGTTGCAGCAGGTATCTCTGGAGGTAATCAGCTTAAGACTGGTTTGCTTGCTGTAAGACTTGGACTTGTAGGCTTTCTGATTCCATTTTTCTTTTTAACCAATCCTGAGCTTCTGATTGGTGTTGTTCCTGATGTGAAGATTTATGAGTATCTGTGGATTGCATTTACCGCATCAGCTGGAACCGTAGCTCTTGCAGGCGGACTTCAGAATTATCTTTTAAAGGAATGTAATTTTATTGAAAGAATACTTCTGCTTATGACCTGTCCTCTGATGCTTTATCCAGGATTGAGCTCAGATTTTATGGGAATTGCTTTACTTGGAGCTGTAATTATTCTTCAGCGTTTCAATATTGGTAGCTCTCTATTGAAACGCTCCTGATTTTCACTATCCAGGTCAGGTCGGTGGAAAAAAGCTACTCGAATGAGATATCTGCCTTGAGTCTGGCTCTTTCCAATGTTTCTATTACTGTTAAGCTCTCTTCTGAAAGCTCCTGTGCTTTTTTCGTATCACCAGAATCGATAATATTGGCAAAATCAGTGAATTCCTGACTCATACGATGATTACACTTGGGAGTTTCGAATTCTTCTGTTATCGTTGCGCGGACTGATGCTCCAGATGCATCTCGTGTAGTAGCGGTATTTGTTTTGTCGACAAATTTTACCTTTATTTTTTCTATATTGTTTGGTTTGTTTTCGACAAGAATGTCTCCATCCTCACCCTGTATTGAGAGATAGCATCGACTGTCAGAGTCTTTTGCTCCAATACATACTGCATTAAAATCCCTGTACTTAAGAATCAGTATTCCTGAAGTATCTATTCCGTTAAATCCTATATTAGGAAAATAGTCAACATCATCAGGTCGGCCAAATAAAGATACGCAGTAATGGACATTGTAAATGTTGATGTCAAACAGCGCTCCTCCGTAGTACTTTCTGTCAAAAGCATGCTCCTCAATACCGTTTCTGTAACTGTCATAGCGGCTTGAATACTGGGAATAATTGCTATTGAAGATTTTTATTTTTCCGATTTTTTTAAGCTGATTTTTTAGAGTGGAAAATGCTGGAGTATGAAGAATGGTGATTGCTTCAAATACGAATACTCCGTTCTGCTGGGCAAGCTCAAACAGTTCTTTTGCCTGACTGTAGAATCCGGTTAAAGGTTTTTCCAGTATTACGTTCTTTCCTGCAAGAACAGCTTCTTTTGCATACTGGTAATGAGCACTGTTAACAAGTCCGATATATACAGTGTCAGATGATGATTCTTCAAGGAGTTTTGCGTAGTCTGTAAATACTTCCTCTATATTGTATTTACCAGCAAGTATTTCTGCTTTTTCTTTACTGTGAGGTCTTGCAAATATAGCTTTTGCCTGAGTATTTTCACTGAATTGAGTAGCATAAAGCGCATCTTCAATTATCTTTCCTGTTCCTATAAATGCAAGTTTCATCAGGTGACTCCTTTTTTCTACGTCATCTGATTATATCGTAGTTTTTTGGTTTTTGAGGAGTTGCCTAAGCAGTGATTTCAATCTGAATTGCATCTGGTCCTTGAATACAGCTTTCATAATATCCATCGCCAGTGGTTCTTGGTCCACTGACAGTCTCAAAGCCGGCTTCTTTAAGCTTTAAGGTAAGAGCATCGACTTTATCCTTTGAGCCGACAGAGAAGGCAAGATGAACAAAACCTAAACGGTTCTCATTTCTGTCTTCTGTATATCTGTCCGGTCTTGTCATAATCTCAAGGCGGGAGCCATTCTGGAAACTTAAAAAATAGGACATGAATCCAGTATTTCTGTTGTGGTATCTCTCTCCTGAAGTGCCTTCAAAAAAGGACTCAAAAAACTCTCTGGTCTTATCAAGATCAGATACATATACCGCTACATGCTCTATTCTCATATTTGCCTCCAGATGACAGGATTAATAAAGGTGATAAGCTATAAATATTACTGGTTGTGTTTTTCTCTTTCCAAAAGCTTTAGCTTCTTTTTTGTCTCAAGACCTTCATCAGTTACTACCTTAAAGGCTATCAGTCCTACTATCAGAGCAGATACTCCGATACCTACGAAGGTTGCTGGTAGTGAGTACATTTTTGATGTAAAACCGATGACTACAGGGCCTAACAGAATTCCAGAGTAACCTAAGGCATTGATAAAGGCGATTGTGTCGTGAACAGGGAAGTTTTTGATTGTTCCTGCAAAGGATACAAGCTGAGGTACGATGTTGGCGGCGCCAAAACCTACCAGCAGGAATCCGATACAGGTTCCGTAGATATTAGGTACGATTACGGTGATAATCCATCCTGCAGCAACTAAAAGAGAGCCTGTAACAACGGTAATCTTTCGACCAAGATTTACTACGATCCTGTTACCTACTAGTCTCATGATAGTCATGGAGATTGCAAAGAATGAATAGATAAAGCCTGCACTGCTGATATCAATTCCTCTCTCCTGATTTGCAAACACGCCAGACCAGCTCATAACAGCACCTTCAAGTGCATACATGATAAAGCACATGCAGCCTATGATAATTACAAGCATAGGAATTCTGCGCTGTTTCTTCTCTGATGTCTCTTCCTTGGAGCCTTCTGCATCTGCTTCCTTTTTCTTGCTTTCATAAGCCTTAACATCATTGATAAGGTGTCCACAGTACGTAAAGGTTATGAACATCATCAGAGCGAATACTGCAGATGTTCCAAAGAACAGGGAAATACCCACTGACAGCATGGCGGACATAAAGGCAGAACCAGCCAGGGTTCCAACAGAATAGCCCCCGTGGAAGCCTGACATTAAAGGCTTTTTAAGTTCTGATTCTACAATTACGGCATTAATGTTGGATGCCACATCAAGACCAACTGTCAGAGCACCGAATATCAAAAGCAGTATTGCTGTCAGAGCCAGAGTAGGGGATACCGATAGCATAATCAGGGTTAAGGCAAAGAACACTGCACATATCTGCATTACTTTCTTGCAGCCAAAACGGTTGGTTAATGATGAAACGACAGGAAGGGCGATAAATGCTCCAATTCCAGTACATAAAAGCAGTAGTCCAAGTGCTCCTTCGTCAAGACTGAATCTTGCCTTGATGTATGGAACCATAGGAGCCCATGCAGCCTCAAGAAAACCTAGCACAATAAATGAGCTCAGGTTTGAAATTTTTAATCTTCTGTTTTCTTTTTTAGTCATATATACCTCTTTATGTAATATGACTATATCAGCAGTTTTAAATAATGGATATGCTAAAATAGCCAAAAATATATGACAAAATCACCAAAGTACAAAAATATCGGAATAGTGATATATGGAAAATTCTCAATCAAAAATCACTGACTGTATGTGTGCGACTGACGCATCCGGTCTTGAGCTTGTAAAACACGGTACGAAAAATTTTCCTGTTGGCTTTTACTCAAAGGTTACAAATTCATCTGAAGTTCCATGGCACTGGCATGATCATCTTGAGCTTGAGTATGTTGAGGCTGGGGAGGCCAAGATCACTATTGAGTCGATGGTTTTTACCGTAAGAAAAGGTGAAGGATTCTTTGTAAATTCTGCAAGACTTCATGCGGTTTTTCCTGATAAAGACTATATTTCTCATACAGTGGTATTCCACCCATCAGTTATTTCTTCAAATCCAGAAAGTGATATCTGCAGAAAATATCTTGAGCCTCTTATAAACGGTGACAGCTTTGCTGGACTTCATTTAACCGAGGATATACCTTTTCACAGAGAGCTTCTTTCGTATACCAGATCTGCTTTTGAAAGTTATATAAAAGGTGATTTCGGTTATGAGATAGATGTTACTAATTCATTGGCTAAGGCAGTTCAGTGTCTTGCTTATCAGGTTATCCATACTTCTGAGAACAACTATAATGTGCCTGATAAATCAATCCTTCGAGTAAAAAAAATGCTGGCTTATCTTACTCAGAATCTATCCGAGAAAATTGAGATAGAGGATATTGCAAAGGTTGCCAAAATCAGTACTACTGAATGTCTTCGCTGTTTTAACAAAACAGTGGGAATGCCTCCGATTCAGTATCTAAAGAAGCTGAGAATTCAGAAAGCGGCTCTGCTTTTAGGTTCATCCGACGACAAGATTATCGATATCGCTCTTGCCTGTGGTTTTTCAGATATGAGCTATTTTGCAAGAGCTTTTAAGGAATCCCGTGGCATGAGTCCTAAAGAGTACCGAAATTCGGTGAGGTAGTAACTATTTTTTGAATTTGTATTTTCCTTTTCCGAAACCTGATACTGGTTCTATTATGTTGAAGTTCAACATAATTTTTATAAGCTCGGAGGCCCTTGATGCCTTTAAACCGATAACATTCATAAGATCAGATCGTCCAAAGATTTTTTTGTCTGAAAATGCTTCTCTAATTGCCTGTATATTCCTTTCAGTTTTTATATTTAAGTTGTTCTCAATGTCCGGTTTCGAGTCCCCAATGTCCGGTTTTGAGTCTCCAATGTCCGGTTTTGCAAATTCTTGATTAAATTTCCATTTGATATGTAACATCCTATTATTTAAAGGATTTTTTTCATTAAGGAGCAGATTTCTTAGAAACAATTCGAGAAATTCTGTTGTTTCATGAATTCCGTTCTGAATATCTGTGTAATTTGCTCTAACCAAAGCGTTTCTGAAGTACCAGGCGTTCTTTGCAAAAATATCGTTTGTTACATTAAATCCATGTTTTCTAAGATATTTTATAAAAAAAACGGCTGTTGTTCTTGTATTTCCCTCTCCAAATACATGGTTTTGCCATAAATTAGATACAAAAACAGCATAATGATGAATTATTTTATCTATGGAAAGGTTCTGATAAGAGAATCTTTTCTCTTCAGCAATGTCATACTCTAGAGTTGCCTTTAGTTCTGTTGCTGAACCATAAAGGACTGTTTGTCCATCCAAGACCCACTCTTTTTTTGTGATGTTGTAATCTCTAATCTGTCCAGCATGTTTAAATATGCCTGTGAATAATTTTCTGTGGATAGAAAGATATTCGTTTACAGAGAAATTAAAGGTTTTTTCTGATATTAATGCCGCTATTCTTGCAGAAACCTTATCTGCTTCCTCTGTGCGTTCTTCATCTGAGGTTGAAGGTTTCTTTGCGTAATAACTCTGGATCAGATCATTTGCATCCTTAAAAGAAATCTCTCCTTCGATATTTCGAATGGCTGTATTTTTCAGATAGTCTGATGTTTTTAACCCGTCAACAGCTTGTAGACCTATAGCAGTCTGCCAAGCATATCCTTTTTCCTGTTTTGTAGCTTCTGCGTTTTTTATATATTCTTCAAAAGGATCTTTTTCCATTCTCTGCAACCTTTCAAGTTATCTATAGTTATTTTAGCGATATTAGAAATAATGAAAAGCGTTAATCCTATTTTGTCATGTTAAACCTCTCACAATTGTCTAATCCTTTCCTTAATTCTTCACTTTTGTATTTTTTTCTTTTTGTTCTATAAACAAAGTAGAGACTGTTCTTTTATGACTTCCTTCAGATGTTGAATACAACTGTTTAGCTAAAATAAAGCAAACAAAGAGGTGTCTGTATGAAAACTCTTGGTATTATAGGCGGCATGGACCCTATGGCAACTGTCGATTTAATGCGTAAAATAATCCTGTCTACAGATGCAAAAAGAGATCAGGAGCATATTCATATGCTTGTGGATTGCAATACAGAGGTTCCAGACAGAACAGCCGCAATTGAAGGAAGAGGAGAATCTCCTGTTAAGGAGATGTTAAAGTCAGCAAAACTCCTTGAATCACAAGGAGCAGATGTCATTGTAATTGCCTGCAATACTGCACATTATTTTCTTGATGAATTTAAAGATAAGGTCAATGTTCCAATCATCAATATGGTAGATGAGACAGTTAAATATTGTGTGGATTCAGGTTATTCAGAAGTCGGTTTACTGTGTACTATAGGTACTAAAAATACAGGTCTTTACCAGAAAGCCTGTGACAAGTTTAATCTTAAACTTATAGTTCCTAATGATGAGGAGATTAAAGCAATTCAGGATATGATTTATTCTGGAGTTAAGGCTAATAATTTTGATTATGATACTTCTGATGTTAAGACCGTAATTTCAAATATGACAAAAAGAGGGGCACAGGCATTTATACTGGGATGTACTGAAACTCCGATTGCAGTGCAGATGTATAATCTGGAAGGAAATTTTATTGATTCTTCACAGGTGCTGGCTAATAAAGCGATAGAAGCAGTAGGAGCTCGCTTAATCAAGAATTGATGAGATTGCCAATTCACTCCTTTCAGTTTCAAGATAATATATCTGTCCTTTTCTTGGGCAGTTCTCCTGTAACCTTCTCAATTTTTGGAATTTCCTCAGAATTTTGAAGAAATTCCTTCGATTATTCTTGCTGTTGTCGTTTTTTGGTAACAATATTAAACAAACTGACTAAGGAGTATCGTCTATGAAAAAAATGTTAAAGCTTGTTTCTGCAGTAGCAGGCTTAATGATTGCATCAAATGCTCTGGCAAACCATGAAAAGGTTTCCATTAACTTCCCAACCGCATCTGCTTCAGGTGCCCTATATGCTGTTGGTGCAGCTATCACTCATCTATGGGATAGCAAAATCGATTACGTAAGTGCTTCAAGCCAGGCTTCAGCTGGCGGTATTGATAACCTTAATCAGGTTGCTGAAGGCGAGGCTCAGGTATCAATCGCAATCTCAAGCAACTGCTATCAGGCTTTAAACGGTACAGATAGTTTTGAAGGATATGCTTATCCAGATCTGAAGGTTATTGCTGGTCTTTACTTCAACCCAAATCAGGTTGTAGTAACAGGTAAATCAGGTATCAATACTTTAGAAGAAGTTAAAGGTAAACATTTTGCTGTAGCATCAGCTGGCTCAAGTGTTTATGGCGAGTGTGAGAATCACTTTGTTGCTGCAGGTTTAAATTTCCCTGATGACCTGAATGCAGAGTACATTACCTTTACCGATGCAGCTGATATGCTTCAGAATAACACCATTGACGGCGCATGGATTATGTCAGGTGTTCCTGCATCAGCTGTAACCCAGGCATTAAGCTCAGGCAGTAAACTGATCCCAATAGAGGATAAGATTCTTAATACTTTAAAAGAGAAGTTCCCTTGGTATGCCTCATACACGATTCCTGCAGGAACCTATCCTGGACAGGATAAGGATGTTAAGACCACCGCCATCAAGATGGTTATGTTCTGCCGAGGAGATCTTGATGAGCAGACTGTTTATGATCTGACCAAGACCTTCTGGACCAATATTAAAGAGTTAGGTGCAGCTCAGTCTAACCTTAAAGGTCTGGAGCCTAAGAATGCTGTAAAGGATATTGCAAATCTTCCTTTACACAGCGGTGCTGAGAAATACTATAAAGAAATCGGTGTTCTTTAATATTATCTAGTTCAGGCATCTGAATTCTCTGGTGCCTGAAAAAAATCCCCACTTTTATACCACTCTTTTTTTGTTATTTATGTTTCTAGTAAATGGCATAAATAAGCCAATCTTGTGACTTACCCTGCATTTACACAAAGATCTTGAATAATTCTTATCTGTAAAATATATTTAACTTGCTGTTTTATATCTGAAATCTAATTCTCTCCTAATTTATTTTTCCTTGAAAAACTGCAATCTTTTGATAAACTTAATGGGTGAAAGTGGGAATTTGTGGGTGAATTGTTTCTAACCCAAGGGAATAGTGATGTTTACTGGTCTCCTCTTAAGCGGCACCAATGATGTCAGCCTTGATCTTAAAGGCAGAATGGCTATTCCTGCCCGTTATAAGGAGCTTATCAAGGATGAATCTGATGGTCAGCTGATAGTCACCAGATCTCTTTTTGATAAATGCCTATGGATTTATCCAACCTCCGAGTGGGAGAATGTGGTCGAATCTCTTGGCGCTCTTCCTACTATCACCGACCCGCTTTGTCGAACAATTCAGCGTATTGTACTTGGAAGTGCCGTTTTCTGTAGTCTTGATGCTCAGGGAAGAATTCTTATCCCACAGGAATTAAGAACTGAAGCTTCACTAGAGAAAAAAGCATTTCTGATTGGCTTTAACAATAAATTTGAGCTTTGGTCCGAAGAGAACTTTAAAGCTCAGCGTGAGATTGATAATAATCTGCTTATGGATGCATGCAAGTCAATGGAATCCCATAGTCTGCTTGCAAATCTCAAGCTTTAACTTAACTAATTGAAGGTTGTAGATGGCTTTTTCTCATATTCCTGTTTTACTAAACGAAGTTTTAGATGGTCTTGATATCAAAGAGGACGGGATATATGTGGATGCTACTTTCGGTAGGGGAGGGCATTCAAGAAAGATTCTGGAGAGACTAGGACCTTCAGGAAGACTTTACGGCCTTGACAGAGATTTAACTGCAGTTGAAGCTGCAAAAGAAATTAAGGACGAACGTTTCTGCATCACTCACAGTGCTTTTTCAAATATTCTTGAAGTCTGTGAGAATCTGGGAATTGCCGGAAAAGTTGACGGCATTCTTATGGACATTGGTGTGTCTTCTCCTCAGATTGATGATCCTTCACGTGGATTCTCCTTTGACAAGGATGGTCCTTTGGATATGAGAATGGATCAGAGTGCAAAGCTTGATGCAAAGACAATTGTTAATACCTATTCAAAACAGGATCTGGCTTATATATTCAAGGTTTACGGCGAGGAGAACTTTGCCTCTAAAGTTGCAGCTGCAATTGTAAGAGACCGAGAAAAGAAACCTTTTGAAACCACTTTGGAACTTTCAGAGTTTATTAAGAGAGTTATTGGTGGCAAGCCAACTCCTAAACACAAGGCAACCCGCTGTTTCCAAGCATTGAGAATCGCGGTAAATGGAGAGCTGGATGAGCTTAAGAAAGCTTTAGATAGCAGCCTTGATGTATTAGCAGACAATGGAAGACTGTGTGTAATCAGCTTCCATTCATTAGAAGACAGAATAGTAAAAACATTTATAAAAGATAAGTCTCAGGGCCAGAAGGTTCCTAACGGATTACCTCTGACTTTCGAAGAAACAGAAAAAATGAGACTAGCTACAGCAAAGGTGGAGCCCGTTGGTGGTGCCATAAAGGCAACCGCAGAAGAAATAGAGTCAAATGTAAGATCTCGAAGTGCAACACTGAGAGTCTGCAGACGACTTAAGAGGCAACCTTAAATGCAAGAGTCATCAGCATTACGAAAACTAGAAGATAATTTACCTGTTGAGGAAGAAAAAGAACCCCAATTTGGTGACAGATCGACTCATAAACATAAAGCAAACAGCACTTTACAGACTCCTGAGGTTACAAAGATTCAGATCTCTTCACCTAAGGAGGAAAAGAAAGAAGAAAAAACTGTTGTAACTGAAGTTACAGAGCAGAGGATTCTTCGTATAGCCAATGCAGACAACCAGAATGATGGATTATCTCCAGAGATTCTGGCTATACCTTTATATACAGCAGAGCTTGAATCCGCAAAAAAGTCGGCTTTGGTTCCTACAATACTGAAAGACGTTTTCGCACATTCTTTATCTTTTGTGTTAATCTTAGTAGCGACATGTTTATCAGTTTATAAGGTACATATCGTTCAGCAGACTCGTGATATAACAATTGAGCTGAATGAAGTCACCCAGAAGAATGAACTGATGCATAGGGAATGGCTTTCACTGCTTTCTGAGAGAGAAGTTCTGACAGAGTATTCTGTAGTCAGAAAGTCTGCTATTAACAAACTAGCCATGGTTCAGCCAAAAACAGAAGACGAAGTTGTAATTGATTTAAGATAAAATGGCCCTCATCCACGAACAAGGGAGCAGTCGCCTACAAATAAGCAAATTCCGCATTTTTTCTGTGTGGACTGTTGCTTTTTTATTTATGGCAGCCTTAATTGGAAGGCTACTGTGGATTCAGATCCTATATCCTGAAAAACTTATCGCAGAAGGTAATGCTCGTGTAGTTAGAAACTATAACTATGAGCCTCCACGCGGACTAATTACAGACAGAAATGGTCGAATTCTGGCTATTTCTGTTCCTGTCAAAACAGTCGATGCTGATCCAAAATTCCTTCATGAGGAAGGTGTTTATTCTGATAAGGCCAGAATGGCAGAGATTGCCAAGATTCTGGAAATCGATCTGAACACCCTTTACAAGAGAACAGCAGATCAGACCAGACGCTTTGTTCATCTGAAACGTTACCTTGAGGTTGATAAGGCTAAGAAGCTTAAATCTCTTGGAAAGAACGGTATTATTTTAGGTGACAGCTATCGTCGTCATTATCCAACAGGAGCAATGAATGCCACTCTTATCGGTATTCTAAACGGTGAAGGTGCCGGTGTATATGGTGTGGAACAGAGCTTTAACACATTCTTAACCTCAACTTCTTCAACAAGACTGGCAAAAAAGGATAAGTTCAACCATATTGTTGAGAATCTGGGTACCGTAAAAAAGGGAACTCAGGGAGGAAGTCTTGTTTTAAGCATCGATAACCGTCTTCAGGAGGTAGCCTATGCCGCTCTTGAAAACACTGTTAAAGAGAATGATGCTGACAGTGGAACCGCAGTTCTGCTGGATGTTAAGACCGGTGAGATTCTGGCAATTGCCAACTCTCCTTCATTCGATCCTAACAATAGAAAGAAGTTCGACAGTACCAATGCAAAAAATAGGGCAGTAACAGATATTTTTGAGCCTGGTTCAACCATGAAGCCTCTAGTTGCTCTGGCTGCTTTGGAGGCAAAATCAACCAACTGGAATGAAGTTTTCGATACCCGTCCATTTATAGTTGATGGTAAAATGGTAAGGGATTCTCATGCCATGAGTCAGGGAACTCTTGCCGATATTATCAAGTATTCTTCAAATACCGGTATGGCAAGAATCTCCATGAGACTCGGACCTCATAAGATTATGTCTGTACTGGACAGATTCGGCTTTGGAAGTAAAACTGCATCAGGTCTTGCTGGAGAAAGTTCAGGAAGACTTAACGAGAACAGACCTTTCTGGTCAGAGATTGATAAGGCTACTCTTGGTTTCGGTTATGGCGTAGCTGTTACTAATGTTCAGCTGGCATCTGCTTATGCAACACTGGCTAACGGCGGAAACAAACTGCCAGTATCTATTTTAAGAGTTCCAAAGGTTCCGGAGAGTACAAACGTTATGTCTCCGAAACACGTAATGAATATGCAGCGAGCTCTGGAATCAGTAGTTAATAATGGTACTGGTGGTAAAGCAGCAATTGATCGTTATCGAGTAGCTGGTAAGACTGGTACTGCAAAGATTGCATCAGGCGGAACTTACGGTAAGTTCTATATGGCAACCTTCGCCGGATTTGCTCCATTATCAAATCCAAGATTTGCACTTGTTGTGGTTATAAATGCACCTAAGGCAGGTAAGTTCTACGGTGGTACTGTTTCCGGACCTGCATTTAGTGAGATTATGTCCAGAGCATTACAGTTATATAACATTAAACCAGATGTACCTCTGGAAAAAGAAAAATAAAAAGAAAGTAACATGAAAAAATTAAAACAGATTGTAAGCTTCCTCGGTTTAAAGAAAAAGGTTGAGGACATTGAGGTTCTCGATCTTGAAATTGATTCAAGAAAAATAAAGGAAGGTTCAGCCTTTTTAGCTCTAAAGGGAACCAGAACCAACGGTCTTAAATATATGCGTTCTGCCCAGGAGGCTGGAGCTGCCGCTATTTTATATCAGGAAAAGAATCCTCCTTCAGATGAAGATCTGGAAGGTGTAACCATTCCTGTAATCAAGATCCCTAAAGATAAGAAAATCGGTCTTCTGGCAAGCTGGTTTTACGATAATCCTTCAAACAAAATCGGACTTATCGGTATTACAGGTACCAACGGTAAGAGTACCATTACTCAGCTGATTGCTCAGTGGCTTTCATTCGGTATGGATACCAAATGTGCTGTTCTAGGTACATTAGGCTTTGGTTTTCTTCCTGACCTTCAGAAAAGTTCAAATACAACTCTAGATGCTGTAACCCTTCAGAAGACCTTATATCAGATGGTTCATCAGGGAGCTCATTATGCAGCTCTGGAAGTTTCATCTATCGGTGCTGTTGAAGGTCGAATTGATGGCTGTACCTTCAGTGCTGCAGGCTATACAAATCTGACCCGTGATCATCTTGATTATCATAAGACCATGGAGAATTATGCCGAGGCTAAACTGAACTTCCTGAAGAGAGTTCCTCCAAAGCGTATTGTTCTGAACGTTGATAACGAGCAGGGTATAAAATACAGTGAAGAGCTTCATGGCTGTGTTGCCTACAGCTGCAAGAGCGATTTCTTCAGCTCTACCAATTCACTGTTATTTAATCGCTACGTATGGATTAAATCTGCTACCTACAAGGCACACTCAATCGTAATCGAGATTGAATCAAGCTATGGTTCTGGCAAGTGTGAAATCGGTCTTTTAGGCGGATTCAATGTAGAAAACTTTGCCTGTGCTCTGACTGTTCTTCTAAATCTTGGCTTCCCATTAGACAAGCTTTTAGCGACTGCTTCAAAGCTAAAGCCAATCAAGGGCAGAATGGAGTGCTTTACTGCTGAACACAAGCCTCACATTGTTGTTGACTATGCTCATACTCCAGATGGTGTTGAGCAGGTGCTTCGTGGTGTAAGAGAGCATCATCCAGACGGAGAGATCTGGTGTGTTTTAGGCTGCGGTGGTGATCGAGACAAGGGTAAGCGCCCAATTATGGCAATCAAGGCTTCAGTATTTGCCGACCATGCTGTATTTACCTCTGATAATCCAAGAACAGAAGATCCTAAGGCAATTTTAGATGATATGCAGAACGGTGTAATTGCCGAGGCTCATAACTTTATATGTATTGAGGACCGTGAGAAGGCAATCAAGTATGCCTTTGAGCATGCAACCGAGAAAGACTGCATCGTAATTGCCGGAAAAGGTCATGAGGATTATCAGATATTCAAGGACAAGACCATTCATTTCTCAGACAGAGAGATTGCATGCAATCTTTTAGGAGTTAAGTGTGATTAGTTTTAAATTAAGTGAGCTTGCAGTATACGCAAACTATAAACTTATAGGCTCAGATCGTGAAATCGGTGCTGTAAGTACTGATTCACGCAACTGTAAGGATGCTCTGTTTGTTGCTCTTATCGGTGAGCGTTTTGATGGACACGACTTCATTGAAAAGGCCATCGATAACGGAGCTGTAGCTGTTGTATCATCAAAGATTCTTCCTGAGGAGATTACAAAGAAGGTTCCTGTAATCCTTTGTAATGACACTCAGAAAGCTCTAGGTTACTGCGGTTATCTGGTAAGACGCCAGTCAAAAGCTAAAATTGCAAGTTTAACCGGTTCATGCGGTAAGACTACCGTAAAGGAATTTACCCATTCAATTCTGTCCCTATGTGGAAAGAGCATGTGTACCAATGGCAATTTCAACAATGACATAGGTGTACCTTTAACTCTTTTAAGACTTGAGGCTGATACTGATTTTGCTGTTATAGAACAGGGCGCAAGTCACCTGTTTGATATTGCCCATACCTGCGAGTTTGTAAAGGCAGACACTGCCATCATCAATAATGTCGGTGGCGCTCATATTGAAGGCTTCGGCTCATATGACGGTGTCTACAAAGGAAAATCAGAAATACTTGAGGATGTTTTATCTCGTGGCGGTATGGCAGCAGTTCCATCTGACAACAAGTATTTTGAGCGCTGGAAGTCAGACTATAAATCAGCTTTTGCTAGTGGCAGACTGCTTTCATTCGGTTCTCATGATTTTGATTTTGTACGTTTTACCAATGTTAAGAATTCTGCAGAGGGCCTGAGCTTTACTTTAAATTGTCCTAACAGCAGCTTTGACATCAGCATGAACGTAATGGGAGCTCACAATGCCTCCAATGCGGCTGCCGCATGTACACTTGCTCTGATTACTGGTGCAGACGAGTCCAAACTGAAGGATGGTTTATTATCTTCAGGTGCTATCAAAGGAAGACTGTTTGCCAATACCTTTAAAAACATGAGCGTGATTGATGATGCCTACAATGCAAGCTATAACGCTGTGATTGCTGCAATTGACACTCTGAATCTTCAGTCTGGTCACAGAGTTATGATTTTCGGTGACATGGGCGAGCTTGGTGATGCTGCAGTTGAACTTCATGAGAGCGTGGGAGAACATGCGTCATCTCTGGTTGACGAGATTTTATGTGTTGGACCTCTGACAGAGCACACATGTAAAAAAGCAGGAATTAAAGCAAAACATTTTAATTGTCACGCAGATCTCGTACAATATGCACGCACTGTAATTAGCAATTACCCATATACAAGCTTTTTAGTTAAAGGCTCACTCTCAATGCATATGGAAGATATTACCAAAGAACTTATTGCTCTAGGGGCCAAATAAATGATAGTTTATTTATCGGATTACATTAGTCAGTACGTCTCATCATTTCGTGTTTTTGAGTATCTGACATTCAGAGCTGTGCTTTCATTATTCACAGCCTTATTCATTTCTCTATTTTTTGGTTCTTTCGTAATCAAAAAGCTGCAGCTTCTGCATTTTGGTCAGGTTGTAAGAAACGATGGTCCAGAATCTCATCTGAAAAAGAATGGCACCCCAACCATGGGCGGTATTCTGATTGTAGGTTCTATTGCCATCTCAATGCTGTTATGGTGTAAGCTTGATAATATTTATGTTTGGTATACCCTTGCAACTCTAATCTGCTATTCCTGCATTGGTTTTGCTGATGACTTCCTGAAGGTTGTTCGTCATGATCCTCATGGTCTTCGCGCAAAATACAAGTATTTCTGGCAGTCTGCATGTGCAATTACCTTAGCATGCTGTATTTACGGTTCAGCCTCAACCCCAGCAGAAACAACTCTTGTAGTTCCATTCTTCAAAGATTTTATGCCTGATTTAGGATTCCTGATTATTCCTCTGGCTTACTTTGTTCTGACCGGTTCTTCAAATGCAGTTAATCTGACAGACGGTCTTGATGGTCTTGCAATTATCACAACTATCACAGTAGCTTCTGGTCTAGCCTTTGTTGCCTGGGTAACTTCAAACTCAAACTTTGCAAGCTATCTGTATATTCCATATGTACCAAAGGCTTCAGAGATTACAATTGCATGTACCGCAATTATTGGTGCCGGCTTAGGATTCCTATGGTTCAACTCATATCCTGCACAGGTATTCATGGGTGACGTTGGCTCATTATCATTAGGTGCTGTTTTAGGTATTATTGCCATCCTTATCAGACAGGAATTCCTGCTTTTCATCATGGGCGGTATCTTCGTTCTTGAAACAGTGAGTGTTATTCTGCAGGTTGGTTCATACAAGTGGAGAGGTCGCAGAATCTTCAGAATGGCTCCTATTCACCATCACTTTGAAAAAGGCGGCTGGCCAGAGCCTCGTGTTATGGCCCGTTTCTGGATTATTACCATTGTGCTGGTTTTAATCGGTATTATCACCTTGAAATTAAGATAATTATAAAATATGAACAAAAATTTAGATGGAAAGAAAATAGCTGTTATCGGGTTAGGTATTTCAAATATTTCAGCTATTAAATATTTAATCAAACATGACCTTAAGGTTCTGACTGTTTTTGATACCAGACACAATCCTCCACACGTGGGGGATTTGCCAACTGGTATAGACCTGAGATTAGGCCCTATCAGTGCGGATGTTCTGGTTGAGTATGACATGGTTGTCATAAGCCCAGGTTTAAGTATTTATGACGAAGAGATTGCAAAGGTTATTAAAGCCGGTGTTGAAGTAGTCGGCGATATTGAACTTTTTGCAAGAGAGGCTAAGGCTCCGATTGTTGGTATTACCGGTTCTAACGGAAAATCAACTGTTACTGCTCTGACTGGATTCATGGCTGATACAGCAGGAATCAAGGTTGCTATCGGTGCAAATATCGGTGTTCCTGTATTTGACATCCTGTCAGATGATGTTGAGCTGTATGTTCTTGAGCTTTCAAGTTTCGAGCTTGAAACCACCAAGTCATTAAAGCTTGCTGCCTGCACAATTCTTAATGTTTCAGAGGATCACCTGGACAGATATCATGGTGATATTGAAGAGTATGCTCTTGCCAAAAAGGCAATCTTCAAGAATTGCAAGAACGTAATTGTAAATCGAGAGGATCCTCGTACATATCCTAATGAATCAGACCTGAAAAAATACAATATTATTTCTTTCGGTCTTGATAACAAGGGAACATACGGAATCGAAAGAGCCCGTGACGGAATCTATCTGACCAAGAACATGGTTAGAATCATCAACGTCAATGAGCTGCGCATCTACGGTGTTCACAATTATCTGAATGCTTTGGCATGTCTTGCTCTGACTGAATGTGTAAATATTTCAAAGAATTCTCAGTTAAAGGCTCTGCGTCGTTTCACTGGTCTGCCACATCGCTGTCAGCTGGTAAAAACAATTAAAAAGGTCTGTTACTACAACGATTCTAAGGCAACTAATGTAGCATCTTCCGAAGCCGCTATTGTTGGCTTACGTGATATTCACAGCAAGGGTATTATCCTTTTGGCCGGTGGTCTTGGAAAAGGTCAGGATTTTACACCGCTGAAGAAATACATCGGTAATGAGGTAAAGGCTGTATTCTGTTTTGGTAAGGACAAGCAGAAGCTTCTGGATCTAAACCCAGAACTCTGCTTTGACGTAGAAACCATGGAAGAAGGTCTTAACAAAGCCTATGAAATGGCAAAGGACGGTCAGGCGGTACTGCTTTCACCAGCCTGTGCTTCATTTGACCAGTTCAAAGGATTTGAGGACCGTGGTCAGGTTTTTGTAGAGCTAGTAGGTAAACTTCAAGAGTAGTAAATGCAATTATTCAAAAAGGGCAATCCTGGCTATGACAGAATTATCCTGCTAACAACAGTAATTCTGCTGGCTCTTGGAATTGTGATTATTAGCTCTGCTTCAATTATGGAGTCAACCATGAAATATGGGGACTCTCTGTATCAGACTAAGCGTCACCTTTTTGGTATTGGCATTGCTTTTTTCTGTGCACTTATTGCTACCATGACACCGACAGCATTCTGGAAAAAGCGCTCTCTTTTACTCATGTTCTTTGTTCTGTGTCTGATGATTCTTGTTCTGATTGTGGGACGAGAAATCAACGGTGCAAAGCGCTGGCTGAATCTTGGTGTGATGAATCTTCAGCCGGCTGAGATTCTAAAGCTTATCTGGATTCTGTATTTTTCAGATTACGTCAGCAGAAAAATTGAGTCTATCTCAAAGACCATTCAGGGCTTTTTAAGACCTATTGTCTTTCTTGCGATTATGACGGTTCTGCTACTGTTGCAACCGGATATGGGCTCTTTCTTTGTTATGGCCGTAATTACCTTTGCCATCATGTTTGTGGCAGGTGTAGGTCTTTTAAAGTACATCGTCGTCGCTGTAATTATGGGAATTATCTGCGTTCTGCTGATTAAATTCTCCCCATACAGAGCAAGACGTGTTACCTCATTTTTGGACCCATGGTCAGATGAGTTTGGTTCTGGATATCAGCTGACACAGTCTCTGATGGCCTATGGGCGTGGCGGTCTTACAGGCGAAGGGCTTGGAAATTCCTATCAGAAGTTAGGATACCTGCCAGAGGCTCACACAGACTTTGTAACCGCAATTTTCGGTGAAGAATTCGGCTTTATAGGAATGTGTATTCTTATTCTGCTGGAGTTTGTAATTGTTTATAAAGCCATATCCCTTGGGTTTAAGATTCTCAAAGAAGATGCCATTTACCAGGGATATGTTGCAGTTGGAATCGGAGCGTGGATTGCTCTGCAGACCTTTATTAACATTGGTGCTGCATCAGGCGGTCTGCCTACAAAAGGTCTGACTCTGCCATTTATCAGTTATGGTGGTTCATCACTGATGGTATTCTGTACTGCTATTGGAATTCTGTTAAGAATTGACTACGAATGGCGAAACAAGGTTATTTCTAAGAAAAGATAGATTTTTTAAGCACGAAGATGAAAGCTAAAAAAGTATTGATTATGGCCGGAGGCACTGGCGGCCATGTTTTCCCTGCAATTGCGATTGCTAAGAAGATGCAGGAAGAAGGTGCTCAGATTTTATGGCTTGGAACCCGCGGCAGAATGGAAGAACAGCTGGTCCCAAAGCACGGTTTTGATATCAGATACATTGATGTAAAGGGAATAAGACGTAACGGTCTTAAGCGTTTGGTCGGTGCTCCTTTTATGATAATGAAGGCGGTTCTTCAGGCTCGTGCCGTTATAAAAGAGTTCAAGCCTGATGTGGTTTTAGGCATGGGAGGATATGCCTCAGGACCTGGTGGACTTGCCGCATATCTTCAGAGAATTCCTGTGGTTCTGCATGAGCAGAATGCAGCTGCCGGAATGACCAACAAACTTTTATTCAAGGTTGCCTCTTCTGTAATGCTAGGTTTCCCAGGTGCATTTACTGGAGATAAGGTTACAGTTGTAGGAAATCCTGTTCGCAAGGAGATTATTGAACTTCATGATCTTCCTCGTGAATATACCTCAGGAAAAATCAGAATCTCTATTGTAGGTGGCTCTCTTGGAGCTAAAGCCTTAAATGAGCTGGTTCCGGTTGCTCTAAAGAAATTTTCAGAAAACTCAATCAAGGTTGTTCATCAATGCGGAAAGGGCAACAGTGAGGCGGTCAAGAAACTGTACGAAGGTGCTGTTTTTGATTATGAGGCAACTGACTTTATTGATGATATGAATGCTTTATACAGAAATACAGATCTTATCATCTGCAGAGCCGGTGCACTGACTGTAGCCGAAACCTGTACAGCATCATTGCCTGCTATATTTGTTCCTCTTCCAACTGCAGTGGACGATCACCAGACAAAGAATGCTCAGTTCCTAAAAGATGCTGGTGCAGCTTTTGTATTTGCTCAAAAGGATTTATCTGCTGATAAGTTATATGAGACAATAAAGGATTTAATTGAGCATAGAGCTAAGTTAAAGTCCATGTCTGATGCTGCCAGAAGTGTTGCAAGCATTGATTCTACTGAAAAGGCAGTCGCCATCATTGATAGCGTAGTAAAGAATTAAAATAAACAAGAAACATAATAAACAAAGATAAAATGACAACAACCAATAATATTCATACAGTTCCTCTGATGCATAAAGTAAAGAGGATTCATTTCATCGGTATCGGCGGTGCCGGTATGTGCGGTATTGCAGAAGTTCTTCTGAACCGTGGTTATACTATTTCTGGTTCAGATATCGCCAAGTCAAAAGTTACTGAAAGATTGGAAAAACTTGGCATTACTGTATTTATCGGTCATGCAGCTGACAATGTTAACGGCTCATCTGTAGTTGTTGTATCATCAGCTATTCATGAGGGAAATCCTGAGATTCAGAGAGCAAGAGAGCTTCATATCCCTGTAGTTCGTCGTGCTGAGATGTTAGGCGAGCTGATGCGTTACAGAAACGGCATTGCAATTTCAGGTACTCACGGTAAAACCACAACTACCTCTCTAATTGCCTCAATTTTTGCTCAGGCTAAACTTGATCCTACATTTGTGATTGGCGGTCTTTTAAACAGTGCCGGTACCAACGCTAGACTAGGCACCGGAAACTATCTGATTGCAGAAGCTGATGAGTCTGATGCATCATTCCTTCATCTGCTGCCAATGATGACCGTTGTAACCAACATTGAGCCGGATCATCTTGATACCTATGGCGGTGATTTCAACTGTCTGAAGAAGACCTTCGTTGAATTCCTGCACAATCTTCCTTTCTACGGTGTTGCTGTAGTATGCCTGGATGATCCTAACGTTAAGGAAATCATTCCTAAGATCGGTCGTACCGTTGTTACCTACGGTGAATCTGAAAAGGCTGATTTCAGAGTTGTTGATTTCAAGGAAATTGGCCCAAGAAGTGAATTCAAGGTTGTAAGAAAGGAGCATGCTCCTATCAGCATTGAACTTCCTGTTCCTGGTATTCACATGGCTAAGAATGCCGCAGCTGCAGTTGCTGTTGCAGTTGAGGCGGGTATTGAAGAGTCTGTAATCGTTGAAGCCTTAAAGAACTTCAAGGGTGTTGGACGCAGATTCCAGAATTACGGTAACTTCAAGACCAAGTCAGGTAAGGTTATTACTCTTGTGGATGATTACGGACATCATCCAACTGAGGTTGAGGCTACAATCAAGGCTGCAAGACTTGCATATCCGGACAAAGAGCTGGTTATGGTATTCCAGCCTCACCGCTATACCAGAACACGTGACTGCTATGAGGACTTCGTAAGAGTTCTTCAGCTGGTAGACAAACTGGTGCTGGTTGATGTTTATCCTGCAGGTGAAGAGCCAATTGCAGGTGCTGACGGCAGACATCTGTGCATGTCAATCAGATTAAAAGGCAAGATTGAGCCTCACTTTGTAGAGAATGTAAATGAGGTTCCAGAGTTACTTGAGAATCTTCTGGATGATGGCGCTCTACTGCTGACACAGGGTGCAGGTAACGTAGTTCAGGTTGCAAGAAATCTTTCTACACTGTTTGAAAAAGTTTAAGGATCACCATGTCTAAAAAAAGACACAGCCGCGGTTATTTTATCGCAGGCATCATTTTTGTGATGCTACTGCTGGGTCTTGTTGTTAAAGGTGATCTCTTAATCAAGCACTTTCTTTCTCAGTCAAATGCACTTCCTGTAAAGGCGGTACAGATTGACGGAGTTTTTAAGAATCTGACCAAAAAGAAGATAGCTGATATTACCGGCAGAGTATGTGCAGGGCAGAACATTGCAACACTTGATGTTAAGGTTCTGAAGCAGGAGCTTCTGAAGGAGCCTTGGATTGCTCAGGTTGCAATTCAGAAAAAAATGCCTGACACACTGATTCTGTCTGTGATTGAACATGTTCCTGCTGCTTACTGGAATGACAATGGTATCTATGATGCCAAGACCAGAAGCATTTTCTATCCAGACATGACGAAATTTGCTCTTCCTCTGGTAAAACTTGGTGCCTACAGAGACAATCTGTGCACGGATGTATATGACAGTGCAGTATCTTTTATCAGAGTTATGACGGACTCCCCATATCAGATGATTGAGTTATATCTTGATAATGTCCGTTGTTATACAATAACACTTGATAATGGTACCAAGCTTATTTTAGGCCGTGGTCAGAAAGATGGAATTGAAAGATTAAAAAGATTCATACGTTCATTTAAACATTCAGGACTGGATATAAATGACGTTGAGTATGTGGATTTAAGATATGATGTCGGGTTTGCTGTAGGAAAGAAACCTGCATCAGAAGATAATAAGAAGAATTAAGGGGACTTTTTTATGGCAATCATGAAAAAGAAAGGTAATAGTCCTGTAGCTATCAGTGATTCTGAACAGCAGATATATGCGTTGGATATTGGTAGTTCTTACATTCGTCTCGTATCAGGAATAGTTGAACCAAACAAGCAGATTAAGATTCAGGGCATGAGAGAATGTGTCAGCCAGGGTATGGTTCAGGGACATATTTCCGATATTAACAGCCTAGCAAGACAGATTGCCTATTTGATCCAGGATTATCAGAAAACCTATGGAGTAACCATTGAGAAGATAGTTACCGGAGTTCCTGGATGTTTTGTTGTTGCTGAGAATCAGCAGGGTCACTCTACAATTCAGTCTGGCACAATTGAAAAATCTGACCGTAACAAGGCTGTAAGAATGGCTATGGCCGGTGTGAAATTCAATTCTGCAGATTATTCCATCATTCATGCAATACCTCAGCAGTATGCAACAGAAAGCTCAGAGCAGGTAACCAATCCAATCGGCATGTATGCTAAGCGTTTATCAGCCAGTGTGCATGTGATTGGCTGCAGCTTCATGTTCAAGAATAACATTGAGAAAGCTATCAGAATGACTAATCCAGATCTGGATGTCTGCTCTATCATTTATGCAGGAAATGCCGCTTCAAGCGCAGTTTTAACTGATGCTGAGAAGGAAATCGGTGTTATTCACATAGATATCGGTGGCGGTACTGTTAACGTTACAGTTTACGAGGGCAAACGTCAGCTGTTATCATTTGGTATTGATGATGGAGGCAATTACATAACCAAGATGATTGCCAAGGAATTTTCAATTTCCATGAATAACGCTGAGTACATCAAATGCAATTATGGGTGTGCTGATTCCAGATTCCTAAGCGAGGATAGCGCAAATATTTCCATCAGAATTCCTGACAATGAGTCAAATACTACTCAGGTAAGTTCAAATGAGGTTGCTGTTCGCAACGGCACTCTTGCAGATGTTATCAATCGCGGTATCAGAAGCATGTGTGAACTTATCTTCCAGCGCATCAACTTCTATGGCAGCTCAACCCTAAAGAGCCTTGAGATTGGTGGCGGTATTGTTCTTACCGGCGGAACCTCAAAACTGCCGGGTATCGAGCAGGTATTTTCAGAGTGGGTACGTGATTACAACTTCCAGGATAATACATTCCTAAAATGCAATACCAAGGTAAGAGTTGGTCATCCTATTGGTATTGGTCTGTTTGAAAATGCTGGTGCACCAGAGGTTATCTCAGATTCAGATAAGGCTGTTGCAATAGGATTATTAAGATCTGCAAGATTTGATGATCTCAAGCAGTACACTGATGATGAGCGTAATGAGAAAGGGACAAAAGGCACAGGCTTTTTCAGAACTGTTGCCGACTGGATATCCAGAGAGCTTTAGCCTGTCTCCTAGGCTATTAAGTAGTGCGTGAGCTACTACAAAAAATTAGGGTTTAATTTATACAATAAGCCATATTTATTGGTATGATTTAGAAAAGATTTTTGCAGAGAGTAAAAAAATGAGCGATTTTCGTGTTGAGTCAGTAGCAAATGCAGGTGCAGGAACCACAATTACACCATCAGGTTCTTGCGTTATCAGAGTTCTTGGTATCGGTGGTGGCGGTGGTAATTCACTGCAGCACATGATCAATGAGAACCTTGAGGGTGTGGAATTTATCGCAGTAAACACAGATTCACAGGCTTTGGTTAACTCAACCTCTCCATTAAAGGTGCAGATTGGTGTTAAGTTAACAAATGGTCTGGGTGCAGGTTGTGATCCTAACAAGGGCCGCAAGGCAGCTGAAGAGTCCAAGGAAGATATCAAGAAATTGATTCAGGGCTCTGATATGGTGTTTATTACCGCTGGTATGGGCGGTGGTACCGGTACCGGTGCAGCTCCTATCATTGCTGAGATCGCAAAAGAGACAGGTGCTCTAACAGTTGCTGTTGTAACCAAGCCATTTAAGTTCGAAGGCAAGCGTCACATGGTTAATGCCGAGTCTGGTATTACCGAGCTGTCAAAACACGTTGATTCTCTGATTGTTATTGATAATGACAAGCTTTTAAAGAATCTTGGTGCAAATATTTCTATTGTTAATGCTTTCAATGCTGCTAACGACATTCTGTTAAATGCAGTTAAGGGCATTACCGATGCAATTACCAATCCTGGCTTTATTAACCTTGACTTCGCTGACGTTGTAACCGTAATGCGTGGTCGTGGTCATGCAATGATCGGTAACGGTGTTGGTCAGGGTGCTAACTTCGTTGAGGACGCAGTTGACAGAGCAATTCATTCTCCTCTTATTGAGCAGGTTGATATCAAGTCTGCAGCTGGTCTGTTAGCTAACGTTCGAGTAAATCCAAACTTCCCAATTACCAAGTGGGAAGAAATCTGTAACGCTATTCAGTCCTATGCTGATGAGGAAGCAGATTGCAAGTTTGGTATGAGTTTCGATGAGTCAATTTCTGAGGATCAGGTTTCAATTACCATTCTGATCACCGGTATCAGTGCAACTGACACCAACAACCCAGCCAACAAGGCTCGTTCTCAGATTGCTCAGGGTGCTGCAAGAGAGGCTGGAAAGCCAAACTTCTTCGGCAATGTTAACAATAACAATTTTGGCTTCCAGCGTCAGAATTCTCAGCCATCTCAGAATCAGCAGAATCAGTCTTCACAGATGGATAATTCTGGATTCTCTCGTCAGAACAGCTTCTCATCAGGATTCGGTTCTGCAAATCCTCAGGAGCCAACTTTCCGCAATGTTAACGAAATTGCAGAAGTTCCTGTTGATACTTTTGGTAAGAGCCCTGTTGAGGATTCAAAAGACGATTTATGGAATCTTCCTCCAATCCTTCGCTCTAAGTCAGAATAATTAGTATCTAATCAAGTTTATATAGATTAAGTTCCCATTCCTCTCGGTCTGGGAATTTTTTTTGTCCATTTCTTTTGAATTTTGTCTTTTCAAATTCTCCAAAAATTCAGTCAAAAAGGCTTTTTTAGAAAAATTTTTAACAAAATTATGATATTACTCAATTTTTTTTGAGATTGCGCTATGTCTGTTTTAAGACTTGAGTGCTACTATTTAGGTATAAGTACTTATTTTTTGGAGAGTGCCATGAGCGACGATTATTCAGTACAGGATTCTACTGAAACAAATAAAATTTATAACGCTAAGATTATCGTTGTCGGTGTTGGTGGCGGTGGATGCAATACCATTCAGCACATGATTGATAATGGTCTGCAGAATGTTGAATTTATTGCTGTAAATACTGATGCCAATTCTCTAACCAGATCTACTTCAGATATCAAGGTTCAGATTGGTGTAAAACTTACAAGCGGTCTTGGTTCAGGATGTGACCCTAACAAGGGAAGAAAGGCTGCTGAAGAATCCGCTGAAGATATCAAAAAGCTTCTTCAGGGAGCCGATATGATCTTTATTACCGCAGGTATGGGCGGTGGTACTGGTACTGGCGCAGCTCCAATTATTGCTCAGATTGCAAAGGAAGTAGGTGCCTTAACAGTTGCTGTGGTAACCAAGCCATTTACCTTTGAGGGTAAGCGTCATGCTGTAAATGCCGAGTCTGGTATTACCGAGCTTTCTAAGAATGTGGATTCTCTGATTGTAATTGATAATGACAAGCTTCTGCGAAATCTAGGCGCCAACATTGCCATTATCAAGGCATTTGAATGTGCTAACGATGTTCTATTAAATGCAGTAAGAGGCATTACAGACGCAATTACAGTTCCAGCATTTATCAATCTTGATTTTGCTGACGTGGTAACCATTATGCGAGGCAGAGGACATGCTGTAATCTGCAACGGTTTTGGTAAAGGACCTAACATGGTTGAGGATGCCGTAGACAAAGCTATCAATTCTCCTCTTGTTGATCAGGTTGATATCAAGTCTGCATCAGGTGTCATGGCCTATGTGAAGATCAATCCTAACTTCCCAATTATTCAGCTTGATAATGTCTGCTCTGCAATTCAGGCTTATGCTGATGAAGATGCTGACTGCAAGACCGGTATCTTCTTTGATGAGAATCTGGCAGAGGATGAGGTTTCTCTGACTCTTCTGATTGCAGGTATCAGTGCTGTTGATCCTAGAAAACCTGCCAATATGGCCAGAAAAGAACTGAATTCTCTGAATGAAAGAGAGGCTAACAAGGTAGCGATGTTCACCGATAGTACTCAGAATCAGACAGTGTCTCAGACAGAAAGCACAAGAATCTTTGAGTCAGGCGGAAATTCAGGAAGCAATCAGGGGCAGTCCTCTGAAGCATGGAATCTTCCTCCAATCTTAAATTCACGTAATGAATTTTAAACTCTAAGGTCAGCTGTCGCTGACCTTTATTTGTGTGCTCAGCATGAGCATTATCTATAGGGTGCAAGTCCCGAAGTCGCCCGCTAATGGGAAGACTTAGCAAATCCACAAGGTGGTTACGGTGACGTGATAGCTGAAAGCAGTGGATAGCAAATCTCTGGTCCGACGAACAGAAATCATCTATAGGCGAACTAGGTGGATAAGAGTGCAAATTAACTCAAAGTCCAATAATTAGACGGAACCTAGTGTGTAAAGATGGCGGATAGATGGAGTGAAAGATAATGTTCTTACCTGAGGAGGTCTTGTCAGCGGGGAACCGTAGTAACAACGAATGACAAGAAGTCAGCCGAGGTCATAGTAGCGAGGACTAAGCGTGAAG
>NZ_FUXX01000075.1 GCF_900167015.1 Succinivibrio dextrinosolvens DSM 3072
GGATCAGATCTTGATTATCTGATATTTATTGAATTCAAAACCTTCTGACAGGGAAACCATATCCCAGGTGAGGATTTTCTTTGTCAGAGACTTACCTTCTCTGATGTAGGCTGTCCATTGCTTTTCAATACAGTACTATATGGTGACACCTCGGATGTCAATCATTCTGTAAAACTTTTTGACTGGTATCTAGGAACTATTTGCATCTTTATCAATAAAACCGCATAAAATATACTTACTCCAGCATTTTTAATGTCATTGGAGTAAGCATTTATGAGTTCAATTCCACTTCAGCTATCTAAAGAAGTTGAAACAAAAATTATCAATGAGCTAACAAACACCCGCAGTTCATCTTATCAGGTTGCATTCAGATACAAATTAAGACCTCAGACAATAAATCGTATTGGTATTCAATATATTGGTAAGAATAATTTTGAAAAAAGAGAACAACTCATAAACAGTGAACTTGATTCCCAGATCAGGTCACTTTCAGCTCAGGGCTATACCGGAGCTGAAATAGCAAAAGAGTTAGGTCTTTACTCCAGCACCTGTTACAAGATTATTGCAGGTAAGATTTCTCTGGTAGAACATTCCTCTGCACAGGATGATTCTGTAGAGATTGTTTCCCTGGATGATGACCACACTGAATCCCAGCTAAAACAGGTGCCAATGAACAGTGCAAAGGCCTTGCCTGCTGTTGATGAATCAAAAATAATCAGACCAGAGATACCAGCTGAAGATTCAAAATCACAAATAAGCGACCATTCCGCTTCAAAAGCTCCAGTTCTTAATGAACGCAAAGTTCTAAATCAATTGTCAAACACGGTGCGTCTGTACTTTAATGGCATAAGGATCAATTACAACACTGAGCTGAGTATTGAGAAGTCTGTTGCAGAACTACTAAAAAACATGCAGAGGTAAGGTATGTCTATATTATCTGCAACAGGAAGAATCGTAATGGTTTTATCTCCAATAAACGGCCGCTGGGGGATGCACAAACTCATGGCCAAACTCTCGACCAACGAATTCGGAATAAACTGGGATCCAACAAAAGAGATAACGCTGGTTACCTTTAATCGCAAGAGAACGCTCTGCAAGCTCTTACACGTGGATCAGACAGGTGTTGACTGTACCACAAGGATATTGAACCAGGGCCGATTTAAAATCATGCTGGATGAAAATCTGGTACCAAGGAGCTTAAATCGAGAACAGCTTGAGCGTCTGCTAACTGATGGCACTATCAGCGGAGAATATCAGCACGCTGTCAGCAAATTTCTATTAGAATCACATCTGTCTTAATTATTGTCAATATGTTTATAACTAGTTATTGATAGTTATAAACTATATACAACATTCCAAATCTACCCTTTTTATATTTTATATAATAATAGTGATTTTAATCATATTTATAACTATTAGATTATATGCAATTGTTACATAGTGATATAATCAAAAGAGCTTATAGTTTATGGAGATAATAATGGGATTAGTCTATGTCAGAAACAAAAAGACTGGTGTTACCTATGTGTATGAAAATCAGTCTTACTGGGATAAGGAATTGAAACAGCCCAGATCAATCCGTAAACTGATTGGCAAATTAGATCCGGATACCGGAAAATTTATTGAAACCAAGAAAAGAAAGATTACTGCTGATAGTGATCATAGTAAGGTTAACTATGAACATCTTTACAAAAAAGCACAAAACGAAATTACTAAAAAGAATGCCTTAATTACGGAGCTCAGAAATAAACTTAATGAAGCAAATTCAGAGCTGAGCTCTCTTAACAGGAGAATCAACAGGATCAGAGAAGAGCTCTGTTACTATCAAAAATAGGTAATAATTTTTTAGAACTGTTAAAATCAACTCAGATTTAACGGATCAGGATAATAATGGCAGATACGGTAGAAGAGTTAAAACGCCAGCTACAAATGGCGTTGGCTCAGAATGAAAAGCTTAAGCAGGAGAATTCTCAACTAAAGAAATCTCATGATCAGGATGTGTCCAACATGCAGGGGCGCATCAATACACTGCTTGCAGACAAACTCAGGAATGAAGACCGTATCGCCAAACTGACTTCGGACAATCAGAAGCTCACCATCCATAAGCATAATATGGAAACGGTTCATATCAATATCCTCAGAACTATAGAGGAAAACTCCATTGTTTATAACAGACTTTTAAAGAGAATCCCTTTTCCTGCAGTCGATGACTACATTGGCCTTGAGAATTACTACCAGAATATTGTAAGTACCTTAACTCGCTGCTATGCCACCTTACAGTATCATCAGACACGTTCTCTGGGGCTTGGAACCAGTGAGAAGACTCATGGCAGGAATGAAGAAGAGCCTGATGAGGATGATGCAAATGCAATTGCGGCAGGTAAAAAGGAATTGCAGTCTGAATGCGAAGTTACGGCAAGTACTCCTGATGATCACGATATCGAAGATGAGTTTACTGATGATACCTTAAATGAGGGAATAGAAGTCACCTCAAACAAGGCCCCTGTAGAAAAAGCAAAAGTACAGGCCACAAATACTCAGGCACAAGAGGTAACTTTAGATTTTCTGCGAGATGAGCTGACGAATAAGCATTCACAAGATACATTTGAACTATTAGAAAACAGTCATAAGCTTTTAGAAAAGACTTCTCTATCCTGCAGCAGAAGAGATGGTGAAGTACAGCATGACAGAGCCAGACAGAAACTGTACAGACTTGATGACAGCACCGAAATTGTAGGGATCATAAAATTACCTGATGGCTTTGAGCTGAAAATGAAATGTCCTCATTGCAGAAGCTTTCAGAAATTTCTCATCAAACAAAGTCCTGACCGCTACAATACCTGCGTAACACCTTGTAACGGACGCATGGAATTAAAGACCTTATTAAGTCCTGTGTATACAATTACCTGTCCAGAATGTGGTGATAGTTCACAGCTAAATTCTGCATGTATAACCAATTTTGAAATCATAGAAAAAATCCATAAGCAGGAAGAAAGAAAGGGACAGGGAAATCCCCAAAAAGAAGGAAGTACAGCTTTAGAGAAAAATAAAACTGCATTAGACTGCGCTCTATCAGAAGTCTGCGAGGGTGAAAGAAAGACAAAAGAAAGGACAATGTCACCTCTAAGACAGACAGAAAACACGGAGATGTCAGATGCAAGTGAACAGAAACAAAGACGAGCAGAATATAAGACTATTAAAAATGATACTTCTGCAGCCCACAGTTACTGTACTCTTAAGGATATTTTAATCAGAGACAGAAACGATAATGAGGTTATTTCCCCTGTACTCTTTAATTCTGAGGCTTTCTCTTTCTCCCCTCTGTTTCTGAAATCAAAAGCCTCCACAGGACTTATAGTTTCAATTGCCACATTCTTTAGTCAGCTGGGAATACCAAAGAATCGTGTTTACAATTTTTTCTATGGAAAAGGACTGCCTTTCTCCAGAGAACATATGATAGGTCTGCTCAATGGAACCGCCAGAGCATATTTCCATCCTATAGCAGAGGCCATAAGAGAAATAATCGTTAAGAACTCCGTCAGTGTCATTATGGATGAGTCGAGACTGCAAATCAGAGAAAATGCAAAAGGCTCAGCAGATAAAAGTAAAAAATCCTGGATTTGGGTTATAAATTCCGCGTTTGGCGCAAAGCACAAGGCAACTTATTACACAGCAACTCCTGGACGTAACAGTGATACTGTTGTGGATTTACTCAAAGATGCATCAAGCACACTGAAATATTTAACCTCAGATGGTTATGCTGGATACGCCAAGGCAAAGAAAGAACTTGAAAAGCTTGGAGTTAATATTAAAACCTCCAAATGCCTAGCACATGGCAGGCGTGAACTCTGGTACTATCTGAAAGATTCAGGACTGCTCGATATATATGAAAAATACCTGCTGCCAAAAGGTAGCAGTTTCTCCGATTTTAAAGAAAATCTCCAGAATTACCTAAGGGAACCAAAGGATAGAGTTCTACGTTCAAAAGAACGGGATTTACTGATTATTTTTTACCTGATCAACGCTCTGTTTGTGATTGATTCAAGCGTGATTTGTAAACATAACTTTGTATGCAATACCAGAGAGTTTAAAGCTGAACTTGGAGATGTAAGAGCTAAAGTTTCAAAAACAGTGGCCAATGCACTGTTTGATGCTGTAAAACTTTACATAATCAATCATCCTAAAGTTGTAAAGGCTCAATATTCAAAGGACGGAACAAAAGTTAGAATCCTGAGGAATAATAATGCGGAGGAGTCGAAAGCATTACTCTATCTATTTAAATTTGAATCAGAACTGAAGAGGTTTGTTGAAAGTCCTGAAATAGAATTAACATCCAATCGAAGTGAAAGAGCAGTCAAACTTGCAATTATGGCAAGAAAATCCTTTATGTTTCTTAACACGGTTGACTCAAGCCATGCCTTTACGGACTGCCTGACTATAACAGCCAACTGCCTGAATAATGGTATTCCGGTCTACGATTACATAATATGGCTTATTGCCAACATGAAATACCGCTTAAGCCTGCTGGATGAGCAGAATCCTGAAGACGATGCTTTCAAATTACCAGGAAGGAAAAAGTCTAAGGACGGTAGGTCTACATTGAATATGTATGATCCGGATAATAAGTGCTGCTATGACAAGATCGACATATCTGGATTAACTCCCTTCGACTACAAAGAACTTGTACTGTCTCATCTACAGTAGAATTCGCTTCTAAATAATGGAATCTAGCTGCTCCTGATTAAATGAGGAGCAGAATTTCCGACCAGTATCACAAATCTCCCAAAATAAAGAAAAATCTGCAGATAAAGCGAATTATAAGCATGCTGATTAACGATAAAGATTTAATATTTAAATCAAAGAGTTAGAAAAGATTTAAATTTACTTCATTTAAAAAGCTGTTAATAGTTCCGACTTACTTTGACTGGCGCCGTCCATTGCGGAACTTCAATCGTAACTCATTGTTAAATCAGGCATTGTCTGCCTGATTTTGATTTCTTTTCAGACAATAAAAATATATTGGAAGCTAATCCAATTATACCTTCAGACAGGAGCAGTTGCCCTAGGGCAGGATCACTTTTTGGCTATAGTTCGTCCTTATTCTGTAACTCATCCTTAATTACCTGGCCAGTGACTTTTCGGTTATTCTACCTATTAATGAAACTTCTATAATCATGAGTCGAGCTGTTTCTCTAT
>NZ_FUXX01000094.1 GCF_900167015.1 Succinivibrio dextrinosolvens DSM 3072
AATTCACAGTGGGAGCACCATTTTTTCACGAATGATCTTCTAATCTCCAAATGTAATTCATTGTGAATTACAAATTGATTTATGGAGATTTTTTTATGAATAAAATTCGTGTAAAACTGATCCTTGAACTAAAAGAAAAAGGTCTTAGTCGATCTGATATTGCTTCATCCCGCCATATTTCTTGAAGAAGTGTTAACGAGGTCTTCAAAAGAGCTCAGGAACTTGCTCTTAAATACAGTGATATTGAGAACAAATCGGATGATGACGTCTATCGAATAATCTTTCCAAACAAATTTACCAATGATGACATTGTATACACACTTCCAGATTATTCAAAAGTACATTCAGAATTAAAAAGAGTCGGGGTAACTCTACGTCTGTTATGGCTTGAATACTCTGATAAAACAAGAAAGGAAGGAGGTATTCCGTATAAATATACAAAATTCTGTACAGGTTATAACGATTACGTAAATAAAAAAGACTTCACCAGTCATCTTGAACAAAAGCCTTGTCAGAAATGCGAGGTTGATTGGGCAGGTAAAACAATGTCGCTGTATGAGGGAGACCTTTCAAGGAAGGTATATTTATTTGTTGGAGTGCTTTCCTACAGTCACTATACCTATGTTGAACCTTGTCTGGATATGAAATTACCAACATGGATACGCTGCAACGTTAACATGTTTAAGCACTTTGGAGGCGTACCGATAAGAACTATCTGTGACAATTTAAAAAACAGGTGTAAGCGCCCATCCTCATGAAGGCGAGATAGTATTGCAGGGAGACTATGAGAAATTAGGAGAGCATTATCATACTGCAATTCTGCCCGCCCGAGTAAAAATGCCAAAGGATAAAGCTATTGCTGAAGGAACAGTTGGAGCTATCACAACAGCAATTACGGCAGCATTAAGGAATAAGAAGTATTACACATTCACTGAGCTCAAGAATGATGTGAGAGTTGCTCTGAAGAATTTTAATGAAAGACCTTTCACAAAAAGAGATGGCTCAAGATATACAGAATATCTTGCAGAACAACCTTATCTACAGCCGTTGCCACCAATGGACTTTGAAATCTGCGAATGGAAATATCACGTCAAAGTTCAGAATAACTGTCATATCTCATACAAGAAAAACTTTTACTCCTGCCCTTTCCGCTTAATTGGATATGAAGTGTCTGTATGTGAAAGCTCAAATTCAAATATGCTGAGAATCTACGTCGGTGATGAGCTGGTAGCGTGTCATGAAAAATTTCCCGTTTGGAACACCAATAAATACAGAACTCGAGAGGAGGATCTACCAAAACAAACAAAATACGTTGAGTTCAATCGAGAACGAATAGAAAACTGGTCTAAAAAAATTGGTCCAAAGACTCAGGAGGTCATTAACAGAATATTCAAATCCTGTACTTTTGATGAACAGGGGTACAATCCCTGCCTTGCCGTATTGAGATTAAGTTCAAAATACGGAGGACAAATGCTAGAGCGAGCCTGTGATATCGCTATAAGCAGAATCAGTACCCCTAGATATAAACATACATACCTAGGATCTTAAGAAATTTATTCTAGGATCCTCATAAATTAAAGGATATGCAACTGTTACCAGTTGCGATCCGTTGCTGAATTAGTTCA
>NZ_FUXX01000088.1 GCF_900167015.1 Succinivibrio dextrinosolvens DSM 3072
CTTCCCAAAAATAAATCAATACAAGTTTTTAAAGAGCATCAAACCTAGAGTGAATCTAGTTTTGTTTTAAATTTCCATGTGGGAAACTAGAGTAATAAATAAAATAATAGATACAGGATTACTCCGTACCTGACTCAATCAAGCACATGTTGGACTTAAAACACAAATGCAATTAAAGTCAAAAATACTAGCCGCCATTACTGTAAGTTTTGTAACTGTGGCTGCGGCATTGAGCGTATATAATCAAGAGGTTGTGTTACCCAATGCTGTCAAGAACCAGTTTGACAACCAGAAAGACTATATAAAGGTTGTTTATGATGGCGTAAAGAAACACGCGTCAGCTATTTCGGAAAACGAGAATCAGAAATACGCTCCTTTTTTCTCAAAAATCAAAGACAGTGCTTTTGATAAATTCCAGGTAGATTCAAACAAGCAGGGACTGTTAGACTACACTGCTTTTCCTTATTTTGCCCAGTCGAATGCAGATGAACAGTTCTTTGAAACAACACAGGATATACCTGATGCAGAAAACTGTCTTGAGATGTTCAGTGTTCCAAAGAAAAATCAGGAAACAGTTCTAAACAATCTTAAGGCATTCAATGTAAATATCGGCTCCTACTGGTGCAAGCTTGCCGAGGGCAAGAAGTTTATAGGCTACAAGCTTCACAATGACGCTGATAAGAATTTTATTTTTGTTAAGGTTATAAACGAGAACCTTGACTATAAGGATCTTAATGTTCACCAGTCAATTGCAAAAATTGACGTATCAGAGATTGTAAGCGAGAATTCAATCAATTCATTTGCAGTTTTGGATTCATCAAAAAAGGTACTTCTAAGCTCTGATAACAAATTCTCTGCCGATGAAATCACAGACGAGATGTTCGCCAAGGCTAAGGAACAGCGTGAGATTCAGTTTGAGAGCAAATCAGACAAGGTAAAGCTTGTAACAATGATCTACGATCCTGAATCTGATTTCTATGTATCAGTTCAGACTCCAAAAGGACCTATTATCAAACCAGCTGTAACAGGCACATTCATTCTGATCGGACTATGTATACTTGGTCTTTGCGCTCTTGCTGCTCTTGCCATTAAGAATCTTGAGGCTCTGAAAAAAGACCTAACAGCCATCGCCAATAATCTTGATGTGGTCTCAGCCAATATTCTTTCAGACCGTAAGAAAATGAATGAAATCCAGTCAAAGATGGACTGCAACAGAGTTGACTTTGAAGCTATCGGAAAAGTCGTAAAATCTGTTGAAAATCTTGGCAATTCAATTGTTGAGAAAGTTGCCGGCAAAGTAAAAGAGCTCGAGGATAAGGGAGTTGAGGATAGCAAGAATTCAGCAAAGCTCGCCAGAATCGAGCTTATGAATGCAATGCAGCGTGATATGATGCCTGCAGGTAAAGACATGCCTAACTCCAAGTTCCTGGATATCGCCTCCTTTATCATGCCATCAAAGGAGAATCCTTCAGATTTCTACGATGTATTCAGAGTTGATCAGGATAATATCGGTATTGTTTTTGGCTCATGCAATGAGTCCAACACCAAAACCATCAGCGGCATCAATACCTGTACTACCTTTGTACGCAATGCACTGATCAATCAGACCATGCTTCCAGGTGAAACTCTGACTGCTCTGAACAAGCTTTTAATGTTAAAGCAGTCTGACAATTACAACATTTCAATTGTTGTGATGATTCTAAGCGAGTTCACAGGTAACTTCATCTACTCAGTAGCAGGTAAGAGAACTCCTATTATTGTTCACGTACACAAAGCTTCACTGCTTGAACCAAAACTTATGCAGAGCGAGCTAGGTACTGCAAAGGATACAATCTATATCGACTCAAAGGGAAAAATGTCATACCTTGATACTCTGGCTTATATAGGCAAGGGTATTGATTCAGTTGTGTAAGCGGAAACTATTTCCTACCACGAATATAGTAAAAAACCGCCAGCTGGCGGTCAATTATGTTGGGTAAATTCTATTTTTTGCGTCTCATCTT
>NZ_FUXX01000019.1 GCF_900167015.1 Succinivibrio dextrinosolvens DSM 3072
ATGATAACTGGTAGTGCCACCACCTTTGTAATCTTTAAGAATATTGGAGATATCAAGTTTATCAACAATTGTACTTACGAGTCTGACGGGATCTGAAGGGGAGATAAAATCACCAATACAAGGAGGAAGTAAGGCTAAATCATCTTGAATATAGGGTTTGAAAAGATCTTCTTTATCCATAACGATATTACCAATAATATAACTCTTTATATTATTAAGTATAGTATATTAACTTTGTATATCAAGGAAATAGATAAAGTTTTAATATAAAAATATTATCAATAATGTTAATAAAACCACAAAATTTAGGTAAAAATAGAGGGCGACCTTTTTAGTCACCCTCTTTTCTATGTTAAAATTGTCATAAATAAAGAAGTAATAATCAGCATCTATTTATGGCAGAAAAAGAAGTAAGTTTTATAACAGATCTTCATGGCAAAAAAACACACGCTATTTTGCCAATCAACGTATATAACCAGCTGATTGCCTTACGTGAGCTTATAAAAAATACCGCTCCTTTAGGTGCTCACGAGATTTATACATTCAGTATCAGAAACATAAGTGCAAAAGGTTATCCCGAAGGAACTCGAAGCAAGCCTCATTTTGTAGTTTTAAAAGGTTCTCAGGCTGTTCTTCAGCCAGTCGATTCAGTACCACAAAACATCAGCAATATTAGAGAAGATTTGCTTTCTGACGGGACTTTAGAATTAGATCCGATAAATAACTGTTTTGTTTTCGCAAAAGATCTTAAGTTTCAAAGTGCAAGTGCTGCAGCTGCAATAGTAGCAGGCAATGTACGGAACGGACTTGATGTTTGGATAAACAGAGAAGGTTTTACGCTAAAGGAATCAGGTTACGGACTAAAAAAAACAAAGCGTGCTAAATAATTGAGAGGTCATTATGACATTTGAAAAGAAAGATAGCAGAAAACAGTCTGCACATTATAAAAATAAGAATAAACCAGTAGCACACTCAAATAACCAAAAGGATAATCAGACCGAATTTAAAAAAGACAGAAAATTCTCTGGTAAAAAAGATTTTTCAAGAAACAGCGATAACAAAAGAACAGCTTTCAAACCAAGAAATTCAGATAAATTCAAATTCAGAGAAGAAAGCAGACTGGCTGACACTCAGGCTCATACAGAACACGTAAAACGCAAAGGTTTTTCTGAGTTCCAGCTAAGACTTGTAACCTCAATTCTTGAGGATGTTCTTGTAATGCACAACTCTCTGGACAGAGCATATGCATTCTGGTTCAACAAAGTAAAAATTGATCCTGTAGAACAGGGATTCCTGATTAAACAGATAAACTTCATGTTCTCAAGATTATCTCTGTTTGCATTCGTTTCTAACTTAAAGCGTCCTTCTGATTTTGAACGTCATGTTGGCAGATTAACATTCGCATACTGCGCGTACAAAGACTGGCCTCTTCCAGAACTTGAAGGTGAAGAGGGATTTGATCGCAGAGGCCTGAAAAAGCGCATCGCAGAAGCAAAAGACGATCCTCTATACAATGATGGATGTCCTCTATGGCTACAGGAACTTGGATACTCTGAACTGAAATCTAAATGGGACGAGGAACGTAAAGCATTAGGAGGAGAGTCACACAGATTCATCAGAACAAACACCATTAAGGGTACACGTGATGAACTAGCTCATAAACTATCTGATGAAGGTGTTGTTACCAAATCAGTCGGAGGCGTACCATTAGCATTGGAAGTAACCTCCAATTCTGCTTTATTCAGAACAAAAGCCTTTAAGGAAGGTTTATTCGAACAGCAGGATGCAGGTTCTCAGCTTATCGGTCAGTTTGTTGATGCAAAGAGCGGAGAAAGGGTTATCGATGCATGTGCCGGTTCAGGCGGCAAGACACTTCAGTTAGCAGCTTCAATGGAAGGCAAAGGCGTAATTATCGCAATGGATACTGAAGCCTGGAAGCTTGAAGATCTGAAAAAGAGAGCTAAGAGAGCAGGAGCATTTAATATTGAGCCTAGACTTATCGATTCAACAAAGGTTATCAAGAGAATGGTTGAATCTGCAGATAAGGTTCTAATCGATGCACCTTGTTCTGGAACCGGTGTAATCAGAAGAATGCCAGATTCAAAGTGGAGAGATGGAAGAGAGCATCTAAAAGAGCTTAGAGATGTTCAGGCAGACATTCTTGAAAGATACAGCAAGATGGCAAAGGTTGGTGGTTATGTTATTTACTCAACATGCTCAATCATGCCATCTGAAAATGAAAAGCAAATCGAGAAATTCCTTGAGAACAATCAGGGGAAATTTGAACTTGTCGAAGACAAGCATATTATGCCATCATCAGGCTTTGATGGTTTCTACATGGCAAAACTAAAGAGAATCGGCTAATAAAAAAGGCCTTACGGCCTTTTCTTAAGAATTCATAAATCCCACTTACGTGGGATTTTTTATTGCTTTAGAAACCTTCTCTTCTACCAGAGAATGAAGATCTAAAGCCTGACTTAGAGCCTTTATCGCCACGCTTTAAACGGCCTCTATCAGAACCGAAATCCAAGCGTTCTCTTCTATCAGAACGAGAGCCTCTTGAGCCACCTTCAAATTTTCTAAAATCCTTTCCTGAATGACGGCCCTGACGATCAAACTTGTCATCACCAAAACGATCATTCTTTCTGTTTCTATCTCTGTTACCACGAGAACGAGGTGGTTCTGCAGTATATAAACGGAGATCTAAAGGTCTGCCGCAAACTCTTGCCTGAGCAAGAATATGCATTGTATCTTTTGGCATTCCATCAGGAAGATCAACAGTAGTAAAGGTGTCGAAAATTGAGATTTCACCGATAAACTTAGACTCGATGTTACCCTCATTAGCAATTGCACCAACAATCTGACCAGGTTTTACACCATCCTTTCTACCAACAGCAACTCTAAAACGAACCATTGCCATATCAGGATACTCACGTAATGGAGCAGCTTCAGCTGATGGAAGACCTCTTCTCTGACCTCTTTCAGAATAATTATCATCATCAAAGGTTCTCATGCGAGGTTCTGGCTTTGAATCATCTAATAACAGGGTTCCATCTTTCTGAACCATCTTGGCAAGTGCAGCACATAGAGTTTCAACTTCGATAGAATCATCAGACAGAAGTTCAGAGATAACCTCTTCGTACATCTCAAGATTACCCTCTGCAATTGTCTCCATAACCTGATTTTTGAAGTTCTCAAGACGAGCCTTATTAACATCTGCAACAGAAGGCATCTGCATTGGCTCAATCTTCTGACCGGTTACGCGTTCAATTAGACGTAGAGCTCTTCTCTCACGGGGTGAAACGAACAGAATTGCTTCACCAGTTCTGCCGGCACGACCTGTTCTACCGATACGATGAACATATGACTCTGCATCATAAGGAATATCATAGTTGAATACGTGGGTAATTCTATCAACATCAAGACCACGTGCAGCAACGTCTGTTGCAATAATGATATCTAGATGACCTGCCTTCAATCTGTCAATAATCTTCTCACGCTGACGCTGAGGAATATCTCCATGAAGAGCTGCACAGGCAAGACCACGAGCCATAAGCTTGTTAGAAACATCTTCTGCATCAGTCTTGGTTCTTACGAAAACAATAACTGCATCGTAATTCTCAACCTCAAGAATACGAGTCATTGCATCAATCTTATGTGCACCTGATGCAATCCAGTATCTCTGGTGAACTGTAGTAGCAGTAGTTGTCTTTGACTCAATTCTTACGTCAACAGGCTCTGTTAAGTGATTCTTTGCAATCTTCGCAATAACAGGAGGCATTGTTGCTGAAAAAAGAACGGTCTGTCTTGAATCAGGAGTATTGCTCAAAATCCAGTCAACATCGTCAATAAAGCCCATTCTTAACATTTCGTCAGCTTCATCGATAACCATGAATGAAAGGCTAGATAAATCAACCTTACCTCTCTCAATCAGATCGATAAGTCTACCAGGGGTAGCAACAACAACCTGAGCACCGTGTCTTAGTGTTCTGATCTGGTTTTCATATGAAGCTCCACCGTAGATAGGTGCAACTCTAAAATCTTTAATATACTTTGAAAAACTCTGACAAGCTTCTGCTGACTGAATTGCAAGCTCACGGGTTGGCTCTAAAATTAAAGCCTGAATACAGCTTTTCTTGCAGTCGATTCTTGAAAGAATAGGTAATGAGAATGCAGCTGTCTTACCAGTACCAGTCTGTGCCTGTCCAATCATATCCTTACCGGATAAAACAACTGGAATTGATCTTTCCTGAATAGGAGTAGGAGATTCAAATCCTAAATCATGTACAGCACGAAGAACTTCTTTGCTTAAACCTAAATCATCGAAAGTAACGATAGATTCTTCTGACTGTGAAACCAATAAACTCTCGTCGCCGCCAACAGTGGTAGCGATATTTTTTTCAATTAACTCTGACATTTTTGCTCCGATAAAAGAGGAGCGTCCCTTCTTAACGATATGATCTATATGACCTATAGATTAACAAATCTGAAAATACTATACAGATACACGCAAATGAGCCAAAAACCCGCGGCTCAAGAAAAGAAAAATAGACACGCCTCAAAACTAATCGTGCAATTATACTTAAAATGTGAGCTGTGTTGCAATATTTTATTCATTTAATTATACGCAAAAATCTAACATATTGATTAATAGATTTATTATTTATCCATTCGGTTTCAATTGCAAAATCATCATATTTTGTAAAAGAATAAAATATACATTTTCCTTATTGAAGTTTTACAAAAAACATATATTTTGCAAACATAACCATGCACTAAAATATTACATAATAAATCAATATTGCAATTCTTTTTCGTTATATTTCAGTATATTAATATTTTTAATAATTAAATTTTGTGAAAACTTATTGAATTGCAATATTACGGTGTTATGATGTCAAAAATACGATACAGCGTTTAATCTAATTTTTTTCAAAATTATCAAGTTTTGCAAAATAAGGAACGGTAATATGGGAATATCAGACAAAAACCGAGTCATTATTTTTGACACCACACTAAGAGATGGAGAGCAGGCACTTCAGCAATCACTGACAGCGAAACAGAAACTCCAGATAGCACTCTGTCTTGAGCAGCTTGGTGTAGACGTTATTGAAGCAGGATTCCCAATTTCATCCCCAGGTGATCTTCAGTCTGTAAGAGAAATCGGAAGAACTATCAAGAATTCAACAATCTGTGGTCTTTCACGAGCTTTAGATAAGGACATTGATGCCTGTCGAGATGCTCTGCACGAAACAGATCATTATAGAATCCATACCTTTATCGCAACTTCAGATGTCCATGTAAAAGACAAACTGAAAAAAGGATTTGATGATGTCGTTGAAATGGCTGTAAGAGCTGTTAAACGCGCAAGAAACTATACAGATGATGTTGAATTCTCATGTGAAGATGCCGGTAGAACTCCGATAGATCATCTATGCAGAATGGTTGAAAATGCTATCAAGGCAGGAGCAACAACTATTAATATTCCTGATACTGTGGGCTACACCCTTCCATATGAATTTGGTTCAATCATAAAAACACTGTTCAACAGAGTTCCAAACATTGATCAGGCTGTGATATCAGTACACTGCCACAACGATTTGGGCATGGCTACTGCAAATTCTCTTTCTGCCGTAATGGAAGGTGCAAGACAGATTGAATGTACTGTTAACGGTTTAGGTGAAAGAGCTGGTAATACCTCTTTAGAAGAAGTTGTAATGGCAATGAAACTGCGCGAGCAGTATATGCATGGGGTATACACCAATATTGTTACAGAAAATATCGCCAGAGCATCTCAGGTTGTATCTGGAATTACTAATGAACCAGTTCCTAGTCACAAGGCAATCGTGGGTTCAAATGCATTTGCCCACAGTTCAGGAATCCATCAGGACGGTGTACTGAAGAACAAGAGCACCTATGAAATCTTAACTCCTCAGAGCGTAGGCTTTAAAGAAAACAACATGCATATGACTGCAAGATCTGGCAGACATATGATCAAGGCTGTATTAGAAAAACTTGGTTACAGAGAAAACTCATACAATCTTGATGATGTCTATTCAAGATTCTTAAAGCTGGCAGACAGAAAAGGCCAGGTATTTGACTACGATCTTGAAGCTCTACTGTTCCTTTCTCACGAACAGGAAGAGGAATCACAGTTTGAACTGGATAATCTGACAGTGCTATCTGGCGGAAAAAATATTATTCCTACAGCAACTGTAAGATTGAAAATCGGTAAAAGAACCAGAACAGATTCTGGAACAGGTAACGGACCTATTGATGCAGTGTTCAACTGTATTGCAAGACTGACAGGAATCAAACTTCAGCTTGATAATTTTGTAATCTCAGCAAAAGGCTCAGGAATGAATGCTCAGGGTCAGGTTGACGTCGATGTTATTTACGATGGATGTCACTATCATGGAAAGGGACTATCAACCGACGTAATTGAATCCTCAGCATTGGCATTGATTTCAGCATGTAACAGTATTTACAGAGCTCAGCTGGTAAAAGAAGAGAAGAACGAAAAGGAGAACGTATAAAAATGGCTAACAATTATAAGATTGCAGTTTTAGCAGGAGATGGAATTGGCCCGGAGGTCATGGCAGAAGCACTGAAAGTTCTTGATGCAGTTCAGAAGAAGTATGGATTCACTCTTGAGTACAAAAAAGAACTAGTTGGTGGCTGCGCTATTGACGAATGCGGAACTCCTCTTCCTGAACAAACAATGGCAGCATGTAAATGGGCAGACGCAATCTTATTCGGTTCAGTTGGTGGTCCTAAGTGGAATCACCTTCCAAATTCACAGAGACCAGAGGCAGGAGCACTACTTCCTTTAAGAAAGGAATTCTCTTTATTCTGTAATTTCAGACCAGCAAAGATTTATCAGGGCTTAGGTTCTCTTTCTCCATTAAGAGCAGATATTGCAATGCGTGGTTTTGACATGCTCTGCGTAAGAGAGCTAACTGGCGGCATCTATTTTGGTCAGCCTAAAGGCCGCGAAGGAACAGGTCCTCAGGAAAAAGCGTTTGATACTGAGATCTATCACCGTTTCGAGATTGAAAGAATTGCAAAAATTGCATTTGAAGCAGCTCGTTTAAGAAGAAAGAAAGTTACCTCTGTAGATAAGTCAAATGTACTTCAGAGTTCAGTTCTATGGAGAGAGATTGTAAACGAGATTGCAAAGGACTACCCTGATGTTGAGCTTGAGCATATCTATGTTGATAACGCAACAATGCAGCTTGTCAAAGCTCCATCCCAGTTTGACGTAATGCTATGCTCAAATATGTTTGGCGATATTCTATCAGATGAATGCGCAATGATTACCGGTTCAATGGGAATGCTGCCATCAGCATCCTTAGGCGAAGGCGGATTTGGTCTATATGAACCAGCCGGCGGCTCTGCTCCTGATATCGCAGGAAAAAATATTGCCAACCCTGTTGCCCAGATTCTTTCTGCAGCACTGATGCTTCGTTACTCATTAAAGGAATATGATGCTGCACAGTGTATCGAAGATGCTGTAGCAAAGGTTCTTAAGAACGGCTATCTAACATCTGATCTAATGGAAAGTGGAGCATCTCCTTTCCCAGCACAGTCAACATCAGATATGGGTAGCAGAATCGCCGAAGAGATAAACAAATAATATCTGACTACAGTTATTAGAACACATAGGTTTCATAAAATGGGAAAAACACTTTATCAGAAGGTTTACGACAGCCACATAGTCTTTGAACAGGAAGGAGAGCTGCCAACCTTATATATAGACAGACAGCTTGTCCATGAAGTAACTTCACCTCAGGCATTCTCAGGAATAGAAAACTCCGGAAGAAAGCTTCACAGACCAGATCTGCATCTTGCAACCATGGATCATGATATCTCCACAAAAGAGCAGACTATAGAGGCCTGTTCTCCAATGGCTCAGGAACAGATCCGAGCTCTTATGAGAAACACAGAGAAATTCGGAGTTAAATTCTTCGGTTTTGGAGATGATAATCAGGGGGTGGTTCATATTATTGGGCCTCAGACTGGATTTACCCTTCCAGGAACAACCTTAGTTTGCGGTGACTCTCACACAGCAACCCACGGAGCATTTGGTGCACTTGCATTTGGTATAGGAACATCAGAAGTTGAGCATGTTATGGCAACTCAGACTCTAAAGCAGGGGCGCCTGAAAACCATGAAGATCAACTGCACCGGTACACTGAAAAAAGGTGTTTATGCAAAGGATCTGATTCTGGCTATTATTGCAAAGCTTACTACTGCAGGAGGAACCGGTTATGCAGTTGAATTCTGCGGTGAAGCTGTAAGAGCTCTGTCCATGGAAGGTAGAATGACTCTGTCTAATATGGCAATTGAATTCGGAGCTAAAGCAGGAATGATTGCTCCGGATGAAACAACCTTTGAATACCTTAAGGGCAGAATGTTTTCTCCTAAGGGAGAGGAATTTGATAAAGCAGTTGAGTACTGGAAGACCTTAAAGTCAGATGATGATGCTATCTTTGATAAAGAAGTTACTCTGGATGCATCGGCACTAGAACCATTTGTTACCTGGGGAACCAATCCTGGTCAGGGTGCTGCAATTACATCAACTGTACCATCACCTTCAGATTACTCTGATCCTGTTGTAGCTAAATCATGCAGCAGTGCTCTTGAGTATATCGGACTTAAGAGTGGAGATAAGCTGATTGGTACACCTGTTGACTACGTCTTCATCGGTTCATGTACAAATGGAAGACTTGAAGACTTCAGAGAAGCTGCCAAGATTCTGAAAGGCCACAAGATCGCTCCAAACATCCAGCTTGCTATTGCGGTTCCAGGCTCAGGATGGGTAAAGAGACAGGCAGAAGCAGAAGGTCTTGATAAAATCTTTATTGAGGCTGGTTTCGAATGGAGACAGCCTGGCTGCTCAATGTGTCTTGCTATGAATGATGATAAGGCTCCTTCTGGAATTAGAGTTGCTTCAACTTCAAACAGAAACTTTGTAGGCAGACAGGGAAAAGGATCAAGAACACACCTTATGAGTCCGGCAACAGCTGCAGCTTGTGCTATCAAAGGTGCATTAGCTGACGTAAGAGAGTTCATCTAGGAGACAGTAAGAATGCAGAAATTTACGGTTCACACAGGTGTTGCAGTTCCATTAGACTCAGCAAACATCGATACAGATCAGATTATCCCTAAACAGTTTCTTCTTGCTGTGGACAGAAATGGCTTCGGAGCACATCTTTTCCATGACTGGAGATATCTGGATGATGCAGAAAAACAGCCAAATCCAGACTTTAATTTGAATAAGCCTGAATTTAAAGGAGCAAGTATTCTTGTTGCCCGTGACAATTTTGGAAATGGCTCCTCAAGAGAGCATGCTCCTTGGGCATTGATGGGTTATGGTTTCAGAGCTGTAATAGCACCATCTTTTGCAGATATTTTCTACAATAATTCCTTGGGAAACGGACTACTTCCAGTTAAGCTTACAGCTGATGAAGTAGATGAAATCTTTAAGGTTCTGGATAAGAAACCAGGAACAGAGATTACAATTTCACTTGAAGATATGACAGTAACCTGTGATAACTTGAACTTTACATTCGATTTGGATCCGTTCCGCAGACACTGTATGCTTGAAGGTCTGGATGCAATTTCCCTGACTTTACAGCATCAGAAGGAAATCAGTGAATATGAGTCAAAGATGCCGGCATGGATGGCTCACGGAACTGAATAGTTGAAATCTGAATCAGCACCATTTTACGGTGCTGATTTTATTTATTTACGAGATAAAATCCCAGCAAAGCTTAGCTTCAAATAGAACTATCACCAGTAACATTATCAGCTTAGTTCCTTTCATTCCTTTTCTAACAAAGAATGAACAGCCTACATAGTTTCCTGCAATATTAAATAATCCAGCAATAAATCCCATATAGATAATTACTGAACCATGACTCAGAAACACAGATAGTGCAGCTATATTTGTGGTCAGATTAATGGCCTTTGTTAAACCATTTGCGTTCTGAACAGAGTATTTAGCAAAAACACAGAACCCAAGTAACAGGAACGTTCCGGTTCCCGGACCATAAAGACCATCATATATTCCCACAGAAAAGGCAATCAAGGCACAGGTTGAAAGAACATATAACCTGCTGTACTTTGTCTGATCAGGTTCACCGACTTTTCTGTATTTGAGAAGATAAATTGCGGTTAAAGGAAGAACAATCATAATTGTTATTTTCAGCTGAGTATCAGGGATCCATAGAGCTAACTTTGCCCCCAGATATGAACCTGAAACCGCGAAAATAACAGCAACAGCTGCGTCTTTATAACGAATATAACCTAGTTTTGCATATCTTAACGTTGCAAGGAAGGTTCCCATTGTACTTGACAGCTTATTCGTACCCAAAGCTGTATGAGGAGGGAGTCCAGATAAAAGATACGCAGGAAGAGAAATAAATCCGCCACCACCGCCCACAGCATCAATAAAACCTGCAAGAAAAACAAGTGGACAGACGATTATGAAGAAATATATGTCCAAAACCATTTTTTTTACCTCTGATTTGGACACACATTTTACAGGATCCTTTGGTTGAAATGGATCCTGTATTGATATTTATTAGTTAAATTTATAAACAATTGTTTTAACCAGAGGCTTTTCTGGTGTAACAATTGGGTTTAAGTCAGCAAACTGTGGTAAATGAGGGCAATCTGGATAGAATTCAGGCTCAATACATACAGCACACTGATCCTTATAGATTTCACCATTATCTCTTGCAGGAATAGCACTATCTCCCTGATTTACATAGTTTCCAGTGTACATCTGGAATGCAGGATAATCAGTATACATCTCCATTGAAAGCTTTCTGTCATCTGAAGTCAGCTTAATGAAAGGCTTTGTGATATCTCCCTTGATTAGGAATGGGTGATCATATCCTAAAGCAGCAGTCATCTGATCATCCTTTCTAAAATCGCGAGCTAATGTTTTCTCTGAAGTAAAATCAAAAGCACCACCAGCAACCTTTCTCACCTCTCCTGTAGGAATAGAGGTATCATCTAAAGGAAGGAATTCTGTTGAATCCATCTTTACAGTATGGTTCATAACAGAACTGTTAAAACCGTTCAGATTAAAGTATGAATGATTGGTGATACATGCATAACACTTAGCATCACACTTACCAACGTACTCTATCTTTAACTCATTTTCCTCTGATACAGTGTAAACGACAGTTAAATCAAAGTTTCCTGGGAAGCCCATATCTCCATCAGGAGAATGTAAAGTGTAGGTTAAAGAATTAGCTGATTTTGACTGTAAGGTGAAACGTCTCTTGTCAAAACCGTCAACACCGCCATGAAGACAGTGTTTAGCGCCAGAATTTAACTTGTATTTCTTTCCATCAATTTCAAATTCTGAATTTGCAATTCTATTTGCAAATCTGCCAATAGTTGCATTGAAAAAGCAGCTCTGCTTTGACCAGTCTGCAGGATCCTTTAAGCCTAAAACAACTTCACGGGAAGTTTCATTCTTAACAGGTACCTTGCAGGAAATAACTGTTGCGCCCCAGTCCATAATAGTTACAGACATGCCCTTAGTATTTGATATTGTTTCCAGTTTTGGATTAACTGAATACTGCTCGCTCATTTTGTATTCCTTATATTATTTTTCTCGTACACTATATTTTTTTACTTATTACATACAAAGCAGAGTCATTATAAACAGAATCAGATCAATTTATGAAAACGTTTACAGTAAATAGTGATATTCCTCAAAAAAACTAATAATTTGTGTCATTGCATTCTAAAAATTCTGAATAAATTTGTAATAAAATATCAAAAATTATTGCTATTATTTTCACCAAATATTGGAGATTAAAATGGATTTTCTTGATATATCAAAGCAACGCTACACAACAAAACACTATAATCCAACAAGAAAAATTTCAGATAGAGATATAAATGAATTACTGGAAGTAGTTAGACTAGCCCCTTCAGCCGTAAATATTCAGCCTTGGCACTTCTATGTAGGCTCTTCACAAAGCGCAAAGGAAAAAATTCTAAAGGCAATTCCTGATTTCAATATTCCTAGAATTCAGGATTGCTCTCACTTTGTTGTTCTTTGTTCAAAAACAAAAATGACTGACCAGGAGCTAAGTGCAATTACACAAAAAGAAGATGCAGATGGAAGATATCCTAAAGCAGAAATCAGAGATGCTGTTGATTCACACAGAAAAATCTTTGCTCGTATGCACGAGGATCTAGGAGATTTCACTCAGTGGACAGCAAAGCAGACTTACATTGCAATGACTGCCCTACTATATGCTGCAGCATCAAAAGGAATTGATAGCACTCCTATTGAAGGAATGGACTTCGATAAAACAGATGAAATTCTAAATCTAAAGAATAAGAATTTAAAATCTGTTATGATCGTTGCCCTTGGTTATCGTGCAGAAAATGATTCTAATGCCGATAGACCTAAATCTCGATTAAATTATGAAGAAGTCATTACATCAATTGACTAGGAAACTAAATGTTTGAATATATAACTCACGGCACCTGCTGTAAGAAAATCTTCGTTCAGCTAAAGGAAAATACCATTGAAGATGTGAATTTCCTTGGAGGTTGCGACGGTAATCTTAAAGCAATCCGCAAACTTGTTCTTGGAAAGGATGCGAAAGAAATCATTGAATTATTAAGAGGCAATGAATGCAGAAACAAGGGGACCTCATGTGCAGATCAGCTGACATATGCCCTTGAAGAAGCTCTTAGAGCGAACAAAATCTAATTCAAAAGAAAAAAAGCTGAATTATGGACGATGTGGACAAAAGCACCTATCGTCCTACATCCCGCAAAGAAAACATTTAACTTATTGATTTTAAATAAGATTCTGGTGCCGAAGATGGGACTCGAACCCATACGCTTTTAAGGGCGGCGGATTTTGAATCCGCTGCGTCTACCAATTCCGCCACTTCGGCTTGAAAGAAATGAGAATTGTGTTTGGTAGTAAAACAACTCGTTAATATTACATGAAAAGATCAGCCTTTTCAATATGATTTTACTAAGAAAAAAAGCAGAAAAGGCTGCCAGTATATTTAATTTGTAGTTACGACTTTCTTTTTAGCAGATAAATAGCTAATCCAAGAAAAACAACTGTAGCAAAAGTTGCTCCTAAAATTGGAGGAACACCATATACAATTGAAAAAGGAGCAACAATCTGATTTAAAACATAATATCCAAAACCCAATGCAATACCAGACAGTATTCTGGTACCCATATTCATGGATCTCAGAGGGCCAAAGATTGTAGATAAAGCCAGTAAAAGCATTACAAGCATAATAATAGGAGAAAGAAGCTTGTTATAGAAAGAAAGTCTGTATCTTGAGGAATCAACGCCGTTCTGTTCTATATAGTTTATATAGTCATGAAGCTGAACCACAGAAAGCTTATCAGAGATTTCATTAAGAATTTCAATACGCTCCAGATTAACACTTAAAGGCCATACCTGAGTCTTATATTTATTATAAGTAACGCCATCTTCGTTGATAACCTGCTCAACAACATCATTCATAACCCACTGGTTATCAATATAGTTACCTGTAGCGGCACGAGAAAAAGACTTAAGCTTTGTTCCTTCATATTCATACTTGGCAACACCTGCAATTGTCTTTCTGTTAATCATGGCACAGATACCGATAAACATATTTCCTTCTTTTATCCAGGCGCCACTTGAAGTTACGGAAACACCTGTTGAAGCAGAGGCACGTCGATAGTATTCATCCTCCGCATGTTTATCCAGTTTTGGAACAGCCATCTCTGAGACAGCTATTACAACCATAATTACGGGAATCAGACTTTTAACACATGAAATACCAATATTAAGTTTTGAAAGACCTATCGACTGGAGAATGATAATTTCAGAATTTCGAGCCATCATTCCAAGACCGATAACACCGCCGATCAGAATTGATACAGGGAAAAACTGAACAAAAACAATAGGAAGTCTGTAACAGACATAAATTAGAACAAAACCAAAATCAATGTCACCTCGACCTATATATCTAAGGGCATCAATCAGATTAATCAGACCTGCAAAAAGAGTAAGACAGACTGAAACCAAGATTACAGATAAAACAATATTTTTTCCGACGTATCTATCTAATATTCCGTACATAAATCATTTCCAGTAAAAATCTGCTGTAATTTTATCATATTAGGCTGATCATGTAGTTGAACAAATTTGATTAAATATAATTTTACAATATTCACTTTTATATAAATGAGTGTAATTTTTTTATAAAATAACCATACAAAAAATGTTATTTTGTACAATAAAAATATAAAAAAAGTAAGACAAAATCAGAGAGGCTTTCAGATTTGATATTTATATCATAGAAATATATAGCCTAAAAAATGCCATTTAATAATGGATTACCAATATAATATACAAAAAATGCGACAAAATTCATAATAATGAATATAAAAAAACACCTTTTGTAAAAAATTCTAAAAAACTAACTTTCATTGTTTTATAATTTCTCACATTATTAGACAAATATTATTAAGAATATAAAAATGACACTAAAATTACCTATTGCAGTAAAAGAACGCACAATTGATACACCATTTACATATTTCAAATATGACAGTGATGAAGATGATTTTGTTGTTCCATTTCACTACCATGAAGGTCAACAGTTATTCCGTGTTATAGAAGGAAGTGTAAGTATTTCCATAAACTCAAATCCTTTTGTGCTAAAAAAAGGTGATTGCTCAATTGTTCCAGAAAACTGTGTTCATGCTCTTTATCCTCTTGAAAAAGGAACAAAATTCGAATCCGTAGCTTTTAGTCTTCGCGAACTGTTTGATTTAAGTCAGAGTCATTATTCCCTTATAAAAAAGATTATGACTCATCAGATCGAAATCAGCCTTTACTACAACAACAAAGACAACAAATCTATAACCGAAGTTGCAGAACAGCTGACCAGAGTCGTTAACTCAAATGATATGTGCGCAAGCATAATGGCAACAGCAAAAGTACTCGAGTTATTCGGTGAAGCAACAAAATTAGATAACTGTAAAATCTACGACCGAGATCAGGTTAACAGATACTACAAGTACTATATTAAATCTACAGTCATCTATAAATATATCTGCGATAACTACCGCAGAGAAGTCACTTTAGAGGAACTGGCAAATGCAGTTGAGCTTTCAGAAAAGTATTTCTGCAAGTTCTTCAAAGAACTTACAGATCTGAGACCAATGGAATTTGTAAATATGTTCAGAATTGAAGCTGCAGCCATTGAACTGGCAATATCAACAGACAGTATCAACGAAGTTGCTTCAAGATGTGGTTTTAAGGATCCTTGTTACTTTACCAAGCTATTCCGCAGATTCAAGGGGGCTTCACCAAGAGACTTCAGAGAAAGCATCCCTAATCATTTCACAAAATAAGATAATAAATAACGTTAACTTTTTGAACGGCAACTATGTTGCCGTTCTTTTTATTTTTTCTTAAATGATTTCAGAAAATTCTTATCTACATTCAAAGGGATCAACACAAAAATAAGGAAAATCACGGGAACTATATACATTCCAGGGAATAATGGTATTTTTCCAGAATTGAGAAGATTTCTGATTGATAGAATAGCCAAGTAATAACAAACAAACAGAATAATAGCAGGTCCTAGACGAGCAAACTTACCCTGTCTTGGGTTAATCATGGATAGCGGAACTGCCATAATGGCAAAAATGAAGCAGGCAAAAACCGGAGCAACTCTCCACTGAAGCTCTATTTGTGCTGCTAGATTATTGGATTTATACAAATCTGCAGATGAGATACTCTGTAAGGAATTATCCTTAGAATCCTCTTCATCAGAATAAGGAACAGGGATTGACAATGTATTAAAATCAACCTTCTCAAGTTCAGGAGAAACACCATCGGACTTGTACAGAGAGCCATTCTCAAGAACCACCCACTGAGTTCCGGTTTTATCTTTTGACATATGACCTGATAAAGCAGTCAGGAACTCATACTCTGTAGAGTTAATGGCTCTAGCCTTTACAGTTTTGATTACAAAAACCTGACCTAGTTGTTTGTTACCTTTCTCATCATTAACTTCTTGAATATACAGTGAATAATCACCAAAATCAGTGAATTTTCCACTCTCAATAGGTAAATATTTAGGATTGTTTTGAGAAGAATCTGTAAGAGCATTCTTCGCCTGATTTGCTGTAGGCATAAAATACAAACAGTTCAAACAGGTAGCAATTGCAGTAATCAAAGCCAGAATCAGACAGATTTTCATGAATGAAACACCTGACAATCCGGATGAACGCATAACAACCATCTCAGAATCGGATGACATTCTAGAAAGAGAAACAATAATACCTACATAAAGACTCATTGGAAGAAGAATAAAGCCAATAGAAGGTAGAGAGTACACGATTAACTCTGACACAACATCAATAGGAATATTTCCAACAGAAGCCTTACCAAGGATCTTAATGATTGTCTGGCATAAAAAGACAGAAAGCAGTACAACCAATGTAACAATCTGGACTTTAAAGATATCTTTAAATATGTATTTATTTAAAATCAAAGTATATTCCTATATCTTTCTTAACGAATTTATCCATGCACTAATCAATGAAACTGGAGCTCTACTATTCAACATAGGAGAATCTGCCTTTATATACTTCATTTCATTATACGCATCAAGTAAATGAGATGCTGGAATTTTTACAAGTTTATCTAAGGAAATCCCCTTTAATAAAGGAAGACTGTCCTTATCAATTCTAGCCTTGCATTTTAACAGCTCTAAAATAAACTCCTGCAGAATAAGATGTCTGTGTTCATTTGACAGCTCCATAAGAAGAGATACTGTTTTTGTAGATGCCGATGAGGAAACATCCTCGGTTAAAGCCTGTATAAGTTCAACGGCTCTAATATCTAGCTCTTCCCTGTAATATTTAATTGCACCACGAGGCGAATTAAAGGACAAGGCCAAAGCAATCTTTGCCCTATCCACTGAAAAATCATTTCCCAAACGAGATTTAAGATAATCTAAACCAGTTTCCACTGAAACTCTTGGGATCTGAATCTTAAATGCACGAGAAAGAATTGTTGCTGGAAGAAGTTCCAGACTCTTTGTAAGAAGAATAATAAGAGTATTTGCAGTTGGCTCTTCAAAAGTCTTTAATAAAGCATTTGCCGCACCTTCTCCCATAAGATGAGCATTTGAAATTACAGCAACCTTGCCTTTTCCCAGGACAGAGCCCTGTGCAATCCACTCGTTTAAACTTCTGATACCATCGATTCTTACAGATTTAGTTCCTTTAGAAGTATTCTCTGACTCAATAAACTCATCGTTAAGAGGAGTCCCCATATCATTGAGTAATTTGGAAAAACTGTGGGTGAGATCCTCCTGACGATCAGATTCATCCTGAGTTGATGATAATAGGGAAATAAAATCCGGATGAGAGCCTGACTCAAGATCATCAAATAAATGACAAGACTTGCATGTACCGCAAGATTCCTTCGGCTTTCTATCTGCGCATAAGTAAAGCTTAGCAAATTCTAAAGCAAGAAATGCTCCTCCAAGATCAGGAGCCCCCGCAAGAATCACAGATGAAGGAACTCTTCCACTTTCAATGGAATTTCTAAAAGTCTCAAGAGGTGGAATCAACCAGGGATCAAACATCTAATTTTTCCAGGCATGCAATAACATTAGCGCTAACTTTATCTAAGGGTAATGAACCATCAATAAGAACAATATGTTCAGGATCTTCCTTTGCACACTCAATATAGGTGTTTCTAACTCGAATGAAGAAATCAATTTTTGACTGTTCAAATCGATCAAGTTTCCCTCTCTGTCTTGCCCTTTTCATTCCTTCTTCAGGATCAATATCAAGCAAAAAGGTTAAATCAGGACGAAAATTCCCTAACACGATTTGTCTTACAGCATTTATATGATTCATATCCATGCCTCGACCGCCACCCTGATAGGCAACAGTAGAAAGATCATGTCTATCACAGATAATATCAAATCCTTCCTGAAGCTTTGGCTTAATAAAACTGTTTACAAGCTGAGCTCTTGCAGCGTACATAAGGAGTAACTCTGTTGTATCACACATTGAATCGTCTTCTCTAGGATTCTTTAACAATGCGCGAATATCCTCAGCAATAGGAGTCCCTCCAGGTTCTCTAACACAGATTACCTTTCTTCCTTTTCCTTTAAGGTAATTGCTTATAACCTCAATCTGAGTTGATTTACCTGCGCCTTCAGAGCCTTCAAGAGTAATAAATAAGCCTTTTGACATTTTCACTATTAAATAATTATAAAAAACAAAACTGACGGTAATTATACCATCAGCTCTTACTCGAAATGGTAATGAAATTAAAGATGTTGAATTTTACTTCACTTGTTATTTGACGATTTTGTGGAAGGTGTCTTTTTGCTTTCTTTAGGACTATCTGCTTTAGCAGCTTTACTCTCTGATTCAGGAATTTCAGCTTTTGATGACTCAACAGAAGAAGAGTTATCATCTTTTAACTCAGGGGTAGTCTTATTATTGCTGGTTATCTTTTCAGATTCTGAATCAGATTCAGCTGCTGATTCAGAAACAGTATCATCACCATTAGAGTCAGCCACGGAGCTCTCTGAATTATCGCTACCCTTTTCGTCAAACAGCTTATAGTTTTTAACTTTTTTTCTGTATTCAAATACAGCTTTATTATGGTCATTTAAATTATTGGTAAAAACATGACCTTCTGTTGGAGAAATTCCCTTTGCAACAAAATATAATGCCTTAGTATTTTCAGGATGTAAGGCTGCACGAATCGATTTTGCCTGAGGCATACATATTGGAGTTGGAGGAAGACCGTCTCTTGTATACGTATTATATGGGCTATCTGCTTTAAGCTGAGACTTCTTCAGAGTTCCAGAAAAATCACGACTTACTCCATACATAACCGCAGGATCAGTCTGGAGACGCATCCCCTTTGAAAGTCTATTTTCAAAAACTGCAGCGATAAGAGTTCGTTCCTCATCTAAAAAGGTTTCCTTCTCAATAAGAGAGGCAAGAATCAGTGCTTCATATGGAGTTTTGATGTTATTACTTTCATCTCTGTTTTCCCACTCAGACTTTAAAAGCTTCAGCTGAGAAATAATCCCCTGCCTGAAAATTGAGTAAAAAGGATCCTTCTCGTACAGAGGATAGGTCGCAGGTGAAATAAGCCCCTCAAGAGAAGCAATGTCTTCGCCGATAAACTCAAGCAGGTTAGGATTGTCTTTCAAAATCTCCCTGATAAAAGACGCTTCCATGGAAACAGATGAAAAGAACTTGTCATCAGTAAGCTTATTCTTAAATCTTTCAGCCTTTTTAATAATTTTTGAAAGATTAGTTCCCTCAACAATAGTAAAAGTAGGATATGTTTTAACAATAACATTTCCTTCAGACATGTCCTTTAGAACAGAAATAAAGCTTTTATTTGGTCCGACCAGATACTCGCCCTTCTGAATTGATGAAACAGGATTTGAAAAGCGAAGATAAACTCTTGCCACAAGACGATCCCATGGATTATCCAGAAGATCATTGATAACAGTCTTGGTGGTAGCTCCTTTTTTTAGTTCATATACCTGAGTTTTACCTGTAATTTCACTATTTCTCAGCTTCTCTATAGACTCATAGGCAAAATAGGAAGCTGTTAGCACTGAAACCAGAATAATAATAAAAAATGCAAGATAAAATTTTTTTGATTTAGTCATGCAGAAATCACTTATTTAAGTTCAAAAGGATATCCATCGATTATAGTTGAAAAATTTTTGTTAATGAAACAATAATCGGAAAATCGATCGTTAGCGACCAAAATACATGACATTATTTAGTAGAAAAATAGGAACAGAAATTTAATAACAAAAAACGATCTTAACTAATGGTTCAGATCTGATTCTCTTGAGTAGAACTTCATAGATCTCTTAGTTTCAAGAATTGACTCAGAAATCTCATTCATAATCTCATAATAATCTCTTCCTTTTGAAATAGTACTTGAAGAACCGATGACCACTTTGAGATTAATACAAACATTAGCTACATTGAAGGCTTTTTCCATTTCATCATACAGTTCAGCCTGGACTCTATCAACATCTATATTTGAACGAATATTCTTCATAAAGATAATAAATTCAGAGCCAATACGACAAACCACATCATTGTAGCTGATAACGGATTTTATCCTTTTGGTTACCTCACACAGCAAAGCATCTCCGACTTTAAAATCATAACAGGAGTTGATCTGATTAAAATGAATCAGTTCCAGAACAACTATACCGTGATCAGAGGAACCTCTGATACGCGACTTAACATAGGCTAAAAATTTGTCGTGACCTATGGTTGCTGTTATAGGATCGATTTCCTGGGCCTTTTTCAAATCGGAATGAACCTTAACAAGGTAATAGGATAAAGCCAGTGTAAACAGGTAAAGAATAAACAGCACAAAGTAAATCTTATTTCCCAGAAGAGCTGGCTTTCCTACATTTTTTTCCTTTAGGGCGAAATCCCAGTGCTGTTTGCCAAACACAATTGTTCTCTGGCGATAGACAACATTCTTATGATTGAACAAGGAACTATCGCCCCATATAAAATCTCGATCTGCCTTATATATTGGGGACTTTATAGAATATATAAACATGCTGTCTTCTGCGTTTAGTTTCATGCAGTCAAGTAATTTATAAAAGTCAACAACTACGCCTATATAGCCCCAGTATTTGCCATCAACATATATAGCTTTTCTGTTGTAAACGTTTATTTCATGAGTTCTTGGAGAAATAATTGGCCCCTGAACTACGACCTCACCAGGATTTCTTTTTGTAAGATCCAGATAGTATTCAGTACTTTTATCAAGATCATTTAATTGAAAAGAGGTTTGAGTATCATCTTTGGATATGACAAGAGGAGAGTCCCCCAGTGCAATGATATATCCGTTTATAAAGTCATTGTTTACGGCATTAAAGAAAGAAGACAGATCTTTTGGAAGAAGATTCAGTTCGACAAAAGACTTTAATTCCGACTGCTTTGATTCAGGATTATTTTCAATAAAAAAACTTAATTTTTCGGCATGATCTCTGACCATATTGAAGTTAGACAGAAGATCATTTTCAACATTCTCCATTCTCTCAGAAGCAAGTTCGCTATTCTGCTGCTCTAAAGCTTCATTCAGACTCACATCAAGATATATCCCTGCAATAAAAAACAGGAATGTTATAACGAAGAAAGCGAAAGTATATATGTAAATACGAAAAGCATTAAATAACACGTATACACCTTAAGTTCATTGAAATTACTCTTGATCTTATCATCAGGCAAAGAAGCATCAAAAGAAGATAGGATGATAGTAGTATCCAGTTCAAATTTTTTCTTAGAGATCTGCAGCTAGAATGTATTTTATCCAATATTGAAGATGCAGATTTTTGTGTGAGTTTGGTCAAAAAGTGGTAGAATAACGCATATTTTTTTTGCGCAAAAATAATTAACAATTAAGGCTGTTAATAATATGGATATGGAAAAAACCTATACCCCGGAAAATTTTGAAAGCGATACCTACCAAAAATGGGAAAAAGAAGGTTATTTTAAACCAAATTACGATGAGTCAAAGGAATCCTTCTCTATCGCTTTACCTCCACCAAATGTAACAGGTTCTCTTCACATGGGTCATGCTTTCCAGCAGACTATCATGGATACACTGATCCGCTACCACAGAATGAAAGGTGACAACACACTATGGCAGTGCGGAACCGACCATGCTGGTATTGCAACTCAGATGGTTGTAGAAAGAAAACTTGCAAAAGAAGAAAACCTGACAAGACACGATCTTGGTAGAGAAAAATTCATTCAGAGAATCTGGGACTGGAAAGAGCAGTCTGGTGGTACCATTACCCGTCAGATGCGCAGACTAGGCACATCTGTAGACTGGTCACGTGAAAGATTCACCATGGACGAAGGTCTATCTAAAGCAGTTCTTGAAGTTTTTGTTCGTCTATATGATGAAGACCTGATTTACAGAGGAAAGAGACTTGTAAACTGGGATCCAAAACTGCGTACTGCAATTTCTGACCTTGAGGTTGAGAACAAGGATGTTAAGGGCTTCATGTGGTACGTTAAGTACAAGCTGGCCGATGGTGTAACAACTTCTGACGGCAAGGATTATGTACTTATTGCTACTACTCGTCCTGAGACTCTTTTAGGTGATACTGCAGTTGCTGTTAACCCTGCTGATGAAAGATTCAAGTCAATTGTTGGTAAATTCCTAGAATTACCTCTGGTTGGAAGAAAGATTCCTGTTGTAGCAGATATTCATGCAGATATGGAAACAGGTACCGGATGCGTGAAGATTACCCCTGCTCATGACTTTAATGACTATGCAGTTGGTAAGCGCAACAAACTTCCAATGATCAACGTTCTTACCGAAGATGCTCACATCAGAGATGAGGGTGAGGTATTTGATACCAACGGTGAAGCTTCAACAGAAGTAAGCGGCTACATTCCTGAAGCATATCGCGGATTAGACAGATTTGAAGCAAGAGACAGAATTGTTGAAGATCTGAAGTCACAGGGGCTTCTGGTTAAGATTGAAGACCACTCTCTATCTCAGCCTTTTGGCGATCGTGGCGGTGTACCAATCGAGCCAATGCTGACCGATCAATGGTATGTTCGTGCAAGTGTTCTAGGCAAACCAGCTGTAGAGGCTGTTAAAGACGGCAGAATCAAGTTTGTTCCAGCTCAGTACACCAATATGTACTATTCATGGATGAACGACCTTCAGGACTGGTGTATTTCACGTCAGCTATGGTGGGGTCACAGAATTCCTGCATGGTATGACCAGAATGGCAAGGTTTACGTTGCAAGAAACGAAGAAGAAGTTAGAGAAAAGTATAAGCTTGGTTCAGACATTGAGCTTACCCGTGATCCAGACGTTCTAGACACATGGTTCTCTTCAGCTCTTTGGACTTTCTCAACCTTAGGCTGGCCAGATAATACCAAAGAACTAAAGATGTTCCACCCAACATCTGCTCTTGTAACCGGATTCGACATTATCTTCTTCTGGGTTGCACGTATGATCATGATGACCATGCACTTTATGAAGAATGAAGATGGTACTCCTCAGGTTCCATTTAAGACTGTATACGTAACAGGTCTTATCCGTGATGAGGAAGGCAACAAGATGTCAAAATCTAAGGGAAATGTTCTAGATCCTTTAGATATGATCGATGGTATCGACAAAGACAGCCTGATCACCAAGCGTACTGCTAACATGATGCAGCCTCAGATGGCAGAGAAGATTGCAAAGCGTACTGCAAAACAGTTCCCAGAAGGAATTGCTGCTCACGGTACCGATGCATTGAGATTCACTCTTTGTGCACTTGCATCTAACGGTAGAGATATCAACTGGGATATGAAGCGTCTTGACGGTTACAGAAACTTCTGTAACAAGATCTGGAATGCATCAAGATTCGTACTTATGAACGTAAGTGAAATGAATCTGACTAAGCCAAATCCTGAAGATCTATCTGTTGCTGACAAGTGGATCAGATCAAAGATGCGTAAGGCAATTGAGAATGTAACTTCTTCAATCAACGCATTCAGATTCGATCAGGTAGCAAACAATATCTACGAGTTTATCTGGAATGAGTACTGCGACTGGTATCTGGAGTTTACTAAGGCAATTCTAAAGTCTCCAGAAGCATCCGATTCACAGAAGAATGCTACTGCATACACTCTTGTAGAAATTCTTGAAGCTGTAATGAGATTAGCTCACCCTGTAATGCCATTCCTGACTGAGACAATCTGGCAGCAGACCGCTCCTATGATTGGCAAGTTAAACTCAGACAAGACCATTATCACTGCAAAATTCCCTGTTGCAGAGGATTTTGATAATGATGATAAGGCAGAAGCTGATATTTCATTCATTCAGGAAGTTTCAACAATTATCCGTAACCTAAGAGCGGAAATGAAGGTTGCTCCTTCAGTAACTCTTGCTCCTATGATGCGCGGTGCAAATGAGACAGAGAAGAAGTGTGCTATAGATAACTTCATCTTCATGCAGAACCTTGCAAACATCGAAATGATTAAGTTTGTTGAGGCTAATGAAGAAATTCAGCCTTGTACTTCTAAGCCAATCGGTAATGCTGAAATTCTGATTGCAATGAAAGATCTGATTAACAAGGATGAAGAGATAAAACGTCTGAAAGGCATGATCCAGAAGCTTGAAGCAAATATCAAGTCAGGCGAAAGCAAGATTTCAAATGAAGCATTCGTTTCAAAGGCTCCTGCAAAGATTATCGAAGGTGCTAAAGCTCAGTTAGAGCTGAACAAGACTCAGCTTGAAAAAGTTGTTGCTCAGCTTCACGAGATCGAGAATCTATAACTGTAAAAAGCACAGAGAATAATCAAAAACTCTCCGCTATGATTTATACTCACATAGACGGAGAGTTTTTTTATGTTTATACACTGTTTTATATGAAAAGAATAATATTGTTCATCTCCATACTACTATTTTCGGTAAATGTTTTTGCCTACACCGATCCATATCTATGTTCTAAGTACTATAAACTTAGAATCAGAAATGTTGAAAAGGTCTTAGCTGTAGGTATCAGAAAAGTTAACAATACCTCAGTGGAAACATATGTACTAGGTTTTGGCACACCTATTCATGCCACTATTAACGGTGCAAAACTAACCGATGCATACATATCAAAAAGAAGGACTCTACAGTGTAGTGGTGTAACCATTGGCCACGTAAGAATCTATGAGATGGCAGGATTGGGTATTAAAACAGGAGAGTTTGTAATCACAAGTGGAGACAAGAGAGCCTCCACTTATCTTGAAATAGATTAGATCTTATCTAATGCCTGCTGAATATCGGCAATGATATCCTCAACGTCCTCAAGACCAACAGAAAGTCTTACAAGACCAGGAGTAATACCACATTCCTTTAGCTGCTCATCTGAAAGCTGACGATGAGTAGCTGTTGCAGGATGAAGCAGACATGTCTTGATATCTGCAACATGAACCTCTGGAGAGGCAAGCTTCACATTATCAATGAACTTAGCGCCTGCTTCTCTTCCGCCCTTTAATTCAATAGACATGACTCCTGAACATAGACCATCAGTCATATACTTCTGACCAAGAGCATAGTATGGATCGGATTTTAGACCAGGATAGATAACTCTAGAGATCTTCTCATTCTTTGAAAGGTATTCTGCTACCTTTAAAGCATTCTCTGAATGTTTGCGAATACGTAATGGCAGAGTTTCAATACCAAGATTGATATAGAACGCAGCCTGAGCTGTCTGACACACACCTAAATCACGCATAATCTGAGCTCTGGCTTTTACAATGAAAGCTGCTTTTCCAAATGCCTGAGTATATATCAGTCCGTGATAAGACTCGTCTGGTGTAGTGAACTCAGGGAATTTTGAAGATTTTGCCCAATCAAAATTACCGCTATCAACGACAGCACCACCAACCTGTATAGCGTGACCATCAAGGTACTTGGTTGTTGAATGTACAACAATATCTGCACCAAATTTAAATGGCTTACAAAGAATTGGGGTTGCAAAGGTATTATCAATAATCAGCGGAATTTCATGTTTATGTGCAATAGCAGCATAACGTTCAATATCGAACACGGCAAGAGCTGGATTTGCAAGTGTCTCGCCAAAAATAGCCTTGGTCTGAGGCTTAATCTTAGCTTCAACCTGCTCATCTGTTTCTTCAGGCTCGAAGAATGTTACATCAATTCCCATTCTCTTGAAGGTAACAGCCATAAGATTGAAAGTACCGCCATATACGGTAGAAGAGCACAGAATATGATCACCTGCTTTTGCAATTGTCAGAACAGCAGTTAGTGTTGCCGCCTGACCAGAAGAAGTCAGCATTGCGCCAACACCGCCTTCAAGTTTAGCTAAACGCTCTTCAACAAAGCCACAGGTAGGATTTGCCAGACGAGAATAGAAATATCCATTACTCTTTAAATCAAACAGATCTGCAATTGCTTGTGTACTCTCGTATCTGAAGGTTGTACTCTGAACAATTGGCATTGCGCTTGGTTCACCATTTTTAGGAGAATAGCCAGCATGAATACACAAAGTTGAATCTTTCATTTAAACTCCAAAAACAAAATTTAGCCATAAAATACGACTAACTGTTTTATCTTGCCTGTTATAAATGAACTTCCTTAGGTAATGGAAAACTTTTCTCTTTTAAATCACTACCTACTTCTTCAACAGAGGAAGCTCCATTTTGTTTTAAATAATCAACGATCTCATCTACAACATACTGAGGAGCAGATGCGCCAGCACTTAGGCCAACAGTCGTTACATTATTAAACCATGAAATTTCAATTTGTGAACTATCATCGATTAAATAGGCTAAAGCTCCCTCATTTAGGGCAACTTCCTTTAATCGATTAGAATTTGAAGAGTTTGCAGAGCCTGCAATCAGAACTAAATCACAGGAACGAGCCAATTCTTTTACAGCATTCTGTCTTACCTGAGTTGCCCTACAGGTATCATCTGCTTTTGGTCCCTGAATATTTGGGTACTTCTTCTTTAAAGCTTCAACAGTAAGTCTTGTTTCATCAATACTTAAAGTAGTCTGGGTTGCAAACATTGCATTATCACCATCAATATTAAGTAATGAAACATCATCTGCACTGATGATTATATGAACCTTTGAGGCATCTCCCGTATACTGGCCAATTGTACCGACAACCTCCTGATGACCTTTATGTCCTATCACAACAGCATCCATACCTTTTAAACCAGCCTTATTCATCTTTTTATGAATAACGCTGACAACAGGACAGGTAGCATCAACAATTGTAAGGTCTCTTGCCTTAGCAGCTTCGAAAGTGCTGATACCAACACCATGGGCAGAGAAGATCAGAACAGAATTATCAGGAACTTCTTCCAAAGAATCAACGAAGTGAGCACCTTCAGAACGTAAGTCATCCACAACATGTTTATTGTGGACAACTTCATGAAGAACGTAAACGTTCTTTTGAGGAAATTTCAGAATAGCATTCTTAACAGTTTGAATTGCTCTCTCAACGCCCGCACACATGCCACGGGATTTAGCAATTTTTACAGAAAAAGACATATTTAGTTCCTATTTTTTTATAGGATCTTCTTTTCCTAAAAATCCTATAATGACGAGCAATCCTGCGCCACAGCATACAGCAATATCGGCCACATTGAATGCTGGATATGCGTAGAAAAATGAATCAGTTTTTATATAAAACAGTAAGAAATCAATAACATGTGACCATAGAATTCTATCTATAAGATTTCCAAGAGCACCACCAATAACAAGAGAAATCGCAAGACAGGTCCACTTTTTCTCTTTGGAGGTTCTTAAAAGACAGAATAAAAGTACAGCACAGATTACTACCGCTATTCCCATAAAGAAATAACGCTGCCAACCGCCCATAGATGCAAGAAAACTAAATGCAGCGCCTTCATTCCAGACATGAACAATGCTGAAAAAAGAAGCTACTCTGTATCCAACTGTATCTACAGGGATTGATGAACTGATCCAGTACTTGGTTAGCTGATCAAGAACAATAACAAGCAAGCTCCATAAAAGGAACTTGCTTCCGTTTTCTTTAGAAAATAATGAAGTCATACTTTATGCGAAACGTCTTACTTCACCATTTGACTTGATGTTCTCGATACATCTTGGGCATAAGCCAGGATACTCAGGATCAGCGTCCACAGCATCCTCATAGTGCCAGCATCTCTCACACTTCTTAGCAGTAGACTTGGTAACTGTAAATGCACAGTCAAGAACCTCAGACTTGAAAGCCTCTGAAGGAGCCTCTTCGTCAGAGATTACAGCCTTTGAAGTAATCAGAACGAAACATAGTTCTTTTTCTAGTTTCTTCAGATCCTCGTATAACTGTCCCTTTGTGAAGATCTTAACATCAGCTTCAAGAGAACCACCAATTACGCCATTGTTTCTAGCTGTTTCAATAGCCTTATTAGCTTCATTTCTGAAGTTCAGCATTCTGTTCCAGTACTCAGAATTAAACTCTGAGGACTCATCTAACTCTTCTAGCTTATCAAACCAGGTTGATGTGAATACGAATTCATCTCTCTTACCAGGCATTGCTTCCCAGGCTTCCTGAGCTGTAAATGACAGGATAGGAGCAATCCAGCGAATCAGTGATTCAGCAATCAGATACAGAGCAGTCTGACATGAACGACGAGCAGCACTGTTGGCTTTAGCTGTATACTGACGATCCTTAATGATATCCAGATAGAATGAACCTAACTCAATAGAGCAGAAATTCATCAGAATCTGAACAACCTTATGGAAGTCGTACTCATCATAGCAGGCAACAACCTCTTTCTGAGTCTTAGATGCTAATGATACAGCCCACTTATCTAGCTCAACCATTGAGTTAAATGGAACCATATCAGTCTCTGGGTTAAATCCGTTCAGGTTTGCAAGTAAGAAACGAACAGTATTTCTTACACGACGATATGCATCAGAAGATCTCTTGAAGATTTCATGAGAAACAGCCATATCACCGGTGTAATCATTAGATGCGATCCATAAACGAAGAACGTCAGCACCTAGTTTGTCGATAACTTCCTGAGGTGCAATTACGTTACCTAATGACTTTGACATCTTTCTGCCCTGACCATCAACTGTGAAGCCATGAGTCAGAACTTCCTTGTATGGAGCCTTATCCTTGGTTGCAACTGAAAGCATCAGAGAAGACATGAACCAGCCACGATGCTGATCTGAACCTTCTAGATATAAATCTGCACTGTGTCCCTTGAATTCTTCACGCTGGTCAACAACGCTGAACTGAGTTGAACCAGAGTCAAACCATACGTCCAGAGTATTAGGATCTTTATGATAAAGTTTGGCCTCTTCTGGACCGATCAAATCTTCAACCTTCAGATCCCACCATGCCTGAATACCGTCCTTTTCAACAGCCTTGGCAACCTTTTCAATAATAGCAGGTGTATCTGGATGAATTTCGTTAGTCTCATTATTAATTAGAACTGCACATGGCATACCCCATGTTCTCTGGCGTGAAATACACCAGTCAGTACGCTGTTTAACCATTGCCTCGATACGGTTCTGGCCCCATGCAGGGATCCACTTGGTCTTAGCAATCTCTTCTAAAGCTCTGCTTCTCAGGCCCTTTCCATCCATTGAAATGAACCACTGAGGAGTTGCACGGAAGATTACTGGAGTCTTATGACGCCAGCAGTGAGGATAGCTATGAGTAATAGAAATAGCCTTTACTAAAGCGCCCTTTTCCTTTAGAACCTCGATAACCTTAGGATTTGCCTTTAATACATTTAAACCGGCAAAGAACTCTACATCCTCTTTAAAGCAGCCATCAGGGCCAACAGGGTTGTAAATTTCGATTCCATATTTTGTACTTACATTGTAATCGTCAAGACCATGACCACCAGCAGTGTGAACACATCCGGTACCAGCATCTAAGGTAACATGAGCACCTAAAATAACAGTTGATTCAATGTTTAGGAATGGATGCTTAAACTTCATAAGCTCAAGAGCCTTTCCTGAAACCTCATCACCGATCTGCTCATACTTTTCAATACCGCAACTGTTCATCACGGTTTCAACAAGATCTGATGCCATGATAAAACGCTCTGCACCACGATCTGTTTCTACCTGAACCAGGCTATACTTTAACTGCTCATTTAGACAGATTGCTCTGTTAGCAGGAAGAGTCCATGGAGTTGTGGTCCAGATTACACAGTAGATTGGTCCCTGACCTTTACCCTGAGCATTAAAGGTATTCAGAATCTTGTCATCATCTGTTGAAGCAAAACGTACATAGATTGAATCTGACTTAACATCAGCGTACTCAACTTCAGCCTCAGCCAATGCTGACTGACAATCCATACACCAGTAAACAGGCTTTAAACCTCTTACAAAGTGACCATTGGCAATAACCTTACCTAAAGCTCTTAGAGTGTCAGCTTCGGTTTTGTAATTCATTGTCAGATAAGGATTATCCCAGTCACCTAATACACCAAGACGCTTAAAGTCTTTTTTCTGACCTTCAACCTGACTTGCAGCATATTTTCTGCACTCTTTTCTGAAGGTTGCGGCATCAACCTTTGCGCCTGGCTTTCCGATTAGGCTTTCAACCTTTACTTCAATTGGCAAACCGTGACAGTCCCAACCAGGAATATAAGGAGAATCAAATCCTGATAAGGTCTTTGACTTGATAATAATGTCCTTTAAAACCTTATTAATTGAGTGTCCAATATGAATATTGCCGTTAGCGTATGGAGGACCATCATGAAGAATGAACATGTTGGCGCCAGCACGTGCTGTGCGAATTTTCTTATAAAGACAACGCTTTTCCCAATCCATAAGCATTCCAGGCTCTCTCTGAGCAAGATTGCCTCGCATAGGAAAGTCTGTATTTGGAAGGTTTAAAGTATTTTTATAATCAGCCATTTTCCTGTCTACCAAAAACAAAAATTAAAATTCGTTAACATTGTGATTTAAGAGAAATTCCTGAGCAAAAGTTTTATCTTTCTTAAGCTGCTCTTTTAGAATCTCTATATCATCAAATTTCATCTCATCTCTGATTTTCTTTATGAAAAAAACCCTGATACTCTGACCATACAGGTCCTTATCGAAATCAAAGATATTTACTTCCAGAATTGCCTTAGTCTGATTTGGCACAACAGTAGGACGAACACCTACATTAGCCATTCCATCTTTTAAACCAAATCTGGTTGAAACTTTCACCGCATAAACACCTTTTAAAGGGCTTATTCTGCGGTTTACATTCATATTTGCAGTTGGAAATCCTAAATTTCTGCCTATACGATTTCCATGAACCACAATCCCTGACATTGAATAATATCTGCCAAGGGCTTCTTTTGCCTGATCCAGCTGACCTTTAAACAAATACTCTCTGATTTTAGTACTTGAAATGCGTTCCCCATTCAGGTCCACACCGTCTATTGCACTTGCTTCCATTCCAATTGATGCTCCAATTTTTTTTAAATCATCAATTGTGGATTTTCCACCTTGACCAAAATTGAACAAGGTGCCTACGGTTACGCTTTTAACTCCAAGTTTTTTTCCTAGAAGTTCAATAACATAATCATGGGCGCTCATAGCAGCGAAATCAGCATTGAATTTCATACAAAAAACAAGTTGTACACCTGCAGATTTGAGTGCAAGAAGTTTATCCCTAAGTGATGAGATTCTAGCTGGAGATTTGTCCTTGGAAAAATATTCCAAAGGCTGAGGTTCAAAAATCATGACAGCAGGCACGAGGTTCATTCTCTCTGCCTTTTCTTTCATACACTCAATTACAGCCTGATGCCCCTTATGAAAACCGTCAAAATTTCCAATTGCAATAGCAACACCGTTAGGAGTTCCTTTAAAATCAGAAAGACAACGAATAAGACGCATCAAAAAAACCGTTAATTGTAGTTATAATAAAAATGTTACAAAACACTTATAAAGTGTTAATTATATATTAAAACTGAGTGTACATCACGGTTTTTTCGTTATTACAAAAATATATTATTTTTCATTCAGTTATAAAATTGTCCATATATATGTTGGATCTGTACAGAAAAAGTATTGTAGAATATGGGACAATTTTTGGTGTTCTACTTTAAATTTGAAAAAAAAATTGATAGAATACTGCGATTATTCACCACTATAAAGATTTGGTGGTAATTTTTTAAGATTTCAGGAGCTATCTGTGCCAAATATTAAATCTGCAAAGAAGCGCGTTTTAATTTCTGAGAAGGCTCGTCAGCACAATGTTGCTGCACGTTCTAAGATGCGCACTTTAGTAAAGAACGTACTTAAGGCTGTTATGGCTGGTAACAAGGACGAGGCTAAGGCTGCATTTGCATTAGCTGAGCCTGTTCTAGACCGTGCTGCAGGCAAGGGTCTTATTCACAAGAATAAGGCAGCTCGTCATAAGAGCAAGTTAGCAGCTAAGATTAAGGCAATGAACTAATATACAGTTTTACTGTTAATAGTTTATGAAAAGAAGGGAGATTTAAAAATCTCCCTTTTGTTTTGTCTGAAACTTTTAATTAACCTTAAATGCCGCAGGTGTAACTCCAAAATAACGTTTAAATTCACGGCTAAACTGAGACACACTCTCGTATCCCACCTCAAAAGCTGCAACATAAGCTTTTACATTCTTTGAGACAATTAAGTCTTTTGCCCTGTTCAAACGAAGCTTCTTAATATACTGGATAGGTGTATCTGAAGTAATCTGTCTAAAGATACGATAGAATGAAGACACACTTAAATGAGCATCTTCAGCGAGCTTGTTAATATCCAGATCCTTATTGTAGTTATTCTGGATAATTCCAATAATATTGGAAACTAAAGCCAATGGACCTGAGTTCAAAGCTATCTTATATAAAAGCTCTGATTGTTCGCCAGTTAATGCTCTATATAAAACCTCTCTCTTGAGAGTTTCACCTAATATGCGAGCATCCTGCTCATTTCTCAGACACTCTAAAAATCTAAGAATAGCTCCCCTGAATGAATCTGACATAACAGAAGGTCCAAATGGCTGAGGAACAACCTTTAGATCCATTTTCTGGAATGAATCGATAAGGCCCATTTCTTCAACTAAATCTCGAATCTCTGAAATTGTAAAACCAATGAATATACCTTTTACTGGTTCTTCATCATTTGCGCAGATTTCACAGTTAAGAGGCATTGTCATAGAACAGACAACATATTCACCACCAGTATATTGGAATGAAATATCATCCATTGACAAAATCTTTGCACCACTGAACATTATGCATAATCCTGCAGGATAAACGCTTGGTTCAGCATTTCTGTGGAATGACTCCTGAAAATAATGTACGCCTTTAACAGGACAGTAAGTTATTCCGTCTGGAATGTCTGGAAAATATTTTAAAGCTTCCTCAAAAACAGCCATTTATTTCACCAATTATCACACTTTATTAAAAAAATTTTGCACATTATACTATAAGTGTAGGATCATGAATGATGATTTTAGGCAATATTTTTACAAAAAAATGCAATTTTTTATTATTAAGAATTAATTGCATTAAAAAAGAAAAGGTTACATTTATCCCGTCAAATAGAAATTTCTGATAGTTTATTAAAAATTAGACTTGAGTACTGATTTGCAGCTGAATACGACTAGCCTGGATTTCATCTAGAACGTCAAAGCCATCGCCTGTCTCATGAATTTCTTCATAAGATAAAGCCTTGCCTTCATATTCCTTTCTCAGTTTTTCCTGTTTTAAAGGAGGAAGTTCACCGAATACTTCCGGAGCTAACTCTCTCTGGAACGGAGTTAAAGGTTCTCTTCTGATGCACTGAGCCAGAAATACCTGAGTAATGCCTTCTGATGAGAAAGACTCTGTCAAAAACTGAGCTCTGTCAAAATCATCAGATTGAGCGTATTTCTTCTGCTCAGGTAAAAGATGAAATTTCTTTCTTAAATTAACATCTTTTTCTTCAGTAACTTTAGGATTGTATAAAGGATGATCTGTTAAATCATGTGAAAGCATAGCTAGCATAAGAGAAAAATCTGCATGATTGCCCGCGTGAACATCTTTGTTAAGACGCTCACCAAGCTGCATTTCATCTACAAGATACTGATTTCTTATATTAGAAGTTAACACGACTATATTCCCAGCATTGCCCTTATATATATGTTTACGGCAGAAATGGGATTTTATTAAGAAGAAAATAAACAAGTCGTTTCTATTAGTTATTATCCAGATATTCCTTTATAGAAAGCCAATCTTCCTCCATTAATTCCAATCCTGTATTTTGAGTACCTCTATTGCGATTTAAAACACCAAAACTACCAGCATGATACACAGGGAAAATGGCGATATTTTTATTTTCCGTATGGTAAATTATTGAGGGATTTCTATTGTCTTCGACAATTTTTCTGAACTTTCCCTTAATCCTTGGCAAATCAAAGGATTTTAATACAAGTTCAAAAGTAATACGTCCCAAACAAATAATGACAGTTGGTTTGAGTATATGCACCAGCTCTTTAAAGGCATGAAGATCTTCTTCATTACAATCAGACTTTTTAAATCCACCAGATTCATTTCCTTTCCTGTACATTAGGCATATATTTGTAAAGAAGAGATCTGCGTATCTGTTTTTGCGTATATCCTCATAATCTATTGATTTAAAAAGATGGCGAAGATTATCGTCAGTTTTAGAAATATCGTTTCCATAAAATCTGAAAAAATAGTCTACATCTGTATTATTTTTATCGAATTCCGCATAAGGATCTGGATTTTCATTCTCAAATTCATCACAAGACTTATCGTAATAACCAAATTTGGAGGAAGGAATATTTCAAAAATCCTGTCCCACCAGAAGTATTTTGGGATTATAACAGCCTCTACCCTGCCAATATGTCCACAGTTTTATCTGATCGCAATAATCACACCATTCAAAAGAAGAGTTCTCTTCATTTTTTTTGTTATTATTTTTTTTTTCTAATCCGTTTTACTAGTGATTCATACATTTTTTTCTTTTCTATTGTTTCTATCACTTCTATATAGCTCCTTTTTTTCACTTTTAAATAATTGAAAAATAGCGGGATCAACCCCGAGAATATCTCCAAGTTATTCGTAGCGTTTATCAAAATATTGCAGAAGCACATCTTGTCTTGTTAGTTTTAGGTAAAAGTTTCTGTATGTATCAATGGAGCCTCACAGTGAGGCATGTCTCTTCCAATCTTGTCACCATTAAAATGCTTACGGTGGTCCCCCAAAACATAATCAGGCAAGTGAATAAACAATTCATCACATTCCTTTACAAAATCAATTGAAAGATAAACTATCAATCTATACACAGGCAAACAGTCAGAAAAATTCTTTTTTAACACTGAAGCATTAAATATTTCTATAAGCATTGTTTGTAATGAAGATTCAATCATTTCCTTGCAAAACTTTTCATCTGGATTTGAACTTGCATTCAAGAATTGTGAAAGTTCACTAATTCTTGTATATAGCTCTTGTCTTGCTTCAATAGGTAGTAATTGCTCTAGTTTCGTTATTACAATACTGCATATATTAGAGAACTCCTCATATGAAATAATTTTTTTGATTCTCTCTCTAGGAAAATTTATAGGCCTGCTCTTTTTTTCAAAAAGAAAATCCCTGATTTTTTTCTTATCTAGGACCATTTTGTTCTGAAAAAGGTTATCAAGATCTCTAGAATATATAGGGTTCGTGTTCTCTATCAATGAACCATCCGAACAATTCACAACCTGAATACGCATGTCCTCATTATTAAATTGCTTGATTATGTTAGTGATGCTCTCCATAGACATTCTATAGTAGGAATTTGTTAAACACTCCCCCCCGAAATTTCCTGGCACAATATCAGACAGTTTATATGAATCTCTTTTTTCTATAGACTCATTATTCTTAAAAAAAGAAGCATACTTAGAATGAATTGGATCCGTTCCGCACTTTTTACCGTTATCAAATCCAAAAAGATAAAGATTTTTAAATCCAAGAAATAAAGATGCAGCCACGCCCATATTTCCAACAAGAGGATTCATGTAGTTAATAGGCTGAACATCTTTGAATTCCTCCTCAATTATCCTTAAGTAATTAAAGAAAGGCTCGTTAATTTTTCCAAAAAATAAAGTTTTGCTAAAAATGTCCTGAACAATTGGGTGACACACGTCAGAACAAAGCAGAATAACATCATCAAGATAATTCTTATCAGGTAATGATTTTAGTAAAGTCGCGATTTCTGAAATTCGTTCAGTATTTGCAAAAAAATCGGGTTTAATACCAGTATGATACAGAGAGTCAATAGAAGTTCCACAAGCAATTACAAGAGCTTTATTTTCATGCTGTTTTATAAATTGAATATCTTTATCGAGTGAAGGACCTGAACCGATTAAAAAAACAGGATATTCAGCATACTCTTCTATACTGGACGACGAAATTACAAAATGTTTTCCCGTGCCAAGAGCATAACAACAGTGGCTTACTCCAAATAAATAATCATCATAAAACCCCAATAGATTGGGAATGAACTCATACTTAGTTTGTGACAGTTTAGAAAATTCGTTAATAAACTCATTTTTATAATGAATAATTGAAAGAAGAGAACAAGACAAATAACAACCTTTCTTTCTGATTATTTCGGAGAGTATATTAAAACAGTTGATAGGAGAGGAATCTATAACAATATCTATAGATAAATGTTCTGAAAAAATGTAATTCAGAAAATGAGCCCAGTCAAAGGTATGAAGACTTGCAAAAAACACGTCCGGATCGTGCTCAACTATAACTAATGTTGATACAGAAATCCTTTCATATAATTCTCCAAGAATATAACCTAGCCCAATACCGGTCACTACACACAAAGGAATAGTATCTAGCTCTGAAAATGTTATCTTGTCCCTTGCAGAACTATCGATATGTTTTAGACATTCATTTAAGTACTTATCAGAAATCTGACCTATACTATCGACCAAAGGATTATAATTTGAAACTTTAAATGGTAATTTTAAATAATTATTAACAAAATCTTTACAGTAAAGGATCGGATCCTGTGTGTTATAGAAAAACTCATTTGTATCTGAAAAGAAAAGGTTAGGAATGCCGTTTTGTCCACAGACAAATTCCATTTTTTTTGAAGGAGTGTAAGTTTCAAAAAAAGAAAATATCTCAGGAAAAAAGTCTTTAAAGAAACTTAAATTCTTTTTAAAACGAGCCTCTAAGAAGGATTTCATTTCACATTGTAAGGTTGCAAATCTATCAACCTCTTCATCTGATATATTACTATTATTAAAAACTGTCATAAAAGAATCCACTAACCACAAGCAGAAAAAAAATAGGATGCCATTGATGCAAATGGAGATTCTGATCTCTTAACTTATTGATTACGTTTAATAAATTTCTGATGTAAACCGTTTTTATTCTTTGTAAGAATCAGTTCTTCTGGGAATAAAGGGGCTTTGCAGTGAGGCATATCCTTTCCTACTTTACCGTCTGAATAGTATTTTCTATGATCACCAAGAATATAATCATCGATCTTTTCTATAACGGAACTAGCCTCGATCAGAAATTCTTTAATAATTGATAAAAGAAATTTAACTTCTTCAATGCAATTAGACTCATCAGCTTTCGAATATAACGCAAATATAACGGCGATGAACATATACTGTAAAGAACCATTTATAGCATTTGGATAAAATCTATTTTTTCCTACTAACTGTAAGTCAGCAAGTTTCTCAGAAACTAATTCAATTTTATCGATAAAATCAATTCTTGTTTCACACTTAGAATCTAATATCACAATGATTTCTGATACTAATTGTTTAAAATCGCTGACACTAAAGAGCCTATTAATGTCAATTGATGATAGGTTAAAAGATTTTGTTATATTCTCTGATACATATTTTTTTATATCATTTTTATTAATTGCTTCTTTTTTATCAAAATAATCGCATAAATCACGTTCTCTTTTTGCAACTGTATTCTTAATAATTATGCCATCAGAACAATTTATACATTGAACAGAACTGTCTTTCGCCATAAAATCATCCAAAACCAAACTGCATCTATAGGCACTTTCACGGTAAAGATTATTGGTTTCACATTTACCTCCAAAATTGCCCTCAGCAACTGTTGTCATTTTGTATGAATCACGCTCCTCTATGAACTTGTTATCTTTGAAAAAAGATACATACTTGGAATGGATAGAATCTGTTCCAATCTTTTTTCCATTATCATAACCAAAAAGGAACAGTTTCTTAAATCCTAAATGAAGCGCTCCGGATATCCCCATATTGCCAACAAGAGGATTTGCACCATCCAAACGGATAATATCTTTTAAATCAGAGAAGAATAAACTTAACTGTTCAATTTGATTTTCATTCGCCTTAGAAAAAATTGCCGTATTTTTAAAACATGCTACGGTTTTAGGATTACAGATATTGATTGTCAAAAGGAAGACACTATCAAGGAATTCTGGATCAGGAATAGCCATAAGTGTCTCACAAACCTCTGGAGTACGCTCTGTATTAGCATAAAAGTCCGGCTGTATACCGGCATGGTATAGGGAATCAATAGCCGTGCCACAAGCAATAATAATCGCTTTATCCTGATTTGCTCTTAAAAAAGGGATACTATTATCAAGAGAAGGCCCTGAACCAATAATAAAAACAGGCAATTCGGCATAATCCGTATTCTCGAGAGACTTTACAACAAACCTTTTTTTATTCACCAGATTTGTAATTGTATGGGACATACCAAATACGGCATCATCAAAAAAGCCAGGACTAAAAAGAAATGGATAAACATTTCTTATGCTTTGTTCAATAGATGACATCGATTTAGAATTATAGTGTTTAAAACAAACAAGAGATGATGAAAGACTAACTCCATGATGAGTAAAAAAATGCTTTAAATATAAGGAGATATATTCTGTTTTATCACCAATTACAAAACGTAATCTTAAATTGTTTGTCTCTGCAAAAGAAAGAAAATTTTCCCAATCAAAAACAAAAAGTGATGCATAAAAAAGGTCAATATCAGGTTCGACAATAATAATATTCTTACATTCAATTCGTTCAAGAAATTCGGCTAAAGGATAACCTAACCCCAAACCAAGAAACATAATCGAAGGAATAGATTTTAATGAAGCCAAAGACGCAGATTCAAAAACAGAAGCATTTATTTTAGAAGCCAGTGCATTTTTATACTTAAAATGAAATTGACCAAAAGGATCTTTCTCATTACCCAAAATATTTACATTCAGAGAAGTATGTTCTAAAAAATGAATAATCTGCTTTCGTGAAAAGTCAATTGCATCCCTTGCTTCATTGTATAGGCATGAATCGTAATTTTTAAAATATACATTCGCCACTCCATCAGAGTTACAAAATAGTTCATACTGTTGTTTTGGGGAGTATGTGTCAATAAGAGAAAAAACGTTCTCAAATTTTTCTTTAAACTGACAACAATTCTTTTTAAATCTTGCACAGCAAAAATCATTGAACCAACTCTGAAGATTTAAATCACGTATATAAGCTTTATAAATATCAACCTGAGAAACATCATTCTCGCTATCAGCATTCAACTCAATCATATAATCCAAAAACACAAAGAAACAATTTGTAATAGCAGCCAAGATAAGGATCAAAAAATATTTGATTTTCTTCTTATCTAATTTTATGAAACAATTGAATTGCCCCACAATTTTTTTTGAAAAAAACAGGTTAGAATACAAACACAGCTATCATTTTTTTAATTTTTTATCTTCTCTTTTTTCATAAAAACAAAGAGCAGAATACTTTTACAGGAAATAAATACTTTTCAATTGAACAGATATGAATATATTGGCAGTTATTCCGGCAAGAGCAGGATCCAAAGGGATTCCAAACAAAAACCTGAGACTAATTGGTGCAAAGCCACTGATTTATTACTCAATAAACAATGCCATCAAATCAAACTATATTACGGATATAGTTGTTTCGACAGACTCAACTGAAGTCGGGCTCATAGCAAAACAGATGGGAGTAAAGGTTCATAAAAGGAATCAAGAGCTATGTAAAGATAATGTAACCCTTGATCCTGTTATTTTTGATGCCATTGATAAAAAAGAAAACTGGGATTACATTGTCACCCTTCAGCCAACATCTCCAACCCTAAGTATTTCTACCTTAGACAAGGCCATACAATTTGCCATTGAAAAGAAACTGGATACTCTTATTTCTGCTGTAAATAAGCCGCATTTATCCTGGAAAGATAATCAGGGAAACAAAAGACCTAATTACGAAAAAAGATTAAATCGACAACAGCTTCCGGCAAACTATGTTGAGACAGGAGCTTTTGTCATCTCAAAGGCCGACATAGTAACCCCGAATACTAGAATAGGGAAAAAGATAGATATTTATGAGCTTCCGGAAAAAGAAGCCATTGATATAGACAGTTTTCCAGATCTTCTTGTTGCAGAGTATCTGCTTAACCTAAAAAAAGTGGCTATTTATGTAAACGGAAACAAACAGAGAGGATTGGGTCATGTATATAGAGCTTTAGAGATTGCTGATGAGTTTTACACTCCTCCTGATATCTATTTCGATATTAATCAGACTGATCCTTCTATTTTTGGACAGACAAAGCATTCACTGATTCCTGTGAATGGGATAACGGACCTTTTTAAGAGAGCTGAAAAAGAAAAGTATGATATTTTTATCAACGATATTCTTTCAACTTCTATAGATTACATGATTGCTTTAAGGAAGGTACTGCCAAAGGGCAAGATCATAAATTTTGAGGATATTGGAGAAGGAACAAATATAGCAGATTTAGTGATCAATGCATTATATGAAGACAACCTAATTAATTCACCTAAAATAAAAACTGGAGAAAATTACTATATCTGTGGAAAAACCTTCCTATTTTATCCTCCAATAAAAATAAAAAAGAGCGTAAAAAATGTATTTATATCTTTTGGAGGAGCAGATCCTCAGAACTATACAGATACTTTACTACAAATTATTTCCAAGGAAGATTATAGAAATTATAAGTTTACTGTAGTCCTGGGCAAGTCAAAACACAATGTTTGTGAACTGCTGTCATTTAACAGATTATCAAACATAAAAGTAATCTATGATGTAAATAATATGCCAGAGCTGATGAGTGAATGCGATATAGGGATTACCTCTAGGGGAAGGACAGCATTCGAAATGGCATTACTAGGAATTCCCATGATTGTTATAGCTCAGAATCAGAGAGAGGAAACACATAATTTCGAGAGAATAGAAAATGGATTCAACTACCTTGGACTACGGCCAGATCAAGATTTAATTGAAAGCAATTTAAAAATGTATTTATCATTATCATACGAAAGCAGATTATCTTTACAGAATAAGTTACTAAGCCATGATCTTAGAAACGGAAGAAAGAAAGTCATGAGTCTAATCAATTCCATTTAGAAATCTCAAAGGTACATGAATGATGAAGCAAAATAAACCTTATCTAATAGCAGAGATCGGTGTCAACTTTTACGATACCGCTAAAATCATGGAGATAAAACCTCTTGATGCGGCAAAACTTTACATAAAAAAAGCTGCAGATTCAGGAGTAGACTGTGTAAAGTTTCAATCTTACAAGGCAAATACTCTCGCATCCAAGAACTCACCTGCATACTGGGATACAACAAAAGAATCAACCAAAAGTCAATATGAGCTTTTTTCAAAATTTGATGGTTTTTATGAAGATGATTATTTAGAACTATCAAAATATGCTCATTCTCTAGATGTTGATTTTACTTCAACTCCATTTGACTATACTTCTGCGGATTATTTAGAGAAGATGGTAGATTTTTATAAAATATCATCTTCTGATCTTAGTAATCTTCCTTTTATATCTTACATAGGTGCAAAGGGAAAGCCTGTAGTATTATCCACAGGCGCATCCTATATTTCAGAGATAGATGAGGCTGTAAGAACCCTACAAGACTCAGGATGTGAAGATATTAGCCTGCTCCACTGCGTACTATCGTATCCAACATCCTCTCAGAATGCCAATCTAAATATTATAAAAGGCTTAAAGAAAATCTATCCTAAGCTGAAAATAGGATATAGCGATCACGTAATGCCAGATGAATGCATGACTACACTAACTACCGCTTATTTGCTTGGCGCTGAAATAATAGAAAAGCATTTCACACTTGATAAAAAATTAAAGGGAAACGATCATTACCATGCAGGAGATCCAAAAGATTTCAAAAGAGCTGTAGATAACTTCAAACTTGTAAATAAACTACTTGGTTCTGAAGATAAAACAGTATTAGATTGTGAAATAATTCCCAGAAAGGAAGCAAGAAGATCTCTGGTTCTTACAAGAAATATAAAGCAAGGAGAGACAATTGAAACAGATGATCTTATCGCAAAAAGACCTGGAACAGGAATTTCTCCTAAATACACAAATATTGTAATTGGAAGAAAGGCGTTAGTTCCTTTAAATGAAGATGAAATACTAACCTGGGATAAAGTCTAACTCTTCGCTTTAACATAATAAAAATATTTTATAAAAAAACCTCAGATAAACTGAGGTTCGGAAAACTAATCCCAATCCCCCGCAGGAGGATATGGGATTGGGACTAGAGCTTTAAGATTAGCCTAGTAAGCTTAGTGCAATCTGAGGTCTTGCATTAGCCTGTGTCAGCATAGAGGTTGCAGCCTGCTGAATAATTGACTGCTGTGACAGGTTAGCAGCTTCCTCAGCGTAATCAGTATCACGAATTCTTGAACGTGCATCTGACAGGTTCTCAGCAACATTTGCTCCATTTCTAACTGATGATTCAAGACGGTTCATCTGAGCACCTAATGTACCTCTAGCATTATCAACAGCCTGCAACTGACCATCAATAGTTGATATGAAAGTTTCTGCACTAGATCTAGTAGTAATAGCTGTAGTAGAATTTGTAGCACTTCCAACGGCTGCGACATTAGCTAAAGTTAAATCAACAGTATGACCACTACCTGAACCAACATGAATCTTTAATGTACCACTAGTACCAAGCTCTGAAGCTGAACCCATAAGAATCTTCTTTCCTGAGTAGGTTGTCTGGCAGGCAATTCGACTAATTTCTGCAGATAATTGAGAAACTTCAGCCTGCATTGATGCTCTATCAGTTGATGTATAGGTATCGTTAGATGCCTGAATTGCTAGTGTACGCATACGCTGCAACATGTTGGTAACTTCGTCCATTGCACCTTCTGCAGTCTGAGCAACAGCAATACCATCATTAGCATTACGAACACCCTGATTATAACCGTTAATGTGAGCTGTTAAACGGTCTGACACAGCTAAACCTGCAGCATCATCCTTTGCAGAGTTAATTCTCAGACCAGATGATAGTCTCTGATAGGTTGTATTTAAGCTGTTAGTAACATTGCTTAGACGTCTCTGAGCATTTAATGATGAAACGTTAGTATTTACATATGAAGCCATTTTGAGTTCCCCCTACGGAAAAGTTTATTAAGCTAAGGCAGTATTGCCTTGATACCTAATTAACGTCAGGTAGTATTTTTTATTTAATAAAAGTTTTAAATATTTTTTTAAATAATTGTTAACTTTATGATAATAAAAAGAATTAAATTAAAAAAATTTATTTTTTTTCCTTATTCAAGGAAAGGCATGACAATTTAAATCTAAATAAAGCCCATCTGATCAGTGAAGAAAAACTGCGCAAATATTTAGTGTTAAGATTTGTTTTATTAAATTGTGACTTTCTATTATAAGTTTTAGACAGCGATAACTATAAAATAAAAGTATGATTCAATCCGATGAGATATAAGGATACAATATGAATTCAGCAGATTTGGTTAGTAATTTGGACGCTGAAACACTAACAGTGTTAACAAATGTAAATATAAATGAATTTCTTGAAGAAAGATTCATAGCAAATATAAATGCATTTAAGCAATACCTTCCAGAGATTGCCAATCAATTCAAAGATTATGTCCCAACAAAAAAATTATCATTTTTCTGTTTAGAAAATGGTATTCCCAATATCCTACTTAACAGTAATACACCCTTTTACAAATCAGAAGATCCGATAGCCTTCTGCAAAAATAGACTTCTTTATCTGATGCAGAATATTACATTCAACCAATCTTGTTTTGAATATGAAAGAGATAAATACGGTCAAATCAATGATAAATACATAAATGAAGGATTAGAGAGCCAATCTAAACAGATAAAAGAAACTATAAAAATAAAAGACTTGGATACTCTCCCATTGGTCGTTGTATCTGGGATTGGACTAGGTTATATACTTGGAGAGCTGTACGAGAGAGTAACTGTTTCTAATCTGGTTATTATTGAACCTGATCCTGATATTTTCTTTGCATCAGTGTATACATTTGACTGGAAGAACCTTCTGGATTACATATTCGCATAACATCTATCAATAGATATTATTATCGATGATAATCCGCAATTATGCTTCGATACATTTGCATCGGTAATGCAAAGTAAAGGAGTATTCTTATCGACATCACCATTCTTGTTAGTTCACTATTCAACAGAATTTAACTCAGAATTTTCCAGCATTTTCATCAATCAGCCCCCAAAAATAACTAGCCTATTAGGATTTTTTGACGACTATGCCTTTGGAATTAGTCATGGTGCTTATGCATTCTCTAGAGAAAACAATCATTTTGTAAAAAAAGAAGAATATCTTGAAAAATATAAAGATATTCCTGTTTTTGTAATTGGTTCTGGACCTTCTTTAGATAGTGACATTTCATTTATTCAGCAAAATCAGGATAAAGCCATAATAATTCCATGTGGTACAGCTGCAGATTCCTTATTCCATACAGGAATCAAACCAGATTTTTTTGCAAATACAGAAAGAATTCCAGAAACATGTGATGTATTGGACTCTATACCAGATCCCCTTTTCTTTGAAGATGTAACATTAATCTGCTCTGAAGTATGTCATCCATTGGTTCAAAACAGGTTTAAAAAAGCCGTTGTTTTTGGAATAAAGACTGAGCCTTTTTTCTCATATATTCAAAAAATGAAGGAAGAAATCCTAAGGAACATCCAGGATATATCAAATATGAATCCTCTTGCAGGTAATATGGGAGTATCTTCAGCAGCAACTTTAGGTTTTAGAAAAATATATTTATTTGGAATGGATAATGGCATAAAAATAGAGAATACACAGATTCATTCAAATTTTGCATCTCTGTACAAAAAAAGAGGAGCTCCTGAGGTTTCAGAATTCAGATATGAGTGTGAAGGAAATTTCGGAAATAAATGTAAAACAAATCTAAGATATCTACAGGCTGTAAGCAACATCCGAAATGTTATCGTTTCGAATGCAACATTAGATCCAAATAATCCTTTATCCGTACATAACTGTTCAGATGGAGCACTAATTCCAAATACAAACTCTGTTCATTCACAAGAATTAAAAGATGAATTCAGTCGATTACCTATCATTAGAAAAAAAGAGATTTGCGATTACATTTATGAAGTTAAGTGTAAGCCTATTCATATTGACTACGAAGAATTGGAATCTTTATTGAAAAAGAAGGAATTCTTCACTGTAATTGATTCTGTTATTAGCGACTTATCCAATATGAATAAACTTAATAACAGAAATGATTGGTTAAAAGCTCTCTCTGAAATTGGCTCTAGCCTAAACATGGAACTAAATCCAACAGAGTTTTTTCACAAAGAAATGGTTGCACCATCTTTGCAATCAATGTTTATATTGATTATTAATGCAATGTATTTATGTAAAGACTTCGAAAGCTGTAGAAATATTTCTCAACGCTTTGTAAATATGTCAATGGATTTTTTAGAAGAATGTAAAGATATTTTCAGTCATCTTCCTGACTATGTCATGGGAGATCATAGAAAGTATTATGCAGATAATAAAGTCGGTAGAGACATGCCAAGTATTTCTGCACCATCAATGCCACCTGTTAGAAAACTTATCAGAGCAGAATACAAAGATCCTATAACCAAATTCGCCCGAAATGATAAAATACAGAAGGATACTTAAATTCAGTATGCCTATTCAGCTGAGCAGAATGGAAGAATAGTAGCTACGTCCTAAAGACAAAGCGCCAGCTAACAAGCATAGACTGGCGCCTTGAAAATATGAGGTTAAATTAATGGATTAACCAATAATCTGGCGAAGCATGCAGCGTAGAGGTTCTGCAGCGCCCCATAACAGCTGATCACCAACAGTGAAAGCTGAAACGAAGTTCTCGCCCATATTCATCTTTCTCATACGACCGATAGGTACATATAGAGAGCCTGATACCTTAGCAGGAGTTAACTCTGATAAAGTAATCTCCTTGTGATTTGGAATTACCTTAGCCCATGGATTCTGAGCTGAAATTAGCTCTTCAATATTAGCAATTGACAGATTCTCTTTTAGCTTAATGGTTAAAGCCTGGCTGTGACAACGCATTGAGCTGATTCTTACACAGTTACCGTCAATTGGAAGTGTGCCTGGAGCATAACCTAAAATCTTGTTAGCCTCAGCCTGGCTCTTCCACTCTTCACGGCTCTGACCGTTCTCTAGCTCTTTATCAATCCATGGTAAAACGCTACCTGCTAAAGGAGCACCAAAATTGTCAGTAGGGAATGAAGCATCGTTCATCTTAGCGCGAACCTTACGCTCAATATCTAGGATTGAGCTATGAGGATCTGCAAGCTCTGCATTAACACAGTCATATAATGCCCCCATCTGAGATAAAAGCTCACGCATATTCTTAGCACCGGCACCTGAAGCTGCCTGATAGGTCTGAGTTGAAATCCACTCAACCTTACCAGTCTTGATTAGACCAGCTAAAGCAATTAAAAGCAGACTTACGGTGCAGTTACCGCCAATGTATGACTTGATGCCAGCGTTTAAAGCGTCATCTAAAACATCGTGGTTAACTGGATCCAGAATGATTTTGGTTTCATCCTTCATTCTTAATGTTGAAGCTGCATCAATCCAGTAGCCATTCCAGCCGGTATCTCTTAAAGCCTGATACATTTTAGTGGTGTAATCACCGCCCTGAGCAGTGATAATAATATCCATAGCTTTTAATGCATCAAGGTTATATGCATCCTGAAGAACGCCATAATCCTTGCCATTAAATGAAGGTGCTTTCTGACCTGTCTGTGAGGTTGAAAAGAATACAGCATCGATTAAGTCAAAATCTTTCTCCTGCTGCATACGCTCCATAAGAACGGAGCCGACCATACCACGCCAACCAATCAAACCAACTTTCTGCATTTAATCCTCTCTTTATGTTAATGATTTATATCAGATCATTTTTCGCAGTGTTCAACAGTAAAGCTCTTTGAGAAACTGCCATCTTCAGCATTTAAAACTACTGATATTTTCTTTCCTGACTTAATCATATCGGAAAAAGTTTGAATTTTACAAAAATTGTCAGAAGTCTTCTTAATGTACAAATCTAGTGCATCATCTTTGTTTTCTGCATCAAAAAAAGCAGTTTTACTCAGAATAATATCCAGAAAAAATGATTTTTCGCTTAAAGCGATGTCATTTAGAGTTGCATGCTCATCTAATTTCATAGGAAGCTTGTTTTTTATGCCTCTGACAGCTAATGCATCATCATTTCTTGTGTAGACGGTGTATACAAAATAGCCGGCAAATAAAGCAGCAACAACTACAAATAATTTAAAATTTCGAGCAATTTTTCCTAAAATAACAGCGCGCTCACCGTTTATACGGTTAACATTCTGCATTGCCTTAGCGTAGAATCTGGCCTGAGGTTCATGAGATGCTATAGAAGCATCTGCATTATCTAACTTATCAGGCTGTACAGAGGATATTTCTTTAGATAAGGAAGAGTCTTCAGGATTTTCCGTTGATTCTGAATTTTCAAGTTTTTCCTTTTCAAATTCAGCTTCAAGATCCTTGATCTTATCAAGAATATCCTGCCTTATGTATTTTGGTTTTAAAGGATGTTTTTTCTCTTTTTCTCCCATTATCCGATGAATCATACTTACAGCTTTCTTTGCATTCATAGGACCTGCCATATTCATGATTACAGAACGGTCATAATCCATTCTGGTCAGATCTTCAATTTCATCATCAGAGACAAAACTGTCATCAGGATAATTAGAGGAAACAGGTGGATCAATCTCAGATTTTGTTTTATTCATACTGTTATGAAACGACCTTTGTCAAGCTAAATTTAGTGATTTAGCTGAGACGCTCTCCTCAGTGTAAGCACGGCCTTGGCCACTCTGTTATACATGGATTGGTTACCACAGGTCAATGGTCCGCCGCGAATCCTACTGTCTATTCTCGAGGATCACTTTGTGTGCCATCATAGTGTGAGCGTAGATAATTCAAACCTTCTTGATGGAAAACGTCTTACCTAAATCACTATTCCAGTTTTTTTTAATAAATCCCTTAATCTCTTTAATCTAAAGCACTTTCTTTCAATA
>NZ_FUXX01000047.1 GCF_900167015.1 Succinivibrio dextrinosolvens DSM 3072
TTGTTATCTATTATTCGATAATAGAACCAACAACACCAGCACCTACAGTACGGCCACCTTCACGGATAGCGAATCTCTCGCCTTCAGCCATAGCTACTGGGTGGATTAGGGTTACGGTCATGTCGGTGTTATCACCTGGCATTACCATCTCTACGCCCTCTTTCAGATCGATAGAACCGGTAATATCGGTTGTACGGAAGAAGAACTGTGGACGGTAGCCCTTGAAGAATGGAGTGTGACGACCACCTTCATCCTTGCTTAGTACGTAAACCTGACCAGTGAACTTGGTGTGTGGAGTGATTGTGCCTGGAGCAGCTAGAACCTGACCACGCTCAACCTCATCACGCTTGGTACCACGTAGTAGAACACCAACGTTATCACCTGCACGACCTTCGTCTAGTAACTTACGGAACATTTCAACGCCAGTTACAGTGGTCTTGGTGGTTGGACGAATACCAACGATTTCAACTTCGTCACCTACGTGTACAATACCACGCTCTACACGGCCGGTTACTACAGTACCACGACCTGAGATTGAGAAGATATCTTCGATTGGTAATAGGAATGGATCATCGATATCACGCTTTGGCTCTGGAATGTATGAATCTAGAGTGTCTGCTAACTGATAGATTGCCTCTTTCCACTTCTCTTCGCCGTTTAATGCACCTAGTGCTGAACCACGGATGATTGGAGTGTCGTCGCCTGGGAACTGGTACTGATTTAATAGATCACGTACGTCCATCTCAACTAACTCTAATAATTCCTCGTCGTCAACCATATCGCACTTGTTTAGGAATACGATGATGTATGGTACGCCTACCTGACGTGCTAATAGGATGTGCTCACGGGTCTGTGGCATAGGACCATCAGTTGCTGCTACTACTAGAATAGCGCCGTCCATCTGAGCAGCACCAGTAATCATGTTCTTAACATAGTCAGCGTGACCTGGGCAGTCAACGTGTGCATAGTGACGGTTTGCAGTATCGTACTCAACGTGAGAGGTGTTAATGGTAATACCACGTGCCTTCTCTTCTGGAGCGTTATCGATCTGATCGAACTTACGTGCCTCACCACCAAACTTCTCTGCTAGAACAGTAGTGATAGCTGCGGTTAAAGTGGTCTTACCGTGGTCAACGTGACCAATGGTGCCTACGTTTACGTGTACTTTGCCACGGACAAACTTCTCTTTTGCCATTTTTTTATTTCCTTTGTTTTAAAGAGGTGCAGCTTTCACTGCACCAGTTAAAATATAAAAATTGTTAATTATTCTTTAGACTGACGCTCTGAAATAACAGCTTCAGCGATGTTCTTTGGTGCCTCTGCGTAGTAACCGAACTCCATTACATATGAAGCACGACCCTGAGTCAGAGAACGAAGGTCAGTTGCGTAGCCAAACATCTCTCCTAGAGGAACGTTTGCCTTAACAATCTTACCCATAGGACCATCTTCCATGCCTTCAACGATAGCACGACGACGGTTTAAGTCACCAATAACGTCACCCATGTAGTCTTCAGGAGTATCAACTTCTACCTTCATTAAAGGCTCTAGAAGAACAGGATTTGCCTTCTTGAAGCCCTCTTTGAATGCCATAGAAGCAGCAATCTTGAATGCCATTTCTGAAGAGTCAACTTCGTGGTAAGAACCATCGAATACAGTGATCTTGATGTCAACAACTGGGAAACCAGCTAGAACACCGTTAGCGATCTGCTCCTGACAGCCCTTATCAATTGCAGGGATATATTCCTTAGGAATTACACCACCAACAATCTCATTCACGAATTCGTAGCCCTTACCTGGCTCAAGAGGTTCCATACGTAACCAGCAGTCACCGTACTGACCACGACCACCAGACTGACGAGCAAACTTACCTTGCTGTTCAACCTTGCTCTTAATGGTCTCACGGTATGCAACCTGTGGCTTACCCTGATTACACTCAACCTTGAACTCACGGCGTAGACGGTCAACAATGATGTCTAGGTGAAGCTCACCCATACCAGAAATAATGGTCTGGCCAGACTCTTCGTCTGTACGAACGCGGAATGAAGGATCTTCTTTTGCTAAACGCTGTAAAGCAAGAGCCATCTTCTCCTGATCGTCCTTGGTCTTAGGCTCAACTGCTACAGAGATAACTGGCTCTGCAAAGTCGATTGACTCAAGAATGATTGGATGCTCTGGGTCACATAAGGTATCACCGGTAACGGTTTCCTTCAGACCAATAGCAGCAACGATGTCACCTGCATAAACCTCGCTAACCTCATTACGAGCATTAGCGTGCATCTGAACTAGACGGCCGAAACGCTCACGCTTCTGCTTATCTGAGTTCATTACAGTGTCACCAGACTTAATAAAGCCTGAGTAGCAACGTAAGAATGTTAAGTTACCTACGAATGGGTCATTTGCTAGCTTAAATGCTAAAGCAGAGAATGGCTCTTTATCGTCAGCCTTACGAGTATCAGCTTCACCGGTTAGGGTCTTACCCTCAACAGCAGGAACATCTGCTGGAGATGGAAGATACTCAACAACAGCGTCAAGCATTGCCTGAACACCCTTGTTCTTAAATGCTGAACCGCAGCACATAGGAATAATTTCGTTGCGAAGAGTACGCTCACGTAGAGCAGCCTTGATCTCTTCCTCGGTCAGCTCTTCACCACCGAAGAATTTATCCATCAGCTCGTCGTTAGCTTCTGCAGCTGCTTCTACAAGCTTTGCACGCCACTCTTCAACTTCCTCAACCATATCTGCTGGAATGTCAACGTACTCAAACTTCATACCCTGAGATGCCTCATCCCAGTCGATAGCCTTACGCTTGATTAGGTCAACTACACCAACAAAGCTGTCCTCTTTACCGATAGGTAACATTAGAGGAACAGGGTTACCCTTTAGACGGGTCTTAATCTGCTCTACAACACGTAGGAAATTAGCACCAGTACGGTCCATCTTATTAACGAAAGCAATACGAGGAACCTTGTACTTCTGAGCCTGTCTCCAAACGGTTTCAGACTGAGGCTGAACACCACCCACAGCACAGTAAACCATAACTGCACCGTCTAGAACACGCATTGAACGCTCTACTTCTGCAGTAAAGTCTACGTGGCCTGGGGTATCAATAATATTGAAACGGTATGGAGCCTTCCACTGATTGCTCATACCATGCCAGTAACAGGTGGTAGCAGCTGAAGTAATGGTAATACCACGCTCCTGCTCCTGAACCATCCAGTCCATGGTAGCTGCGCCATCATGAACCTCACCTAGCTTGTGGCTCTTTCCAGTGTAGAAAAGAATACGCTCGGTAGTAGTGGTCTTACCAGCATCGATGTGAGCTGAAATACCGATGTTACGGTACATTTTAATAGGGGTTTCGCGAGACATTTTATACTAACTCCTGTACTACCAACGGAAGTGGCTGAATGCTTTGTTAGCTTCTGCCATACGATGTACGTCTTCGCGCTTCTTAACAGCGGTTCCCTTGTTCTCTACTGCGTCAGCCATTTCAGCAGCTAAACGAGCAGCCATGCTCTTCTCATGACGAGAACGAGCTGCGTCAACTAACCAGCGCATTGCTAATGCGTTGCCGCGAGCTGGACGAACTTCTACTGGAACCTGGTAATTTGCACCACCAACACGACGAGACTTAACTTCTACGTCTGGGCGGATGTGCTCAAGTGCCTCCTCAAACAGGGCGAGGTGGTCCTTGCCGCTCTTCTCAGAAACGGTGTCTAATGCACCATAAACGATAGCTTCAGCGATTGACTTCTTGCCATCTAGCATTACGACATTGATAAACTTTGCTAATAACTCAGAGTTGAATTTTGGATCTGGCAAAATCTTACGCTGAGCAACTTCACGACGTCTAGGCATTTATAAATCCTCGTAATTTCAGGGTTTTCCAAAACCTAAAATTATTAACTAAAAATATAACTGTTTGGCCTTACTCTTCGGGGATGTATTAAGCCTTAGGCTTCTTAACACCGTACTTAGAGCGAGACTGCTTACGATCTTTAACACCAGCGCAGTCTAGTGAACCACGAATGGTGTGGTAACGAACACCTGGAAGGTCCTTAACACGACCGCCACGAATCATTACAACTGAGTGCTCCTGAAGGTTGTGACCCTCACCACCAATGTATGAAGTAACTTCAAAACCATTAGTTAAACGAACACGACATACTTTACGCATTGCTGAATTAGGCTTTTTAGGCTTAGTTGCGTATACACGGGTGCAAACGCCACGCTTCTGAGGACAAGCTTCCAGAGCTGGAACCTTGTTCTTTGAAACTACTTTAACGCGTGGTTTGCGAACCAACTGATTAATAGTAGACATTAAACAAAATCTCCTGTTAGTCCGAAATGGACAGATCTTACTATATTCCCTACAAATTTAGGGATTATGAATTTTAATACAAGATGAAATCAAAGATCAAATTTTTTTTGATTAACTCAATGAATCTGAGTTAGAAAAGATTAATTGTAATTATTTTTATTAATCAGCAAGTTAGTTGTAATTTAGCTGATTAATTGATTTTACAAATATATATAACTATTTGAATTAAATAGATATTTATTTTACTAATAATAGTAAAAAACTTTCTCTGTTTTGCTTATCAAGCTGTCACAAATAGCATTTATAAGGGATTTTTTTTCTTTAAACGAAAAGATTTCACAGTCTTTTAACAGGGATACTTCATTAATTAGACGTTGAAGATCAACAAAGTACATGAATACCACCTTATCATTTCTCTGAATCAGAGAGATATTCTGAACAAAGGCATTCTCTGAATAAAAAAGATGAGTACTAACCATTAGAAAACTACTACCTTATCACACTGTTCCTGGAGAGACTTTCGACTTGCTTTAGCAATTCCTTCAATACAAAGAACTCGATCTGCATAAACTTCAATATCAAACAGAAAAAGCTGTATTAGTCTTTTTAAATGTTCTTCCCCTAATGTATCGCAATTAACTGATAACGAAAATTCAGAATCCAGATACACTTTAACTGACTCTGCTTCTGACTCGGCAACGTTTAATGCAGCTTCGATTCCCTGAATGTATATTCCACTCTTTAGAGGAGAGGTTGAAAGCACAATTAATATCAAACTAAAACTCCATAATCTTTTCGGCAGAACACATCATCATGGATAATTCCATATTTCCGGATAGATTGAAACCGTCCTGAATGGAAGCTTTATCAAGACCGAGTTCCATATAAGCTCTACCACATACATACATCGGGATAGATTTTTCTTTTGATAAATTCAGATAGCTAGACTGGACTGTCTCCAAAGAACTAATCTGTGTTATTCCTTTAGATGCAATTGCTGCAGAACAATCAGTAAAGAATATCCCTGATATCTCAACTGAATCCTTTTTAAGAAGTTCTGAGATAGTACTTACAGCGATTTCATGAACCACCTGTGATACAGGTGGTGATTTAATAATAATTAGAAACTTCATTGAATGACTTATACTTCAGCGATAACTTCTATCTCGCATAGAGCATTCTTTGGTAAATCAATTCCACCTACACATGAGCGGGCAGGAGCATTTTCTTTAAAGAATTCTGCATAGACTTCATTAAAAGCAGCAAAATCAGCGATATCCTTTAAGAAACAGGTTGTTTTTACAACTTTACTTAAATCAGAACCAGCTTCCTCAACTAAAGCCTTAACATTATTTAAAGCCTGTCTAGCCTGCTCTTTAATACCACCTGCAACCATTGCCCCTGTTTCTGGAACTAGAGGAATCTGACCAGAAGCAAATAGGAAACCGTTAATAACCTTTCCCTGAACATATGGTCCAATTGCAGCAGGAGCCTTTGGTGTTGAAATAATTTTTGCTTTACTCATCTTTCTTCTCCTTATAGTTATCAAGCAAAAAAAATGCCCATGCTTAATTTTAGCATGGGCATCTTATTTTGTTTACCTTTCTACAGGTAACTCACCATTAGTTACCTAATGAGGTTGAATCCTCAGCCTGTAGAGCAGCAGCAAGCTGTTTCTGTACATCCTCAGTAGATACTGAAGACTGAGCCTGAGACTGAGCTAACTTAGCACGCTCGAACTCTTCTCTACGCTGCTTGTGATACTTGTAACCAGTACCAGCAGGGATTAGACGACCAACGATTACGTTTTCCTTCAGACCGCGTAATTCGTCAACCTTACCCTCAACAGAAGCCTCGGTTAGAACACGAGTGGTTTCCTGGAATGAAGCTGCAGAAATAAAGCTGTCAGTGCTTAATGAAGCCTTTGTCAGACCCATCAGAATGTGTCTGTAACGAACTGGCTTCTTGCCTTCAGCCTCAAGACGCTCGTTAACGATACGAACTCTTGAAACTTCCGCAATTTCGTCCTTCAGGAACTCGGTGCTCTCACCTGGATCAAGAATTTCACACTTACGCAGCATCTGACGAACGATAACCTCAATGTGCTTATCGTTAATCTTAACACCCTGTAAGCGGTAAACGTCCTGAACTTCGTTAACGATATAGTTAGCAACTGCGTTTACACCACGTAGTCTTAAGATATCGTGAGGAGACTCTGGACCTTCAGCGATCATTTCGCCCTTGGTTACAGTTTCACCTTCGAATACGTTCAGGTTTCTTGATAGAGGAATCATTTCCTCATAAGCCTCAACTGGATTTCCGATTTCATCAACAGAACCAACTGCTGGTGTAATCTCTAAGCGACGCTTAGACTTGGTTTCCTTACCAAAGGAAATAGTACCAGAAATCTCAGCAAGGATTGCAGGCTCCTTAGGAGCACGTGCTTCGAACAGGTCAGCAACACGTGGAAGACCACCGGTAATATCCTTGGTACCGCCAGCAACCTGAGGAATACGAGCGATAACGTCACCGATGTTGATCTCTGCACCATCCTGTAACTGAACAATTGCCTTAGCCTGTAGCATGTACTGAGCAGCAACGTTAGTACCTGGGATAAGAACATCATCGCCATTCTTGTCAACAATCTTAACAGAAGGACGCTTTTCCTTACCCTGAGTTGGACGAGCAGCAAGCTCTCTAACTTCGATTGAAGAAATACCTAATGCCTCGTCTTCCTTCTTGTCAACGGTCACACCTTCAATAATGTCGGAGTACTTAATGAAACCGTGTACTTCAGAAATAATTGGGTGAGTATGTGGATCCCAACGAGCAACAGTATCACCAACCTTAACGGTATCGCCCTCTTTAATCTCAAGAACAGAACCGTAAGGAATCTTGTGGCTTTCCTTTACTGAACCAAACTCATCGATAACGAACAGCTCTGACTGACGTGAGGTAACAACCTGCTTGCCATCAGTGTTGGTTACAACCTTTGAGTTCTCGATTCTGATAACACCGCTGTTTCTTACAGTAGCACCAGATTCAGCAACAGCACGAGATGCAGCACCACCGATGTGGAAAGTACGCATAGTTAGCTGAGTACCAGGCTCACCGATTGACTGTGCAGCGATAACACCAACAGCCTCACCAGGGTTTACCATGTGACCACGAGCTAAATCACGACCGTAGCACTTAGCACAGATACCAAACTTGGTCTTACATGTGATAGGAGAACGTACCTTAACACGGTCAATGCTGTTAGCCTCTAATACTGAACATAGCTTCTCGTCTAGTAACTGGCCCTTAGGAATTAGAACAGTCTTGCTACCTGGTTTTAGAACATCAGCAGCTAGAGTTCTACCTAATACACGGTCACGTAGAGTTTCGATAACATCACCGCCATTAACGTGTGGTGTAATCTCTAGACCATCATCAGTACCGCAATCTTCCTCAGTAATAACCATATCCTGAGCAACGTCAACTAGACGACGGGTTAGGTAACCAGAGTTTGCAGTCTTAAGAGCGGTATCAGCCAGACCCTTACGAGCACCGTGAGTTGAAATGAAGTACTGCTGTACGTTCAGACCTTCACGGAAGTTTGCAGTAATAGGGGTTTCAATAATAGAACCATCAGGCTTTGCCATCAGACCACGCATACCAGCTAGCTGACGAATCTGTGCTGGTGAACCACGAGCACCAGAGTCAGCCATCATGTAGATGCTGTTGAATGAAGACTCAACCTCTTCCTCACCTAGAATGTTCTTAGCAGTCTGGGTTGAAAGGTTCTGCATCATAGCCTTAGCAACTTTTTCACCGGCGGTTGACCAAACGTCGATAACCTTGTTGTATCTCTCACCAGGAGTAATCTGACCATTCTCGTACTGACTCTGAATTGTCATTACTTCCTTCTGAGCTGAAGAAATAAGAGTGTATTTCTCCTTAGGAATCAACATATCATCAACACATACTGATGAACCTGAAATAGCTGCGTTTGCGAAACCGGTATACATAATATGGTCAGCAAACATTACAGTGTCCTTCAGACCTAACTTATGGTAGCAGTTATTCAGTAATGCACCGATCTTCTTCTTTCCTAGAGGAACGTTGGATACGTGAGTAAACCAGTTCTTCTGAGACAGAATTTCATGAATGTTTTCCTGAGTTACACCTTCTGCAGGAGGATCAATAAGATCGAATGATAATCCCTTTGGAAGGATCAGAGACAACATAGCACGACCAATGGTGGTTAAACGTAACTCGTTGTGCTCAATGAACTCACCAGTATCAGTATCCTTCTCATAGAAGTGGATACGACATGCAATACGTGCGTGGAAGTCAGCTATATCTGCCTTGTACAGACGCTCTGCTTCCTTAGCATCAGATAGAATTAAACCTTCACCACGTGCACCGATTCTCATACGGGTCATGTAGTACAGACCTAAAACCACGTCCTGTGCAGGAACAATGATAGGATCACCAGATGCAGGTGATAGAACATTGTTGGTTGACATCATCAGAGCTCTTGCTTCTAACTGAGCTTCTAATGTTAAAGGTACGTGAACAGCCATCTGGTCACCGTCGAAGTCAGCGTTAAATGCTGGACATACTAGAGGGTGCAGACGGATTGCCTTACCTTCAATCAGAACTGGCTCGAAAGCCTGAATACCTAGTCTGTGTAGAGTAGGAGCACGGTTCAGCATAATAGGATGCTCACGAATTACTTCGTCAAGTACATCCCATACGATTGGATCCTCACGCTCAACCATCTTCTTTGCAGCTTTGATAGTTGTTGCAAAACCGCGGATCTCTAAACGACCATAGATGAATGGCTTGAATAACTCAATTGCCATCTTCTTAGGTAGACCACACTGGTGTAGACGTAGGAAAGGTCCACAAGTAATTACTGAACGACCTGAGTAGTCAACACGCTTACCTAGAAGGTTCTGACGGAAACGACCCTGCTTACCCTTAATCATGTCAGCAAGAGATTTTAGAGCTCTCTTGTTTGAACCGGTAATTGCACGTCCACGACGGCCATTATCCATTAGGGCATCAACTGATTCCTGAAGCATACGTTTTTCGTTACGTACGATAATCTCAGGAGCAGCTAGGTCTAACAGTCTCTTTAGACGGTTATTTCTGTTAATTACTCGACGATATAAATCGTTTAAGTCAGATGTAGCAAATCTACCACCATCCAATGGTACTAATGGACGTAAATCAGGTGGTAAAACAGGTAAAACAGTCAGAATCATCCACTCTGGCTTGTTTCCTGAGCTAATAAATGACTCGATAAGCTTTAGTCTCTTAGCTGACTTCTTGCGATTTGACTCTGAAGAAGTGCTGTCTAAAGTCTCTCTAACAGTCTTTAATTCTTCTTCTAGATTTATCTGACGTAATAAATCTAAAATAGCTTCTGCACCCATCTTGGCGGTGAAATCATCACCATACTGACCTAAAGCATCAACGTACTGTTCTTCAGTTAGAAGCTGACGCTCTGATAAATCAGTCATACCAGGATCGGTAACAACATAGCTCTCAAAATAAAGCACGCTTTCAATATCACGTAACTTCATATCAAGCATTAAGCCGATACGTGAAGGAAGTGACTTTAAGTACCAGATATGTGCTACAGGTGAAGCTAATTCAATGTGGCCCATACGCTCACGACGTACCTTAGCCTGAGTAACTTCAACACCACACTTATCACAGATAGTACCGCGGTGCTTTAGACGCTTATACTTACCGCATAAGCACTCATAATCTTTGATTGGTCCGAAAATCTTTGCACAGAACAGACCATCACGTTCTGGTTTGAAAGTACGATAGTTAATGGTCTCAGGCTTCTTAACCTCACCGTATGACCATGCACGAATCATCTCTGGTGAAGCTAGACCAATCTTAATAGCATCAAAATCTTCAAGCTTCTGCTTGAATGCATTGCTGCGATTAGCCAACTTACCTAAGCTCTCGCTTACGCCTAGATCCATAACAGATTCTTCTGGGGAAGGCTGAGTCTGACTTGCTAAACCTTCTAAAAGATCGTCGTTCTGATCGTTTTCCAAATTGCTCACAACAGTTTCTCCTATTGTCGTAGCCAAATAGGGGTTATTCACCCCTAACTAGAAACTTATTCCTTGCGGACAAGATCGATATTGATACCAAGTGAACGAATTTCACGTAAAAGAACATTGAATGACTCAGGAATACCAGCTTCCATAGTGTACTTACCGTCAACAATATTCTTATACATCTTAGTTCTACCGTTAACATCATCAGACTTAACAGTAAGCATTTCACGTAGTGTGTAAGCTGCACCGTATGCTTCCAGTGCCCAAACTTCCATCTCACCGAAACGCTGACCACCAAACTGAGCTTTACCGCCCAATGGCTGCTGAGTAACAAGACTGTATGAACCAGTAGAACGAGCATGCATCTTGTCATCAACCAAGTGGTTCAACTTCAGCATGTACATGTAACCAACTGTTACCTTTCGTTCAAATGGACGACCTGTTCTGCCATCAAATAAAGTCATCTGACCAGACTCAGGTAAATCAGCCATCTTTAACATCTGCTTGATGTTCTCTTCCTGAGCACCATCAAATACAGGTGTTGCAACTGGTAGACCATCACGTAGGTTGTTTGCAAGTGTCATAACTTCATCGTCTGACATACTTGAAATATCAACTTCCTGTGAAGTATCACCTAAATCGTAGATCTCCTGTAAGGTCTTACGAATTTCAGCAATAGCTCTCTGCTGAACAAGCATCTTATTGATCTTCTCACCGATGCCCTTAGCAGCAAGACCTAAGTGAACCTCAAGAACCTGACCGATGTTCATACGAGAAGGCACACCCAGAGGGTTTAGAACCATATCTACAGGACGACCGGTCTCATCGTAAGGCATATCCTCAATTGGGTTAATCTTTGAGATAACACCCTTGTTACCGTGACGACCAGCAAGCTTATCACCTGGCTGAATACGACGTTTAACAGCAACATATACCTTAACAATCTTCAGAACGCCTGGAGTTAGATCATCACCGTCTGTGATCTTCTTCTTTTCTGTTTCGAATTTTTCTTTGTACTGCTTAGCAAACTCATCTAAACGAACAGAGAACTCTTCAAGCTGACGCTGTGCCTTGTCATCATTTAAGGTCTGCTTTAACAGATCTTCATCAGCAATTGCATCAACCTGCTCCTGAGTCATACCGTTCTTAACTAGATGGATACGTACCTGATGTAACAGACCCTGTGATAAGAAGCTGAACTCCTCATCTAAATCTTTCTTAGCCTGATTTAGATGCATCTCTTCAATTTCTTTAGCACGCTTGTCTTTCGCAACACCTTCACGGGTGAAGATCTGAACATCAACAACGGTACCGGTCTCACCGTTTGCTAAACGTAATGATGAATCCTTAACCTCTGATGCCTTTTCACCGAAGATTGCACGTAAAAGCTTCTCTTCAGGAGTTAGCTGAGTTTCACCCTTTGGAGTAACCTTACCAACAAGGATGTCACCACCAACAACTTCTGCACCAACGTATACAATACCTGCCTCATCAAGTTTTGATAAAGCTGATTCACCAACGTTTGGAATATCTGCAGTAATTTCCTCAGGTCCTAACTTGGTATCACGAGCGATACAGGTCATTTCCTCGATATGAATTGTTGTTAAGCGATCCTTAGCAGCAACTCTCTCAGAAACAAGAATAGAATCCTCGTAGTTGTAACCGTTCCATGGCATGAAAGCGATTCTCATGTTCTGACCTAATGCCAGCTCGCCCATGTCAGTAGAAGAACCATCAGCAATTACGTCACCAGCCTTAACCTTTTCATTTAACATTACGCAAGGACGCTGGTTAATACATGTATTCTGATTTGAACGTGTGTACTTAATCAGGTTGTAAATATCAATACCTGCATCATGATCGCCTTCGATTTCGTCGATGTTTACACGAACAACGATACGACCACCATCAACGTGCTGAACAATACCACCACGCTTAGCAATGATAGATACACCAGAGTCAACTGCAACTGCACGCTCCATACCTGTACCAACGAATGGCTTCTCAGAACGAACAGTAGGAACAGCCTGACGCTGCATGTTTGCACCCATCAGAGCACGGTTAGCGTCATCATGCTCAAGGAATGGAATCAGAGCAGCTGCAACAGAAATAATCTGCTGAGGTGAAACGTCCATAAACTGAACATCCTCTGCACGACGAACTTCTGACTCGCCCTTGTAACGACACTGTACATAATCAGAAATAATCTTGCCGTTCTCATCAAGGTCGGTGTTTGCCTGAGCAATAACATACTGACCTTCTTCGATAGCTGACAAGTACTGGAATTCTTCAGTAACTACACCATTCTTAACAAAACGATATGGAGTCTCAAGGAAGCCATAATCGTTGCAACGTGCAAATACTGATAATGAGTTAATCAGACCGATGTTTGGACCTTCAGGAGTCTCAATAGGACATAAACGACCATAGTGAGTTGGGTGAACGTCACGAACCTCGAAACCGGCTCTCTCACGAGTTAAACCACCAGGACCTAAAGCAGAAATACGACGCTTATGTGTAACTTCTGACAGTGGGTTGTTCTGGTCCATGAACTGAGATAACTGGCTTGAACCATAGAACTCTTTAATTGCAGCTAAAATAGGCTTTGCATTAATAAGTTCCTGAGGAGTAGTGTTATCAAGATCACCTAGAGATAATCTTTCCTTAACAGCACGCTCAACACGAACTAAACCAATACGGAACTGGTTTTCTGCCATTTCACCAACAGAACGAATACGACGGTTACCTAAGTGGTCGATATCGTCAATATTCTCTTTACCGTTACGGATTCTTACTAAGTAACGGATAACCTTAATAATATCGCTATTATTTAGAGTTCCACGTAATGCTTCGTTCTCAATATGGGTAGTATCAAGAGAAATCTCTTTACCCTTAGCATCGGTAGCCTTACCTTCTAACTCAGTAACGTTAGAAGCTAGCTTTAATACAGATAGAGGAAGAATAATTGCTCTATCGTAGGTATAAGCCTCGCCATCTTTTGGCTGAATCTTAACCTTGTGTAATAGACGCTCTGCAGCAGGTAACATCTGATCTTTCTTAGCGTGGATCAGAATATTATCTAAGAAACCTAATAACTTATCAGCAACTCTCTGTGGAGTTGTATTAGGCATGCACTCTACTTCAGCAGGATCTAGTAATGGCTTGATTGCATCAACAATCTGTGGATACTGAGCATATACAAAGCCGTCAACAACTGAAACTGGAGCTTCAGCAGTATTGATTGCAGACTCAGAATTAGATAATAGACGCTCTAAACCAGCCTTGAAGTTCTTCTCTTCAACAAAGCGGCTATCAAACTTCATACGACCTACAGATGATAAGTCGTATCTATCCTCAGCGAAGAATAGGTTCTTAAACAGAGTTTCAGCAGCTTCAACAGTTGGAATTTCACCAGGACGCATCATCTTGTAGATTTCAAATAATGCTGCGTTCTTATCTGCTTCTTCTGAACTTAAATCACGAGTTGTATCGTTTCTTAATGTATCAGCAATGAATGAACCTTCATCAACAGCTGAAGTATAAAGAATCTCGATCTTCTTTAAGCCGTTCTCTGAGATTGCCTTTAGATTATCCTCATTTAATAAGGTATTAGCTGCAAGAACAACTTCGCCATCCTTGTTCTTATAATCTTTAGCAACAATCTTGTCTAACAGATACTCAGGTGGAACCTCTAATGAGGTAACTTCCAGCTTCTTCATCTGACGAACGTGGCGGGCAGTAATCTTCATGCCCTTCTCAACAATTATCTCTTTGCCAACTTTAATGTCAAATGAAGCGGTTTCACCACGTAAGCTCTCAGGAACAAGCTCCATGTTGATCTTGTTGTTCTTGAAATCAATCTCAACAGTATCAAAGAATAAGCCTAGGATCTGCTCTGTGTTATAGCCTAATGCACGTAATAAAACAGTTGCAGGTAACTTACGACGACGATCGATACGTACGTATAAATTATCGCGGTGATCAAACTCAAAATCTAGCCAAGAACCACGGTAAGGAATAACACGTGCACTGAATAAAATACGTCCAGGGTAGGTCTTACCTCTGTCGTTATCAAAGAAAACGCTTGGTGAACGGTGTAACTGTGAAACAACAACACGCTCGGTACCATTAACAATGAAGGTACCGTTGTCGGTCATCAGTGGGATTTCACCCATATAAACATCTTGGTCAATACGCTCTTTAACTGTCTTTGGAGAATCTTTCTCGTAACGAACTAAGCTTAATTTAACCTTCAAAGGAGCAGAATATGTTGTACCACGAATCATGCATTCGCGAACATTGAACTTTGGCTCACCAAGATGAAAGCTGTTATAACATAATTCAGCGTTGCCAGAGTAACTCTTAATTGGGAATACACTCTTGAATGCAGCAACCAAACCATTCTCGTTGTTTGGATCTGAACTAATAAATTGTTTAAATGAATCGAGTTGTACTGCTAATAAGTAAGGTGTATCTAAAACTTTTACACGCTTACCGAAATCCTTACGGATGCGCTTTTGCTCAGTGTAGGAGTAGACCATGGATAGGTGATCCTCTATTTGATCTGTTTCCGGACAAGTACAATAAATTGCACCTAGTGTTTACAGGCATCGAACCCGATCCCCTTTTTATAGGGGATCGGGTTACGTTTTTAACAGTTTAAAATACTGTTATTGGTCCGATGCGAACCAAATTTTTTGGCTAGTAATTAAACTAAAGCAGCCTCAGCACCAGCGTCAACTAGAGCCTTAACTAAAGCCTCAGCGTCAGCCTTAGGCATTGCTTCCTTAACCTTAGCTGGAGCTGACTCAACTAGATCCTTAGCCTCTTTTAGACCTAGACCAGTTGCGGTACGAACTGCCTTAATAACAGCGATCTTGTTAGCGCCTGCTGACTTCAACTCAACGTCGAACTCAGTCTTCTCTTCAGCAGCACCAGCTGCACCAGCAGCAGGAGCAGCTGCAACTGCAGCAGCAGCTGAAACGCCAAACTTCTCTTCCATTGCCTTAACTAGCTCTACAACTTCAGTAACTGATAGAGCAGCAATTGCCTCAATGATTTCATCCTTAGATAAAGCCATTTTTAAACTTCCTATAAAATAACCAGGCTATGCCTGAAAAAAAACAATTGACTATATAAATATAGCCTAGCTGAATACGCTACTACTGAGCGCCAGCCTCTGAACCAAGTTTCTCGCCTAATGCAGCAAGAGTACGTACAAGCTTGCCAGCTGCAGCTTCCTTCATGGTTGCCATTAACTGAGCGATAGCCTCGTCGTAAGTTGGTAATGTTGCAAGAACATCAATGTCTTCGCTGCTGTATGCCTTACCTTCAAAAGCTAAAGCCTTAACTTTGAAAGTATTGCAGGTCTTTGCGAAATTCTTGAAGATTCTAGCAGCAGCACCTGGATGCTCAAGAGATAAACCAATAATGGTTGGACCCTTGCATGAATCCTTGATGCACTCGAACTCAGTACCCTCTAAAGAACGAGTTAAAAGAGTATTACGTACAACATGTAGATAAACATTGTTAGCACGAGCCTCTTTACGTAACTGAGTTAAACTTGCTACTGGAATACCGCATGAATCTGCAGTAACAGCGGACACAGCTTTCTTGGCTACTTCGGCGACTTCAGCAACAATTGCCTTTTTGTCTTCGATATTCAATGCCATTTTTAGCAGTGACTCCTGGAATGTCCAAAATCGGACTATACCCTTTCGGGACCACCGAAAATAAAACTAAGTTTATTTTCGCCTACGCTAGATTATTAAGGTACTACCCCTAGCGGTCTTTGGTTTGGCGGCAAAGCCTCCTATCCAAAATCTTTTTTTAGCACAAGTACCTTTGTGCTAGCACTGTAGGCTAATTAAGCCTCAACAGCCTTGCTACCTAAAGTTGCCTTATCGATAGTTAGACCAACACCCATGGTGGTTGAAACGCTAACTTTCTTGATGAAGGTTCCCTTAGCTGCAGCTGGCTTCATCTTCTCGATTGAAGCAACAAGTGCATTTAAATTGTCTGCAAGCTGCTCAGCGGTGAAGTTAACTTTACCGATTGAGGTCTGGATGTTACCAGCCTTGTCATTACGGAAGCGAACCTGACCAGCCTTAGCATTCTTAACAGCGGTAGCTACGTCACGAGTTACAGTACCAACCTTAGGGTTTGGCATTAAACCACGTGGACCTAGGATCTGACCTAGAGCACCAACTACACGCATTGCATCAGGTGAAGCGATAACTACGTCGAAGTCAGAGAAACCTTTCTTAACTTCTGCAGCTAGCTCGTCCATACCTACGTGGTCTGCACCAGCAGCCTTAGCCTGATCTGCTAATTCACCCTGAGTGAATACTAATACACGTACAGTCTTACCGGTACCGTGTGGAAGAACAGTTGAACCACGAACGTTCTGATCTGACTTAGTAGCATCAATACCTAACTGGATAGCTACGTCTACGCTCTCAACGAACTTTGCCTTAGCAGTGTTCTTTAATAGCTCAAAACCTTCTTTGATGTCGTACTGCTTGGTCTTATCAACAGCTGCGCGGATTTCTTTTAAACGCTTTGCAATCTTAGCCATTTATTAACCCTCCACCTGGATGCCCATTGAACGAGCAGTACCAGCGATAGTACGAGCAGATGCCTCTAAATCAGCACCAGTCATATCTGCTTCTTTCTGCTTAGCAATCTCTAGGCACTGAGCCATGGTGATCTTACCAGCAACTTCGGTACCAGGCTTGTGTGAACCTGACTTTAGACCTAAGGTCTTCTTGATTAAGTATGAAGCAGGGGTTGTCTTTGATACGAATGTAAATGACTTATCCTGATATACGGTGATGATAACTGGAACAGGTAGACCCTTTTCCATGTTTGAAGTCTTAGCATTAAATGCCTTACAGAACTCCATGATGTTAACACCGTGCTGACCTAATGCAGGGCCAACTGGAGGAGCTGGATTAGCGTTACCAGCACCAACTTGTAATTTAATGTAGGCAGTTACTTTCTTTGCCATTTTGAGTTTTTCCTCTATTGTTGAAATGGGTGATATCGCGTAACTAAATACGCTTCCCTTGGTCCGAAGACCTATTTATTAGTGTGCAAAGAGCACAAAAATAACTTTGAGATTATACACAAATGCATGACACCGATCAATTAAATTAATCAAAAAGTTTAAAAAAAAATTGATTTTTATGCCTCTTTATCCTAACCGCGTGTTTACAAACAATAAACTAATTTATTCTGGTCAGATGTAATTTGGATTAATGGTGCAAGCTTATTAATTTGAAAGGAGTAAAAATAAAGCCCAACACTTTAGGTTGAGCTTTAATAAACGAATGTAAAACCCAACCTCCGCTCACCCTAGTTTTAAACTAGGGTGATTATTATCACAAATCATCTAAATATTCTTTTTATTCCACTGTTTTTTAAGATTTTTTCTTTATGTAATTCTATTTTTGTTATATCATAGTCCATAATATATCTTAATGGACTATTTATATGACTGACTCATCTGAAATCAAGTGGAATTACTCAAGCTATACAGACAAAATGGGTAGAACCTATATCATCTCTTACTACAATAAATGGGACCCGCTTAAGAAACAGTCTCGAGTTGCTAAGAGAGTTCATGTCGGTAGACTAAATGCCGATACAGGTGAAGTTTCTCTTAGTAAAGCCTTCCT
>NZ_FUXX01000050.1 GCF_900167015.1 Succinivibrio dextrinosolvens DSM 3072
AAAGAGCATAATCTGGTTCAAAGCATGTCCAGGAAAGCTACTACTCATGACAACATTATGATTGAGATATTCTTTGGAAGAATGAAGGTTGAAATGTTTTATGGAAAGGAAAAGACATTTAAGGATTTAAAAGACCTAGAGAAAGCTATTAAAGATTATATAAAATGGTATAACACTGACAGAGTTTGTAAAAAATTAAAAGGCCTGTCTCCAATTAATTTCAGGAAACAAGCCTTAAATTCTGTTAGTATGACCTAGAAACTTAAGTGATCAATTTCTGAGGCCATACTAGTTCAACTTACTGGGGTCAGGGCAGACCTGCCCCATTTAATTAGATGAAGGAACCGTTTTGTCATCATTGTGACAAACAAGACATAACGCAAATAGTCAATACATTGTTTACGCTATGGAGAAAAATAATCTCGAAAAAAAAAAGAGGCATCAGCCTCTTTTTTTATGAACAGGACAAACTATCTGATTTCAAACTGACTTACAATCTTCAGCAGGTTTTCTACCTCACTGTTGGTAGCAAGAATATTCTTATCCACAAGTTCAACCTGTTCAGCCAGTCTATAAGAACCGTCCGTAATTCCCTTCATGTTGGTTGAAATTTCGGAAGTAGCTGTTGTCTGCTGTTCTGCAGCTGTAGCGATCTGGCTAATCTGATCATTTACTTCCTGAACCTTCTCAGTAACCTCATTTAACACAGAGTGCATCTGACCTGTCTCTATTGAGATCTGATCCATTACCTCTACAGACTGCTGCATTGCATCATTAGCAACCTTAGCATCTGACTGAACCTGCATAACCATCTTGGTAATTTCCTGAGTAGATTTTGAGGTTCTGGATGATAAAGCACGAACTTCATCTGCCACAACAGCAAAGCCTTTACCGGCTTCACCAGCACGGGCAGCCTCAATTGCAGCATTCAAAGCCAGCAGATTTGTCTGAGATGCAATATCTTCAATAGCAAGAGTAATTGCTCCAATCTTCTGAGCAGTTTCAGCCAACTGCTGAACCAGAAGCGCATCTTTCTTAGACTTTTCAACCTGCTGATTCAGCTTGCTCATTGTTTCTTCAACGCGACTGATACCAACTGTAGTACTACGAGCAGAATCTGCTGCAGTCACAGTCGCATGTTCACAGTTCTTGGCAATATCACCTGTTGTTGAAACCATTTCTTCAGATGCAGCTGCGACTGTTAGAGACTGAGACTGGTTTTCCTTTGCTGTTGAATTCATCACATTGGCAGATGTGGTAATATCACTCATATTTCTGTTGATATTAGTACTTACGCTCTGGATATTTTCAACGCTCACAAGCCATGACTGTCGCATCTTCTCCAGAGCCAGCATCAGAGGCTTAAATTCATCCTTACGTCTGGTTTCTATAACTTTGTTTAGTTTTCCTGCAGCAAGCAGATTTGAGATATCTATAATCGACTCAATGCTGCTGATAATAATCTTTGGCATGTAGATGATAATTATGATAGCAAGAACTATAACGCCGATTGTGATGGCACTTACTGTATAGATTCCTGAGGTATCATTGATGGTTGCCACACTGTTATTGGCTGCTTTAATCTGGTAGCCGTTAACCTTAACAATATTATTCTGAATAACAATGAACTGAGGCATCATTGCTGATGTGTGGAAAGAAAGAGCCTGAGATCTTCTTGATTCATTAAGAGCAGGAATAATCTTGTTATTCAGCACATTAAGATATTCTTTGGTTGCAGCCTTTACAGCTCCAATCTCCTTAGGATATCGGGCCATCTGCAGAGCATCAGCAGCATCCTGCATTCCCTTAGAGCTCTTCTGAAGATCAGAGATAATTTCAGCAACATTTCCTCCTTTTGTCAGCTGTTCAAACAGGTCTTCGATATGAGCGGCATAGTCGGCGGTTCGTCTTGTTCTTCCATATCGTTCATTCAGGGTAGTGTGAACAAAAGATGCCACATCATGACACTTGGTCATGTTGCCTAAAGCTGACCAGGAGACAAACAGAGTAGCCACGATCATCAAAACATAGCTAAATATAAGCTTACTTCTTATGGAAAATCTATCTAATATACTCATAATACGAAATTCCCTTTAAGACATTTCACTCAAAACGCAAAATCTACAGAGCTTTGAGCAATACACTGAAATAAAAACGGAAGAAATGTTTACCATTCTCTTTCCTATTTTAAAAAAGATTCGTAAATCAAAATTAGAGCAATTACCGATATTAAAAAAAATGAGAATAATCTTTACGATTCTGAGAAGTGAAGTTGAATATAAAGAGTGGTACAATTAAGCGGTTTTTAAAGATATAAAATAATAAAGGAACACAGCATTCCAGGCTGTATACAATCAGTATGAGGATAGGTTTTGTAGGAGCAGGAAAAGTCGGTAGCTCTCTTGCTCTTTATTTTTACTCACATCAGTGTGAAATTTCAGGATTCTACTCTAAGACCGAAGAACATGCAGTAGAGATAGCAGACAAGACAGAATCTCATGCATTTACAGATATAAACAGTCTTGCAAAAATTAGTGATCTGCTTTTCATTACCGTACCTGATGATGAGATTGCATCTGTGTTCAGAGAAATCTCTTCAGATAATCTTAAAAATACCATTGTATGCCACTGTTCAGGTTCACTTACAGCAAAAGAAGTTTTCGGAGAAGATGATAATGCTCTGAATATCAGAAAAATCAGTCTTCATCCGCTATGTGCAGTTGATTCAAAAGAAAGTCATACTGAGTTTGAAAAGGTATTCTTCTTTTTAGAGGGAAATCATGAGGCAACCGAACTTATGATGGATTTTCTGAAAAGCTGCTCTCTTAATGTAAGAATCATTAGTTCAGATATCAAAGCGAAGTATCATCTTGCAGCATCAGTTGTCAGCAATCAGGTTGTTGCTCTGATTAACGGAGGAGTTGAACTTCTTGAACAGTGTGGCTTTACAAAGGAAGATTCACTTGAGGCACTTGCCCCTCTGATAAAGGGAAATATTGAACACGTTCTGAAGAATGGCCCTGTTCAGGCACTGACCGGTCCCGTTCAGAGAGGAGATGTTAACACAGTAAGCAAGCATATACGCTCTCTTGAGACATATAGTGACAGACTTTTATACACCCTTTTATCACGCAAGCTTTTACAGATTGCCAAAATTAAAAATCCAGACAGAGATTTTAGTAAGTTAGATAAATACTTATCAGAATAATTAAGGACAAAATATGAAGATTACAGTTTCAACTTTTGCAAAACGCAAGGCAGAAAAAGAAAGAATATCCATGCTGACCTGCTATGACTACACCACAGCAAAGATTGTAAACTCATCAAACGTTGATGCAGTTCTGGTCGGAGATTCACTTGGTAATGTTATGCTGGGCTATGAAGATACCCTTTCAGTTACCATGGAGGATATGATTACCTTTGGACACGCTGTAGCAAGAGGCTGTAAGGATAAGCTGGTTGTTATCGATATGCCATTCATGTCTTACCAGGTATCAGTTGAACAGGCAGTTACCAATGCAGGCAGACTTCTAAAGGAAGGACGCGGAAATGCAGTAAAGCTTGAGGGCGGTAAAAAGGTTGCAGAGCACATTCGTGCAATTACCAATGCAGGCATTCCTGTAATGGCTCATATCGGCATGACTCCTCAGTCAGTAAATGCCTTTGGCGGTAACAAGGTTCAGGGAAAGAGCGAACTTGCAGCTAAGATGCTGATTGAGGATGCACTGGCTGTTCAGGAGGCAGGAGCATTCTCAGTAGTACTTGAGTGTGTGCCAGCCAAGCTTGCAAAAATCGTAACTGAAAAACTTTCAATTCCAACCATCGGTATTGGTGCTGGTCCTGACTGTGACGGTCAGATCCTTGTTTATCAGGATATGCTTGGTATGTATAAGGATTTCTCACCAAAATTCGTTAAGCACTTTGGCAATGTCGGAGATCAGATTCTTGAAGCATTCAACAAATATGATTCAGAGGTAAAGACCGCTGCATTCCCATCTGAGGAGCACTGCTTCAAGATTGATGAAGAGGTTTTAGAAAAGCTTTACTAGTACACAAAGCTTTCCTATTCTCAAAGGCAGTTTCAAAAGAGACTGCCTTATTTGTTTAATGACTCTGTAACTGCTGATTTTTCGTAGGCCAGACGTGGATAGTTATCATGCTCAACATAGATGGTGCCACAGTGAACAAAATTTAGCTTACGAGCAAGAGCCTGCATAGGCTTATTGTCTGAATGGGTATCAATTCTTATGTGCCCTGCCTTCTCATAGCACCAGTTGATACAGAAAGTTCCTACACCTTTGGTAGTACAGTCAGTAGCCAGACGATGAATCACGCCATATGCTGAATCATCAAGCCATTTTCCATCTGTAATCTTAAGGTAGGCTGGATCGCAGTCCTTACCGTAGATATAGACAAACACGCCTACGATGGCCCTGCCCTGCTCACAGACATAGCAACAGGATTTATTTATATCACGCTCAACAAGCTCACGAGGTGGCCAGTTTTCTCCCCACTGGTGTGGATTGCCGTTAGCCTTCATAAAGGCACGTGCAGTTTCATATAGTTTTAGGATGACATCAATATCATTCAGTTCAGCTAATCTGCAATTCATCAAAAGACAGTATCCTATAGTGATTCAGGTGAAAATTACCGGTAATTCACTTTATTTTACTTCCAAAAAACGAAAACCTATATATGAAAAACTTTGACTGACATAGCAGATACAGCAGTATTGGCATTAGATCAGTTTATGTTTCTCCACCACAGGTTTGTTTGTGGAAGTGAATCCAGATACACAATCTCACCAATCAACGGAGTTACAATTTTCCCGTTAAAGTTCTCTCCGTGTTTTATAAGCTCCTCAAGAGGAGCCTTCCAGGTATGATTTGCCATTACAAACTTGCTGTTATGCACAGGAAGAATTGCTTTTGCGCCAATTTCTTCAGAGGCCTTAATTACTTCCTCTGGAAGCATATGGACATTGTGCCACTGCATATCATACTGACCATCTTCCATTACGGCAAAATCAAATGGTCCGTATTTCTCACCGATTTTCTTATAGTGCTCTCCGTAGCCGCTATCACCGCTGTAGAAGAAATTCCTGTTTTTAGAAGTAATTACAAAGGAGCCTGGTTCAGTAGGATTCTGCTTAAAAAATCTTCCGGAGAAATGTCTGGCCGGAGTAAAGGTGATTTTTATATCATCAGACAGAATGTATTCCTCTCCATAATCCAGTTCACGAATTTTAGCTTCAGAATAGCCCCACATCTCGTAGTATTCGCCATTGCCTAGTCCTGTAACAACATGTTTAACTCTGTCCTTTAAGGCAACAGTTGTTGTATAGTCCAGATGGTCCCAGTGATCGTGAGAAAGCAGAATCGTATCAATGTCATCAGGCAGATCGTCTACAGAATATGGATTACTTCCATCAAAGGCTGTCATCAGAAAAGATACCGGTGCAACATGACCACTTAAATGAGGATCTACCAGGAATCTGTGCCCAGAAAGCTGTAAAAGAAAAGAAGAATGGCCAAGCCATACAACCAGATCTCTGTTCTTATCCAGTGTTTTCAGGTCTGTTTTTACGTGAGGAATGCTTTTCTCTGGACGAAGATCATCTCGTTTTTCAAAGATGAATTTATAGAAGCTGACAAGTATTCCGTCTTCAAGATGATTAACGATTGGCTCTCGGTTCTGAAATACACCATCCTTAAAGTTTGGAGATTTCATTATTCTCTCAAGACGATGACCAGATGGTGCTCGACCAAACTGAGGAGTGTTGAAAAAATATAAAGCACACGCGGCAAGAGCCACAATGGCTGTAATTACAATTATCATTATTTTTTTCATATTACCCAAAATCTTCATATTCCTGAAACTTACAGTCAGGATGTCTACGGTATTTAATTTAAAATTGAAGAACGGCTAACGGTCGCTTAAAGACAATCTTGCTTTTACGCCACTATTGCCAAGAATAGACTTTAGTTCCTGAGAATTCTGGTTTCTTATTTTTCCTATACGGGTAAGATTCCAGCTGTTCTGCGCATAATAGATACTTAACTTGGAGCCCAGATATAGAATTACATCTCCGGGAGCAGTTGTAATATCCTCATTATTCTGTGGAAGACTGAAGCCCAGATCGCCAACTTTCTCAAAATTTCCATAGTCAGACATGTCTATTTCGACATCAGAAAGCTTCAGTTTCTCAAGTAAGGCCTTACTAGACGAGTTATCCGCACATTCACATACGAGAACTTTACCGTTAACATGAATATAAAAGCTGTTCATTTCCTGCCCCGTAGAAAAAGCTGTCAGAGAGAAGAAGAGACCTATCAAAAGGAATATTCCCTTAACATTTTTCAATGCCTTAAAAAAAATCATAATTCTCCCCTTTAATTAACTCTGACAGCATAGCTGTTAAGAACTAAGATGCACTTTTCAGAATATTCATAATATCTGCTTTAGACAGGGAAGGTCTTGCAGGAAGCTTTCCTTCTCCATCATGGATTACCTTAAGAGTTACATCTGCAATCTTCTCATAATTGCTCTCATCGATATCAAGCTCAGAGAATCTTACTGGACAGCCGATTTTCTTTAAAAACTTCTCATACTCATCAACGCCGGCAAGTGCAGTCTTAACCTTATCTCCATCATTCTGGATACCAAAGAGATAGGATGCAAAACGGGCAAACTTGTCTACATTTCCGCCATGAGTAATCGCAAATCTCATCCATGATGGATTGATGATAGCAAGGCCGGCAGCATGGGTAATATCGTAGATACCAGATACAGTATGCTCAATCATGTGCACAGGGAAGCCTCCGTTGGTTCCGCAGTTAACAAAACCGTTCAGTGCCAGAATAGATGACCACTGCACCTGTTCGCGAGCCTCAAGATCAGAGCCATCCTGATAAGCCTTTAAACCATACTGCATACAGTTCTTAATGGTTGCAAGAGCAAAATCATCCTGAATAGGAGTTCCATCCACTCCGTTAAAATAAGACTCAGTAAGATGAACAATAATGTCACAGACGCCATATCCGGTCTGGTTCTTTGGTACTGTTATAGTAAGAGTAGGATCAACAACGGCAACTTTAGGGAAAAGAGCATCGGTCTGCACAAATGATTTCTCATGAGTTTCTGAATTTGAAATCACAGCGCCAGGATTCATCTCTGATCCTGTTGCAGCAAGAGTAGGCACGGTAATAATTGGCATACATCTGGTTGGGATATATACATTTTCCTGACCATGGAAAATCATGTCCCATGGATCACCGTCATACAAAGCACCTGCGCCGATTGCCTTTGAACAGTCCATGGCACTTCCGCCGCCAATGGCAATAATCAGATCACAGCCATTCTTACGGATAAGATCAATACCGCGTCTTACAGAATCAATCTTTGGATTTGGCTCAATTCCACCACATTCAACGTACTCAATACCAGCTTCTTTTAATGAAGCTATAGCACTGTCAAATACTCCGTTCTTTTTAATGGAGCCGCCACCATAGACAATTAAGGCCTTCTTACCATACTCTTTAGCATAACTGCCTAGTTCTTTTAGTTTGCCTTTACCAAATACAAGTCTTGTTGGATTAAAAAAAGAAATCTGCATTTTATCCTCCTTCATCAGAATTACTTAAGATTAACTTTAAAGAAATCTTCGATTTGATTAAATGGAATTAAATCTGTTCTGTCATACAGATCAACATGATTTGCGCCAGGAACAATCACTAAAGACTTGTTATCACCCTTAAGCTGCTTAAATGCAGTTTCACTGAAATATCTTGAATGGGCTTTCTCTCCGTGTACAAGCATTACAGGAGAATCAATCTCACCAATTGTTGATAACAGATGAGTGTTCATGAAAGACAGAGCAGAAACCTTTGCCCAGCCACCATTGGAATTTACAGAGCGCTCATGATAGCCGCGAGGCTGCTTGTAGTAACTGTAGTAATCAGCTACAAACTGAGGAACATTCTCAGGAAGCACATCTGGAAGTCCACCGTCTCTATCATAAACACCATCAGCAGCATCTTTGGTTCTCTGTGCGTTCATAGCTGCAAGCTTCTCGTGTCTCTTCTCTTTAGAATCCTCACTATCGAAATATCCGTTTCTTATAACTCTGCTCATATCATACATAGTAGAGGCAACAGTTGCTTTAATACGTGTATCTACTGCAGCAGCCTTCAGCGCAATACCACCCCAGCCGCAGATGCCGATAATACCGATTCTCTCCTTATCAACATTCTGAAGGTTAGAAAGGAAATCTACAGCAGCCTGAAAATCTTCTGTGTTAATATCTGGAGATGCCATGTATCTTGGAGTACCAGAACTCTCACCTGTGAAAGATGGATCAAATGCAATGGTTACAAAGCCTCTTTCTGCCATTGTCTGTGCGTATAAGCCTGAGGACTGCTCTTTTACAGCACCAAATGGACCGCTTACTGCTATAGCTGCATATTTACCTTCTCCTGACTTTGGTACATACATATCTGCAGCGATAGTTGTTCCGAATCTTGTTTTGAAGGTTACTTTAGAGTGAATTACTTTTTCGCTTAGCTTAAAGGTTTTATCCCATTTATCTGTCATCTGAACCTCACTGGTATCATTGTTGATAGCTGTAGAACAGGCTGTTAAGCCTGATAGAGCTGAACATAGAATAGCGGTAGCCAATAATTTTTTCATAGCAAATTTCTCCATTAGGATTGTTTGAATAAACTATAGAACCTAAAGTTAACTTTAGGTCAAGCATTAAAAAAACTTTTTTACTAACCTCTGATTTTTAAGAAAATTAATCTAAACCTAAAGTCAGCTTTAGCATTTATAATTACATATAGACAATACAAAAAAAATTAGAGGTAAGAAATGTATACCATCGGACAGCTATCCAAAATGTTTGACCTGCCTGTATCCACATTACGATACTATGACAAGGAAGGTCTTTTTCTAGATCTTCAGAGAACATCTGGTATCAGAAAATTCAACGACAGACAGGTTGAAGCTTTACGAGTAATTGAGTGTCTAAAAAAATCAGGACTTGAGATCAAGGATATCCGACAGTTTATGAAATGGTGTGAAGAAGGACCTTCAACCTATCAGAAACGCAAGGATATGTTTGAAAAACAGAAAGAGAATATTGAAGCTGAAATGGCGAAGCTCAACAAAACACTCTGCATGATTAAATTTAAATGCTGGTACTATGAGCAGGCTTTAAAGGATGGAAATGAGGATAATCTAAATAGAATGATGCCTGATAACCTTCCTGAAGATATACAGGCTATATACGATGAGGCTCATAAAGGACCTGAGTCAACAGAGGAAATAGAGCAATAGGTGTATTCCGACTCTAAACACTCTGTTTTTAAATTGAACCAATGAAAAAGCCAGCATTACTGCTGGCCTTTCTATTTGCATAAGGAATAGATTACATCATTCCTGGCATACCGCCCATGCCGCCCATAGGAGCCTGTGGAGCAGCGTCATCCTTTGGAGCGTCAGCAATCATGCACTCGGTTGTTAGCATTAAGCCAGCAATTGAAGCAGCATACTGAAGAGCTGAACGGGTTACCTTAGCTGGGTCTAGAATACCCATCTCAATCATATCACCGTACTGCTCAGTACCAGCGTTGTAACCGAAGTTACCTGAACCGTTGCGAACTTCGTTAGCAACAACTGAAGCTTCCTGACCAGCGTTGGTTACGATCTGACGTAGAGGAGCTTCCATTGCAGTTAGAGCAACCTTGATACCAACGTCCTGATCCTGGTTCTCGCCCTTAACAGTGCCAGCTAACTTCTTAGCAACACGAACTAGAGCTACACCGCCGCCTGGAACGATACCTTCTTCAACTGCAGCGCGGGTTGCGTGCATTGCGTCCTCAACACGGTCCTTCTTCTCTTTCATTTCAACTTCAGTTGCAGCGCCAACCTTGATAACAGCAACGCCACCAGCTAACTTAGCTACACGCTCCTGTAACTTCTCACGGTCGTAGTCTGAAGTTGACTTCTCGATCTGCTGACGGATCTGAGCAACACGTGCCTCGATAGCAGCTGAATCACCCTCACCATCGATAATGGTGGTGTTATCCTTGGTGATTACAACACGCTTTGCAACACCTAGATCATCTAAGGTTGCCTTGTCTAATTCCATGCCTAGCTCTGAAGAGATTACAGTACCAGCAGTTAGAATTGCGATATCCTGTAACATAGCCTTACGACGGTCACCGAAACCAGGAGCCTTAACAGCAGCTACCTTAACGATACCACGCATGTTGTTAACAACTAGAGTTGCCAGAGCCTCTGACTCAACGTCCTCAGCGATGATTAGAAGTGACTTGCCAGCCTTAGCAACACCCTCTAGAACAGAGATTAAGTCACGGATGTTTGAAATCTTCTTGTCGCATAGAAGAATGTATGGGTTCTCTAACTCAACAGTAGCGGTCTCAGCCTTGTTTACGAAGTAAGGTGATAGGTAACCGCGGTCAAACTGCATACCCTCAACTACGTCTAACTGATCCTCAAGACCCTGGCCATCTTCAATGGTGATAACGCCATCACGACCAACCTTCTCCATTGCCTCAGCAATCAGGTTACCAACAGTTGCGTCTGAGTTAGCAGAAATAGTACCAACCTGAGCAATCTTGTTCTCGCAAGGCTGTGAAATAGCCTTTAACTCGGTAACAGCAGCTGCAACAGCCTTATCGATACCGCGCTTTAGATCCATTGGGTTCATGCCAGCAGCAATTGCCTTAAGACCTTCATTAACGATAGCCTGAGCTAGAACGGTAGCAGTAGTGGTACCGTCACCAGCAGCGTCGTTAGCCTTTGAAGCAACTTCCTTAACCATCTGAGCACCCATGTTCTGGAACTTGCCCTCTAGCTCAATCTCCTTAGCAACGGTTACACCGTCCTTGGTAATTAGAGGAGCACCATAGCTCTTATCTAGAACAACGTTACGGCCTTTAGGACCTAAGGTTACTTTAACAGCATTTGCTAGTGTGTTAACGCCCTCTAGCATCTGTGAACGAGCGTCATTACCGAAAACAACTTGTTTTGCAGACATTTTATCTTTTTCCTACTTAAATATTATTCTTCAACAATTGCGAATACGTCAGTCTCAGAGATGATTAGAACTTCTTCACCATCAATCTTCTCTTTCTTGCAGCCGTAGCCTTCGTTATAGATTACTGTGTCACCTACTTTTACGCTTAGAGGTGAGGTTGAACCGTTCTCTAGAACACGGCCCTTGCCTACAGCAATTACCTTACCGCGAGATGATTTCTCAGCTGCGCTACCTAGTAAAATACCGCCTGATGACTTCTTCTCTTCCTCAAGTGGCTTAACAATAACGCGATCATACAAAGGAACTAATTTCATTTGATTCTCCACGGTCTATAACCGTATAAATTCTTCAAATCGGAAAATGGTGTCCGATAACCACCAAAAACTCGACACCTGATTTCGTATGTCAGAGCTATTTAATCTTTAACATTCTGTTAAATGGGGATAGGTGATTTTTATTTCAAGTAAAAAAATAAAAAAAATTTAAATTATTTTTTATTTTTTGTTTTTCAGATAATTAGAATATTTGAATTTTATTATTACTTTGTTTTTTAAAAATTTCTTAGAATTAGAAGAGAAAAAAGATTCTAGGTTGGCTTATGCACTCTTTCATTGAGAAATACAGAAAAATCGACATGCTGGAGGGATCTTTATGGGACAAGATCCTGGTGTTTTCTATTCCCCTGGCTCTGACAAGCTTCCTTCAGCAGCTGTTCAATACAGCTGATGTTGTAACTCTTGGTCACTATGTAAATGACAATGCCATGGCTGCAGTGGGAAACAATGTTCCTGTAATCGGCTTTATCGTATCTCTTTTTGTCGGTCTGTCCATCGGTGCAAATGTAGTCGTTGCAAGATACCTTGGAATGAAGGACGAGGAAAATGCAAAGGATGCGGTTAATACCTCATTCTCAGTTGCCATCATCATCGGCATTTTTTTCTGTATTCTTGGAGAAATCTTAGTTCCTCAGATAACTGAGCTCATGGATGTGCCTGATGAAGTAAAACCAGAGTCCATAAAATACCTTCGAGCCTACTTTATGGGACTGCCTTTTATATCCATCTACAATTTCGAGGCGGCACTGCTTAGAAGTAACGGTGATACACATACTCCTCTGTTTGCACTTATATACGCAAGTATTCTCAATATTGCAGGAAACCTTGTATGTGTTCTTGTCTTAAACATGGGAATCGGAGGTGTGGCCTTCTGTACATCAATGGCAAATGCCTTAAGTGCACTTTATCTTTTCAAAAAGATCCTCAATGCTCAGGGGCCTATAAGCCTTGATCTTAGAAATATGATGAAGCTTAACTCAAGAAAACTCAGAGCAATTGTATCCATCGGTCTCCCTACAGGAATTCAGGGCGTCGTATTCTCTATCTCAAATCTGGTAATTCAGTCTTCCATAAACAGTCTTGGCGCTGATGCTATGGCGGCATCCGCAGCAGCCTTTACCATTGAGATCAATATCTACTGTTTCATCTCTGCCTTTGGTCTTGCAGCAACAACTTTCATCGGACAGAATTTTGGAGCTCAGAACATCAGACGCTGTGTGGAAATTGCAAAGATCTCGTCCCTGATTGGTCTTATTGTCACAACTCTTATAACCATTGTTGCTTACATTTTTGCCAAACCGCTTCTAAGCATGTATACAGTAAGTGAAGTGGTTATCAGTATCGCTATGGTTAGAATCTTCTATGTACTTCTTCCACAGCCAATCAATATTCTGCTTGAAGTTCTGTCGGGGTCTATGAGAGGTTATGGATTCTCTCTGCCACCAACCATTATTACCCTCTTAACCATCTGCAGCTGTAGACTTATCTATGTATTCACAGTATTTGAGAAGTTCCCACGCTTTGACGTGCTGATGATGGTTTACCCATTAAGCTGGGTTATATGTATTGTCTTCCTGGTTGTAATGTACATTTACAAAATCAGAATGGTTGAAAAAGAATATTCTCGCAATAACTAAATGCAAAGATTGTTTTAATACGTTCTGAATTGCCATCTCCACTTGACCGAAAACTTTTCTGCTCATCTAGTGAAAGAGTATTCTTTAAGTCAAATCAAGTGGTTTTCCAACACCTCTACTCACAATCAAATGTCCTATCTAAGTTAACTGGTTGTTATTGCTTTCTTATAAGTTATAACTTACAAAAAAGTGTTTATTTGTATTTTTATAAGTTATATCTGACACAAATTCATTGAATGTATTTTTTATAAGTTATAACTGATAGATTTTGTTTTTTTATATATAATGTAAGATATAACTGATATATTTTAAAAAACGACAATTAGTTTCAGAGGTAAAAGCAATGATAAAAAGAGAGCTTTATCTTGAAAGAATCAGACCTTTTATGCACAAGGATCTGATAAAGGTTATAACCGGTATACGAAGATGTGGAAAATCAGTAATACTGCAACTCATTCAAAAAGAACTAGAAAATGAAGGCATCACTCCATCATCAATTCTTAACTATAATTTTGAATCACTAAAACTAGCAAAGCTTTGTACTGCAGAAGCATTGCACAAGGATGTAATAGATAAAACTAAAGCAATATCGGGAAAAGCTTACATTTTTTTTGATGAAATTCAAGAAGTTGAAAATTGGGAAAAAGTAATAAATTCCTTAAGAATAGATATTGACTGCGATATCTATATCACAGGTTCAAATTCAAAGCTTTTATCAGGGGAACTTTCAACATACCTTGCAGGGCGTTACGTCGAATTTATAATATACCCTTTTTCGTTTAAAGAATTCTGCAGCCTTATCAAAAAAACAAAGCCAAAGAGTTCAACTGCAGAATGCTTTAATCTCTACATAAAATTTGGTGGAATGCCATATTTATGGAATCTTGAGTATCAGGAAGAACCAGTAAAACAATATCTTCAAGATCTATACAATGCGGTCGAATTGAAAGACATAATACGGCGTAACAAAATTAGAGATGTTGATCTTCTGGAACGCATCATTAACTATATAACAGCAAATACAGGCAATACATTTTCCGCAACATCCATTTCAAAGTATCTAAAAAATGAAGGAAGAACAATTGCACCAGAAACAGTCCTGAACTACATTCACGCTGGAATTGATGCCTTTTTGTTTTATCCTGTAAAACGACAGGATGTCGAAGGTAAAAAAATACTATCTGTTCAGGAAAAATACTATATTGTTGATCACGGAATACGTGAAGCGGTCATTGGTGATAATATGGCCAATATCAACATGATATTAGAAAATATAGTATTTTTGGAACTAATTCGTCGAGGATACAAGGTTACAGTTGGGAAATATGCCCAAAAGGAAATTGACTTCATCGCCCAAAAACAAGCAAAAACCATCTATATCCAAGTCTGCTATATTTTAGCTACACAAGAAACCAGTGAACGCGAGTTTGGAGTATATAGGAACATAAAAGATAATTATCCGAAGTATGTGCTGTCACTTGATGAATTCGACATGAGCAGAGATGGAATCATTCACAAAAATATTAAAGACTTTCTGCTTGAGGATGATTAAGAGAAAAATTAATAAAGGAGCCAAAAGGCTCCCTTGCGCTTGATTTTTATCTTTCTATTAGAAAGGAAGATCGTCGTTAATTGGCTCAGCATTATCAGGATTACCGAAGTTTCCAGAGTTATTCTGACCACCAAATGAATTATTCTGAGAGTTGAAGCCAGAAGCATTGTTGAATGACTGCTGCTGATTCATACCGCCGCGGAATGCATTTGAATTAACCTGCCCCTGTGGATTCTGAGCTGCAGCCTGACCGTAACCTGCAGACTGAGGCTTGTTTCCGAATGAATTCTGAGAACCATAGCTGTTGCCATAATTCTGAGCGCCGCCATTGCCGTAACCAGCATTGGTATTTGCATTACCATAGCCGCCACGTGACTGCTGATTACCATACTGCTGTCTCTGAGCACCGCCATACTGGTTGTTCTGAGAAGCATAACCGTTTGAAGAGTAATCATCACCTGATGATGAAACAGTTGCAGAGTCGCCTCTTGAACCAAGCATTAAAAGACCGTTTGGCTCACATACAACTTCTGTAGAATACTTTTTCTCGCCAGTGTTCTTATCTTCATATGAACGGGTACGAAGCTTACCTTCGATATGAACCTGTGAACCTTTGTGCAGATACTGCTGCATAATCTCTGCAGTTCTGCCGAAAGCAACAACTCTAACCCATTCGGTTTCATTGATTAGATTACCGGTCTGCTGGTCTCTGCGGGCCTCATTGATTGCAAGATTGATATTTGCAACTGTGGTACCGGTAGTGGTGGTACGAACTGTTGGTTCATCTCCAAGATTACCAATCAGCTGAACTCTGTTGAATCCGTTTGCCATTTGGAATAACTCCTAAAAAATCATAGTTTCGTGGATTATCTTTTAGTTTCGTGGAATTTGTTGAATATCAGTAAGTTAACCAAACAAATCTGAATAAAAAAACTCTAAGACAATTGAGGTGTAGTATATCAGATACCAAAAGATTCTTTGAGTACACTCTTCAAAATAAAAATAAAAAAAGCTGAGATGATTAGGAGTCTCAGCTTTTATGTTGATCAATCTGAACGCAAGCTACTTCATTTTTAAAGTCTCAAGCATTGAATCTCTAATAAAATCTACATCCACATCAAGACAAACTGTATGATTTGGTCTTCCCTTGAATTTATCATCAGGAACATTGTAATCAGTCATTGGACGAATGGTCTGACCATCAGTGTAACCTGAAGTAGAAACTGCAATTCTGGTATCTATAGTCTTGTACTTTTCAGGATAAAGTAAATAGCTTACAACCTGAGCATCATGTACACACATTCCTGCAAATTTTTCAAATTTCTTTGAAAATTCAATATAGAAAGCAGAAATGTTAACCATGAAATCATCATTTGTTGATGCAATCTGTTTATCTGTAATCAGAATTCTATGAGTAACATCCAGAGGAACCACAACAAGAGGTAACTCTGAAGCAAAAACAAGATCGGCAGCTTCAGGATCGTTATAAATATTAAACTCGGCAAACTGGGTCATGTTTCCGCAGTTGCCGTCTGTTCCAAAAGCGCCTCCCATGCTGATTACACGTTTTAGAAGTTTTGGTAATTCCGGGCATAAGTTTAAAGCAAGGGCCAGATTAGTCATTGGTCCAATTGTCAGAAGGTTAACTTCTCCTGGATATTTCCTTGCCTGCTCAATTATAAAATGTACAGCATCTGGGGCTTCGGCATCAAAAGGATTATCGTAATAAGCACCAAGACCGTCTTTTCCGTGAATATGAGTACTCAGAGGTAAAGGCTTTCTTGATAATGGTCTTGAAGCTCCTTTAAATACGGGAATATTAGAACCATACTTACTCATGGCCAGTTTGCAGTTCTTTACAGCCGTTTCAACAGCAACATTTCCGTATGAACAGGTATAACCAAGAACATCGCAGGTTAACATGCCATATCTTAAAGCAATTGCGTCATCAACACCGATATCTGTATCAATGATAATCTTTTCCATTGAACTATTCCTTGATGTTAAAAAAGAGAAAGGAGTTAAATATACTACTGAATCAATTTATAGCCTATTTTATTTCAACAAACCGATACATTTATCTTAGTTTTTGAATCAGAACATCAATAAATGTCAAATACCCTCGGATAAATCCGAGGGCTTGCTAGTCAGCATAATATAGGTACAAGCGATACCAATTGGTAATCTCCCTACACTGCCAGCATCATCGGACAATTGACAATGCCCGCTTTGAAAAAGAGTTTACTCTTAATCAGTTATTATCCTTTTTGTATCTAGGATTCTTTTCTCCTGACAGCCATCTCTTTCCAAGATTCTGAATATTCATGGCTCCAACTCTGTCATCATTGGATTTATAGCCGCATGGGCAGCTATACAGATGTCTGTTATGATCTCTGCTCTGTTTGTGGATTCTTCCACATACGGGACATCTCTGAGATGTGTATTTTGCA
>NZ_FUXX01000051.1 GCF_900167015.1 Succinivibrio dextrinosolvens DSM 3072
ACAGAATTTTTGCACGGCCGACATTGTGTTTACAATTTGCATGTTCATCTGCTAGTCAGTTATCCTCCAAAAGTTACAATCTCAAAACTAGTTCAAGCTCTCAAAGGCTATTCGAGTCTAATTATCAGAAAAAAGAATTATCCCTCTATACAAAAAAATCTTTGAGGGAAAGCTCTTTGGTCACCATCCTATTTTGCATGCAGTTGTGGAGGAGCCTCAATTTCTATTATTAGACAATATATAGAACAACAGAACACACCTGATTAGAAAATATCCATTTTCTAATAGGCATTTGAGAGTGCTTTAAATGCTGCTGTTCAGAAGGAAGGCTGTAACAGCTTTTACATGGTAAAACTTTCAACAGAGTTTGAATCAGTGCTGTTCCGCAGTGAATATGGAAGCAAAGAGCCATATCCTACCCTAGTTGAAGCACTCAAGGGAAAACAGACAGAATTTACTGAGAAGAATATTAAAGGAACTCTGGTTGGACTATATTGCCCAAGCTACATGGGAGATCTGAACTCTGTAGGCTGGCACTTCCATTTCCTTTCAGAGGATAAAAAGAAAGGCGGACATATTCTGGAGCTTAGTGTAAAGGATGCTACAGCATATCTTGATAAGACGGACAAGTTCACCATGATCCTGCATAATGACAAAAAGTTCCATGAGCTGAATCTTGCAAAAGATATGGCAGATGACATCAGAAGTGCAGAACAGGATACCAAAGGAAAGATGAATAAATAACCTCCAGTTCCTCAAAAGAATAAATCAGTAAGGACATTATGCCAGCTTTAAAAGTTGGCATAATTTTTTCATATTCCAGTAAAAAGGCAATTTTTTGCCACAAAACAAAACTGGAGAGAAAAAAATGTCGTCCTTATATATAAATACCAATCTTACAGCGCTTGCAGCACAGAGAGCGGTAAATAGAGCTACCACAAATATAGACACTGCATATAATCACTTATCCAGCGGCCTTAAGATTAATTCTGCTAAGGATGATCCTGCAGGTGTTCAAACTTCTGACAGACTTACTCTACAGATTAACTCTCTAAATCAGACCAACCGTAATGCACAGGATGCGATTTCCTATGCTCAGACAGCTGAAGGTGCTATTGAAGAAATAACCACCATGCTCCAGAGAATCAGAACACTAGCAGTTCAGTCTGCCAACGGTGTTTATTCTCAGGATAACCGTAGAGCACTTCAGGATGAGGTTGATCAGTTAAATGAAGAAATAGGACGTATTGCACGAGATACCACCTTCGGTGGACAGGATCTGCTTTCAGGCAATGCCTCAATTGTCAGATTCCAGATCTCCCCTGCTCCAGGATCAATTATTGAAATCGACCTGGCTACCGGTTTTGATGTGCCTAACCTTGCAAAGATGGCGGCAAAACTTACCGGAAGTGAAGAATTTGAACTTCCTGCTGATGCCGGAGTTACACCATCAAGATATGCATTCACAGATATCTTCTCCTTCTCAGTAAACGGAGGAGGTATTGATATTACTACTCAGTCCCAGGCACAGATTGTTCTGGCAGGTATTGACTACCTGATTACGGCCGTAGATTCAAAACGCTCTGAACTCGGTGCGGTTCAGAACAGACTTGAGGCTACCATACGCAATCAGGAAAACGTTAAAGAGAATGTTTCTGACTCTCGTGCTCGTATCCGTGATACTGACTATGCAGAGGAAGTTTCTAATATGGTTTCAGAACAGATGAAGCAGCAGGGCTCAATTTCAATTCTGACTCAGGCCAACCAGAAGCCTCAGATTGCTCTCCAGATGCTTCAGGACCAGTAAAGATTTACTCCTTATGTTTGTGTCCTTCGCCTAGGCGAAGGATTTTTTTTTATGTTTTCAGAAAGATTCTGGATAGAGAAAGTCAAGACAACTTTTTTTGAGAGCCACGCAAGATAATGTGTTCATTTACAGGACAAATAAGCATTTCATGTTACAATGAGCTGTTGAACTTATATTGAGGATAATAAATGGCTCAGTTCATTTACACTATGAATAGGGTGGGAAAGATTGTTCCACCAAAGAGACAGATTTTAAAGGACATCTCACTGTCCTTTTTCCCTGGCGCCAAAATCGGCGTTCTGGGATTAAACGGTGCAGGTAAATCAACACTTATCAAAATCATGGCAGGTGTTGATACCGACATTGAAGGTGAGGCAAGACCACAACCAGGTATCAAGATTGGCTATCTGCCACAGGAGCCTGTACTTGATCCAGAGAAGACCGTAAAAGAAGTTATTGAAGAGTCATTTGCAGAGGTTTATGCAGCATTAAAGCGTTTGGATGAAGTATATGCCGAGTATGCAGATGAGAATGCAGACTTTGACGCTCTTGCAAAGGAGCAGGCAAAGCTTGAGGCTATTATTGATGCCCATGATGGTCACAATCTTGAGGTGCAAATTGATAAAGCAGCTGATGCTTTAAGATTACCTCCATCAGACAGAAAGATTAAGGTATTATCAGGTGGTGAGAGACGCCGTGTTGCTCTGTGCCGTCTGCTTTTAGAAAAGCCTGATATGCTGCTTTTAGACGAGCCTACCAACCACCTTGATGCAGAATCAATCGACTGGCTGGAGCAGTTCCTGCATCAGTACCCAGGTACCGTAGTTGCAGTTACCCACGACAGATACTTCCTTGACAATGTAGCAGGATGGATTCTTGAGCTTGACCGTGGTGAGGGTATTCCTTGGGAAGGAAACTATTCAAGCTGGCTTGATCAGAAGGATAAGAGACTTCAGATTGAAGAGAGCACCGAGTCTGCAAGACGTCGTTCCATCGAGCGAGAGCTTGAGTGGGTTCGTCAGGGTGCCAAGGGTCGTCATGCTAAATCTAAGGCACGTCTGCAGAGATTTGAAGAGCTGTCTTCAGTTGAGTACCAGAGCAGAAATGAAACCAACGAGCTTTACATTCCACCAGGGCCACGTTTAGGTGAGACAGTGCTTGAGGTTAACAACCTGTCAAAGGCATATGATGATCAGGTTCTGATTGACGATCTGTCATTCAGCATTCCTAAGGGTGCTATTGTTGGTATTATCGGACCTAACGGTGCCGGTAAGTCAACTCTGTTCAGAATGATCACCGGTATCGAGAAGCCTGATTCAGGTTCAATCAAGCTTGGTGATACAGTGGTTACAGCTTATGTTGAGCAGTTCCGTGATCAGATGAAGAACGAGAATACCGTATTTGAGGAGATTTCACAGGGTTCTGACATCCTAAAGGTCGGCAACTACGAGATCCCTTCAAGAGCATATATCGGAAGATTCAATTTCAGAGGAACAGATCAGCAGAAGCGTGTAGGAGATCTGTCAGGTGGTGAAAGAGGACGTCTTCAGCTGGCAAAACTGCTTCAGGTAGGCGGTAACCTGCTACTGTTGGATGAGCCAACCAACGATCTTGACGTTGAAACACTGCGTGCACTTGAGAACGCTTTATTAGAGTTCCCAGGCTCTGCAATGGTTATCTCCCATGACCGCTGGTTCCTTGACAGAATCGCAACCCACATCCTGGATTACGGCGATGAGGGCAAGGTAAGATTCTTTGAGGGTAACTACACCGAGTATGAAGCTTGGAAGAAGGCAAATCTTGGTGAAGAAGCTCAGCCACATAGACTTAAGTTCAAGAAGGTTACCAAGTAACAGATTATTTGAATTTCAGTGAATATGAAAACCGCCTGTTTTTTTAGTAAAAAATGGCGGTTTTTTGGTTACGTGTATGAGAAACTAGAAATCGTAGTTATCTACGTTATCCTTTGTAACAATCAGAGGATCATCAAAAATTAGGGTATTTCCATCAAATCTTGGAGCTCCAAATTCTGATAGAGAAAAACCAGGTTTAATCTCATCTCGTCTGCCATCTGCAATCATCTTTGCAAGAATTGTCTGAACTCTTGCAGCCTGAGCAGGATCCCACAGTATCAGTTCCTGTACGTAATCCTCTTTGAGGTATTCTTTTGTATCATTTGGTGTAGCAACTCCAACTACGGTAATTGCATCCTTAAGTTTCTTATGCTGTAGAGATTTACCGATACCAGGAGCTCCTTCTGAACCAAGAGAAATAATTCCTACCAGATCAGGATGCTTCTTTATAAGGGATAAAGCTGTCTTTCCTGATACTCCCCTATTTTCAGAAATAGGCAGAATATCTATCAGCTCCAGCTGAGGATATGTCTCCTTCTGATGTTTAATTGCAGCCTGCGCCCAAAGGTTATGAGAAGGAACAGTAAGAGAACCTACATATATGGCATAAGTGCCTTTTTTGCCTTTGGATAATTTTACGAATTCATCCATCAGCAGTATGCCGAACTTTTCGTTATCAATAAGCTCTACATCAAAATCGGCATTTACCTGTTTTGGAGACTCATGGGTAATTACAGTGATTCCATTTTTTTTAGCTGCCAAGAAAGCTTTCTCAAGAGACTGAGCATCATTTGGAACAACTAAAAGTGCGTTTACACCATCTTTTATAAAGTCATTCACAATCTCTGCCTGTTTTTTATGACTTGCAATTGGAGCAGCCTTATAAACGCCCTTAACGTTGTTTTCCTCAGCGCCAAGCATTACGCCCTGCTTATGTCTTACAAACCATGGAGTATTAACCTTGCCTACACCGGCAAAAGTAAGTTCATCAGCAGAGGTCTCACTGAAAGCTGCTGTTGAACAGATAGTCAGACTTACAGCCAAAGTACTCAACAGAGTCTTAATTTTCATCTTGAGTTCTCCAATAAATCCTTATTAATAAGCTATTTATAAGCATAGGCTATAAATAGAGGATCTGTATTGATTTACAGTAAATACAATCTACATTTACGAGGACTCTCTCAAAAAAAATTACCTTATGAAACCAGCATTATTCTGGAAATATAACATCTTAATCCAAAATAATTTCACTAAGAGAATATAAGGAATTTCATATTTCTAATTTAAAAATAAGAATTTTATGATACAATATATGTCTAATAAACTATTCTTTTTTCTTTTATTCTAATCAGAATATCAGTCCCAGCACTGTAATACAGTGCCATTTTAATACTAGTAAAAAAACACGAAAATCATAACTCAGGAGGTAAAGTTTGAGGAGAAAATACATATCTATAGCAATGGCTTATGTTGGAATTGTAGTCGGTGCAGGTCTATCCTCTGGACAGGATATCATGCAGTATTTTTTAAGCTACGGTACACTGGGTATCTTCGGCGTAATACTCTTGGCAATTCTTCACATTATATTTGGTAAAATTATCATTACTATTGGATGTTATTTCAGATCCTCAAACCATCAGGATGTCCTAGAGAAAATCACCCACCCTATCGTAAACAGGCTGATTGACTATTCTCTAATCATCTCCTGTTTCATTGTGGGGTTTGTGATGTTCGCTGGTGCCGGATCCAATTTAAGTCAGCAGTTTGGACTGCCATTCTGGGTTGGCACTCTTATCTGTGCTGTTCTGACTATAGTTGTAGCGTTTATGGATTTTCAGAAAATCACTCAGGTATTAGGTGTCTTCACTCCAATAATCATTGTGATGATTCTGATTGTCTGCGGCTATACATTCATTGGAAAATCCTACGATTTTAAAGCACTGGATGAGATTGCTTCTACCATCGAATCACCAATGCCTAATGTCTGGATGGCAGTAGTCAACTACTATGCACTCTGTGCAATCTCAGCTGTCTCTATGGCTTTTGTTCTTGGTGGTTCCGTACTTAGAATCGGTGTAGCAGAAAAAGGCGGCCTTTTAGGTGGTGCCATTATCGGTTTTATTATCAGTGCAGCTGCCATTACCCTCTTTGCCAATATAGACAGCGTAAAGGATGCAGATATTCCGATGCTTGAGATTGTTAAGAATATTCACCCGGCTTTTGCCTTTGTCTATGCTCTGACAATCTTTGCGCTTATTTTTAATACCGCATTCTCCCTGTTCTATGCCTTTGCCAAGAGATTTGCAGGAAGAAATGAAAAGAAACTCAAGGTCATTCTGATTGTAAGTGTGCTTATCGGCTTTGGCTTAAGCTTCTGTGGATTTAAAACCCTGGTTGCTGTTATGTACCCAATTTTAGGATACATTGGAATGCTGCTTTTAACAGTACTGGGTATAACCTGGATAAAAGAGAAGAAAAATATCCTTACAGAAAAACTTATCCGCAGAAAAATGATTAACCTTGCGGTAAAAAAATATGATGAGGATCTTTACTATTCCTTAAGTGACAGAGAAAACTTCAACCGTCTTGGAGAGAAGTCAGTGATAGATACTGAGGAGATAAAAAACGAAATCAGAAGTTTTGTTAAGGACATAGGCCCTGAAAATATTCCTCTGTCAGAGCCTAGTATGAGCTGATCTTGTTAACCGAAGACCTTTTTCAGATGAGATTCATATCCTGATATGAACTCATCTACCTTAGGATTTTTGATGACATCATTGCAGATATAGGTAGGAAGTCCTTTCATACCAACAAACTGCATGGCCTTGTGCAGATGATAATAAACACCATCAACTCCATGCTCCTCAAAGAACTCACCCTTTTCTGTGAATGCCTCAATAGGAGCATTCCAGGTTACAGAGAACATGTAGGACTTATCCTTTAACAGACCACCTGTACCGTATCCATGAGCAGGATCGGTTCGATGTCTGCCGTCTGAGGTTAAAAAGCGACCACCGCCTTCGGTAAAGACCTCATCGATATACTTCTTAACTATCCAAGGCTCCCCCATCCACCATGCAGGCATCTGCCAGATTACAGCATCCGCCCACAGAAAGTTTTCTACCTGTTCTGATGGAACGTAGCCCTTATCAATCTGGCACTCACGAACTTCCTTTCCCAAAGAGACGAGAGTCTTTTTAGCGATGTCATGAAGAGTCTGATTAAGCTGACCTTTTGAACTTCCAAAGACCTTCCCGCCATTTATGAGTAAAATCTTCTGCATAAATACCTCGACTATAGACTGCCCTTCAGAATATTGATCAGATCTTCGCGCTCAAGAGGTCTGATTGCATCTTTGAAATCACCAAACCAGATCTTGCGAACGTGATCAGCCATCTCCTCAAAGTGAGTACCATCAATGCCAATCTCAGAAAGCTTTGATGGCAGACCGATCTTCTTGAAGAACTCAGCGGTAAGGTCAATTGCCTTGCTGGCATTGGTCATCACATCAGCCTTAGGATCCAGACCGAATACATTTACACCGTAATTTGCAAAACGAGGAGCTGTTTTCTCGTTTAAGCTGTATCTCATCCATACAGGGGTTAAGATAGCCAGACCTACACCATGGGTAATATCGTAGAAAGCTGATAGCTCATGCTCAAGGCCATGGCATACCCAAGGAGATCCTTCGCGACCGATATTTAAAAGACCGCAGCAGCCAAATGAACTTGCCATCATCAGCTCTGCACGGGCCTCATAATTCTCTGGCTCAGAAATTGCGATAGGAGCATTCTTGATTACAGTTCTAAGCATTGCCTCACAGATACCGTCAGTCAGAGTATTGCCCTGATTTACAATATATGACTCAAAGGTATGTGACATTATGTCAGCTGCACCAGCTGCAGTCTGATTTGCTGGAACACTGAAGGTATAGGTAGGATCACAGATAGAAGCTACAGGCCACAGATTACCGAAGATAGGCATCTTCTCATGAGTATCCTCATTGGAAATAACACCTGAATTGTCATACTCAGAACCGGTTGCAGATAAGGTTAGCACTGAGAATAAAGGCAAAGTTCTGCCGATTTTTGATGAATCCAGAACAAGATCCCATGGATCCCCGTCATAGAAGGCACCTGCTGCAATATTCTTTGAGGCATCAAGAACACTACCGCCACCTACAGCCAGAATAAAGTCAACCTTCTCTTTCTTGGCAATCTCAACACCTTTTCTAATTGAGGTGATCTTTGGATTAGGTTCAATACCGCTTAATTCAAAAATCTCTGCACCTTTGTAAAGTTCCTTGATTTTATCGTAAATACCACTGCGCTTGATACTGCCACCACCGTAGGTTAAAAGGATTTTTGAACCATAGGATCTGGTTAAATCAGGAAGCTCATCGATTCTACCTTTACCAAAAACCAGACGTGTAGGTAAGTACAAATCAAAATTAAACATGTAAACTCCTTTTTAAAGTATGTGCTGGCATCATGAATTCACAAAGGAATTCTCAGAACCCCTAGATGTTTAGGATCATAACTGTTATACAGAATCAGTTCTGATAACAGTGTTGTCTTTTACGAAAAACACCTGAATAGTTATGACAGAATTCATCACAACTATCTTTAAAAACCTAAATATGCAGCAGACTAATACCATCTCAAATGGCAAACAGTCATTGTTCTTAAAACAGAGAACGAGTTGAATGGTCTGTTTCAGAACAGCCTGAGATGATATCCGCCTGCTGTAATACGCCTTCAATCGACAAAGACTGTAGCACTATAAAAGTCTTCATCTTTTGATACATAAGAAGTACATATAGAATAGATTTTAATAATCTAAATTAGAAGTACATACATTTTTGTACAGTAATAACTTAAAAGTGTATCTTATTGATTTACATTATTATATTTTTATAGAACTCAATAATTATTATCAGAAGATAACTTTTGATTATGACAATTACTGGAATACATCGCTTCTAAAGTTTATACTTTCCCAAAAGAGAGTAATAACAGAAAAAAGGCATCTTTATGACAACTGAAGGAAAATGTTGCAAGGAATTTTTATACAAGGGAAAGAAATATCTTTGTTCTCTTGAACTGGCAATGGATGTGATCGGAGGAAAATGGAAAAGTCTTCTGATATTTCACCTGCGCAACGGAGCCATGAGATCATCTGCTCTACAGCACTCTCTTACAGGTATCTCAAACAAAATGTTCACTCAGAGTATTAGAGAGCTTGAGGCAGATGGAATTGTAAAACGAGAAATATTTCCGGTTATTCCTCCTAAGGTAGAATACTCTCTGACAGAAAAAGGAAAAACTCTGGTTCCTATTATGGAGAATCTTGCAAAATGGGGAACCTCTATCTGCGACAACAAGACAAAGAAAAAAGACATATGTGACTCTGAAAACACATAGAGCCACAGAACAGATCAGGCTTTCTTAAGATATCTGAAAAGATAGTATGCAGCAGGTTTTGCACTGGCCTTGGTAATAGCATAGCCAGCCTTCTGAGCTGAACGCAGGGCCTTTACATTTGAAAAAGGAGCCAGTGTAGAAAGTCCGCTAAGCTTTCCCCCATCATAGCAGTCAGCTGAATATCTTCGAAGCTTACCTGCGATCCCCTGATTCTGATAGTCAGGATGAACACCGATATAAAGCTCATGCAGAATATTGTCCTTCATCTCGGAAGGCTCAAACATATAAATATCGTAAGCCACAATATCACCGCTCTTATTCTCTGCAACACTGACAAGCTCTGATGCTCTGACTTTATATAGAATTAAAAGCCAGTCTAAAAACGGACGGCTGAAAATAGTGTTGTGAAGAGCTACAATCTTCTCTAGATCTCCCCTGTTTCCTCTCCTGAAAATAAGCTCCCCTTCATTGACAACACAGTCCTTTCGAAGATTTCGTGATTTGAAATAGTTCTGAACGATAATTTTAAAATGTGTAAACGATTCTGTTATCTCGTGAATAAAATACATTTTTTTCCTATGTACAGCTCTCATAATTGCAAAATATCGGCAGGAGATCTGCTCCAAAAGAATTATATTCTAAATATGTGAAAAAATTATGTTCTGATATTTCTTATCGAGAGGAGCCCCGGGATGAAAATAATAAAAAAAGCTTCGCTGTTAGCCTTGGCTATTTTTTCATTCTCCTGTTTTGCCCTTGAGAACAAAACACTCAAGGTTGGACTCGAAGCTTCTTTTGGTCCTTTTGATTTCAGGGAGAACGGCTCATCAGAGGTTATCGGCTTTGATGTTGACATCATCAATGCAATTGCCAAAGAACAGGGATTTAAGGTTCAAATCGCAAATATGCCGTTTGATGCTCTGCTGCCTTCAGTGCTTACAGAACAGGTTGATGTTGCAATTTCAGCATACTCAATCACAGAAGAGAGAGCTCAGATAGTAAAGCTTGAGCCTTATTATGATTCTGGGTTAGGAGTGCTGGTACGTTCGGATCTTCTAAAGGATATCCACAGCAGCTATGACCTTCAGGGAAGAACAATCTGCGCCCGCAGCGGCTCCACTGGATCGTATTTTGCAGAAAACATTAAGAATTCCAAAACCAAGAATTATCTGACAGAAATTGAAACCTTTATAGCTATTGATAAGGGTGAATGCGATGCGATTATTATCGACAAGCCTGTGCTTGAGTTTTATCACGTTAGAAACCATGATGATAAGACAGCAATCTTAAATGATAAGCTTACCTTCGAACAGTATGGAATTGTTACCTCAAAGAACAAAACTGAAATAAGCGACAGTATAGCTGAAGGCCTGAAGAAAATCAGAAAAAACGGCGTATATGACAAGATATACAGAAAATGGTTTGATGGTTCGAAAAAATAGTTACATTTGACAAAAAACTTAAGCCTCGACCTTGTGTTGGGGCTTATTTTTTTGTTGTAAATATTTTCTTCTGAATATTGAATCAGCTTGCAAATTTTACCTTTATCTTTGGATACAAATGCCATTTATTGGATATACTGAAGATATAGTACAAACCATACGGACGGAATTTTCTATGAGCTTACTCAAAAAGATTTCAGTAATAATAGGTTGTGCTTTCTCACTAACCAGCTTCGCTGATGAAGGAAAATTGGTGGTTGGGGTTGAAGCATCTAGAGCTCCATTCGTTTATGTTGATAAATCTAAGACGATTGAAGGCTTTGAGGTTGATCTTCTGACGGCTATTGCCAAAGAAAACGGTCTAAAAGTAGAGTTCTCCAATATGCCTTTTGATGCCCTGCTTCCCTCCATACTGACAGAACAGATTGACGCTGCCGTATCCTGCATTTCCATGACAGAAGAACGCGCTCAGATTGTTGATTTTGTTGGACCTTATTACAATGCGGGTTTGAATGCACTGATTCGAAATGAGTACCAGAATAAAATCAAAAACAATATAGATCTGAACGGCAAAAAAATCTGTGTGGTTTCAGGTACAACCTGTGAGGAATATGCAAATAGCTGCAATGGCTCAGATGTTTTAAAGTTTCCATCTGAGAGTGAAAGCTTTAATGCCATCGAAAATAAGGAGTGTGACCTTCTTATCTCTGATGCCCCTGTTATTGAATTCCAGTATATAAAAATGCACCCTGGCAAGTACTACAAGTTCGAGAATAATCTTACATTTGAGGAATTCGGAATCATGACCTCAAAGCTCAGACCAGAACTTAGAGAAAAGATTGAATCCGGACTGAAGAAAATAAAGGATAATGGCGAATACAACAAACTCTATAAAAAATGGTTCGGCTAGAAAACAATCCAATTCGCAAACTAAATTCCAGGAGAGTCTCAGGACTCTCTTTTTTTTAATTTGATTCTAAGCAAAATTTCACACAAATTTTTCATATTTCACGACAATCCTGCCATTTTTTTTTGTTACTTACATTTCTATTACCTATATTTAACTTAGCGGTGAAAAATCTCGGAGTTATTATGAACAAAATCAGAAGCTTTGCTTTAGCTCTGGCAATGGCTTTTTCTTTTAATGCCTTCGCTGATGGAGATGAACTTGTAGTAGGAATAGAGGCAAGTAGTGAACCTTTTGTAATTATTGATCCGAAAACTCATGATTATGTAGGTTATGATATTGACCTTATCAAAGCAGTTGCAAAAGAAGCCGGCTACAAGAGTATTAAATTCCATGATATGCCTTTTGATGCCATGTTTGCCGATGTTCTTGTAGAACAGGTCGACTGTGCTATTTCCATGATAACTATCACCGAGGAACGTGCGCTGATCTGGGATTTCATCGGACCTTATTTCAATACTGGTCTAGATATTATGTTAAACAAGAAATATCAGAAGGAATTCAAAAGAGAAGCAGATCTTCATGATGTAACCATTTGCGCCAAGACTTCATCAACCTGTGAGGCATATGCTCTTGGCATGTCTGATATCCAGGTTCTGTCTTTAGACTCAGAGAGAAAACTATTTGAGGCCGCAAAAGAGGGTAAATGTGACGGTGTTATTACCAATGAGCCTATTCTGCAGTACTACCTGAAGGTTAGCCCTGACAGAGATAAATTCTACCGCTTAGGTCGAAAGCTGACCTTTGCTCAGTTTGGTATTATGACCTCCAAAAACCGCCCCGATATCTCAGAGAGATTATCACAGGCTCTGGAAAAGGTTATGAAAACACCTTACTTCAATGAAATCTACCGTAAATGGTTCGAATAGGACCTCGATTTTAGAGAAAGCCACAATTTTTTGTGGCTTTTTTGATCTTATTCAGTGCATTTTTCTCTTATAAATGAATATTTATGAAGTTTTAATTCTCCAAATGTAAACTAGAAAAAACATAACTGGAGGATATATGAAATTCTACAAATCTTTATGTCTGCTAGGTCTACTGGCTTTATCATCATACAGCGCAACAGCAGTAAGCGAAGAGAAAACTCTTAATGTTGTTACCGAACCAACCTTCGCTCCATTTGAGTTTGTTGACAAGGGAACTTCAACTCTAATCGGTTTTGACATCGATATCATCAATGCAATCGGCGAAGCTGAAGGCTACAAGATGAATGTATCAAGCATGTCATTTGACGGTCAGATCCCTGCAATTATTACCCAGCAGGTTGATATTGCAATTTCAGGTTTTACCATTACCGAAGAAAGAGCTAAGAAGGTTAACTTCTCAGAGCCATACTATGATGCAGGTTTAGGTATTCTTATTACCAAGGCTAACAGTACTGAGATCAAATCAAAGGATGATCTTAAAGGCAAGACCATCTGTGCTCAGTTAGGAACCTCAGGTGCTATGTATGCAGAAAAAGTAGAGAACACCACTGTTACTCAGTTCAACAGTACCGCTGAAGCTTTTCTGGAACTTGAAAAAGGCTCATGCAGTGCAGTTGTTACAGATAAGCCTGTTATCGAATACTATCTTGCAACAACCAAGAATGAGAATCTTATTATGATCCCTGAGCAGCTTACCGTTGAACAGTACGGTATTGTTACCTCAAAGGACAGAAAGGATCTTACCGATATGATTGCATCTGGTCTTAAGAAGATCCGTGACAACGGCACCTATGACAAGATCTATCAGAAGTGGTTTGGTAACGCTGCAAACAAGTAATAGCAATTCTAAAAAAGAGGCATATGCCTCTTTTTTTTCATCTGAGCTAAAGCTCCACGCAAACAAAAAGGCCTTTTCTTACCCATGTAAAGGCCTGGTATTATCACATCTATCCTTTTCCAGACCAAAACCAGAACATCCCCAGAACTTTCCATATTTACCAGCCCTTTTCACCATTACTCTTCCACATCGCTCGCAGATAGGAATAGTATAAAGACATTGCGAATTCATACATTTACTTTCTGTTTTCCCATCTATCATTGGTGCACCACATTTTTCACATATTCTTGGTCTTAATCTGCATAATCCAGAATTGCAGACATAGAAGTATCCATATTTTCCATGTAACTTCTGGAAATACCCGTTTTTACATGAAGGACATTTATATGCGGAGCGAGATTCAGTATCAAAACATTGAGCTCTAATATCTATGTTGTATTTGTGAGTTAAGAGTTCTTCTACAAAGGATGAAGGCTGCTTATCTAAAGCAAAGAGATATGCATGTTTTCTTGCACGTGTCAGTGCAACATAAAATAACCTTCTTTCTTCCGAGTAAGGATAATTATCTGTTGTAGGCAACAGTGCTTCGACAACCTTATCATTCTGTTCATCAGAAGGAAAAGCCATTACCATGCCGTCCTGCAATCCAAGAATAAAGGTATAATCCGCCTCTAAGCCCTTTGAACCATGAAAAGTCCAATAATTTATTCTTATTTTTGAACGTATATTTTCCTTTCTATTGTTATCATCAAAATAGCACCTGAACTCATCTAATAATTTGTTGTAGCGAGCCATTACAGCTATAGAGGCATCAGGAACATTATGGTCTAGTACAAGAATTTTTTGTCTAACCTGATAATACAGGCTCTGTGTGTTGTTACTTTCATCTGTACTATCAGTGTAGGAGAACAGATGAATTTTCAAATCTTTTGAGCTATCTGCTGTTTCAATCTTTTTTTTGTGCTGCTCAGGATTTTGCATAATAAAATCGCCGGCAACATCTGCAATGTTTCTAGGATAACGGAAGGTTTTATCAAGAATAGACAGAGAGTGAGAACCAAAGTATTCAGAATATCTAGTGGTTAAAGCCAGTTTTCCTCCGCTAAATCTGTATATCGCCTGCCAGTCATCACCTACCGTGGTACAACTAACATCAGAACAGTGAGAATAAATAGCTTTGATCAGATCATAACGCGCTCTAGATATATCCTGAAACTCATCTACAAGAATGTATTTGTATGAAGGACGCCACTCTCCATTATTTACGATCTCTGTTGCAGACAGAATCATGTCATCAAAATCAATTTCATTATTCGATCTTAAGGTGGATACGTAATCAACAACAAGTTTTTGTATATAGTCTGATACTTTTTTAGCAGACATAAATCCTTCAGACTTAAGCCTTTCAAAGATCTGTTCTTTGTTTAGATTCTCAATACGAACAGCCTTCAGACAGTTAAATAATACCTTCTGAAAAGTGGTAAATTGGTTGTTGTTAATTTTTTCTATAAGAATAGATTTAACTTCAGATTCTGATTTTTTTTCCGGTTTAAAACCTAATTCGATGAGTCTATTTTCAAGTTTGGCAAATAGTGTATCCTCAGTCATTTCATACCAGTAGAGATCAATCAGAGTGGTTCCCTTTTCTTTATGCAGCTGAATCTTTTTCTGCATTTCTGCATTGTATTTGTCTTTATCAATATCTTTACGAGTATTTCCTTTGCGGTCTATTCCAAAAAACTCAATATAGATATCATCTGTTAATTTGAAATCAGGACTATAATCAATCCCGTCCTCAATTCGAATTTTGGTCACATATGGAGCTTCGTATTCGTAAGGAATTCCGTGCAAATAAAGCCAGTCGGCAATTCTTACTTCTGAATAACTTCTTACCAGATCATCATTAAGGGTTCTCAGCTGAGTATTGTTATCTACAATTTCTATCCCATTTTTTTCTCTGCTATGAAGTGCGTTATAGAAAGACAGATATTCTAAAGGATGTGCATAAAGAGAATTTTCATCCCAGGTTGAAACCCATTGCCAAAGTTTTTTTTCGTCTTCACTTAACTTAGAGATATGCACGGACTTTTTATTATCAAGAAGTATATTTCGTCCCAGAGCATGAAATGTAGATACCTGAGGAGTATCTAAACTGATCCCTAATGATTTTGCTCTCTCTTCGATTCTGTCCTGAAGTTCCTTTGCGGCACTTCTGTTATATGCAAGTATCAGGAGTTCACTGCTTTTAACATGATGATACTTCATAAGATAAAGAGCCTTCGCAACCATTACGGAAGTTTTACCAGTTCCCGCAGCTGCAAGAACAAGATTAAAATCATTATTTCTGATTACAGCCAATCGCTGCATCAGTGTCAAAGGATTGTTTTCAGCATTATCAAAAAAATCCTTATGTTTCTTGAGAACAGAATCTTCGTATTCTTTTCTGATTTGTTTAACAACCTCTGATTCAGTGGAAGAGATGTCATTGCAGTATTCAAGAATTATAGAGATGTATTTTTTAACTTCCTCTGAGCAGGAATCAGATTCGTTTAAGATAAACTTTTTGATTTCTTCATAAACACCAGAATCAGCATCTTTTAACTTTAAAAGGTCATTCCTGAGTTTCTGAATATGTATTTGAAATTTTCCTGCAATGGAGTCTCGAAGAAACTTATCTGAAAAACATTGATAAATCGCTGTTGATTCTTCTTTTATTCTGTTAGAAAAATAAGTGACAACAAACTCTTTAAGATTCTGTTCACATCTTAAAGCATCATCTTTATTAAGATATTTATATGTATAGCTGCAGTCATCTATACAAATCTCTAAAGTGGAACTAAATAAACGGTGAGTAAAGGCAATAGAATCTTTACTTCCAAATTTATGCAGAATTCTGTCTAAACTTGAAAGACATAAATCATCATCAACCTTTTTAAATGAAAGGATTGATTTACCAAGAACTCTTCCCCAAAAGGATCTTCTCAGTTCATCAATTGTCCGTACCTGTTTCATCCTAAAAGATTTACATCCCTGATTAAGAGATCTCTTTTTAATTCTCCACTTAATAAATTTTAGTATACAGACTGTAGTGACCCCAGTAAATTGAACAAAAACAATTTACGATAATTTTAAGGTTGAATTCCTAACTTCACAAGGAGTTCGACCTTTTAATTTGACCTGAATTCTCTTAGTGTTGTAATACTCAATATATTCTTCCATTGCTTTTCTTAATTCATCCAGAGATTTAAAGTCATATTCATGGCCATAAAACATCTCATTTTTCATCTTGCCAAAGAAATTCTCCATTACACAGTTATCTAAGCAGTTACCTTTACGGGACATGGATTGAATGATACCTTTATCTTTTAGCATCTTGTGATATTGAGACATCTGATACTGCCATCCCTG
>NZ_FUXX01000064.1 GCF_900167015.1 Succinivibrio dextrinosolvens DSM 3072
TGAAGCCAGGAAAGAAGTTTTTAGATAAAAAATCAGATACAATACAAGACATGGGCGTTTCCTTCTTAAGTGTTGTTGTGCTTTTTTATCTTAAGAGAAAACGCCCTTTTTTGTTTAATTTATTTGATAATATTCACTAGAAGTTTTTCATAAGCCACAGTTTTACTGAAGAACCAAAATTTTGGGCTTTCTTATTTGTATTTTCAAGCTTACAAGATGCTTACAAGATTTAGTATAGGACTTTTATTCGTCACTCAACCGAGATCTAATTATTTTCAATTTTTTTCGAAAGAATATCTTCCCAATTTGTAGGAAATCCGATAAAAGACAATCGAACAACATTCTCATATTTTTTCAATAATTCTTTTAAAGAATTGAAGAAAGAATCCCACTGGGTATTTGATTGAAGAATGAGTTTGATAGCTATAATCACAGGGAAAATTTTTGTCAGTCTTTGGTAGTACTTTTGAAGGTCCTTAGGCAAAGGAGGTTTTACACTCAATGGAAGATTGTACAGCCTTCCGTAATGTGCACATATATTTCTCACTTCAACTAGAGACTGAATCCAAACACCTAAATCATTTGGAGAACAGTGATACTGTTTTGCAACTTCCTTTTTATCTTTTGAAAGCATTATCGAATATAAAGAACTTAAATTTCCAAAAGTAAATAATTCAACTGCAACCCATATTGGAAATTTATTGTTATATTTATCTAAATGATGTCTTACAAAGGGCAGATTACGATTTCTTTTCCATTCTTTTTTAAAACTATCCATTATCTGCTTATGAACAAGATAGCCATTTTTATTTAATTTTTGACTAAAATTTTTACAGTTGTAATAACCATCTGCTTGATATTTTATTGCCAGGCAGTAAGAAATTTTCGTTCTTAAACCGATTTCAATCTGTTCAATAACATGAAATAGATTGTTTTTCAGAATACTATCAAATTGGTATAGGTCGTAAAGATCTTTCAGGGAAACTCCCGGAAGATATTCATCTCTATTAACATCATTAAGACCAATCCCGTAACCACTTAATCTGTAATAATTAATTGATTGTAAGATTTCCAATGCTTCCTGATGATCGGTTATTTCTAATTTATGAAAAGTCTTTAATCTTTCAATTTGTGCTTCGTAATCTAGAGGCTGTTTTAACTGAGCCATAAAACTATCCCACTATAAATAAAAAAGGCCCTTTACTGGTGCGCTGTACCCAAAAGGGCCTTAAGCGTTAAAGGGCTCGATCACCTACATTATAATTGCAGAACCAACTATTCTCAATTTCTTTTGATTAGTTTTGCAAAATAAATAGTAAAAACACGACAAAAAAATGCCTTATAAAAGATGAAAACATAACACAAAAGACAACAACTTCTCAGTATAAAAATAAGCTATTCAAGATTTATTTTTTTGATATTACAAATAGTTAACTGACACATTGAAGGAATAAATAAAAATATCATATATATTCGTGTAATGTGTAATGAATGGATTCAAGATTCGAAATTATAGAGACGGTCATATATATACAACCTTATTTATCGGAACATACAAGCAGCTATATTTGACAACCTATTCTATTACATAAAAATATCCATTCAGAATTTCCATGTTGGCTAATATTTCTAATACTAAAGAGCCAAAGACAGAATAACCTCACAGTCAGTCTGAGTGTAAGGATCGTTGGTTCCGATTGTCTTAATCTCAGGGAATCCGACTTTTCTTAATATCTTGTCGATATCAGCAGCACTTCCGTTTAAATCAGAAAGCTTAACAGGAAGTTTCAGTGACTCTAACTTACGGGTAATAAATTCAACTGTTCTGGCAGCTGATATACCAATATCAGAGAAGTTATAAGGGATATCAAATGAGGATGCGCCTAATTTGGCAATCTTGTTTTCCTTTTTCTTGAGGACAAACTTAAACCAGGCAGGAATAATGATACTTGCAGCCTCCTCAGGATTACAGTCGTAAACTGATATCAGAGCCCTCTCCAAAATCTGAACGCAGGCCTCATCATTGTAGTTAAGCATAGGATTTACATAAGCAGTGATACTTGCCCACATAAGATTGGTTATACAGTCAACATCATTTGGCTTTTCCTGAATTCTATCAAACATCACAAGAACTGTCTTGATAGTTGACTCTAAAACCTTCTCAGCTAATACAGTATTTTTATTGACTGCAAAATAACGTCTGAAAAGCACATCAATAAGTCTTACAAAGTTAAAAGCGTAATTAGAACTGTTGATTGAGCACAGTTCAGGATTGTAGATTACAAATCTTGGAGCCAGAACATCTGATGAACACTTCATAACCTTTAGAGAACCGTCATCCATCTGGTTGTAAACAGTCACATCCTTGGAGGTTGCACATCCGCCACAGATTGAAGTACTGATTACAGCAACAGGTAGCGCCTTTTCAATGTCACTTTTCTTACTGAACATCTCATAGAAGCTGTCATCAAAAACGGCTCCGGCTGCAATTACCTTGGATAGGGAGCAGACTGAGCTGGAACCTACAGCCAAAATGAAATCAACATTATCAGTCTTGCAGATTTTTATACCGTCAAAAACAGTTGAGATTCTAGGATTAACGAAAGATTCGCTAAGCTCAGTGTAATCAAGTCCGCTGTTTCTTAATGAGCGTCTGACCTTATCTAAAAGATTTCCTATTGATGATGATAGTTTTGAATAGACAACAAGAACCTTAGAGCCGCCAAGATACTTAATCTGACGACCAACCTCGTTTTCCTGATTCATACCAAAGAGAAAAGAGCTTTCACACTGAGAATATAGATTATCCATATAGAGCCTAGGTAATATGTAGAAAACTTCACAAAAAACTCATAGGTAAGTCTAGCAGATACTTATTAATATCTCTAGAACCAAATACATTCAAACGGATAATCGCATCATGCTCCTGCAAAACTATAGTGCAAAAAACAGAAATACCAAAAAATCTTCTCCAAGGAGCAAATAAATCAAAAAAAAGGTTGACTGTAATCTCATTTCCTTTAAGATGTTTTCACAAAAAAAGTAACATTTTTTTCTCTTTATTATGGAGATTTCGTGCGTGAAAGACACTGGCGATAATGGGGCAGCCCCAATGGTTAACAGACCAAACGAATACAGCACACAAAAACAGATTCACAGACCAGGTGAGCTTCCAGGTCAGAAAGCATCACCTGTTGAGCAGAATAAAAAGCCTATTCTGCAGATTAAGGGACTAACCAAAAACTTCAGTAACTTTACTGCAGTTAATAATGTTGATCTAACCATCTATGAAGGAGAAATCTTTGCCCTTCTGGGTTCATCAGGCTGCGGTAAATCAACTCTCTTAAGAATGCTTGCAGGTTTTGAGCAGCCATCAGACGGACACATTATTCTTGATGGTGAGGATATTGTTAACCTTCCTCCTTATAAGAGAACCTTAAACATGATGTTCCAGTCATATGCACTGTTCCCATATATGACTGTTCGCCAGAATATTGCTTTTGGTTTAAAGCAGGAGAAACTTCCACGCGATGTAATCAACGCACGAGTAGAAAAGATGTTAAAGCTTGTGCACATGGAAGAGTATGTAGACAGACGTCCATATCAGCTTTCAGGTGGTCAGAGACAGCGTGTCGCTCTTGCAAGATCACTGGCTAAGGAGCCTCGTCTGCTGTTACTTGACGAGCCTATGGGTGCACTTGATAAGAAGCTTCGTGAGCAGATGAGACTGGAGCTTGTTGATATTATCAATTCTGTTGGTGTTACCTGTCTGATGGTTACCCACGATCAGGAAGAGGCTATGACCATGGCCGATCGTATTGCCATTATGGACCGAGGTGAATTTGTTCAGATCGGTGGTCCTCGTGAGATTTACGAGAACCCTAACTGCCGTTTCTCAGCTGAGTTCATCGGTCAGGTTAATATGTTTGACTGCACTCTGACAAAGTCAGACAACAAGCACTCTGTTATCCAGTGTAATGATTTCCCTCGTCCAATCGAGCTTCTGCACGATATTGACATCGCAGACGGTATGCCTGTATCTATCGCCATGAGACCTGAGAAGGTTTACATTTCTCATGAGGAACCAAAAGAGCCTACAAACTGGTGTGAGGGAACTGTAGAGAACATCGCCTACCTTGGTGATATTTCCATTTACTACGTTCGTCTTCCATCAGGCAGAATCATTACCTCAACTCTACCAAACGTAGACAGATTCAATGTCGGTCTGCCAACATGGGATGACAAGGTTTATTTAAGCTGGGATCCAGAATCCTGTATTGCCCTGACCTTCTAACTCATCTTTAGAATATAGAGAAGAATTAAACAATGGCTTTAATAAATTCAAATATGATTAGAAATCCTGGGTCTAAGGGACATCGTCCACCACCTAGGTATGTTCCAGGCAGAAAGATTTCATTAAGAGAGAGAGCAATCATCTTCCTTCCATATATGTGGATGATTCTCTTTTTCCTGATTCCGTTCCTGATTATCTTCAAGATTTCTTTTTCAGTAACTGAAATTGCGATACCACCTTATTCTCCAATTGTTACATTTGAAGAAGGTGCAATGCAGATTATTCTGCATCTAGAAAATTACACTAACATCTTTATTGATCCGGATGGAACCTACATGCGTTCATATCTGAAATCAATTCAGGTTGCTGCATTCTCTACTCTTTTATGTCTGATAATAGGTTATCTGATTGCATGGGCTTTAGCCACATCAAAGAGTACAACCCGCAATATTCTCTTTATCCTTATCATCATGCCAAGCTGGACTTCATTTGTTGTAAGAATCTATGCCTGGATGACAATTCTGAAAAGAGACGGAATTATTAACGATATTCTTATAAGTCTGGGAATCATCGACCATCCTCTGCATATGCTGCAGACTGATTTTGCAGTTTATGTTGGTATCGTCTACTGCTATCTGCCTTATATGGTACTGCCACTGTTCTCATCACTTATGAAGGTTGATTACAGTCTGATTGAAGCAGCTCAGGATTTAGGCTGCCGTCCGGTAAAGACCTTCTTCCATGCACTTGTTCCTCAGACTAAGAGCGGTATTATCGCAGGTTCAATGCTTGTATTTATTCCTGCAATCGGTGAGTACGTAATTCCTGAACTTTTAGGCGGTAAGGATTCAATTCTTATCGGTAGAATCCTGTGGCAGGAATTCTTCAACAACAGAGACTGGCCTCTTGCTTCATCTGTTGCAATTACCATGCTTACAGTTATGGCAATACCTATTATCTGGTTCTTCAAAAATCAGCGTAAACAGGGGGAGCTATGATTTTAAATAAAAATACCAAGAGCACACTGTTCAGATTTGTTATTCTGACTATTACGCTGATATTCCTGTATCTGCCAATCATGACTCTTGTTGTTTATTCATTCAATGAGTCAAAGATGGTTACCGTCTGGACAAACTTCTCTCTGAAGTGGTACAGAGCTTTAATGAATAATGATGCAATCATTACTGCCGTGGGCATTTCCATGACTATTGCTGTAATGTCAGCAATTGCATCTGTAATCATCGGTACTCTGGCAGCCTTTGTAATGGTAAGAATCAAGAAGTTCACAGGTGAAAGCGCATTCCTGCTGTTCATGACTGCCCCTATGATTCTACCTGAGGTTATCACCGGTCTTGCCCTGCTGTTACTGTTCGTAACCTTAGGCGATATCATTCCGGTATTCTCAGATCGCGGCATGATTACCATCTGGATTGCCCATGTTACCTTCTGTTCTGCCTATGCAACAGTTGTTATCCGTTCAAGATTCGTTGAACTTGACGTTTCAATTGAGGAGGCTGCAAAGGATCTTGGTGCAGGTCCTATGAAGGTATTCTTTGTGATTATTCTGCCAGCAATTATGCCTGCAGAAGTTGCAGCATTCCTTTTAAGCTTCACCATGTCAATGGATGATCTGGTTATCGCAAGCTTTGTTGCCGGACCAAATTCAACAACTCTGCCAATGCTGATTTTCTCAAGTGTAAGACGTGGTCTGTCACCAGAAATCAATGCTCTGGCTTCAGTAATTGTATTTGTTGTTTCTATCTTTGCCTTTGTGTCATGGGTTCTTACCGTGCGCAAACAGAAACGCAAAGAACGCAATGCTGCAATGGTAAAGGCAGCATTAAGAAAGGAAAACACAATTACCGCTTAATTATCCATAATCTCCCGCAACGACGGGAGATTATTGTATCTTGCCATACACAATTCTCTGTTCATACCCACCTAATAATAACTTTATTATCAGAGTTAATCTCAGATAGTTTCTGTTTTTTTCAAAACTCAAATATTTTTAAAGTTTTGAAAGAAATACTATAATTTATTTCAGAAGTTATATATTAATTAAATTGATACTATGAAATACATTAAGCGTAAGACTTATCTAGATAGACTAATCAGATTACGGAACATTCCTGATATAAAAATAATCACAGGCTTACGTGGCTCAGGAAAGACTAAATTAGTCAGAGATTATATGAATTGGATAAAGTCCAATGAACAGGATGTAAACATTATCTATATAAGTTTTGAAGATCCAGATTATGCCGAATTAAAATACTACAAAACTCTTAATTATTACTGTGAAAGAAAGTATGACAAAGAAAAAAGCAATGTTCTTATTATAGACGAAATACAGCTTTGCCATCAGTTTGAACTGACAGTTAACAGTTTATATAACAGTCGAAAATTTGATATTTATATAACAGGCTCAAATGCGTTCCTGTTAAGTTCAGATCTCTCCACCCTTTTTACTGGAAGATATATAGAAATACAGGTTTATCCATTCAGTTTTGCGGAATACTGCAGGTATTATGATTTGGATATCGATACACCTCGTGTCCTTGATTCATATATCTCAAACGGAGGACTTGCAGGATCCTATGTTTACAAAGACAGAGATGATCAGCTCACCTCTATAAAGGATGTATACAATACGGTAATTAAACGCGATCTTGTGGATAAATACTCAATTAGAGAAGTATCACTGCTTGATTCCTTAACAGATTACCTGATGGATAATATTTCAAATTTAACCTCCGCAAGCAGAATCAACGCAATATTCAAACAAAGCGGAGCAGAAACAAATCATATTAAGATAGGAAACTATATTAAATATCTTTGCAGCGGATTTATGTTCTATAAAGTAAAAAGATATGACATCAAAGGAAAGAAATATCTTGAGACTCAAGATAAATACTATCTGTCAGACCTAGGCTTCCGCTATGCAAAGCCTGGAACTAGAAACATGGATTACGACCGAGCATACGAGAATATAGTTGCAATTGAGCTTTTGAGACGAAATTACGATTTGTACGTTGGAAAACTGTATCAGAAAGAAATCGACTTCGTTGCCATGAAAGCAAATGAAAAAATATATATTCAGGTTTCAGACAATATCAGTTCAGAAGAGACTCTTAAGAGAGAACTTGAACCATTAATGGCTATAAGAGACTCGTATCCGAAGATATTAATCGCCAATACTGGACACGAAGACTATGAAATTGAAGGAATAAAAGTATTAGATCTGACACGATGGCTTTTAACTTTATCTAGCAAGAATTCCCCCGCCTCTCTATTTAGGCGGTGGGCTGAATTGCGTACGATGCTTTAAATTATAGCTAAGTATATGTAAATATAACCATGTTCAGTAAGCAGATATCTCTTGCTGAATATAAATATAAATGTTATATTATTTATATAAGTAATAAATAATATATATATTAATATGAAGTTATATACAGCCTATAAATTCAGAATATATCCGAATGATAAACAGAAAGAGTTGTTTGTAAAAACTTTCGGCTGTGCACGCTCCATATACAATAAAATGCTTGCAGACAAGATTGAGCATTACAAGCAAAACAAGAAAATGCTCAAGAACACACCTGCGCAATACAAGAAGAAATTCCCATACTTCAAAGAAGTAGACAGTCTTGCTTTGGCAAATGCTCAATTCCATCTTGAGGGAGCCTTCAGCAATTTTTTTCAGAATCCAAAGTTTGGATTTCCAAATTTCAAATCAAAGAAAAATTCAAGACGTTCCTATACGACCAATATTGTAAATAATAATATTGAACTTAAGAATGGAAAGCTGAAACTTCCAAAGGCAGGCTTAGTAAGAATAAAGCAGCACCGAGAAATTCCTGATGGATATATTCTTAAGTCTGTAACCGTAAGTCAGATAGGAAGTGGTAAATTCTACGCCAGTATTCTATTTGAATATGAAGAGGAAATTACAAATAAAGAGCCACAAAGCTTTCTTGGCATGGATTACTCCATGCATGATTTGTATGTAGATAGTGAAGGTAATAAAGGAGAATACGAACGCTTCTATAGAAAGTCAGAGCAAAAGCTGAAAAGAGAACAGAGAAAGCTTTCTCTGATGAAGAAAGGTTCTAAGAATAGAGCCAAACAAAGAATTAAAGTAGCAAAAGTCCACGAAAAAATAGCCAACAGCAGAAAAGATTTCATGCAGAAAAAATCAAGACAGATAGCCAATGTCTATGATTGTGTATGTATTGAAAATCTTGATATGAAAGGTATGTCTCAAAGTCTGAATTTTGGAAAATCAGTTCATGATAATGCTTTTGGCATGTTCATGGAAATGCTTTCCTATAAACTTAAAAGACAAGGAAAATATCTGGTAGAGGTTGATAAGTTTTATCCAAGCTCTCAGCTATGTTCTGTCTGTGGATATCAGAACAAGGAAACCAAGGATTTATCCTTAAGA
>NZ_FUXX01000031.1 GCF_900167015.1 Succinivibrio dextrinosolvens DSM 3072
GGTGATATCAAATATAATCACGGTTTCAAAAGATTCAGACTGCGATCTAAAGCGAAGGTAATAATTGAATTTGGGCTTGTGGCTCTGGCTCATAATATAAGAAAATGGGCCAATATAAGAAATGAAATGAATGCGGTAATAAGTTAAAAAAGAACAAGAAATACCTTAAGCTTCCTACCTTATCTCTCTAAAAGTTCTAAAAATCTCCAATCAAAATAAATATCTCAACAAAATCGTATTTGAAAATTTCAATTCCCTAGAAATAACAAAATTCTATGTTTGAAAAATGAAAGAGGCTGACATACTTTTTAGCCAGCCTCTTCATCATAAGAACTGTAAATCTTACCACTTCTTCTTATCACCAAAGATTTCATCAAGATCGCTCTTGTCATCCTCCTGACCCTGAGCTGCATCCTGTTTAGGCTTTGCTGTTGTTTTCTTCTCAGCATTAAGTCCCGTTAACATATTGTTAAGCAGGTCTTCCTTTTCCTGAATCCAGCTGTCCTTTACACCAGCCTGCTTAATAACAGACAGACCTTTTTCAATTAAGGTCTTACAGGTTCCGCTCTGTTTCAGCCGTTTCATTTCAAAAACTTTCTGAATCAGATTTGAAAGGTTGACCTTCAGAACCAGAACGTAAAGTCTGCGATCCTCTTTATTGATAAGTGTTGGATTGATAGGAACTCCTGATTTCATTTCTGATTTGAGAATTCCGCGCAGATGTCTGATGGTACGCAGCTGTGTCAGCGCCATTGCATCGTTCTCTGGAGCCTTGAAGGTATTGGAATCTTTATAGGTCTGTTTAATCTCATTGATCATTCGCTCTTCATTGGCGATACGCTCTTTTACTTCTTCTCTGCGCTTTGGATCAATGGCTCTTTTGCGAAGAGCTCGAATAATACGGTAATGAAGCACCAGCACAAGTGTTTTTGAAAAGGCCACCTGTGCCTGATTCAGTAACAATTCCTCGCATTCTGCAATAATATTGTTAGCTTTATTGGCAATCAGTCTTGCATCCTGTTCTCTACGTGAAACATAATCACTGTACATGTTTATGATAATCAGCAGAAAGGTTGCCAAAAGTACAAAGATTACAGCAATCGTTATTAGCATTTCTTAATCTCAATTTATTATTCTTTTATATATTATAACGACTTAGCGTAGATTTGTTTTGACTTTATTAGTTAAATTTTGAGCTGTGACAACAAGTTGTGTGGATTTAACCCTAAAATTCGGTTAAATTAAACAAAACATGGATAAATAATAGACCGTTTACGTGTTCTTGATCACCTCAAAACGGGACATGTGACAGTAGTTTTTTTGTGATGGTATCTGTCCGCTTACGCACTATTTTGTCTAATATATTTAATTATTTTTTCTAAGATGAGCTATTTTCCACATAAATGCTAACTAAGTCTACTTATTGAAAAAAAAATGGATTAGAATTAAATAGTCTTTTTGTATACAAATACAAGGAATGTACCATCTATGACAACATTAATTAAAACTGCAGACTTTATTGAATCAGTATGCGATGCGATTCAATATATCTCATACTATCACCCACGTGATTTCTTAAAGGCAATGAAGCATGCCTATGATATTGAGCAGAATCCATCTGCTAAGAATGCTATTGCTCAGATTTTAGTTAATTCTAAAATGTGTGCAATCGGTAAGCGTCCTCTATGTCAGGATACCGGTGCTGTAACCTGTTTCGTAAAGATCGGTATGGACGTTCGCTTCGAAGGTGATATGACCATTCAGGAAATGGTTGACGAAGGTACCCGTCGTGCTTACTGCTATGAGACCAATCCTCTACGTAAATCAATTCTGACTGATCCTCTGGGAAAGAGAATCAATACCAAGGATAATACTCCTACCGTTGTTCATATCGAGATGGTTCATGGTGATAAGGTTGAAGTTGCAATCGCATCAAAGGGAGGCGGTTCTGAGAACAAGACCCACATGCGTATGCTGAACCCTTCAGACAGTGTTGTAGATTACGTATTAAGCGAGATCCCTCATATGGGTGCAGGCTGGTGTCCTCCAGGAATCATCGGTATCGGTGTTGGCGGTACTCCAGAGAAGTCTGCAATCCTTGCTAAGGAAGCTTTAAATGATCCTATCGACATTCAGGAGCTGATCGCACGTGGCCCTAAGAATGCAGAGGAAGAGCTTCGTTTAGAGCTATATGACAAGATCAACAAGCTGGGTATCGGTGCTCAGGGCTTAGGTGGTATTACCACTGTTCTTGATGTTAAGGTTAAGACCTACCCATGCCACGCTGTATCAAAGGCAACCACAATTATTCCTAACTGTGCAGCTACCCGTCATATTGACTTTGTTCTTGATGGTTCAGGTCCTGCAGAGTTTGTTCCACCATCACTTGATGATTACCCAGATATCGAGATTGGCGGTTCAGATGCTAATGTTAAGCGTGTAAATCTTGATACCATTACCAAAGAAGAGATTGCTTCATGGAAGATGGGCGAAACCTTATTACTGTCTGGCACAATTCTGACCGGCCGTGATGCTGCTCATAAGCGTGTTGCAGACTTAATCAAGGAAGGCAAGCCTCTACCAGACGGTGTTGATTTCCACAAGAAGTTCATTTACTACGTAGGACCAGTTCCTGCTGTTGGTGATGAGGTTGTAGGCCCTGCAGGTCCAACCACTTCTACACGTATGGATAAGTTTGTTGAGACTATGCTTGCAGATACCGGCCTATACGGCATGATTGGTAAGTCAGAGCGTGGTCCTGAGGCTATTGCTTCAATCAAGAAGCACAAGGCTGCTTATCTGATGGCTACCGGTGGTGCAGCTTACCTGGTTTCAAAGGCAATTAAGTCTGCTAAGGTTCTTGCATTTGAGGATCTTGGCATGGAAGCTATCCGTGAGTACAAGGTTGTGGATATGCCTGTAACAGTTGCTGTTGACTCTCAGGGTAACTCAATTCATCACATCGGACCTCAGGAATGGTCAAAGAAGATTGCCGAGATTAAGTTTAAGTATATCTAATTAAGGTTTAATTTTCTGTAATCACAAAGGCGGATCTGTGTAATATCAGATCCGTTTTTTTTGCTAGAATTAAAACAACCAAAATCACAACAATCTACATAGGGGGCGATGTCTTCTTTCTTAAATGAAAGCTAGAATCGTAAAGGGACATATGGTACTTGAAGGTATTTCTCATATCAGCGGCTTTAATGACTGCTATGCCTATAACAAAGATGAGCTTATTGTAAATATCAGAACCAATAAGACCATAAAAAAGGTAACTCTGTATGCTGATGATCCTTATATAAACGGCTGTTCAACCTCTGCTCCATGGGATGGTCAGCCATTTGAGATGCAGCTTAAGTACGAGCTTAAGCATGAGTACATCTATTCAGTAACTGTAAAGCCTAAATATAAAAGACTTCAGTATTATTTCAGACTGACTGATGTAAATAACGAAACCATGGTTTATCAGGAAAGCGGAATAGTCACTGAGGAAGAATTCAAAAAGAATTTATTTAAGGAATATTTCAAGTTTGCCTGGATGAATGAGGCTGATATCAGTGTTCATCCTAAATGGGTAGAGAATACCTACTGGTATCAGATTTTTCCAGATCGTTTCAGCAGAGAAGAAGCTCCTTTTGAAGGTAACCTAAGTAAATGGGATGATCTGTCTTCCTTTGGTCATAATGTGTTTTATGGCGGAAATCTGAAAGGTGCCATGAACCGACTAGAGTATCTTCATGATCTTGGTGTAAACGGCATCTACTTTAACCCTTTATTTGTTTCTGACAGCAATCATAAGTACAACATTGATGACTACCTGCATATTGATCCTAATTTTGGATCAAATGTTGATTTGAAGCTTCTTGTTGAAAAGGCCCATTCTCTGGGGATCAGGGTGATGATTGATGCTGTGTTCAATCACAGCGGCCTGGGCTTTTTTGCATGGAAGGATGTTGTAGAAAATAAAAGAAAATCAAAGTATTACGACTGGTTTTACATCAATGACGACGAGAATTTCACCATAACCCATAAGTCTACCAAGGACAGCAGATTCTATTCCTTTGCCTTTGTTGACAATATGCCTAAGCTCAATACCAACAATCCTGAGGTTATGGAATATTTTGTCAATGTCTGCAAAAAGTGGATTGATATGTGGAATATCGACGGTATCAGATTTGATGTCGGAAACGAGATCTCACATGCTTTTATTAAAAAGCTTCATTCAGAGCTAAAGGCCTACCGCAGGGATATATTCCTTTTAGGAGAAATCTGGGTAAATTCATCTCAGTATCTTCAGGGAGATGAATATGATTCTGTAATGAATTATCCATATCTTGAGAATCTTTCTAATTTCTATCTTGATAAGAGTAAGAGTGCGGATGACTTTAAGTATGCGGTAAATTTCTGCTATTCAATGTACCAGAAGCAGGTTAATGAGAATATCTTTAACCTCTTTGACAGTCATGACATCGGCAGAATGTATACTCGTGTTAACAACTACGATTATTTCATTCAGATGCTGGTTATTCTTTCTACGCTTCCTGGCTCACCTTGTATTTACTATGGAACAGAAATCGCTATGGAGGGAGAGAATGATCCTTACTGCAGATATCCTATGAGATGGGATATTATCGAGGATAAATCCCGCGATGAAACCTTCAGACAGGTTCATAGTCTGATTAGAATGAGAATTGATAATCACGAGTTCCTAGGTGATGACTACCGCTTTGTCCAAACTGAAGGAAGATTTATTGTCTATGAGCGTAACGGTATCAGAATCTATCTGAATGCTGAAGAGAACGACAGGGCAGTATCCTTTGGGAAAGAGCCTGAGGTTCTATTCTCTTATAAATTCTCCGATGGTATCTTAAAGGCAGGAGGCGCACTGGTAGTACGCCTCTAGAGGTACTATTACTTTGCAAGCGAGCTGTTTGCACTGAAGGCCAAAAGCAGCTGTTTTAAGAGCTTTAATCTTGGATACTCAGGTGTTTCCGGCAGATTGTAGCGCATTGAGCTCTGTCCTGTAATACGGTATTCATTGTGTTTACATGTGGTCATAAGCTTTATCAGATACTCATTAGAAATCTTATGATCACTGTTAAACTCAATTATGCCGCCTTTCTCATCTCCATTGATTCTCTTGATTCCAAGATCGGTTGCAATCTTTTTAAGCCATGAGACCTCAAAAAGATTAACCGCTGGAGGTGGTAGAAAGCCGAATCTGTCGATAATCTCAATTTTCAGATCTTCAAATTCATCAGGTGTTGAGCAGGATGAAATTCTCTTGTATAACGACAGTCTGGTGTTAATGTCACCAATAAAATCTGATGGCAGAAGACATGGAATATGCAGATCGATATCGCACTCATTTAAGGTTAGCTCGGCAAGAGAAGGCTCTCGACCTTCCTTAAGAGCCTTTACGGCAGCCTCAAGCATTTCTGAGTATAGAGAGAATCCCACAGACTCAATCTGACCTGACTGCTCTTCACCCAGAAGCTCACCTGCACCTCTGATTTCCATATCATGAGTTGCAAGCACAAAGCCTGCGCCTAATTCCTCGAGTGACGCGATTGCTTCAAGACGAAGCTTTGCATCCTTGGAGATAAGCTCCTTTGGAGGAGTGAACAGGTATGCATAGGCCTGATGATGAGAACGTCCCACTCGACCTCTGATCTGATGCAGCTGAGCCAGACCAAGCATATCAGCTCTGTCGATGATAATGGTGTTGGCTGTTGGAACATCAAGACCGTTTTCAACGATTGTTGTACATAACAGAAGATTGAATCGCTGATGGTAGAAATCACGCATAACCTTCTGTAGCTCCTTTTCATTAAGCTGACCGTGTCCAATGCCGATTTTTGCCTCTGGAACCAGGGCTGCAAGCTGCTGTGCTCTCTGAGAGATGGTTGAAACATCATTATGCAGATAATAGACCTGTCCGCCACGTCTTAATTCACGCATGATGGCTTCACGGGTAATGGTATCTGAATTCTGCATTACGAAGGTCTTAACCGCAAGTCTGTGCTCTGGAGGAGTGGCGATGATTGAAAGCTCACGCATTCCCTCCATTGCCATATTCAGTGTTCTTGGAATTGGGGTTGCGGTAAGAGTTAAAAGATCAACCTGAGCTCGTAGCTCCTTGAGCTTCTCTTTCTGCTTTACACCGAAGCGATGCTCCTCATCAACGATGATAAGACCTAGCTTCTTAAATTTTATATCCTTTGAGAGAAGCTTGTGTGTGCCGATAATAATGTCGACACTTCCCTGTGCAACCTTATCTAAGGTTTCTTTCTGCTGCTTTGCAGTCTTGAATCTGGACAGCAGTTCAATAGTGATGGCAGTTCCGGCAAATCTTTCAATAAAATTCTGATAATGCTGTTCGGCAAGAATCGTGGTTGGAACCAGCACTGCAACCTGAGAGCCAGAGGCGGCAACAACAAAGGCGGCTCTTAGGGCAACTTCGGTTTTACCAAAGCCAACATCACCGCAGACAAGTCGATCCATTGGCTGTTCCTTTGCAAGATCTGCAAGCGTATTATCAATAGCTGCTTTCTGATCCGGGGTTTCCACGAAGCCAAAGCCTGAGGCAAATTCATCTAATGACTTCTCATCAACCTCAAATTTAGTTCCTTTGCTGGCTTCACGTCTTGCGTATAAATCAAGAAGCTGAGCTGCAACATCGGTGACCTTCTGTACAGCCTTCTGCTTGTGTCTGTTCCAGGTATCCGAGCCAAGTCTGGATAAAGGAGGATTCTCCGAGCCTGAGTATCTTGCAACCTTGGATAGGGCTGTAATAGGAATATTGAGCATATCGCCATTCTGATACTCAATGGTCAGATATTCACCCTTGATGCCTCCTATTTCCATGGTTTTAAGTCCACGGTAGCGTCCGATACCATGATCAATATGAACCACAACCTGACCTTCGGTTAGGGAGGATAGGTTTTTGATAATAGTATCCTGAGAAATCTGTGAGTTCTTTGAGACCTTTCTGGTTCTTACAACCTTGTAGCCAAGAATTTCATTCTCAGTTAAAAAGCACAGCTTTACTGAAGGAATAATCAGACCTTCATCAAATGGTGCCAAGGTAAGCATGAACGGATCTTTTGCATTGAGAAAATCCTCAAATGAGGATGCCGCCTTTATACCGTATTTGTCGGTAATAACACGTGGCAGTGTTTCCCTAAGACTCTGTCTGCGTCCTTCTGAGATTGCAGACATCAGAATTCTTCCGCCTTTATCTATAAAGTCACTTACAAAGGCAATAAATCTGTTCTGCGATTCCTTTTCCTGTCGGTTATAGCTTATATCGGGAATTTTGACGTAATCAGTGTTATAAAAGCCTCTTTTTTCAATCTGCTCACTATCAAAGCTATCCTGATAAAGCTCTATTAACTGATATTTCTTTAAATTATCTGAAACTTCCTGTGGATTTAGGAATACCTTTGAAACAGGAAGCGGTGGATGGTCTGGATTTCCTGCAAATTCCAGTGCTCGTTTATGAGCCTCGACGTCAAATTCGGTTACAGCCTTGTTTACATCATCTACGGTTATGATTCTGTAGTCTTCAGTCAGGTAGTCAAATATAGAGCTCATTGAGCTGAAGAACAGTGACATGTAGTATTCGATACCTGCAGGAATAGCACCTCGTGATATTGCCTGATAAATAGAGTGAGAGGCAAAGTTTGCGCCAATGAATGCATCTCGGTAATTGCTTCTGAAAACACTTATTGACTGTTCATTGAGTGGATATTCATGAGCAGGAAGCAGGGCAATTCTGTCAACTTTTTCAAGTGATCTCTGTGTGTCGACATCAAAGACTCTGATTGAATCAACCTCATCATCAAAGAAATCAATTCTGTATGGAACTGTCGAGCCCATAGGATAAATATCAAGGATAGATCCTCTGATGGCCAGCTCTCCAGGAGCTAAAACCTGTTCAACTCTCAGATATCCGTGGGAGGTCATCTCCTTTTGAATCTCCTGAATATCTCTGATATCTCCCTTAGAAATTGAGAAGCTGTTGGCTTTGATATAGTCTACAGGACTTAGTCTTGGCATAATTGCCTGAACAGTGGTAACGACTATTTCATTCTTAAATGTTTTTAATCTTGAGAGAATACTGATTCTTGAGGAGACGATATCCTGATGAGGTGACAGAGTATCGTAAGGCAGTGTCTCCCAGTCCTGCAGATATTCAACCTTAACCTTTGGAAGAACTGCAAGTAGAGTAGATTTTATACTTTGTGCAACAAAGTTATCTGCGCAGATTACCAGGCATGGACCGCCGTTTTTTTCATAGATTGCTCCTATGGTTCCGATGATACCGGTAATATTCAGATTGCCAATATGCTTTACAGAATTTGAAAAAGAAATGTTGATATCAGCTTTTAATAAGTCTTTGAGTTGCATAATTACTAATATTTGAAACTTTGATCTATACTTGTCTACTGTAATTTTACACTAATATCGAGTTTGTTATGTTCCAACTGAAAACAAATATCTATCTTTTATTCTGGTTCTCTTTTATTGCGATTTTTGCGTTTTTAATTCCTTATTATTCAAATGATTACAGATATCAGCTAATCGAAGGTACCGAGGATATGGTGTCATCCTTATGGGATATCTGTGTTTCCCAGTACCGACATTATTTCACCTGGGGCGGAAGAACTCCTCCTCATTTCCTTGCTCAGTGTCTTTTATGGGGTGGTAAGGTTGTATCCTCATTAGCAACTGCCTTATGCTATATCTCTTTGATTTATATAATTTATTTAATGGGTACTGGTAAAAGGATTTCTCCATTTAAAATGCCATTTGTACCTGTTGTATTCATCAGCATCGGTTTATGGCTGTGCATGAGATCCTTTGGTGAAGTTGTTTTCATGCTGGTTACATCCTGTAATTATCTTTTCACCTCAACCTTTATTATTCTGTATCTGCTTCCATTCCGTTTTTCACTAAATGAGGAGAGAGCTAAGCATGGAATGATGTTTGCGGTAATGATGTTTGTTCTTGGCATTATCGCTGGCTGGTGTAATGAGAATACAGGCTTTGCCATCTGTGCCGTTACCGGACTTTTATGTCTGTATAAGCTTTTTAGACATGAGCTTACCATCTGGCAGACTGCAGGTTTAATCGGTATGGGTATCGGCTTTTTAGTTCTGGCTCTGTCTCCTGGTAATGCTGCTCGCTATGACAGTATGGCTCAGAATAATTTTAATTATTTCACTCACTTAATTAACACTGTACAGATCTTCCTTATCTCTTTGATTGAGAATCTGCCAGTTATTCTGTGCTACGTATATTTCTATGTACTATTTAAGAAAAACAATCTTAAAGAAAAGTGCACCTCAGAGCTGTATGCTTCATATTACTGCTTTGCCTTAGGCTTCATCTCCCTGGCAATCATGATTTTTTCACCTAATTTTCCTGGACGTTCAGCAGCTCCATTTACCATGTTTGTACTGGCTGCCAATGTAGCTTTATATGCAGCTTTGAAAAAACACAGCATAAATCCTTTGAAGTCATCCTATAAAATGACAATTTATGCTTTATTTTTTGTATTTTTTGCCGTTACAAGTACAAATGCCTTTGGAGCTCTGTTACAGGCCAGGGCAGATCAGGTTGAACTTGAGAAATCAATTGCAGACCAGATTGCTCAGGGCAAGAAGGATCTTGAAGTTCCTATTATGCATGTACAGTCAGGAAGATATATCTTTATTGGTGCTATGAAGGTTTCAAAGGAAAACTTTGCAAATCAGATTGCAGCAAGATATTATCATGTAAATTCATTTACCAAGGCCTGTGATCTGACTCCATCATTTATACATTTTGATTTGAAATACGTTGTAAGTTACGGTGAACCGGTATGCAAAACCCATTAGAACTATTTAAGCTTTTAAGCAAAGTTGAGGCAGGTGATGCTGATATGGATGAGCTTCATGACTTTATCTGCCTGCTTTTAAAGAAAAAAGTTGATATTCAGCTTACTGAAGGCACTTTTGCAGATAAAAGTGAAATCAGAGATCTGACTGCTAAACCTAACGCAGAGGATTTTGCCAAGCTTAAGCTTGCAATGAAGGTATCATCAACACAGTTTCCTATGAACAGCCGTATGTCTGCTCAGACATTGAATTCTGTTAATAAGAAATAGTATCTAACAGATCCATCGTCATTAGGCGATGGATTAAATTTCTATATCTGCTTTTCTTTTTATTCCTTTTATTTCCTCTTGTCTTTTGACTGCCCATTAGTGTGTTTTTTGTGCCAAAGGTCACCATTTGTAGTAAAATAGTCGCCAATTATTCATAAAATTCAAAAAGAAAATAACTGAGGACAAAATGACTCAAAAAACAATCCTGGTTACTAACGCACTTCCTTATGCCAATGGTCCTATTCATTTAGGACATATGCTCGAGCACATTCAGTCAGATATCTTCGTAAGATTCAACAGAGCAATCGGTAATAAGGTTGCTTATGTATGCGGTGATGACTGCCACGGCAGCCCTGTAATGATTAAGGCTGGTCAGCTGGGTATTACTCCAGAGCAGATGATTGAGATGACCACCAAGGATCACGATGAGGATCTTAAGGGCTTTTTGATTGCATATGACAACTATTACAAGACACATTCTCCTGAAAATGAGGAAATGATGTCTTACATGTACAAGAAGGCATTTGAAAAGGGCTACATCGTAACCAAGAAGATTTCCCAGTTATTCGACCCTCAGAAGAACATGTTCCTTCCAGACAGATTCGTTAAGGGAACATGCCCTCGCTGCGGTGCAAAGGATCAGTACGGTGATAACTGCGAAGTATGCGGTGCAACCTATGACCCAACCGAGCTTAAGGATGCATACTCAACAGTATCAGGTGCAAAACCAGAGCTTAAGGAGTCAGTTCACTATTTCTTCGATTTACCAAAGGCTAAGGATTTTCTTCATGATTTCATCAGAAATTCAGGTGTTATTCAGAAGGAAATGGCAAACAAGCTAGAAGAGTGGTTCTCACAGGGCTTAAAGCAGTGGGATATTTCCCGTGATGCTCCTTATTTCGGCTTCAAGATTCCTGGCGCTGAGGACAAGTACTTCTATGTATGGATGGATGCACCTGTAGGCTACTTTGCTTCATTAAAGAATCTGTGCTCAAAGAAGGGTATGAACTTTGATGATTTCATCAAGAAGGATTCATCTGTTGAGATGGTACACTTTATCGGTAAGGATATTCTGTACTTCCATTCTTTATTCTGGCCTGCAACTCTATATGCTGCTGATTTACGTCTTCCAGACCACATTTATGTTCATGGCTATGTAACAGTAAACGGCGCTAAGATGTCAAAGTCAAAGGGAACCTTCATCAAGGCAAAGACCTTCTTAAAGTACCTAAAGCCAGAGACTCTACGTTACTACTTTGCATCAAAGATGAATTCATCAGCTGTTGATATCGACCTTTCATTAGACGATTTCATGGCTAAGGTAAACTCTGATATCGTAGGTAAGGTAGTAAATCTTGCTTCAAGAACTGCTGGCTTCATTACCAAGAGATTTGACGGCAAGCTATCTGATGCTCCTTATAATGAGGAGATTATCTCTAAGATTGCTGCAATCAAGGATGATGTAATCAAGGGCTATGAGAGTCGTAACTATGCTGATGCAATCAGAGCAATCATGACTTTAGCCGATGATGCCAACAGATACATTGATTCAATGGCTCCTTGGGTTATTGCTAAGGAAGAAGGTCAGGATGACAAGCTTCAGAGAGTATGTTCAGATGGTATCAACCTGTTTAAGGCTTTAATAACCTATCTGCAGCCTGTATTACCTGAAGTTGCAGCTAATGCTTCTGAATTCCTGAATACCAAACTTGATTTTGCAACTGTAGAGAAGCCTCTGACTTCCCATACCATCAACAAGTTCAAGCCTTTATTCAGCCGTATTGAGAAAGCTACAATCGATGCAATGATTGAGAACTCAAAGGAAGATTTAAAGGAAGCTGCTAACGCAACTAAGCCACAGAATAAGCAGGAATCATCAAAGGGTGAAGAGGGCAGAATTGAGCCTTTAGCTCCAGAAATTACTATTGATGACTTCGCTAAGATCGATCTTCGTGTTGGTACTATTGTAAGTGCTGAAGAAGTTCCTGAGGCTAAGAAGCTGTTAAAGCTAAAGGTTGATATCGGTTTTGAGACCCGTCAGGTATTCGCTGGTATCAAGGCTGCTTACAAGGATGTTAACTCATTAGTTGGTCGTCAGGTAGTTCTTGTTGCTAACTTAAAACCTCGTCAGATGAAATTCGGTCTGTCAGAGGGTATGGTTACTGCTGCAGGTCCAGGCGGAACCGAAGTATTCCTGTTAGGCGTTGATTCTGGTGCTGTAAACGGCGATAGAATCCACTAATTAGAGATTTACAGTTAAGTTTCAAAGTAATCCAGAAGCTTTATAGTTTCTGGATTATTTTTTTATGAGAAAAGTATGAAATCTTAAATAGAGAAAAGAGTAGGGATTTACTGTTTTTTAGAGTAAAGTTCCTTTTTTAGATCGTGAAAATCTTTTTTATCTATATCCTTCTCATCATCTTCAAAGCCTTCCACCAGATCAAGATTCAGAATATCTTTCATAGCGACCTTATAACTCATAAGACGGATCCCTGAGCCAGGAGCAAAAACACCGTACTTGATATTCTGTTTAACATAGTAGTTACGACCTGGCTTTGTTTTAAAGGTAATGTGGTTATTACCAAACTCTGATCTGGTTGAGACGATATGCTGTCCAGGTTTTACAACAGCAACAAAGAAGGTTTCATTAGTTAAATCTGCAGCAAACTTACCATCTACCCAGACTCTTTTCTTCATCCATGAGCCAAAGTAATGTTTAGGTCTGTATATATAGATTTGAGAGGTATTCGGATCTTTTATCTTAAATGTTTTGGCGAATTTCTCGTCATCAACGGAAGCATAATCAGCGACACATCCGGATAGAGTGAACAGACAGGTAATTACCGCAATAAGTACACTTATCTTTTTCATATGTATATCCGGAAGAGTGTGTTTGTTTGATTGTTGTTTTGTTTAATAGAAGCATAGCATTAAAGTATTATTTGAATGTTAGAGATAGTTCAAAGTAATCAATATATTAGACAGAAGGATTTTTTCTGTTAAAGTAAAAATTGTTTATTTATCTTAACGTGAACTAAACTATCTAAAATTTAACATAATATAAATTATGCGAAGTTGTGATATATTTTAGTGAGGGTTTTAAATACATATATAGTTGAGCTAAAATGTCACCCCATCATATAAGAATTCTGGAATTTCTATGTTTGAGTTAAGACAGTACTTTTTATTATTTATTACAGCAACTATCTGGGGCTCTGGTTTTGTCGCTCAGAAATTAGGAATGTCTTACATATCTCCGTTTGCATTTACATTTTTCAGAACCTTATTAGGTGCTTTGTTTTTAATTCCTGTAATTCTGTTTATTAAGGCTCATAATAAAAAACATCAGATTAAACCACGCACCTTAAATAAAAGATATCTAATCATTGGTTCTATCTGCTGTGGATTTTTTTTAATCCTATCTGAATCTCTCCAGCAGTTCGGCCTGGTTACTGCAGATGTTAATAAAGCATCCTTCATAACATCTTTATATATGATTTTTGTGCCGATTCTCGGTGTATTTCTTGGTCACAGGCTTTCTCTTAAGATTATCGCTGCTGTTATTATTTCCTGTATAGGTCTGTATTTTTTCTGTATTAAGAATGATGTAAGCTTTGAGCAAGGTGATTTGCTTGTATTACTATGTGCAATTGGCTTTGCCTGCCATATTCTGGTTATAGCATACTTTATCAATCATGTTGATGGTGTGATTTTATCCTGCGGACAGTTTTTCTGTGCCTCATTCTTAGGCCTTATTATGATGTGTCTTACCGGATTCCCATCTGCACCTGCTTTAATTAAATGTATTCCTGCCCTGCTTTATGCCGGTATTATGTCAAACGGCATTGCCTATACACTGCAGATTGTGGCTCAGCGTGGTATAAATCCGACCATTGCATCACTTATCCTGTCACTTGAGTCTGTTATGGGAGCTGTATTCGGAATTCTGTTCTTAAGTGAATCTATTATGTCTGAACGCGAGTTGTTTGGTGCTGCACTGATGTTTTCTGCTGTAATTCTGACTCAGATAAAACTCAGAAGAACAAAACAGTCTGAATAGATTGAAATGCAAATTTCTTGCATTCTTTTTGTGATTTTGGTGCTGATAAGATTAATTGCTCATTTTTCTATTGCCTATTCTTGCATAATTCTTGCCTTATTTTCTTTTGAAATTTAAAAAATCAATAAGTTATTCGCAAATTTTTTTATAAATAATACTATTTATTTATACATTTCTTTTATAATACAATTGGTTAATTTATAATTATTTTACGGAATATTAGGTTCTTGCTATATTGTTATTTTCTAATATAATAGCGTATCTTTTGTTTTGTACTATTATTCAAATAAGTCTACTTTTACTCGATGGATGCTGAATTTTAGCAAATGTGTAAATATAATTTACAGCATTTCTAGAATGAGGTTATGTGCGTTTTAAAAGATTATGTCAAAAAATAACATTGATACTACTGTAGATGATATTTTCTCTGACGCTTTTGTCAGTGACAGTATTCAGTCTGATATCGATTTTAATAATCTCGATGATATTGTGTATAACTCATCAAGTTCTTTTGATATCAGTGAAATTGCAGATATTCTGCTTGATAGTATTGATGAATACGTTTTTATTACAGATACTACCACTAAGAACATTGTTTATATAAATAAGCCATTATGTGAGGCTCTGGATATAAACAGTTCCTTTGTGGGGACCTGTCATGAACTTTTATGCGGTAGAGATACCCCCTGCCCTGACTGTACCAGTAACAAGATTACAGATGACAGTATCTTTATTATTAACCATTTAAATTCAAGGCTGCATTCTAATTTTGTCTTAAGAGCTCGTAATCTTGAGCTGTACAATCGTACCTATACAATTAATGTTGCTTTGCCTAAGACAAATCAGGCATTAGTTATTCCTTTCAGAGAGATCAATAAACTCAACACCAATGACATTCTGGCTCCATATCTGAAGCTTTATGCCGAAAATGTCTGCTATCCAGAAGTTCAGATCTATAAATTTATTGAGTACTTTGGACTTGAACTTAGTGCAGAGAACTGTACCTTATTTGAACATATTGATTTATCAAAGAATATTTCATATCAGAACTACGAAATAGATCCTACCCTGAATATGATTCGTACCCAGATCTGGGTTAATGAGGATCTGAATGTTCCTGATGATTATGTTCTGGTTCCTAAGGATATTGTTAATAAAGCCTATGAGGAGCGTGTATATAAGGAATACGCTGTTGATGACGCATTATATGTCGCCATTCCTCTAGAGTTCGATTTAAATCCTGTTGGTATGGTGTTTATCAAGAATCCAAACAGAGATTATCTGAAGGTTCTGGAGCCTGCTATCAAGACTATCCAGAGACTGCTTACCGGTTCCATAGAGCATAAGAAGATGCATATGGAGTTGTCTAATGTTGCAAGTACTGATCCTCTTACCGGACTTAAGAATCGTAAACAGATGCTTGTTGATATCAACAATCTGTCTTTAAACAATCGTATTGGTGTAATCTTCCTGAACGTAAACTCGCTTAAGGAAATCAATACTGAGCACGGTACCAAATTCGGTGATGAGATTCTTGTTAAAACCGCTTCTCTTCTAAAGCAGCTGATGCCTGATAATAGGAATATCTACAGAATCGGTGGCGACGAATTTGTTGCAATTCATACAGCTATTGATGAAACTGAATTCTGTGTACTCTCTGATATGCTGAAGGCCTTTATGCTTTCAGAAAAAGGTTTCTCTGTTTCTGTAGGTACTCACTGGGAAAAGAGTGGCATTCTGATTCAGAAGGCAATTAATCTTGCTGAATCCGATATGTATACAGAGAAGAAGACCTATTACAGAAAGAATCATAATTGCAGTCGTTATAGAAAGCAGAATGATGCAATTCTAAAGCTGATTGAGCCTGACAAGATTAAGTCCTATATTGAGCAGAACTGCTTTAAGATTCTGTATCAGCCTAAATTCAAGATCCAGAATGATGTTGCTGAGATTGCAGGTGCAGAGGCACTGGTAAGACTGGTTATCAATGGAACCGTTATTCCTCCTGATGACTTTATTCCTGCTTTGGAGTCTGCTCATTACACTTATCTTATTGATTATTACGTATTTGAAACAATCTGTAAGAGAATGCGTGAAAGACTTGATCAGAACGAGAAGGTTCTGCCTGTTTCATGTAATTTCTCAAGACATACAATTATCAGAACAGATTTTAAGGAAACACTGAAATCTATTCTAAACAAATACAGCATTGGTTATGATCTGATTCCTCTTGAGGTTTCTGAGCACACAAATACCTCTCGCTATCAGGATCTGATTGAGGTTACCAATAACCTTGCAGAGGAAGGCTTCAATATTTCAATTGATGATTTCGGTACAGCTCATGCGAATATTTATTCTCTGGCTGATTTATCTGTAAATGAAGTTAAGTTTGATAAGAAGCTAATTGATAATCTGGCCTCTGAGAACAACTCAAAGATCACTACTATTCTAGGTGTTCTTATCACCATGTGTAAGAAGCTTGGTATTAAGACCATTGCTGAAGGTGTGGAAGAAAAGGAACAGAGTGATATTCTAAAGGCTTTAGGCTGTGATGAGATTCAGGGCTACTACTACAGTAAGCCTATTAAAGAGGATGATTATTACGGCAAATTCTAATAGACAACGCCTGGCATTAAGTCAGGCGTTTTAATCTTAAGGCTGTGGATTTAGAACCTTAAGACGTGCACTTCCGCCCTTCTTTGATAGTGACTTGTATAGTTCATCGACAACAGTTGAAAGTTCATTATCAATTCCGTATGGATAGTTTAATATCAGCATTCCAGAACCGCACATTCCAAATACCTCTTCCTGAGGCTCAACGCATAATTCAACCTGAAGCATAGGAATATTCAGACGACGCAGATCCTGTGTTAGATTCTTAGAATGATCACGAAGCTTTCCTAGTACAGGATACCAGATTGCAAAAATACCTGTATTCCACTTTGAATGACCGTTTTTAACTGCTTTTACAAGGTCGATATATTCGTTTTTCTCTTCATAGGCAGGATCAATCACTACCATTCCTCTGCGAGGTGTTGGAGGAAGCAGTGCATTCAGTGCCTCAAGACCTTCTCTGTTCTGAATTGTGCAGCGTCTGTCTCTTTTTAAATTGTTTCTAAGATTCTCAAACTCGTTTGGATGTAAATCAATCAGAGTAAACTTATCTGTATCTCTGCCAAGTCTGGTTTCAAATAATGGTGATCCTGGATAAAAGTTTCCATTATCCTGATTTACTTCATCATATACTGAGTAGAATTCAGGAACCAGCTCGCGAAGGATCTTGTTGTCCTTGATTTTGCTGATTCCGCTCTTAAATTCCTGATTTTTCTGAGCCATAAAGCCATCAAGCTTGTATAGTCCAGAACCTGAATGGGTATCTATAACTATATATGGCTTATCTTTTTTGTTTAATGCTCTCATCAGAAGGCAGATCACCATATGCTTTAAAATATCAGCGTGATTGCCAGAATGAAAACCATGTTTGTAACTGAGCATAAAATTCTGTTTCCTTAAAAAATTTGTAGGTAGTTTATCACGAATCAAGCCATAATTCGTCTAAAATTAAAATGATTGATGAACACAGGAGTGTATGTTTTGAGCCGTAAATATGTTGTTTTATCTCTTCTCTTTATCTGTATGAGTTCGTATGCCTTTGTCATTGACTATGATGCTATCAATGATAACGACAATACAGATTATTATGGAGCCAATTCCCTTGAATACTCCTCTCAGGGAAATTACACTGAGGACGGAGTAAGTCGTGTTATTGTGCCTCACGACAGAAATAAAGGCGTTGCCCAGGATTATGATAATCAGGGAAACGGCTTAAAGCTTGAAGGTGTCAACAAGGAAGATCTTGAAAAACTATACTACGGCAATGAGCTGTACAACAAAACCAAATAGTCTTTAGAATCGCTTCTGATTTAAGGCATCCTGAAGACCGGTTACCCACATCACTGCATTCTCATAGGCCATAAGAATATCATGTCGAGGCATAAAGCCTGAGGCCATAATACCGTCTACATACTCAAGATCAAGTGCTTCCATAGAAAGCGCTATATTGTAGATAGTCTCGTACTCAGGAATCTCTTTCATGATCATCTTGATTCTGTTATTGATTTTATCTGTAGTGACATCAACCTTTGAGGTTGTAAAAGCGTACATCTGAGAAATCAGTGAACCAAGACCAAGTGGGAATCCAAAGGTTACGTCAATCTTTCCTGCATGATAGAAGGTAAGCTCTTCGATGAATTTAGCTCTTAGAAGAACCTGACGCAATGGCTCGTAAATTAGATACTTGCCCTTGTTCATATCCTTATCTGGTCGATAGAATTCCTCGAGAATCATCATAACCATGATGCAGACGAGCTTATTTAGAACCTCTACATCCATTTCATAGAGGAAGCTTTCAAAATTTGTTCCGATAAGATATTCGTTCTCTCTGCCCTGTTCCAGATAATGAAGAATAATTGGCATATAGCTCTTAATATCATTTCTGGTGGAAATGAAGCTTACAAACATCTTGTATTCTGGCCTTACTTCCAGAAGCTGATTGATGATCATAAGACAGATTTCAAAAGCGTTTCTGTTGACCCTATAGAAGAACGGATTGAAGTTCTGCTGCAGAACATCCTTTGGGAAGGTTGGACAGCAGACATAATCAGCACCGGATTCAAATGCAATTGAAGCCTTGTTCACATTATCGCAGCGATCACAGATAATCTTGATCCATGGTGCCTTCTTGATGATATTTCTTGCAAGAATGAACTGCTCTTCAATATCCTGTGTCATATCAATTACAGCGTAGGTAATTGAACGAAGCTCTCTGAACCAGTTGGTGTAGACAATTGTGTAAACATCCGCAGCAATAGTCATGCTTTCTTTTTTAAGCATATTTATCTGGTGCTGGAATGATATTGATGAATCCTGTCTATCCTGCAGATGTAGAATAAATCTGGTTGCAGGCAGTGAACGGGCATATTTGCTCAGATCTGGGCACAGAGGAAATTCTGTCATACAGATTCCGTTTCTCTGTGTGAAAAGTTCACTGTGTCTTCTGATGTAGAAACCGATAGAAATGTGTCTAACATGCTTTTTTTCTATCATGTCAGGCCGGAAGCTGCTCTCTCCTGCTGTATATCTGAATACATAGCACAGAAGACTTCCTTTTTTGTCGTATACAGGAGTTCTGCTAAGAAGATTGCAGCGATCCTTAGAGCGCACAAACCTAGTGGACTTTGAGCGCAAAGAATCCGAATTTATAGAAGATGCAGAATCAGTTAAGCTGTTCGGGTTTATATAAGCCATTTATATCCATCATACCTTTTTCAAGATCTAGCCTATGATCTTGAATTTCTGTATTTAGTTTAGATAATTGTTTTTCTATTTTCTTAAATACAGATCTGAATTTTATTATTTATGTTATTTAATCAGTATATCAGACTATATCTGATTTTCTTTTTTGTGATGTAATAGAGACCTTATCAAGCTTGGTTGAAAGTTCCCCTATTGCATAGCGTTTATTTTTATTGATTCTACCAGACGCCATCTCGTAGAACTTGTCATCATCAACAGTGTAAATTGCGGCATTTTTTCTGTCAATAAATACACGTGCAATCTGATCCTTATAGTAATGGTGCTTGATGCCGCGTTTTACAGCACCAGTGAAGAATCTTGGTTTTAAGCTTCCGCATTCCTTATACAGTACAGCTGAACTTCTTGGCTTCATTAGTTTTCCTGATGGTCCGGATTTAACGTCAAAAAGAACAATAGCATAAGCTTCAACAATAATTGGCGCAGAATCCATACGCAGCTTTCTGCGTATGCGATTAAATCTGATTACTCTATAGATATAGAGTAACTGATAGAACGCAACCAGAATTGATAATGTATAGAAATGATCGTGGAAGATTGCGATATTACCGCTTGAATAGCAGTAAACCAGTACTGCAAAAAGGATCCAGAATAAGTAGAAGGATAATCCGAATCCTTTTTTAACAATGGTATCGACTACGTTTACATCAAACCTTACGCCTGCTCTTTGCAAGTATGATTGCAGGTAGACATTTGGTGGAAGGTTTTTCAACGTAATCTCCTAATTATTAATGATCTTTAACTTCAAACCAGAACTGCTTTTCCAGACTGATAAATAAAGATTCAACAGGTTCATTATTCTTCTGTGTCATTAAGCTTACCACGAAAATAACCAGTGAAGAAATAATAAATCCAGGAACAAGTGAATATAATCCAAAGAATTGACCTAATTCCCAAATAATTACTGTTGCGGCACCGGCAATCATTCCGCAGATAGCACCTGCAAGGGTCATTCTCTTCCAGAATACTGAGATTAGAACTGCAGGTCCGAATGAAGCACCAAAGCCCGCCCAAGCATAGGCAACAAGCTTTAGAATTCCTGAATTTGGATCAAGAGCGATTATATATGCAACAGCAGCAACTAATAAAAGCATGCCGCGGCCAACCCAGATAAGTTCGCCCTGAGAGGCATGAGGACGAAGAATTCTGCAGTAGAAATCAGCTGTCAGAGTGGTTGAAGAAACCAGAAGCTGACATGATAGGGTTGACATTACTGCTGCAAGAATTGCTGATAGAAGAATACCTGCAATCCATGGTGAGAATAAGGTCTGGGTAACAATAATGAAAATCTGCTCAGGATTGTTTACAGAAATCTCTGGATGTTTAGCTGCGAAGGCAACACCATAGTAACCAACCATAACGGCACCGGTCAGACAGAAGATCATCCAGCTGATACTGATTCTGCGGGCACCACCCATTCCTCTTACAGAGGCTGCTGCCATGAAGCGAACCAGAATATGAGGCTGACCCATATAGCCTAAACCCCAGCCTGCAAGTGAAATCATACCGATAATGGTTGTACCTTTAAGCATATCGGCCATATCAGGACCTTTCTGAGCAACAAGTGCATTTGCCTGCTCCAGAGAACCTACATCATAAATAATGATAATTGGAGTGATGATTAAAGCAAAAATCATCAGAGTTGCCTGTACTGCATCGGTCCAGCTTACAGCCAGAAATCCGCCGATACATACATAAAGAATTGTTGATACAGCTCCGATTAAAAGTGCATTGTGATAGTCAAGACCAAAGGTCTGCTCGAACAGTCTAGCGCCAGATACCATTCCTGATGCACAGTAGACAACGAAGAAAATCAGGATAATGAATGCTGAAACAATTGAGGTTATACGAAGTCTGTCTTTAAAACGGGCTGCAAAATAATCTGGTAATGTCAGTGCATCAGATGCATTCTGAGTAAATGAACGAAGTCTTGCGGCAACGAATTTCCAGTTGCACCACTGACCAATGGTAAGACCGATTGCAATCCAGGCCTGAGATAAACCTGCAACATACAGAGCACCGGGTAGGCCCATTAAAAGCCATCCTGACATATCAGAAGCACCGGCTGAAAGACCTGTAATAACTCTGCCTAAGCTTCTGCCACCTAAAACGTAATCATTTAATGAAGATGTTGCGCGTGCTGCATATATGCCGATTACAATCATGGCAAATATATACACAATGAATGTTGTTGTAGTTGTAAACATGATTTGCTCAATAATTATTATTTGTAAAAGATGGACGTATTTTAGCAGAAAAACAGTGATTTAAAAAGGAAAAACCATGTGCAACTAATCGGTGCACATGGTTTTTAAAAGGATTGGATAAAAGGTTAATCCAGTGATTTTAGAAGTGATCTGAAGCCATCGTTTAGCAGAGGGAAAACGAAGCCGTTCTTTGCATTGAGATCTGATGACTCAATGTGGAAGGTTGTTGCGCCTCTCTCTCGTTTCCACTGACTTACAGACAGCTTTTTAAAGTACTTAACAACGAAGCCCTTTAAATCCTCTCTTGAAAAATCAGTGAATTCCTTTTCAATGGTATCAAGTATCATCTTTGGAATCAGGAAGTGATTCTGATGAAGAACATGAATTCTATCCAGAATTACATATGGCATCAGATCACGCTCGTCAGTCTGCTCTCCACCAGGACGAAGCTCAGCGGTTGGGGCCTGTACACAGACCTTCATCATCTGAGGACAGTCAAGCTTTAAGCCCCTGTCATTTATCATCAGACCATCTTTAGCGATGTGTTCATTGATTTTCAGAACACGACTCTTTGAGATATCTCCAATAGGTGCAACACCGCCTGCTGTATCGCCATCCATAGTGCAGTAGCCTACTGCATCCTCTGATGCATTACAGGTAGTAATCAGAAGCTTGTTGTATCTGTTTGCAACCATCCAGATACCAGGAGCACGTGAACGGGCCTGAATATTCTGAAGAGCAATATCATCTCGCTCCCAGGTCATAGGGGTTTCTGATGCTGAATTTACAACTGAAGTATATTCATCTACAAGCTTGGCAATAGACCACTCATGATGATCAGCACCAAGATCTGATGAAACACCTGCTGCTGCCTCTCGGGTAATGCTGCCTGAGACAATTGAACCCTGATATACAGTAGTCAGAAGCTCTGGCATAACTTTCTTTTTAATATAGCTCTGCAGATCTTCTGTACCGTTGTATTTTGGCTTGTTAAATCCGCACTGTGCCAGAAGTCTGCTGTACTCGTCAAAACCAAGCTCTTCAATTGCTGCAAGCTGTCCATAGCAGACTGAGGTTGCACATAATGCTGAATCTGCACCGCCAGACATAGATAATGCAAAGCCATGTGAATAGGTCTTTAGCATCCAGTCAAAAAGACCAAGTCCGACTGCTCTTACAATGGTGTCGTACTGTGGTAGCGCAGGAGTAATTCCGCATTTAACAGTAAACAGATCCTCTCGCTTGAATGAAAGCAGATTTGATTTGGCAACACACTCACCTTTATCTGCAATCATACACATTGAGTCGAAGATATCTGAACCGCTTTCACAGCCTGATAGATTGGTCAGTAGAACTGGACATTTTAAGGTTAGGCTTAGTGCTTTTACCTTAAGCTCACGTTTATCTGCAGCATCCAGCTCAAAGCGTGCTGCCTCCGGGATAATCAGAAGCTGTACATCCTGAAGATAGTTAAGATCACCCTCATTGAAAAGAATACCGACAATTCCCTCGGAAGTTTCAATGCTGTTGCATACACCATAGTGGCTGGTGCCGATGTTGAACATGCATTCATCTGAATATGGAGTTGAGAAGTTTCTTACTCGGGAATCTTTTGCGTTGTAGAAAGAATGTGCTGCTGCAATACCCAGGATACTGCCCTTGCATACAAGAGCATAACAGTCAAATACCTTACCATTTGTATCGGCAAGAGGAAGTCCGACACCTACTGTTATTCCTTCAGGCAGCTCATACTTCAGTTTTAAAAGACAGTTAACAGCGCCCTTTAAAAGTTCCTGATGTTCAAACATATCTCCACAGCCGTAACCTGTTATACATAATTCAGGAAAAGCCAGAAGTCTTATGCCTTCTTTTTGTGCTTTTTGTGCTAGATCTAATATTTTTTTTGTATTTATGTCTAAATCTAGTGGCGTAGTATTTACACGTGCAGCGCCAAAGTAAGTATAATTACCCATACGTATTCCTCTATACTTTTTATTATGTGTAAAAAATACCACATTTTTGAAGGTATGGAGCACGCACGTCTAAAATGACGCATAAAAAATAAAAAATGGAAAAAAACAGTGATAAACAAACAATTCATTATTTCCAGAGGCAACTGCCATAAATTAGGCGCAACAATTGAAAAGAATGGAGTTAACTTCGCCTTCTGGAGTCCTTATGCACAAGAAGTGGATCTGCTGTTATTTGATAATGTTAATGACGATTCACCATATATAGTTCACCTTTCAAGCCGAGTATTCAAATCAACCTACTACTGGCACGTTTTCGTTCACGGTATTGGTGCAGGTCAGATTTATGCTTTCAGAGTAACAAAAGCGGTTGATAATTCAGACTCTGTTGCAATCGGTAAGGTTTTAATTGATCCTTATGCCAAAAGAATTCTCTTCCCTGATCAGTATGATCGCTTTGCAATTGGTGATGAAAAAAGAATTTTCAGAAACTCTCTTAAATGTGCAGTTGTTGATATAGATGATTATGACTGGGGTATTGACGCTTTCCCTAATCACTCTCTTGAGAACACCATCATCTATGAGATGCATGTTAAAGGTTTTACTGCAGATAAAAGCTCTGGTCTTGATGACAGAATCAAGGGCACCTACAGAGGTCTTATTGAGAAGATTCCATATCTTGTAGAGCTTGGAATCACCACAGTTGAGCTGATGCCTATATATCAGTTTGATGAGAATGATGCGCGTCCAGGCATGAAGAATTACTGGGGCTACTCTCCAATGGGCTTTTTTGCCCCTCATGACTGTTTCAGTTCCGATAAATCTATTATGGGACCTTTAAACGAGTTCCGTGATATGGTTAAGGCTCTGCATAAAAACGGCATCGAGGTGATCCTGGATGTTGTTTACAATCACACCTCCGAAGGTGATGATAACGGTCCGACATACAGCTTCAAAGGTCTTGATAAGAACGGCTATTACATTGTAAAAAACGGCTATCACCAGAATTACTCCGGCTGTGGCAACTCTCTCAATGCAAACCGTCCTATTGTAAGACGAATGATTATTGAATCTCTGGAGTTCTGGCATCAGAAGATGCACGTTGATGGCTTCAGATTCGATCTGGCATCCATTTTAACCCGTGATAAAAATGGTGTGCCAATGAATGACAATTCCACTCTTTTAACCATTGATGCTGATTATCAGCTGGCTGAAGCCAAGCTCATTGCTGAGCCTTGGGATGCCGGTGGTCTTTACCAGTTAGGTGCGATTTCCGGAAGTAAATGGCGTGAATGGAACGGTCAGTTCAGAGACGATGTTCGTGCCTTTATGAGAGGTGACTGTGGTAAGGTTAAGCAGTTTATTTTAAGACTGCTTGGATCTCCAGATATTTACAATGAGCATGAGGTAGACCCTCAGAAATCCATCAACTTTGTTACCTGTCATGACGGCTTTACCCTTTATGATCTTGTCTGTTATTCAGAAAAGCATAACTTTGCCAACGGTGAGAATAATAATGACGGTAATAATTCCAATTATTCTGCAAATTATGGAATTGAAGGTCCGTCTGAGGACAAGTCATTAAATAAGCTCAGACTTCGTCAGGCCAAGAACTTTATGGCTATTACTATGCTTTCATACGGTACACCTATGATCTGCATGGGCGATGAGGTTCTGCGAACCCAGAACGGTAATAACAATGCCTATTGTCAGGACAATGAGATTAGCTATCTGAAGTGGAAATATACTGAAGCTCAGGAAAATATGCTCAATTATACACGTAAGATAATTGAGCTTCGTCGTCAGGGTCAGTTATCTCCTCACGGTAATGATAACTATAATAACAAGCTTGATAATGCTCTGAAGAATGCGAAAATTCAGTGGCATGGAACCAAGCCTTTCCAGCCTGACTGGTCTGATATGTCTCATTCTGTAGGCTTTCTGTTCCGTCATAAAACAGCAGATGTTTATGCCTATGTATATGTGAATGCATTCTGGGAAGATCTGACTATCGAGCTTCCTTCAGTTCCTGGTCATCTTCACAGAAACTGGTATCAGTACCTGAATACAGCTCTGCCAAAAGGCAAGGAAGTTTCAAACTTCTATATGAGTCGACGTTTCAGAGCAGGAGATAAAATCAAAGTTAAGAATCACAGTATTCTGATGCTGGTATGCCCTGCTACCTAACTGTTCAATATAAGGCCTAATTCTGGTAGTTAGGCCTTGTTCTTTCATCTATATCCTATCTGCAAATCCTTCTTTATTGTTTTTTATTATTAACAAACTCTAGACAGGATCTATAAATGGTAAAAGTTTGGAATAAAATCTAATTTTTATATAAATAAATAAAAAGTTTGGAATTAAATCCAAACTTTTACTATAATTAAGATAAATTTGGAATTAAATACAAAAAGGTACAGTTATGCGTCTAATACAAAGAAATAATTATCTTGATTTTCTGAAGCGTCATAAGGATAAAAAAATCATCAAAGTTGTATCAGGAATCAGACGCTGTGGAAAATCTACCCTTTTCCAGTTATTTCGAGAAGAACTTTTAAAAGAAGGTGTAAGCAAAGAGAATATTATCTCCATCAATTTTGAAGATCTGGATTATGAGTATCTTCAGGATTACCATGCCCTTTATAAATATGTTTGTGAACATATGCAGTCCTCTGGAATGAATTATATTTTCCTCGATGAGATTCAACATGTTCCTGAATTTGAGAAAGCTGTAGATAGTCTTTTTATTAAAGATAATGCTGACGTATATATTACAGGCTCTAATGCTTATTTCATGTCAGGTGAGCTTGCAACAGTGCTTTCTGGTCGTTATGTTGAGTTAAAAATGTTACCTCTGTCCTTTAAGGAATACTACGACGCAAGTGATTTATCTCATAATCATTCTCTGTCTGAAATCTATGAAAAATATTTAACTGACAGTTCATTCCCATACACAATTCAGATTTCAGGAAAACAGACTGATATTAAAGAATACCTTAATGGAATTTTTAATTCTGTAATTCTAAAAGATGTTGTTGGAAGGCTGAGAATTTCAGATGTAAAGATGCTTGAGAGCCTGATTAAATATGTATTTGCCAATGTAGGAAGTCTACTGTCAGTAAATAAGATATCAAAATCAATGACAAGTTTTGGAAGAAAAATTGATAACAAAACTGTAGAGCGTTATTTAACAGGTCTATTGGACAGTTTACTTATATATCAGGCTGACCGTTTTGATGTTAAGGGAAAGGAGCTTTTAAAATTAAACTCTAAATATTATGTAGCTGATGCTGCATTAAGATATCTTATAGTCGGAAGAAAAGGCCTGGATACAGGACATATTCTTGAGAATGTCATATATCTTGAACTGGTTCGCCGCGGTTATGAGGTTTATGTAGGCGCTCTTAAGAACGGAGAAATAGACTTTGTTGCTAAAAAATCCGATGGATTATGCTACTTTCAGGTTTCTGAATCCACAATTGATGAGTCCACTCTAAAAAGAGCGCTTCAGCCTCTAATGAATTTAGATGATAATTACCCTAAGTATCTATTAACTTTAGATGAGATTAACGCAGAAGCTGATTATGACGGTATTCGTAAGATGAATGCCCTAAAATGGCTTTTGGAGGAATAGATATTATAACAGTGTACCGTATGCTATAGGACATACGGTACTGATTCTTAATCTCTCTTCTCTGCCTTTAAGATCTTGCAGGCTATATTGATTGATTCCTGAGATGGAGATTCAAGATCTTTTAACTTATATTCAATACCCAGACTCTCGTACTTATGTACACCAAGAGAATGGTATGGAAGAATTTCAACTTTCTTTACATTTGGCAGCTTATCAATAATTGCTCTTAAATCAGTGAGCTGCTTTTCGCTGTCTGTAATGCCTGGCAGTAGAACGTGGCGGATCCAGACATCTTTATTGAGCTCATTTAAATGCTTTGCACAGGCAATTATATTCTCATTGCCAATACCGGTAAGCTTCTTGTGTTCTTTAGAATCACTGTGCTTTAAATCCAGTAAAACAAGATCAGTGTATTTCATAAGCTCATCGAAAAGCTCGATGTATTCTGGAGAATCTCGATAAGGACCTGCTGAAGTGTCCAAAGTTGTATGAACTCCCTCAGCTTTGAATTTCTTAAAAAGCTCTGTTACGAAGGTAATCTGAGATAAGGCTTCACCTCCACTTACGGTAATTCCGCCATCTTTACCCCAATAGCTTCTGTAACGTAATGCCTTACGTACAATGCTGTCTGCATCCATTACATCACCAACCTTCATTTTCCAGGTATCTGGATTATGACAGTATAGGCAACGCATTGGGCAGCCCTGCATAAATATGACAAATCTTACTCCGGGGCCATCAACAGAACCGAATGTTTCAAAAGAGTGAATATAACCTTGAACCATGATCAAAACTCCAAGAGTATTTGTTATTGCTGGGAAAACATAGGGCGCCCGCAGGCGCCCCTTTTAACTTCAGTTATTCAAGAAATTACATAGCCTTGTGGCAGGTTCTTGAGATAACGTCCATCTGCTGCTCACGAGTTAGGTCGATGAACTTAACTGCGTAACCAGAAACACGGATGGTGAAGTTTGCATACTCAGGCTTCTCTGGGTGCTCCATAGCATCAAGAAGCTTCTCAGTACCAAATACGTTAACATTTAAGTGGTGTGCACCCTTAGAGAAGTAACCATCTAAAACGTTAACCAGGTTGTTTACACGCTCATCCTCATTGTGGCCTAATGCATCAGGAGCAATGGTCTGAGTGTTTGAAATACCGTCTAATGCATACTCGTAAGGTAGTTTAGCAACTGAGTTTAGAGATGCTAACAGACCTGACTTCTCTGCACCGTATGATGGGTTTGCACCTGGAGCTAAAGGCTCGCCAGCTTTACGTCCATCAGGTAGAGCACCGGTAGCCTTACCATATACAACGTTTGAAGTAATGGTTAGGATAGAGGTTGTAGGCTCTGAATCACGGTAGGTGTGGTGTTTCTTTAACTTGGTTAGGAAGTTCTTTAATAACCATACTGCAATTTCGTCAGCACGATCATCATCATTACCATAACGTGGGAAATCACCCTCGATTTCGAAGTCGATTGAGATACCGTCAGCGTCACGTACTGGCTTAACCTTAGCGTACTTGATAGCTGATAGAGAATCTACAACGTGTGAGAAACCAGCAATACCGGTAGCGAATGTACGACGTACATCGGTATCGATAAGAGCCATCTCAGCTGCCTCGTAGTAGTACTTGTCGTGCATGTACTGGATCAGGTTCAGTACATTTACGTATAGGCTTGCTAACCACTCTAGAACGATGTCGTAGTTTGCCATTACCTCGTCGTAGTCTAAGTACTCTGAAGTAATCTTAGGTAGCTTAGGACCAACCTGCATACGGGTCTTAACGTCGATACCGCCGTTCATTGCGTATAGAAGAGCCTTAGCTAGGTTTGCACGAGCACCGAAGAACTGCATTTCCTTACCAGTCTGAGTTGCTGATACGCAGCAGCAGATTGAGTAATCATCGCCCCACTCAACACGCATTACGTCATCATTCTCGTACTGGATTGATGAAGTGTCTACAGAGATCTTTGCAGCATACTTACGGAAGTTCTCTGGTAGCTTGCTGGTGTATAGAACAGTCAGGTTAGGCTCTGGTGATGGGCCCATGTTCTCTAGAGTGTGTAGGAAACGGTAGTCTGACTTGGTAACCATGTGACGGCCGTCCATACCAAAACCTGCAACCTCAAGAGTTGCCCATACTGGGTCACCTGAGAATAGCTGCTGGTATGAAGGAATACGAGCAAACTTAACCATACGTAGCTTCATTACTAAGTGGTCGATAAGCTCCTGAGCCTCAGACTCGGTTAACTTGCCTTCCTCGATATCACGGTTGATGTAAATATCTAAGAAGGTTGAGATACGGCCGATTGACATAGCAGCGCCGTTCTGAGTCTTGATAGCAGCCAGGTAGCCGAAGTATAACCACTGTACAGCTTCACGTGCATTTGATGCAGGCTGTGAAATGTCAAAGCCGTAGCTCTGAGCCATTACCTTCATAGCCTTTAAAGCCTTGATCTGGTCTGCTAACTCTTCACGCTGACGGATAACGTCATCAACCATGATGCCGCAACCGCAGTTCTTTAAGTCAGCCTGCTTCTGCTCTACTAGGAAGTCGATACCGTATAGAGCTACACGACGGTAGTCACCAACGATACGGCCACGACCGTAGGTATCTGGAAGACCGGTTAGGATCTTGTTCTTACGAGCTAGACGCATCTCTGGAGTATATGCATCATATACTGCCTGGTTGTGGGTCTTGTGGTACTCGTTGAAAATCTGGTCGAATTTTGGATTTGGAGTATAACCGTTAGTGGTACATGCTTCCTGAGCCATCTTGATACCACCATAAGGCATGAAAGCACGCTTTAATGGCTTATCAGTCTGTAAACCAACAACCTTCTCTAAATCCTTGCTGCCCTCTGAAATGTAGCCAGGACCATAAGCGGTAATACCTGAAACAATTTCAGTTTCCATATCAAGAACACCGCCCTGAGCACGTTCCTGATGCTGTAACTTCTGTAGATCGCCCCATAGCTTGTTGGTAGCATCGGTAGGACCAGCTAAGAATGATGAATCACCATCATATGGTGTGTAGTTGTTCTGAATAAAATCTCTTACGTTTACATCAGAGATCCAGTGGGTTCCTTTAAAACCACGCCATTGCTCTTTCATGATTACTCCTAAATATATTTAACAGGATTCAGGGCTTTTCCTAAATCCATATCTCTATTCAAGCAGTGGGCATTATATATTTATGATTCGAAATTTAATAGATAGACATAAATCTGATTTTGTGTGAAAGAGCTCTCAAAACCTTCGTAAACGGCTTTCTTATAAGGAAATCGGTAAATTTAATTTTTTTTAATTTTTAAACTGAGTTTATTAACTACCTATAAACTTATTAAATGGGAATCAGAGAGGGATTTGTAATATGGTTTATAAAGGTTCATCCGAAAAACTGTGGCTTGTAAAAAAATACTAGTGAATATTATCAAATAAATTAAACAAAAAAGGGCGTTTTCTCTTAAGATAAAAAAGCACAACAACACTTAAGAAGGAAACGCCCATGTCTTGTATTGTATCTGATTTTTTATCTAAAAACTTCTTTCCTGGCTTCAAGATTACAAATATTTCTTTTTCTGAAGTGTCTGACAGGGATATTACTATTGAGCTTGAACCAGCAGAACCTCCAGTCTGTCCACACTGTGGAAGTCATAACGTGGTTGTTCACGAATACAGAGAGAGAGTCATCAAAGATGAAAAGCTGCTAGGCTGTTTCGTTACTCT
>NZ_FUXX01000053.1 GCF_900167015.1 Succinivibrio dextrinosolvens DSM 3072
GCCAGCAAAAAAGGAATGCAGCTTCCTTATGATTCTGACAACAAACTTCTGGCTATGCTTGATTCGATTGAACAGACTGTATTCAGAAATGGTGCTTATTATTCAGAAGTTACCGGTGTTCAGAAAGAGCTTTTGAATGCTTTAGATATTCCTCTGCCAACACCTGAACCATATGGAAAAGTCGGTAAAGAGGAAGAAGACGTAGATGAGGATGATGACATCAGATCTCTTGATGAACTGGAGATCGTTTTAAACAAGCTCGAGGCTCAGGCAAAATAAAGGCAGGAGTTTTAGTCCTGCCTCTACTAGAAACCTAAACATATAAAAATTAACAAAGTTTAGGATATTGCTTTACAGCAACTGTGATTATTAACCACCGAAGTTATCAAATAAGATATTCTCGTCTTCAACACCCAGTGAATGTAACATATCAACAGCTGATTTAGACATCATTGGAGGTCCGCACATGTAGTACTCACAATCCTCAGGATTCTTGTGATCACGTAAGTACTGCTCATACAGAACGTTAGCAATAAAGCCTGTTAAGCCAGTCCAGTGATCTTCTGGCTGTGGATCAGACAGAGCTAAATGCCATGTGAAGTTTGGATGTTCCTTAGCTAACTGGTCAAACTCGTCAGCATAGAAAACTTCGTTTAATGAACGTGCACCATACCAGAATGAAATCTTGCGCTTTGAATTCAATCTCTTTAACTGATCGAAAATGTGTGAACGCATAGGAGCCATACCAGCACCACCACCGATGAATACCATTTCATTGTCGGTATCGCGAGCGAAGAACTCACCGAATGGACCTGAAATAGTAACCTTATCACCAGGCTTCAAGCTCCAGATGTATGAAGACATGATTCCTGGAGGAGCAGATGGATTGCTGAATGGAGGTGTAGCAATACGAACATTCAACATGATCAGACCTTTCTCACCTGGGTAGTTTGCCATTGAGTAAGCTCTGATAGTTGGAGTATCAACCTTTGAAACCAGCTTATCGAAACCAAAGTGTTTGAAAGCACCGATGAACTGAGGCTCAATATCGAAATCTGCATACTTAACAGTATGAGCAGGTGCTTCGATCTGAATATAACCACCAGCACGGAATGGAACTTCCTCACCCTCTGGAATACGTAAGCGCAGCTCTTTAATGAAGGTAGCAACGTTGTGGTTAGAAATAACCTCACATTCCCACTTCTTAACACCGAATACCTCAGGAGGTAGAGCAATCTTACAGTCATTCTTAACTGTAACCTGACATGCTAAACGCCAGCCTTCCCTAATCTCCTTCTTTGAGAAGTGAGAATACTCAATAGGAAGAACGTTACCGCCACCTTCTGTAACTCTTACTTTACACTGACCGCAAGCACCACGACCACCACAAGCAGAAGAAACGAAAATGCCCTTCTCTGATAGATCGTTTAGAAGCTTACCGCCTGCTGGACACTTCATGTCCAGTTTTGGATCGTCATTAACACCAATGGTGATGTCACCTGACTGAACCAGGAACTTTCTTGCAACAAGAATCAATGCTACCAGGATAACAACGATAGCAACGAACATTGCAACACCAGAAACGATAGTAAACATGAATCCCCCTTATAACTGAATACCAGAGAAGGACATGAAGGCAACAGCCATCAGACCTGCTGTGATAAAGGTTAGAGGTAATCCACGCAGACCACCTGGTGCATTAGCATACTTCAGCTTCTCGTTAATAGCAGCTAAGATGATAATTGCAAGTGCCCATGAGGAACCAGAACCTAAAGCGTATACAACTGACTCGGTGAAGGTATATTCACGCTGTACCATGAAGGATACACCAGCGAAGATAACGCAGTTTACGGTAATCAGAGGAAGGAAGATACCTAGAGCAGCGTACAGTGAAGGTACGTATTTATCCAGGAAGATTTCCAGAATCTGAACCAGAGCTGCAATAACACCGATGTAGGTAATGAAGCTTAGGAATGAAAGATCAAGACCAACAACAAGTGCATCTGGCTTTAGGATGTAAGTGTTGATTAAGTTATTAACAGGAACTGCTAACAGCTGAACCATAATAACGGCTGCACCTAAACCTGCAGATGTGGTAACTTTCTTGGAAACAGCCAAGAAGGTACACATACCCAGGAAGAATGCCAGAGCCATGTTTTCAATGAAAACACTCTTAATAAAGAGGGATAGATAATGTTCTAACATTATTAGTAATCCTCCCTGTGAGTATCGTACTCAAGAGGTTCCTGAAGATCTTTACGGAATGACTTAACACCCCAGATTAGAAGACCTAGTAGGAAGAATGAGCATGGTGGCATTACTAATAGTCCGCATGGAACATACCAGCCTCCGTTATTAACGGACTCTAATACGGTCATACCAAACCAAGTGCCAGCACCGAATAATTCACGGATAGTTGCAACAACGCATAGAACCAGCATGTAGCCTAAACCATTTCCTAGACCATCAAGCAGTGATGGAAGTGGAGCTGACTTAAGAGCGAAACCTTCGGTTCTACCCATAACGATACAGTTGGTAATAATCAAACCAACATAAACTGATAACTGTTTTGACAGATCGTAAGCAAATGCCTTTAAGATCTGGTCAACCAGAATAACCAGTGATGCAATAACTGTCATCTGAGCAATAATACGTACTGAGTTAGGGATGTAATTGCGTACGATTGAAATAGCCAGGTTAGCTAATGAACATACAGCAGTTACAGATAAACCCATAACAAAAGCAGTCTTCATGCTAGAGGTAACAGCTAGAGAAGAACAGATACCTAAGATCTGAATCATTACAGGGTTATTTGCAATGATTGGAGTTAGGAATATCTCCTTTAGACTTGGACCCTTACTCATTTACAATGATCTCCCCTTTGCTTAGTTTCTCTAAGAATGGTTTGTAAGCATCACCCAACCAGAAAGCTGCAGTTTTATCTACGCCAACTGAAGTTAAGGTTGCACCTGACAGAGCATCAATTTCATGATTCTTATCAGCGGCATTCTTAACGATGTGGAACTTATACTCGCCGTTCTCGTTGGTTAACTTCTTATCAACCCATAAAGCCTGCCAGCGTGGGTTATCGATCTCACCACCTAGACCTGGGGTCTCACCATGTGAGTAGAAGGTAACACCTAGAATGGTGTTAGCATCAACAGGAGATAGTGCAACATAACCATATACGGTAGACCATAGAGCCTGACCATAGAAAGGAAGAATTACACGAGCAACTTTGCCGTTTTCATCCTTTGCGAAGTATACAGGCATGTACTTAGCGCGGCTTAAGATACCTGCAACGTCACGGTCCTTAGGAATCTTAACTGATGAATCTGGCTTCTTAGCTAGTGAAGCGAAGTTGTAGCCCTCAATCTGAGAAGCAGGAACAACGTCATCAGCCAGAGAACCGGTTTCAACATCAATCAGATGTGATTCGATATGCTCTTTGAAGGTCTTGGCAACAGAGCCTTTAACCTCAAAGCCAGAAACCTTCAGAATATTTACCTGACGGTCATTTGCAACAGCAGCAGCCTTGAATGGATCTAATGCTACAACAGCAGATGAAACTAGCACTGAGCATACCAAGCAGAAGGTAACAATGATAACAAAGGTACCTAATACTGAGTCTTTATTAAGCTTTGACACGGGCAGCTCTCCTCTTAATATCGCGTGAAGTTGCTAGGTAGTCGAATAAAGGAGCCCAGCAGTTAGCGAACAGAATAGCAAGCATCATACCTTCTGGATAAGCTGGATTTACGGTACGGATTAGGATAACCATAACACCAATCAGTACACCGAATGCCCACTTACCTTTGTTGGTGAATGAGCTTGATACAGGATCGGTTGCCATAAATACAGTACCAAAGGCAAAACCACCTAGAACAGCGTGCCATGCAAATGGCATTGAGAACATGTTATTGGTTACTGAACCAATTGAGTTAAACAATGTAGCTGTTAGGAATGCGCCAATAAGGATACCAGCCATAATACGGAATGAAGCAACACCGGTTGCAAGGATGATAGCAGCACCAACAAGAATCATTGCTGTTGAACCTTCACCGATTGAACCAGGGATATTACCTAGGAATGCATCCATCCAGTTGATTGCATTACCAGCTGCGTCAACAAGAGCCTTCTCACCGCCTGAAGCCCACTGAGCCAGAGGAGTTGCTCCTGAGAAACCGTCTACTGGAACCCAGCAGTTGGTACCAGAAATTGATGCAGGATATGCGAAGAATAGGAAAGCACGACCGCATAGAGCAGGGTTTACGAAGTTTCTACCAGTACCACCGAATACTTCTTTACCGATTAGAACACCGAAAGAAATACCTAAAGCAGCCTGCCATAATGGCATGGTTGGTGGAACAACTAGAGCGAACACGATAGAAGTTACGAAGAAACCTTCGTTAATTTCATGGTGACGAACTAGACAGAATAGAACTTCCCAGAAAGCACCTACAGCGAATACAACGATGTAAATTGGCAGGAAGTAAACTGCACCAATTACCATCTTTGAATATAGACCAGCGTCTGCACCTAGAGAAGCACCGAATAACTGTGCTAATGCATAGTGCCAGTCAGCGCTGATTAGGCTGTAGCTCTGTGAAACGATATCCATAGCATTTGGCAGAGAGGCAATAGCAGTTACTGTCTGATTACCAATGTTATAGAAACCCCAGAACATAGCAGGGAAAACTGCGAACCAAACGATAATCATGATACGCTTGAATTCAGCGAAATCACGAACGTGAGTTCTGCCAGTTGTTACTCGGCCTGAACTGTATAGGAAAGTGAAAGTACCTTCATATAAAGGATAGAACCATGATAATAGTCCACCTTTAGTGAATAGAAGGGAGAATTTCTTTAATGCATCTAATAACACTTATTAACCCTCCACTTCGATCTTGGTTAAGCTTCTGCGAAGCAATGGACCGAAGTCATTTTTGCCTGGGCAAACATAAGTAGCCAATGCAATGTCTTCTTCAGAAAATTCAAGAATACCTAATAGCTTTGCCTGGTCGGTATCATTCATATCGATTGCTCTACATAACATAATTGCTTCTACATCATATGGAGCAAGAACCTTCTCGTAACAACCGATTGGAAGGATTGAACGAGGGCCACCATTTAAAGCGGTATTGAAAATATAAGAACTTGGTTTGATAAAGTTTGCAAGGAATGCGCGGGTTGCAGAGTGACGACGTGCACCTAGGCCCATCCAGTTTGCAAGGAAGAACTCATTGTTCTTGCCTTCTTCCAGAAGAGCGATTCCCTGATGATATCTACCCATGTATGCATAAGGACCAACTGCGATGTTACCCCAAAGCACAGTTCCAGAGATTACACGAACGCCTGAAGCTGAAGGAAGGATTTCATCTGCAACTAGTTCAGCAGTTGATGCACCCATTAGGGTCTTTACTAAACGAGGATTCTTAGCCTGAGGACCAGCAATTGAAATAACGCGAGCGTTATATAGTTCACCTTCAACGAACAGGTGACCAATTGCAATCACATCCTGATAGCCAATGTGCCATACAGTCTTGGTCTCTGAAACAGGGTCAAGATTGTGGATGTGAACACCAGCTAAACCAGCTGGATGCTGACCTACGAAGGTTTCCTCTTGTACATTTGGTACGTTTACAGAAGGAAGCTCATAAGCACCCTTACATACGTATACCTTGAAATCGCCTATGCGGCTTAATACCTTAAGACCATCAGCGAAAGCCTGAGCTTCAGCATCGATGATTACTTTAGGATCAGCAGCAAGAGGATTGGTATCCATAGCTGTTACGAAAATTGAATGAGGAAGTGAGCCGATAGCAGGTACCTTATCGTAAGGACGAGTACGGAATGCTGTCCACATACCAGACTCAACAAGCTCATCAATAACTTCTTTTGAGGACAGGCCTAACAGGTTTTCAGAGCTGGTTTTCTTAAACTCAACGCTTTCACCGTTAGGATCTACTTCAATTACTAAAGACTGGAAGGCACGACGCTCGCCTCTGTTAACAGCTACTACTGTACCTGCTGCAGGAGCGGTGAAACGTGTTCCAGGATTTTTCTTATCTTCAAAGAGAACCTGACCTTTCTTGACTTTCTGACCAGCTTCAACAGCCATTGATGGACGAAGACCAATGTAATCAGTGCCGATTAAAGCAACATGCTTTACCTGTGGTCCCTCATTCACCGACTGTTCAGGCTTGCCGCCAATAGGCAGATCCAATCCTTTTTTGATGTTAATCATAGACGGTTCCAATAAATTTAATTAAGGAGACTTATCCTAGTTACCTACATGCCAATGACACAAAAAAAACGATTTTTTCTATTAAAAAAAATCACATTTTCAATGCCGGCAAGTGTTTTCAATGATTTTAGCATTTATGGGACATGTTTTCCATTTTTGATACTAATAAAATAACTTTAAATCTTAAATGTTAGATTTAGGTCTAAAAGTGAAAACAATTTTCCTTTCCATGATTTTCACAAACAGAGTTCGCATTTATTCACTTTTTGCTTTTACTTTCTTTCACATGGACAGAAAAACAGGTCAAATTTCACTGAATATCTCGAAATAGAGTGAAAAACATCCGAAAAAAGTCGGTAGAATTACCGATCATTACTGGTGCGACTCCATTCATATCCATTCTCAAAAGCTGAACGATATTACAAAAGATATCGAAGATTTTATAGCAACACTAGAGAAAATGCTTCAGTTGTGCGATATGTGGATGGATAGAATCAATACCACTGCAGAGAATGACGAGAAAGAAAAAGAACTGACAAGATTATCCAGCATAGGAATGATGTCCTAGTAATTCAAAACGTTCCGTTCCGCTATGACTGAAAATTTTGAGTACTTAGAGAACATGCTTTGATACGGTTCAGAACTCTCGAGTTCAGACAACAAACACTCAGTGCATGTGAGTTACACCACAGATAGAAATTAGTCTGTGGTTTCAGAATTGAAAGGGGCCACCTTAAAGAGCAGAAGCATTCCAGGAATAGCTAGAACTGTACACAGGTAGAAGAAATTCTCCCATCCTAGAGATTCAACAAGGTAGCCGGTGGTAGCGTTGCAGAAAGTGCGTGGCACCGCGCTCAGAGAAGTAAGTAATGCAAACTGAGTTGCAGCATATGCCTTAGAGGTTTTGGCTGATATGAAGGCTACAAACGCAGCAGTTCCAAGACCTGCACCCAGATATTCAGCAATAATCACCGCAGCAAGCAGCCAGATTGAGGGAGATACATCACTCCCCTCCCCCACATGAGCTAAAAGAGCATAGCCCAGAATTGTAATCAGCTGACCAAATCCAAATACCCACAGAGCTTTATTGATTCCGATCTTAAGCATGATTACACCGCCGATGATACCACCGATAATCATCGACCAGATACCGCAGTTTTTAGCCACCAGACCTATAGTTAAAAGATCATAATGCATATCTATATAGAAAGGTGTAGCCAGAGCGGTTGCCATGGAATCACCTAGTTTGTAGCAGAACACAAACAGAATGACTAAAAGCAGAGATTTTAGGCCCTTGCGGGTAACAAACTCTCTGAAAGGTTCAACCACCGCCTCTCTTAGATTACGAGGTGCGTTAATGGACAGAGGCTCCTTTAAGAAAAAGGACAGTACCAGACAAGGCAGCATAAAGGAAGCGGTTATATAGAACACCATCTCCCAGGAAATAAACTCGGCAAGAATTAACGATAAACCAGCAGGGATCAGACTTGAAGCTCTGGATGCGGCAATAAACAGCGAAGTACCAAGTCCCAGCTCATTGTCAGCGAGAATTTCTCGTCTGTAGGCATCAATTACAATATCCTGTGTAGCAGAGCTGAAAGACAGGATAAGGGTAATAACCGCAATAACCATGGTCTGATTTTTTGCATCAAACAGACCGATTATAAAAATAGATGCAAAGACAAAGATCTGAGATAGGATTATCCATCCTCGACGTCTGCCGATACCAAAAGGATTGAATCTATCAACCAGAGGCGCCCAGACAAATTTCCAGGTATAAGGAAAAGATGCCAGAGAGAAAAGGCCGATTTCCTTTAAATCAACGCCTTCTTTTCTAAGATAAGCGCCGATAAGAGTCAGAACGACAAACAGAGGCATTCCCGAGGCAAATCCCAGACACAGACACAGGCCCATTTTTATGGAAAATATCTGGCGTAGTAGTGTCTTTCTTTCCTCTGATAGAATGCTCAATTTAATCTCTCTTAATTAGTCTCTGAAGTTTTCGTACTGTAAAGGCTGCTCAATCTTGCTTTCACGTACAAGAGCAATTGTTGCCTGCAGATCATCACGCTTCTTTCCGGTTACACGGATAATATCGTCATTGATTTTTGCATCAACCTTCAGCTTTGCATCCTTGATGATTTTGATAATCTTCTTGGCAAGCTCTTTATCGATACCTTCCTTGAAGGTCACATTCTGAATTGATTTCTTTCCTGAACGGGTGATTTCAGAAAACTCTGCAGCTGTAGCTTCAATATTACGCTTTACAAGCTTCATTCTCAGAATTTCGTCCATCTGCTGAACCTGAAATTCCTCATCAGCCTCGACCTTAACTGTATTCTTGGTTTTGTCAAAGTTGTAAGAAGCTTCAACTCCTCTGAAATCGTAGCGAGTCTGAAGTTCACGGTTTGCGTTGTCAACGGCATTCTGAACTTCGTCTTTTTTCAGCTTAGAAACAATATCAAATGATGGCATAGTTATCCTTCCATTAGATTTAGAATAGTCTTTTCAATATGAGAAACGTCAAGTCCCTGTTCAGAGAGAAGCTCTTCGCGCTTGCCTTCAGGAATAAACTCGTCGGCTAAACCAAGTGTTTTAACAGTGATATTTGAATTCTCATCGTGACAGATGCAGGCAACTTCCTGGCCGATACCGCCATGAACAACACCTTCCTCAACAGTAACAATATACTTGTGTGTTCTTGCCAGGTCTCTAATCTTATCCTCGTCAAGAGGCTTAACAAATCGCATATCCACAAGTGTCAGATCATGAAGCTCAGCAATATCGCGAAGTCTGTTAACAACTGAACCAAAGGCACAGATGGCAAGTTTCTTTCCCTGACGAACTGTCTTTGCTTTACCAATCTCAATGGTATCATCCAAAGCAATATCTGAGACATCCGTATCGTCAGCCCCTCTCTCATACCTGACCACACATGGGCGGTTAGACTTATAGCCTGTATTCAGCATCAGATATTGCTCGCGCAGATCAGATGGAGTCATGATTACAAGATTAGGAATGCAGCGCATAAAGGCAATATCAAACATTCCCTGGTGGGTTGGACCATCAGGACCTACAATTCCACCTCTGTCTACAGCAATCATGATTGGCAGATTCTGAATTGCGATATCATGAATCAGACCGTCATAGGCTCTCTGCAGGAAGGTTGAATAGATTGCAACCACGGGATGAAGTCCGCCTGCTGCAAGACCTGATGCAAAAATCATAGAATGCTGCTCGGCAATTCCAACATCATAGAACTGCTGAGGATATACCTTTGCAAACTCTTCCATGCCTGATCCTACAGGCATAGCAGGAGTTATACCGATAAGTTTCTTGTCAGAAGCTGCTCTCTTACACAGCCATCTGCCAAAACCTTCAGAATAGGTTACATGATCCTTGGAGATCTTAGATTCGATTCCGCGCTCAGGATCAAAAGAAGGAACTCCATGATATTTTGTCGGATCCTTTTCGGCAGGAGTATAGCCCTTGCCCTTCTTGGTTACGACATGAACCAGCTGTAGACCGCCAATTTTCTTTACATTCTGCAGAATTGAAACAAGCCCTTCAATATCATGACCATCAACAGGACCGATATAGTTGAAGCCCAGCTCTTCAAATAGAGTTCCAGGCATAATCATGCCCTTTACGTGCTCCTGAGCCTTTTCTGCAAGAGACTTGATACCAGGAAGATCAAGGTTTGAAAGAAGCTTCTTACCGCCTTCAACAAAATTTACATAGTATGGACTAGCTAGAATTGAAGCCAGATATTTGGAGATTGAGCCAACATTCTGAGAAATACTCATCTCGTTGTCGTTCAGGATTACGATAAGATCGACATCCTTGCATGAACCGGCACAGTTCATGGCCTCGTAGGAGGCTCCTCCAGACAGAGCTCCATCACCGATTACAGCAACAACCTTGTTATTTGTTTTCAGTTTTTTCTGAGCAATGGCCAGACCTAATGCTGAACCGATTGAAGTTGAAGCATGACCGGTTGAAATCAGATCATAATCAGTCTCACCTCTCCAGATGAAGGCATGCAGACCATGACGCTGACGTATGGTTTTGAGCTCTTCCTTATGACCGGTAAGAATCTTGTGAGGATATGACTGATGACCTACATCCCAGATGATCTTGTCATTTGGGGTATCGAAAACATAATGAAGAGCTGCGGTAAGCTCAACAACTGCAAGACCTGATGCCAGGTGACCTGCAGTCTTACTTACTGAATCGACAATGTATTTTCTGATTTCTGAACATAAGACATTCAGCTCACCAACAGGAAGCTTGCGCAGATCCGCTGGAGAGTGAATTTTATCAAGTAAAGGTGTAGATATAATCTCAGTCACGACGTTTTAATGATCTCTGTTTACAGTAAATAAAGCAAACTGCTTTAGCATTGAAGTATCAATCTTCAGTCTGGATAAGGCAGCAATGGCCTTATCAGCACACTCTGCTGCAAATTTCTTTGATTCTTCTAAGCCAAGTAATGATGGGTAGGTGCTCTTATCAAGACTGATATCTGCGCCCTGGGTCTTACCCATTACCGCGGTATCACCAATAACATCAAGAACATCATCCCAGACCTGGAAAGCAAGACCGGTCCAGGTTGCATACTCATCCAAAACTGCAATATCATCTTCACTTACATTATCACAGCTGTATGCGCCCATCAGGACAGCTGCTCTGATAAGGGCTCCGGTCTTTTTGGAATGAAGTAATCTTAACTGGTCGTAACTTAGTTTTTTTCCTTCAGAATCAAGATCAATCGCCTGTCCGCCACACATCCCTGAATAGCCGGCTTTAGAGGCTAGAATACGTGTTAGGTTTGCAACTGATTTGTCTGAAAAGCCTGATTTTTTATCAGAGAGGATTTCAAAAGCAAGAGTCTGTAGTGCATCTCCTGCCAGCAGAGCCAGAGTCTGTCCAAATTTAACATGAACAGTTTCATGACCACGTCTTAACTTGTCATTATCCATCTCTGGCATATCATCATGAATTAAGGAATAGGCATGAATACATTCAACCGCTGCGGCGGCATAATCAAGCTTATCCTGACTTTGACCTAAAGCCATGCCTGTTGCATATACCAAAAGAGGTCTGGCTCTTTTTCCTCCTAACAGAAGGCCGTACTGCATTGCGTCCTTTAAAGAAGCAGCATCATTATCAAAGCTGTTTAAATAACCTTCCATAAAGGAATTAATCCTTTTGGAAACTGATGCGGCAAAGTCTTTTAATTCCACTGATAATCCTTAGAATTCTGTTTCTGAACCTTGAGGTTCAAAATTCTCTAAAGAAATAGCCTCCTGGGCATTTTTCTTTGCAATCTGGATCCTCTGTGACAGAGAATCCAGAGACTGTTTACAGGAGACAGCCAACTCCATACCACGACTGTAAACAGCAATTGCTTCATCAATTGGAAGCTTGCCATCCTCAAGCTGGACGGTAAGTTTTTCTAATTCTGAAAGTTTTTCCTCTAAAGAGGTCATCTGTTTATCAGCCATGTATTTTTCCTATTATGAACGAAGTACTGCGCCTAATTTCTTAGATGCTTCATCAATGATTCTGTTAGCCAGTGAATCAACCTCAGTATCCTCTAAAGTACGCTCTAGAGCCTGAGCAATAACACCAACTGCTACAGAACGCTTATCACCTAATGAAGCGTCCTCGAATACGTCGAAGATGGTTACATCTTTTACTATATTACCGCCAACCTCGTAAATTAGATCAGTTAATGCAGAAACTGCAACTGACTTCTCAATTACGAAAGCAAAATCACGGCGTACGCTTGGGAATTTTGAAATTGGCTCATAAACAGGAATTGCACGGGTTGCAACTGCAGCTCTTTCAATCTCAAACACACCAACGGCCTGCTTAAAGCCTAAAGCCTTCTGAGCTAAAGGATGAAGCATACCGACAAAACCAATCTTCTTGCCATTCTTAAGAATGTCAGCACCCTGGCCTGGGTGTAAACACTTCTCAGTAGTACGAACGAAAGAAATATCCTTGGTATCAACGTTTAATGAAAGCAGATTCTCAACATCACCCTTTACATCAAAGAAGTCAACACTGCGGTTCTTCTCGTGCCAGTTTTCATCGTGAATATCACCGAAACTGATGCCAGCAATCATAGCTTCCTGTCTTACACCGTTCTCTGCAGACTCATCGATAATATAGCGAAGGCCCTGCTCGAACAGACGAACTTTACGCTGCTGACGATTTACATTGTATTTTGCAACAATGCAAAGACCTGCAAGCAGGCTAGTACGCATTGCTGACAGTTCAGGTGAAATAGGAGTATTCAGCATTAAAGGCTTGATATCAGAGAACTCTGATAAAACCTTAGGATCGGTAAATGAATAGGTAATGGCCTCATTGTAGCCGATATCGCAAAGAACCTTCTTGATGTCGCGGTCTTCAACAACTTCCTCTTTCTCGTGAACCATGTACAGATCACTTACAGGAGTTGCATTAGGAATATTGTTGTAGCCGTAGATTCTTGCAACTTCCTCAATCAGATCTTCCTCGATTTCAATATCGAATCTGAATGAAGGTGATACACAGACAAAGCCACCGTCAATCTTCTTAGGACTTAACTCAAGGTTATCAAGAATCTTGAATACGGTATCAGCATCAATAGCAACACCTAAAACCTTCTCAAGCTTTGAAAGTCTTAAGGTAATTTCCTTGTACTTAGGAAGATTATCTTCTGATACAACCTCATTTAGAGGACCAGCCTGACCGCCTGCAATTTCAATTAGAAGTGCAGTTGCGCGCTCCATTGCGCGAGCCTGGTTCATTGGATCAACGCCACGCTCAAAACGGTGTGAAGCATCGGTGTTCAGACCATACTGACGAGCTCTGCCCTTGATTGCATCTGCAGAGAAGTAAGCTGACTCTAAAAGAACATCAGTGGTATTCTCATCAATACCTGAGTTCAGACCGCCGAAAATACCAGCCATAGCAACAGGACCGGTTGAATCAGCAATAATCAGAGTATTGTCTTTAAGCTTAACTTCCTCACCTGAAAGAACTGTCATTGGCTCGTCCTTATGAGCCTTGCGAACAACAATCTTGTCGTGAATCTTGTTTAAATCGAATGAGTGAAGTGGCTGGCTGTACTCAAGCATTACATAGTTTGTAACGTCTACGATTGGAGATACAGAACGGATACCGCAGCGACGAAGTCTTTCAACCATCCAAAGAGGAGATTTAGCCTTCTGATTAACACCGCGAACCACACGTGAAATATAGCGTGGACTTGCTTCCTTATCTTCAACTTCTACAGTGAAGATATCATTGATTGTTGGTGCAACCTTCTCAACCTTTGGATACTCGAACTTCTTGCCAAGCAGTACAGCAATCTCACGGGCAATACCGCTCATGCCAAGACAGTCAGGACGGTTTGAAGTCAGATCAACATCAATAGCCTTGTCGTTCAGCTTAAAGTACTCACGGATATCCATTCCTAATGGAGCATCCTCAGGAAGCTCAACAATACCGTTTGACTCCTCTGACATGCCAAGTTCCTTGTATGAACATAGCATACCGTTTGACTCAACACCGCGAAGCTTAGCCTTTTTGATGGTAATGCCGTTTACGTGGGCTCCGATTAGAGATGCGCAAACCTTTAGACCTTCACGGCAGTTTGGAGCACCGCAGACAATCTGGAATACCTGACCGTTACCTACATCAACCTTGGTTACATGCATGTGGTCTGAATCAGGATGTGGAACACACTCTAATACCTTACCAACAACGATATTATCGAAATTGTCAGCAACATCATTTACAGAATCAACCTCAAGACCTGCCATGGTAATCATGTCAGACAGCTGCTCTGCGTCCAGGTCATTCTTGACCCACTCATCAATCCATAATTTATTGAAAATCATTTTTATCTATCCAAACTTAGGTATTAGGCAAACTGCTTTAAGAAACGAAGGTCATTTTCAAAGAATGCGCGCAGGTCATTTACACCGTAACGCAGCATGGTCAGACGCTCAACGCCCATACCAAATGCATAGCCGACATATTTGTCAGTGTCGATACCAACATTCTTTAATACATTTGGATGAACCATTCCGCAACCTAAAACCTCTAGCCACTTGCCGCCCTTACGACGAAGGTCAACCTCTGCTGAAGGCTCTGTAAATGGGAAGAATGAAGGACGGAAACGGACCTCAAGTTCTTCCTCGAAGAATTTTAACAGGAACTCATGCAGCACGCCCTTAAGCTCAGCAAATGAGGTGTGCTCTTCAACAAGCAGACCTTCAACCTGATGGAACATTGGGGTATGGGTCATGTCATAGTCGTTTCTGTAAACACGGCCAGGAGCAATGATTCTGATAGGAGGCTTCTGAGTCTCCATGGTACGAACCTGTACAGATGAAGTCTGTGAACGTAACAGCAGACCGTTCTCAACAGAGAAGGTATCCTGTGAAGATCTTGCAGGATGATTTGGTGGAAGATTCAGAGCATCAAAGTTATGATAGTCATCTTCAATCTCAGGACCGCCTACAACGCTAAAGCCCATAGAACCGAAGATTTCCTTGATTCTCTGGATGGTTCTGCTGATTGGATGCTCATTGCCAAGCTCAATCTTGCGACCAGGCAGAGTAATATCAACAGTTTCATTTGAAAGCTTGGTCTCTAAAAGAGCCTTTTCAATCTGAGACTTCTTGGTTTCGATTGCATCAATAACGGCCTGACGAGCTTCATTGATGATAGCGCCTCTCTGAGGTCTTTCCTCTGCAGAAAGCTTACCAAGCTCACGCATAAAGGCTGTAAATTCACCTTTTTTTCCAAGGAAATTTGTTTTTACAGCTTCTAATTCCTGTAAATCTTTAGCATTATTTGCTGCGTTTATGCCATTTAATTTGGCCTGTTCTAAATTGTCCATTGATATATACCAGTATCCAAAAGGACTTCTATGTCCAAAACAAAATAATAGATAACCGTGTATTATCGCATTTTTATGACATAAACGGAAATTTTAATATTGAGAATAAAAAAAGTGCATCAAAATGCACTTTAATCGGATGGGGTATGGATGGATAAACAAAAATCCCTACAGTTTCTTTTGGGAAACTGCAGCAGTTAAAAAAGGTTCTTCAGTAAAACTGTGGCTTATGAAAAACTTCTAGTGAATATTAGAAAATAAATTAAACAAAAAAGGGCATTTTCTCTTAAGATAAAAAAGCACAACAACACTTAAGAAGGAAACGCCCATGTCTTGTATTGTATCTGATTTTTTATCTAAAAACTTCTTTCCTGGCTTCAAGATTACAAATATTTCTTTTTCTGAAGTGTCTGACAGGGATATTACTATTGAGCTGGAACCAAAAGAACCTCCAGTCTGTCCACACTGTGGAAGTCATAACGTGGTTGTTCACGAATACAGAGAGAGAGTCATCAAAGATGAAAAGCTGCTAGGCTGTTTCGTTACTCTTGTAATCACCTACCGTACAATCAAATGCAATTACTGAATGATGTGGTG
>NZ_FUXX01000093.1 GCF_900167015.1 Succinivibrio dextrinosolvens DSM 3072
AAAAGGCCTGTCTCCAATTAATTTCAGGAAACAAGCCTTAAATTCTGTTAGTATGACCTAGAAACTTAAGTGATCAATTTCTGGGGCCATACTATAACTCTGCCAGGGACTTTTTAGTGAATACCTAGATTCTATTAGAAGGTATAACGAGCACCAACTGAGAATACGGTCTCACGAGCTGACTTAAGAGCATTTTCATCTTTAGCAGAAGCACTTGAACCTGCGTTGAAGCCGGCTTCTGTCCATACGTTGAAGTTTTCGTTAACAGTGTAGTTTACGAATACTGGGATACGACGAACAATTGCCTTATTGGTCTTCTCACCATTAGCTAGGTTCTTCTTGTGATAGAAGCTGTTCTCATAACCAGCAACAACAGATACACCATTGTCGAATGCATAGCCGGCAGCTAACTCAAAACCGTCGTTAACAACCTTATAGGTATCATTATAAGTTCTTAGAGCAGCGTGCTCATATAAAGCAGCTACATAGAAGCCTGAGTTTACATTACCCCAAGCAATAGATGCATTAGCGTGCTTGAAGTTGTTAAATTCTTTACCAGAATCTACATTAGCATTGTTAACTGTTAAATCATTTCCTGACTGGCCCTTAACATAGCTGTAGCCAGCCTTGAATGATAGAGGTCCAAATACAACGTCATCAATAGTATAACCTAATGCACCATTAAAACCGCTGTCGATTGCATAAGAATCATCTGCATTGAAATATTTATTATCGATCATTGCAGCTTTATCCTGAGCAGTCTGAACACCAGCCTGAGCAAAGAAACCGTAATTATCATAGGTATACTGTAACTGACCACCACGACGCTCACCGTTAAACTTGCCCTGAACGTTACCAGCAGCATCTTCATAAATATCGGTAGCAGCTTCAACAGAGTAGGTTGAATCTAGAAAACGACCAGCCTTAACTAGACCGAACTCACCGAAATCAGCACCAACGTACTGATCACGAGCATCAAAACTCTCGTGCTCTGCACCATCAGTAGCATCCCATTGTGCATAACCTAAACCAGCAACCCAGTCAGTGATCTGAGTCTTGCCACCAATACCGAAACGAGCTGAATTCTGGATTGATGAATCCTTCTGTGCAGCCTTATCATAGTTTCCATTATAGAAAACAGACTGAACACGACCATCTAGAGTTAAAGAGGTACCGTCTTTGTCATAAACAGTTGCTGCATTTGCAGAAGCTGCTGCAGCAATAACAGATAATGCTAATAATGTTTTTTTCATAATTAATTCCATAAAACAAAAATAAGGTGTTAGCCAAAACTAACTAACAATTAGATATTTTAATATCTTTAGATTAGGATTGCAACAATAATATGAGCTATATCACATACATAATATTTAAAATTGCATAACTGAAATATAATTAAGAGCAGATATTTGTTTTTTACGGAATAAAATTGACATTGATCATTTTTAATGAATAAGAAAAGAAAGTAGATGCAAACAGGATAAAACAAAGAAAATGAGAATGAGTCAAACTAGATTACAGATTAGAAAAGCAACTTCAGACTATAATGAAAAAAGGTTCTTCAGTAAAACTGTGGCTTATGAAAAACTTCTAGTGAATATTATCAAATAAATTAAACAAAAAAGGGCGTTTTCTCTTAAGA
>NZ_FUXX01000054.1 GCF_900167015.1 Succinivibrio dextrinosolvens DSM 3072
CACAAACAGAGCAGAGATCATAACAGACATCTGTATAGCTGCCCATGCGGCTATAAATCCAATGATGACAGAGTTGGAGCCATGAATATTCAGAATCTTGGAAAGAGATGGCTGTCAGGAGAAAAGAATCCTAGATACAAAAAGGATAAGAACTGATTAAGAGTAAACTCTTTTTCAAAGCGGGCATTGTCAATTGTCCGATGATGCTGGCAGTGTAGGGAGATTACCAATTGGTATCGCTTGTACCTATATTATGCTGACTAGCAAGCCCTCGGATTTATCCGAGGGTATTTGACCATGACACGCCTTCACGAATTCTTCTGCTGTCATATCAAACATCTCCTGTAGCTTTGCAAAGGAACAATTATTTATCACAAGATTTTATACGAAATGATTATTAGAAGAATGCTGGCAGACTTACCAGCATTCGAGTTGAAAAGATTATTTTGAAGTGTCTAGCTCATCAAATGATTTAACCAGATCATCGATAGCCTTGCACTGCTTTAAGAATGGCTCAAGTTTATCCAAAGGTAAAGCAGATGGACCATCACACTTAGCTTCGTTTGGATTTGGATGAGCCTCCAGGAATAGGCCTCCGATACCAACAGCCATACCGGCACGAGCTAGATCAGCTACCTGTGCTCTTCTGCCACCTGAAGCAGCACCAGTACTGTCACGGCACTGCAGAGAATGAGTAACGTCAAAGATAATAGGATAACCGCCGCAGACCTGCTTCATAACACCAAAGCCAAGCATATCAACAACAAGGTTGTCATAGCCGAAGTTAGTTCCACGGTCGCATAGCATGATATTTCTATTTCCGCACTCTTCAATCTTCTGAGTAATATTGATCATCTGAGAAGGAGATAGGAACTGAGGTTTCTTGATGTTGATTACCTTACCGGTCTTTGCAATAGCAGCAACCAGATCAGTCTGTCTTGCAAGGAAAGCAGGTATCTGCAGAACATCACAAACCTCTGCAACGATAGGAGCTTGAAATACTTCATGAACATCGGTGATTACAGGAACATTGAAGGTCTTCTTGATTTCCTCGAATATCTTCATGCCTTCATCAAGACCTGGACCGCGGTATGAGAATACAGATGAACGGTTTGCCTTGTCGAAACTTGCTTTAAAGACGTATGGAATATTAAGTTTTGAGGTAACATTTACATAATGCTCGCAGACCTTCATTGCAAGATCGCGGCTCTCAAGAACATTCATTCCTCCGAAAAGAACAAATTTATTCTGATTGGAAACTTTGATATCACCAATCTCAATTACTCTATGCTGCATAAAATTAACTCCTTAAAAGTTAGCTAATTTTAGCATAAATGGGAGGTAGTCTAATATTCTGCAGAAGCTAATTCTGATTTTTGCAGTAAAAGAACGATTAGAAGAAAAAAGTTAAACAGATTTGCAGGAAACAGATTGTTTCCTGCATTAAAAGTTATAGTGTTTTCTGAAGCATGAAGGTCTCATATTCAAGATCAGAGAACTGTCTGTCAACAAGGAACAGTCCAACTACAGTACACAGCAACATTGAAAAAGCGAAACCGTATCCATAATATACAGGACCAAGATCGATACTGATGTATGAGAACAGGAAGTTTGAAGCGACCATTATGGCAGTAAGAATCAGTGCCCCATATCTCTTATCCAGATAATACATAACATTCAGGAGAGACATTACCAGCACCTGGAGGCTTACACCAACAAGATCGATATAGAACAGATTAAGATAAACAAGATCTATTCCAAAAGCAGAAAGAATATCTTTTGCAAATACCAGCAATAATGCAAGAGTAATACCCTGCACCTTGAAGATCTTATAAAGGCAGCTTCTGCATGAATCAATCATCTGTTCCTTAAATAAGGTAATAGTATTTAATGAACCGCCTTCACGAACAGAATTGTAGAATTTAAAACAGTTCTCAGTAAAATCTGTTTCAATTCTCATGATGAAAACAGCCATTCCCGGTACAACTGCCAGATAAGCAAGAAAGATAGGTAAATCGTAGATATACGATGCTCTCATTACATCTATCTGTGCATATGAGGTTTCATTTCTAAACCAGAATACAAACTTATCTGCCCATACACCAAGATTATAAAACAGACCGCAGAATATCAGTGAAGCATAAACCTTGTGAGGGTTTAAAAAATCAAAACGAATAAAGGCAAAACCAGGCATTGAACGGACAACCTGCAGTAGGAAAGCAAAAGTCAGTACAGCCTGAGATACACAGAATACAAACTCAAGACCTAAAAGACCAAATGGAGGTAATGTCCAGGCAAGAAAAACCATAAGGCCGTAGCCCAGAAACATTGTTATAACAATGCGGTAATACTCTTTCATACCGGATAAGAAAATAATCACAATCCACTGGTTGGTCAAAAGAACAAATGATGCCAGCATACAGATTCTGACAGAAAAATCTATGCTAGGAAGTAGAGTCAACAGGAAGAAACCTACGACTCCAGACACAGCTGTCAGAAACAGCATTGCGCCGAATAGATTTGGAATAATCCTATTATCCTCACCTCTGAATTCACAGTCAGCCACAAATCTTGAGAAGAGGATCTGGAAGAATCCACTCAAAATCAGCGACCCTGCCATCATATACGTTACCGATATCAGAAACTGTATAATCAAAACCGAAGGATAAACAACATCTACACTGATGATACCAATAATCATCAGTGCCATAATAGACAGAACCCATGGACCTGAGCTTACAATTGAAGCAATACCATAAGCCTGAATTACAGAGGTTAAGGAATCTCTTTTAAGAATTTTCCTTAGCTCAAATCCTATTCCCGCCATCTATACCCTCTTGATAAAGTTTTCTATAGGAATCAAACATCATTGATTCTTCATAATATTTCAATACACGCTGACGACCAATATCACCGGTTTCTCGCCATAACTTATCGTCTCTCAGGAAATGGTCGATCATCTCAACTCCCTGAGCAGGATTTGCTATGGAGATAACTTCACCAGCGTGACCAAGATTAGGAGTCTCGGTATTAGCTCCATATAAGATCTCTGAGCAGGCACCAACATCTGTAGCAATACAAGGAATACCGCTTGCCATTGCTTCAAGCAGAACCAAAGGCTGAGCTTCTGAGATTGAAGTCAGCATCATAATTCCAATCTGAGGCATAATTTTGGCTACGTTCTGGTTTCCGGTAAATTTAACATGCTCCTGAAGACCAAGACTTTGTACCAGGTTTTCACACTCTGATACATACTTTGGATCTTCTTCCTTAGGACCTACAACCCACCCCTGAAGATCAGGATAAAGATCTAATGCTCCTCTAATGGTACGTATGAAGGTTTTCACATCCTTAATTGATACAACTCTTCCAACCAGAGCCACAACATGAGGAGGAGTCTGAGGTCTTAATTTATACGACTCTTCAAAGCGAGAAGTCTTAATACCGTTTACCACAACCACAGTTTTTTGCTCAGGAGCTCCATCTATTACCTGACGTTTTCTGTTTCCCTCAAATAAAGCAGTAATTCTGTAGGCTTCCTGGTATGCTGATTTTCCCATCTGTACAAAGAAGTTAATCCAGATTCTGCGAATCAGATCCATACCTGAGTGCATAGATATATCTAAAGAATCAGATTTACTCTTAATCCATGTGGCAAGAGAAAGATCAATCTTTCGCTCTTTGGTATAAATACCATGTTCAGTCAGTAAAAAAGGAACTTTATTGGATGCATGAGCAAGAGCACCTAAAAAACCAGCGTAACCCGTAGATATCGAGTGATAGCACTTTGCTTTTGGAAGATGAGTAGCTATTCTGCAAAGCTCAATTAAAGGCTGATACAGAGTTCTGTATGTCCAGAAATAATCAACAAAGGAACCTTCCGAATCAATAGCATCATAACGTTCAGTTAAGATATCCCATGAATCTTTACTGTACAAAAGATCGTTAATGGCATATGGATCAGTTCCTATAGCAACAGCAAAATCTTTTAACACATCATGAGGAATTGGCTCCTCTGGATTATCAAAAGAGCTTATCACCTTACGCCATAGGCCAAAATCATTATTATTGGCCTTCCTAGGCATCTTTTTAGAAAGATTTTTTTCATCAGGAAGGATATAGTGCATTTCCATGCCAACAACATTTGCAGGAAGCTCATAGGCCATTTTTTTATAAGCACTTCTCTGTCCACCTATAAATACAAGATAAAAGGTGTGCTGAGGCATATTGCTTATAATCTGATGAACCCAGGAAGAAACACCACCTCGAACAAAAGGATAGGTACCTTCAAGCATCATGCAGATATCAGCCTCTGCACCGACATTGAAGCTAGCGTCCTTTCCCATCAGATCGTTGTAAACTTCACCTACACTCTTTTTTTCTTCACTATTTGGCATTTAACCAGTACTCCCTGAGTTGAGCCAGTTTTGAGCCTTCTGTGGCATATAAAGAGCTCAGATATGATTTAACTGATGCATAGTCATGCATCCTAAAAGCACACTCTGCAAGATAAGTGTTAACCTGAGAATCCAGCATTTTTGCATCTTTTGCCTTCTGTAAAGCAATTTCAGCAGGCTCTATTTCACCAAGTTCAAGTAGAATTCGACCTAAAAGAAGTTCAAAATTACCGCGGTCATCAATTTCAATTGCGGTCTGACACCATTTTCTTGCATTTGTAAGATAATGCTTTACAAGAACAGTATCTGCTATTCCAAGGTAACAGATTTCCCAAAACTGCTGAGCAATGTCATAGGCTATATCAGCAGAATTATTCTCATTAAAGGAATCTTCAAGCTGTTTAATATTGTCGGTAATATCCTGCTCAATAGGATCAAGCTGAGAATAAGCCATCAGACGAACATCATCAGCAGGATCTCTTAGTGCAAGCTTGTAGAAGGCGATTCGCTGATCACGAGGCAGATGAGACACAGATGAAATAGCTTCAACACGCCTTTCAACATCAGGTGCATTCAAAAGAATATCCTGCAGAGCGCCTGTACCGAACTTTGTATACATCATGTCGCGAGGATGAGATGGCAGTTCTTCCCTTGGATTGGCAACCCACATAACCTCTGCTCTTTTCTTTGGCAGATTCATTGCTACAACGACACACATGAACAGACCGATAAAGCCTAACACAGGCAGGAACATGCACATTAGGAACATGAATCCGACTGCAAGATAAGGACTTTGAGATTTCCTCATGTTTTCAGGAAGCAACATGAACATGGCATACGCCGCACTTATACTTGCAATAAAGTGAAACATTGCAAATACAAGAAGACGGCGGAAAAGCTCCGCATCTGAAAATGCATATAATGCAGCGCTAATATCGCTAATCAGGCTTAAAACAATAAGAAAAATCGTCATCTTTTAAATCCAGCTTTTTAAGCTCTGAAATTAACTGCTCATTATCAACTGATACATCCATAGGGCCTGTAAAATCAAGCTTAATGGCTCCATCTGACTCCTTTGTCATCAGGCGATCAACTCTATCTACATAAAGCTGCGCCTGAAGTAGAGAAGTAAGAGGAAGCAGCACTACAAGGACCTGCTCGCCGTTTTCTGTCCAGCGTTTCCAGTAGATATCAGCACCACGGCGAAGAGAAATAGTTCTGTCAAAGAGTTCCATTGCTGCCTTTGTATAACCACGACAGAAAACAATACTGCTATTCTGTCCATGGTATTTGTTCTCATCAAAGGTCTTCTTCAGGTAACTTAGGAAAAGATCCTTTTCTGAAGAATCTATTACTGGAGCAATAATTCCTGAAGCCAGCATATCTGCGGCGTAAGCACTTACAAGATTCAGAATAGCGATATTCTGAGAGGTAAGGGTAAAGAATTTAACCTGAGTTACTACAACACACGCATTCATATTACCCATGGTATCAACCAGAGGAACACAAAGCTGATACTTTAGAGTTGAATCGGTCTCATAAAGATTTACAGGTGACATAAGAACTCTATGCTCAAGCATGTCATTGAGCATATCATCCTTAAGATCCAGTTCAGGCATTTTTCCGATTGTAGATAGAGGTTCAGGATTGATTTTTCCATTCTCAATTCTGTAGATTCCAGCCTCCTCCATAACCACAATTGAAGCTAATAATTTCAGCACATGAGGAGCAACAGATTTAATTCTGTCTTGAGGTTTCACACCAAGGATTGGATATTTCTCATTCAGATTCTCTAGTTCACTGATACTTGAACGAAGGCTTACAGCCTGACCGGCCATTCTCTGCTCTAACTGATCATGTGAGGAACGAAGCATGAAATAGTTCTGAGTAAATAGAGAAAGCTTTCTTTTCATAAAAGCATAATCAAGGTCATTTCTGTGAAGTCTTTCTTCCCATACATCACGGAACTCACCCGCAATCATATTTACTACCAGCATTCCAACAGCCTGATAGTATGAGAAATAATCAGTGATATTATGATATTTAAAGAATGACATTGTCAGCACAATTGAAAGAATGGCTGAAATAAAGCCCATGGAGAAACCATAGCGCAAAGCTACAATAACTACAAATACAAGTGGCCAGAAGAATTCAGAGGTATTCTCTACAGTAAATACAGGTATAGGCCCGCTCTGATCAAAATAAATTTCGATAGAGTTCATCCAGATAATTGATGAGATGGCGGCAAGTACAACTGTTTCTACCCAAACAATTAAAGGCTGACCTGAGCCTCTGGTTAGGAGTCGGCTAAGGCTCTTAAGACTCTTGTTCATTTATAAATCCCTTATGCGATTATCTGGTGTAGTTAATGTCACCTAAAATATTCTCTACAACCTTCTGACCTGCACCATTCAGACTCTCACGACCAAAGCCTGATCTGCTGCCGGTCTTCTCGTATACGACATTTCCGTTAACATCCTTAACACGTACGGTAACGCTAACAACAGGTTCTCCATCAAGACCAGCCTTGTAATTCCACTCGTCTACTGAACCTGAAATTACGTAGTTGTAACTTACAGTTTTAAGCCACTCATTAGCTTTACGGGTTGTGTATGAAACATCAAGAATGCTCTTAAGATCCTTTGGCTCATCTGCTGATTCATAAGCGACATAACTGATGTTCTTTGCACTTAGCTCTGAACAGATAATAGCACCTACATTCTCGGCAGCAAGAGGAGTATTGGACTGATTAACAAATGGCATTACCGCAAATGTTGAACCGTTTGAAACAGTTATACCATTTGATCCTCTGTAGGTAGAGCATCCAGTTAAAGAGACTATTGCAGCTAAAATAATAAAAGTTAGTTTTCTCATTTTTTTCTTGTTCCTCAAAGATTAAAAAACCATACTGTAACCGAAAGTCAGGCTTAAAGACTTGTTTCCTTGTTTATCAGCACTCTGTACTGAAGACTTAATAAACAGCTCATCCTGAGCCTTAAACAGACTTATTCCGACACCTGCACTGGCACATGCATCAATCTTTTTCTCCGTAAAGTTATATCCGGTGAAAACGTCTAACAGGAAGCGAGGAGATGGAACTGAAGGGCCAGGGATTCCAGGATCGCCATGATTGGTAGTCATACCGAAAGCCAAATGTTTATACTGTTTTGAGATGAATGATTCTGAACTTAAACTCTGAACTGAATCATCATTTAAAGAACCATTCAGTCTGTTTGTATCTCTAAGAGCGTTATCTGAAGGATTATTGTTCTGGTAAAGCCATGAGGTATAGCCATATAACGCAGGATCAGAATTAAATACAGGCGTCATTGCCATAAATTCAAGATCATATCCTGAGCCCAGATTCTCGTTGTAACGTGTCTTATAGTTGTGAATGCGGGATGTAAGAGAAAAATACTCTCTGTTCCATGGTGATGCACTCAAACGCATTTCTGCATAATTATCCTTTCCCAGCACAGTCATCATGTGAGAAATATTGGAATGCTGATTTAAAGCTCCTGATAAAGATACGGAATAACGCTCATCAAGTTTAAACAGATAATCAATCTTCAGACCTAATCTGTCGTCTGCAGCACCGTCAGCAAGATCTGCAGACGATGACAGTTCGTACTTCTCCTGTTCATAAGAGATTTTTCCTATGATCCTCTTTTCACTCTTGAGCTTAGAGATTGCCATAGCATCAGGAGCTTTAGAATGCTGATAAATCGTTGCTACAGCAAACTGTCCAAGTGAATATGGAGCATGGTAGTAGGCAGCATAAGACTGAAGCCCCCACAATGGCTGAGAATGAATAACTGCCATAACGTTGCTGGATAAGATCTGATTGTTTGCTGCCATCTGTCCTCTTAAAGCTTTATTGACATCACTGTAAGGGGTCACACCTACAGTGTTTTGGGCTAGCTGATAAGCCTCAAGACGTTTTGAGATTTTCTCAAGAGCATCATATTTTTCACTCTCACGGATACCCACACCACGTTCAAGCAGATCTTTAATCTTTTCTTTGTCTTTGGTACGTACTGCAAGAATCAGCTCCTGACTGTCAGATAAAACAACATTTGCAAGAGAACTTCTCTTTTTGAAGTAAATGGCACTTTTTATGTCATTTCTTTCAAGCAGAGATGTCATTAACTGAATTCCCAGAGCAGAAGACTCTGATGATTTCAGTTCATTTCTAATGATATCTTCACCTAAAGACTTTGATATAAAGGTGGAAACCAGTGAGGCTAAAGTTACATTGCTGTCATTAAGATTCAACAGTTCCTCAGTCTTAACGTCAACAACATATTTTCTAATTCTGTAAGCTTTATCTGAATAACCTAAATCCGATAGAACCTCGGCATAAGAAAGAAGATCAACGGCTGAAGGGGATGTAGCGTTGGACAGATACAGTTCATACCATACCTTAGACTCCATTCCATACCCTAAACTCGAGGCAAGATACGCTGCCATCTGCCAAGCTGCCGGATTTGAAGCAAACATTTTCTTGTATTTATGGTAAAGAGCATCAGCCTCTTTTTTATCACCGTTCATAAGAGCGATGTTACATAGTCCGTCTATTGCTTCAAGACTTGATGGATTATTCTTAAGCAGTTTTTCATAAATGCGCTTAGCCTCTTTGAAATCTCTTTTATACATCGCAAGTGTTGCTCTATAGGAAAGCACATCTGTAGAAGCATAGCAGGATTCATCTTGCTTTTTAATGACGTCTAGAAGCCTCTGCATTAAGGCATAATCGCTTTTTCCTGCTGAATGAGAAAGCAGTTCTGACATAATGGTGAAATCATGCTTAGCCTCATAATAACTTATGAGTTTATCGATATTATCTGGAGTTATTTCGATACTGTTTAAAAGCTTATAGGAGTCAGCCTCCATTGAGTTTCTATCTAAAAGTACATTCTGAGACATGGATGCAAGAGTATCATCATCACAGGTCCAGGACAGTGATGAGACCATGACCATATATTCATCATTCTGCTCTTCCCACTTGTCAACAGCAGTAAGTGCCTCTAAAGCTTTCTTATCGTTGCCCTGCATTACATATGCATTAGCAGCATACATGGCTTCTTTAGCTGTAGGCTTGCGGAGCTTAATAAGATTTTCAAACGCCGAAGTGACATTATTATATTCATTGAAATAGCTTTCAAGTCTGATTTTATGGGAAATAAGAGTTGAATTTCCGGAGTTATCCTCTAGCAGTTTATTAATCATGGAAAGAGCTTCTTTAGAACCCTCAGCCTTTTCAACAACATCAACAAAATCGTCATATTGTTCTGAAGTGAGATAGCCTGCCTCAAAAGCTTTTTTATAGAAGTTATCCATACCTTCAAGATCTGAAAGGGAACGAGACTCCTCAACTCCACTTAAAACTTCAGCCTGAGTAGGATCACTTTCAAGAAGTTCATAGCTTATGCGCTGAGCTCCTTCCAGAGCACCTTTCCATTTGTATAAATCGTGAAGTCTTACGGTAATCTCTCTTTTCTTATCTTCAGGAGTTATATCTGACTCATGAAGCTCTTCAAAGATAGAAACTGCTTTATCCAGATCCTTTCTTGAAACACAGTTTTCTGCAAGAACCATCTTGTTTGCAAAGCTAGGTTCCTTTTCGCATAGATGCTCAATAAGACCAAAGGTTTCCTCGTAAAGACCTAGCTTGGTAGCTGTATCAATCTCAGCTTTAATAAAATCAGAATCGTCTCTCAGTTTTCCATCATATTCCTTGAGAAAAGCAGAAAACATATCTTTGTCAAAAGCTTGAAGATATAAAGAGAATAGAGGTTCATAGTTCTCTTTGGATTCTTCATGTAGGAACAGATTTTTCTTAAATTCAATTGCCTTGTCGTAATGTCCTGTCTGAAGAGCAAGAGAATAGATTTCATTCATAGTCTCATAATCAGGATTCTCTATCTTGCAGATATAGGTGTAGGCTTTTTCTACATCCGGAATCTGATAACAGATCTTAACAATCTCTTTTATCTGTTCCGTTGTAAAATTACGATTTAAAAGTGCATTCAACTCAGCATTAACTTCAGTTAAGGTCTTCTCCTTACTCTTATTATCAATGGTTCCAGCTAATGCGACCTTAGTCTTGAGATATAGAATAAAGGTATCTAATGCTCGATGATCAGGATCCTCTTTGATTTCAGGAGCCAATAGCTCAATAACATCATTGTAGTTACCCTTTTCATAGAGCAGCTTGGCTTTTAGATATGGAATCATAGGATCATCAGGATTCAGTTTCTCAAGTTCCTGAAGATAATTTAATGAAACCTCTGGAGAAGAAGTATCTGAGATTTTCTTCTCAAGGGTAGTTGAGGTTGGTGATAACACATACACAGCACCAACTGCTCCTACAATTAAAATAGCAATTGTTGTCTTGCTCAGAAGCGGTGCAGATTTTCTCTTTTGTTTTGTTAACTTCATTTTATTTCAGTAAAGGAATTAAAACTTCAGAAGATCCTTCAATCAGTTACAGATGAGAACACCTGAAATAGAACCTTTTTCTTTTGTCTGATATATGGAAACCTGATTATCTACTCTTGATTCAAATTCACTAGAGGAAACCATCTGACACTTATTTTTAGTCCACAATTCAAGTTTTAAAGGAATATAGGACTGAATGTTAAATTCAATACGGTTTCCGTTCTGAACCCATTTATTGACAATACCGTTAGCACTCTTGAGCATTACTCTGTCTTCGCGTTCCTTTGCAAAATGAATGGTATTGTGTTTTTTGTTCAGAATAATATAGTTTCCATCCTCACAGGCGTTATAACCTGGAATATCAGAAGAAACAGGAATACCAAACTGAGCAGGAACTCTTAAAGATCTGATACCAGTTGAAGTGATTCTCCAGCTTCCGTCTAAATTCTTACCTAAACCGGTCTCATATAGAGTTCTAGCTCTCTGGGCAAATTCAGAAAGATACATAGGAGTAACATCCTGCGACAAGGCATAGTCATAAAGTGATTTAAGAGCCTTAAGAGATGAAGGATATGTTCCTGAATACATATGATAATAAATAGCGATACTCTTCAGACGACGAGGATGTCCGGTAAGATCAAAGGATTCGGTTGCTCTTCCAAAACCATCAAAGTGTTCTGTCCATTCATTGGTATACACATTCTCATTAAGCATAGGTGCATATACCTGAACACCCTTTTTAGTCCAGTAGACAACAGGAGAAACGTTGGTTAAAGAATCCATACCTTTGAGCACAATGGTATTTCCTCCATTTACGTTAACAATGCCCTGTTTTTCTACCTTTTCTATAGCTTCAGGAGATGGACATGCATTTCCTGACCAGAGAAAAACCTTTACTTTCTTATCAGGAGGACAAAGTCTTGAGTTGATATAATTTATAGAGCCTGAAACCTCTCTGTCATAATCAACTTCCTTATAGCCTGGGATTGGAAGAAACTCGCCATATACAAGCTTTCTCATATTTGATTTTATATTCCATGAGAAAGGGTGAGAGTATGTGTGGGATGCAACCTCAACATTTGGCAGTTCAAAAATTTTTCTTGCAAGTGCCTCTAATTTAGGAGAAGCATCTTTATATAAGCCCTCTGGACTGGTTTCACCTTCAATTACAGATACAGTATGAGGGATCTCGATTTTACTGAAAACCTCGTTATACAGAACTTCACTTACAAGAGGTGAACCTTTAAACCAGGAACGTGAAGGGAATCCGTCTCCATCCACGTGTGAAGTCAGAATTCTAAGACCAGATTCAGTACTTGCATCTGCTGCCGGGATTTTAGGAAGAGCAAGCATCTCATCGAGGAATTTAAATGGATCTACCAGCCAGATATCCTGATTGTTATCGAGACTGAAAACAGGATAAGGAGAAACTGCGGCGCCACCCCATGGGGCTTTAAACATAAGGGCTGATTATGCACCAGCAGGATTTTTTACACTTGCCTGAACCTTAAAGCCTTTATTCTCATCAACACTGAAACTGAACAGTCTGTCGTTTGGAGAGAATGGAGGATCAATTATTCCTTTTGACATTGCAGGCTTTCTGTCAAAACTGTATGGAGGATCGATTTCTCCTAGAAACTCTATTCCGTAGGCATTTAAAAATTCACTATTAGTAGGTAGCACACCTAAGAACAGAGTTGGAATATACCCTACATGGGAGATAAGCCATGACATCAGCTCTGTATTTTCGGTATAGCCACCACTATCGGCAGGATAGAATACCAATGCAGCATATTTAGATTTTTGAAGCTGATTAACATCTATGTTGTAGATATCGACCAGGTCAACAACATAACCGTTGTACTCAAGAGGAGTAGTTACTGTAGAATGAATAAAGGACAGATTAGGTTCACCTAAAGTTCCATCATATACACCCAGAATTCTTTTTGGAACACTGTATGTGTAACTCACGCCAAAGCCGTACAACATACCGTCACTCACATAAGGAGTATATCCTTTCTGGGAAATATCCTTTGCAAGAGCAATTCTCGCATCAAGATCTGTATCTGGCAGATAATCAAGAGCAATAGCTTCTACACCAGCTGATTTTACATGATCAAACTTAGATGAAAGCCACTCTCGGTCCGACTTGCTTACGTCAGTGTATTTATTAGCCTTAGAATTGTACGACTTAAATATAGACTCTCCGGCAACAGCTTCTGGCTTGAACCCGATTCTGTCGAAAATCTCAAAACCGCGATTAAAAATAAGTTTAGGATGAATTGAATGGATATCGTTTACAAGTTCAGTTAAGCCTTCAACCTGTCTATCATAGAGTGCTTTATCCGCTTTCTCATCGGTATAGGCATTGAAGCTATCCAGAGTATCTAGAAAAAGACCATCAAAATGGCGTTTTTTCAACTCATCCACACGGGCAAGAATATATTCACGCCATAAAGAAGAGAGGAAACATCCATAACGGAGCTGTTCCAACTTTCATTGTCTGCTATTTTAGCTTCCTTAAGAGAATCAGGAAGTGATTCGTCATACTCTCCAACAGATATGTATGAATAAACAGAAATACCTGCATTATGAAGCTCTGATATCTGTTTATCAGTAACATTGGAAGGGTCTAAAACAACTCGATCAAAATTCAGCAATTCACGAATGGAATCGACTTCGTTGTAATAGAAACAGATGGATTTGTTTGTTTTGGCGAAAGCTGGATTAAGCACTGTCATCAGGTACACCAGTGCCAATATTACTAACTTTTTCAAGATATACAATTTCTTAAATAATCACACACATCATCGCTCAATCCAAGTTGAGCATTGTCCCGACAATTATAAAGCTGGAGAAAAAAAAATAAAGCCAAGATTTTACATTTCATCTTGTACTATATTCACATATTTTTAATATTAGCCAGTGATTACCATCCGACCATTATTATATAATTTTGTATTTTATATAAAAAAATGTAACTTATAAAATCTCTTTTATAACAGTTTGTACACTGTTATCAGATACTGCATAACCACATAGTATTCACGAGTAATTTAATTCATATTATTTTCTTATTTAAAAGATTCGACATTAAAGTAAAAGTGATCAAAAACTACAACTATAATTAGATAAAACTTAGTACTTTCAATTAAATAGAGATAAACCAGTTAAGATATTTCGATTCCAAAGTAGTTTTCAGTTAATTTCTTACATAATTTCGTAGAACAATGAAAAAAAATAAAAAAAAATTTCTGAAATTAAAAATAAAAAAACCGGTAAAACAAACAAAAAAATTAAAAAAATATATGAACAAAGAAAATTATGAGCAAAAATGGTGAGATTTCAGTGGAGATTCAACAAGTTCCGATTAAAGCCTATATCCTAAATATATATGATACCAGTCACATAATACTTTATTTACTTTTACCATAATGATGCTAAAGGCAACAATCAGCATATATATACATATCTATTATTGACATCCTCCTCTTGCTGAATCAAGAGGATTCCTACTGCTGACATTACTGTTCAGCTTCAGAGGGTTCACAGTGCTGACTCCTTTTGGAGTTCACTTCCTGTGCTAGCCGGGCCAGCCCCGCCCTTAGGATATTTCCCGCTGCATTTTCATCTGCATTAGCTGTATATCCACAGTTCGTACAGCAGAAATGAGCCTGAGTACTGCGATTGTCTTTTGAGACATG
>NZ_FUXX01000052.1 GCF_900167015.1 Succinivibrio dextrinosolvens DSM 3072
AGATATCAAGTTTATCAACAATTGTACTTACAAGTCTGACGGGATCTGAAGGGGAGATAAAATCACCAATACAAGGAGGAAGTAAGGCTAAATCATCTTGAATATAGGGTTTGAAAAGATCTTCTTTATCCATAACTATATTACCAATAATATAACTCTTTATATTATTAAGTATAGTATATTAACTTTGTATATCAAGGAAATAGATAAAGTTTCAATATAAAAATATTATCAATAATGTTAATAAAACCACAAAATTTAGGTAAAAATAGAGGGCGACCTTTTTAGTCACCCTCTTATTATATAGACCGTTAATCCTGATGATGAAGCAGATGTCCCATTCTCTGCTCTTTGGTATCAAGGTAGAATTCGTTGTATTCATTTCTGCCGTATTCGATTGGCTTTCTGTCTACAACTGTTATTCCGTGCTGTTCGATATCATGAATTTTTGCTGGATTGTTGGTCATAAGAATAACCTTATCAAATCCCATATTCTTCATAATCTGTGAACAGGCCTCGTACTTTCTGGCATCAGCAGGGAAGCCTAGACGAACATTTGCATCCACGGTATCAACACCCTGATCCTGAAGCTGATAGGCTCTGATCTTGTTGAAAAGACCGATACCTCTGCCTTCCTGACGCATATAAAGAAGAGCACCTCGGCCTTCCTTTTCAATTGCTCTTAAGGCAGCTTCAAGCTGGAAACCGCAGTCACATCTTAATGAACCGAAAGCATCTCCTGTCAGACATTCAGAATGTATTCTGCACAGTACAGGTTCGCCGGTTCTCAGATCACCCTTGAAAATAACTGCGTGATCTAGAAAATCATCTTCTTTGAAAACGACAATATTAAACTGACCGAATTTAGATGGGAGTTTTCCTACTGGTCCCTGAACAAGTTTTGTAGTCAACGTTATTCCTATAGAATTTCAAATATATAAGGCTGTATTTTCAGCCTTTTCTTTTTGGTAATCTTCAATGCAGTGCAGTATAACATCTTTATGCTCTGATATCACCATTACAAAGTAACATTAAATATCACTTTGGACATGTTCGTGCTTAATTTACCCATACACTAATAACAGATTTTGTCTTTTGACTTAAACAAAACCTTTAAACACTTGTTTTTCTAGTAGTTAGTGCTAGTAAAACAAAGAATTTAATGCTAAATTAGCACCCGGTATTTGTTCAGATACCTAAAAAGGTACTTTTTTTATCGAAAAATGCTAAAAAAAGCTTTTTTATATGGTATTTGCAAAAGTTTAATGTATAATACAGACCTTAGATTTAAGGATGATCTCAATGTCAGATGCAATTGTAATTACTGTTGATGGCCCTGGTGGCGCAGGCAAGGGGGAGTTAACCCGTCGTCTTGCTGAGGCTTTGGATTTTGATCTACTTGATTCCGGCGCTATCTACAGAGTTCTAGGTTATGCTGTTCGCAAGGCTGGTCTTGCTCTATTTGATGAGGAGTCAGTTGTTCAGGAAGCCAAGCTATTAAATCTGTCATTTGAATGTATGGATGACGGTGTCCACGTTCTTTTAGGTGGTGAAGATGTTTCATTAGCTATCAGAACTGAAGAGGCAGGCAATAATGCCAGCAAGGTTGCTGCTTATCCATCCGTAAGACAGGCACTGCTTGATCGTCAGCGTCAGTTCTTAAAGGAACCTGGTCTTGTTGCTGATGGTAGAGATATGGGTACCGTTGTGTTCCCTAAGGCTCAGGTAAAGATTTTCCTTGATGCAAGTGCTGAAGTAAGAGCAAAGCGCAGATGTCTGCAGCTTGAGTCTAAAGGTAAGACTGCTGATTTTGACACTGTTCTTGCAGAGATTAAAGAGAGAGACGACAGAGACAGAAATCGTCCTGTTGCACCTCTGAAGCCTGCTGATGATGCACTGATTATTGATTCTTCAGATATGAATATCGAAGAAGTTTTCAGAACTGCAGCAGAGTACATAATGTCAAAGACTGCACTAAAGTTTGACATTTAATTAAAGATTTTTTTTGTTGTGCTGTCATGGATGACGGCATATTTTTTACAACCCCCTAAAGCATGATGCTTCGGGGCTTTATTGGGAAACCTTAATGGAATCATTTGCACAACTTTTCGAAGAGTCATTACAGAATGTTGAAACACGTCCTGGTTCAATGATCAAGGCTACTGTAGTAGCAATTAACAACGGCTTCGTAATCGTAGACGCTGGTCTAAAGTCAGAGTCTGCTATTCCTGAGGAGCAGTTCTACAATGCTCAGGGTGAAATCGAAGTTCAGGTTGGCGACGAAGTAGACGTAGCTTTAGAGTCAGTAGAATCAGGTGACGGTGAGACTCAGGTATCTCGCGAAAAGGCAAAGCGTAACGAAGCTTGGATCAAGCTTGAAGACGCATTTAACAAGAACGAGACTGTTATCGGTGTTATTGATGGTAAGGTTAAGGGTGGCTTCACCGTTCAGTTAGGTGGCATCCGTGCTTTCTTACCAGGCTCATTAGTAGATGTACGTCCAGTACGTGATACTTCACACATCGAAGGCAAAGAGCAGCAGTTCAAGGTTATCAAGTTAGACCAGAAGCGCAACAACGTTGTTGTTTCACGTCGTGCTGTTATCGAGACTGAGAATTCAGCAGATCGTGAGAGCGTACTTGCAAATCTAGCTGAGGGTCAGACTGTAACCGGTATCGTTAAGAATTTAACTGACTACGGTGCATTCGTAGACTTAGGTGGTGTTGACGGCTTACTACACATCACTGACATGGCATGGAAGCGTGTAAAGCACCCTTCAGAGATTGTTCAGGTTGGTGAAGAAGTTACTGTTAAGGTACTTAAGTTCGACCGCGATCGTTCACGTGTATCTCTAGGCTTAAAGCAGCTTGGTGAAGATCCATGGGCAAACATCGCAGCTCGCTTCCCAGTTGACTCAATGATCGAAGGCAAGGTAACCAACCTAACTGATTACGGCTGCTTCGTTGAGATCGCTGATGGCGTTGAAGGCTTAGTTCACGTTTCAGAGATGGATTGGACCAACAAGAATACTCACCCATCTAAGATTGTATCAGTAGGTGATAAGGTTCAGGTTAAGGTTCTAGAGCTAGATGAAGAGCGTCGTCGCATTTCATTAGGCTTAAAGCAGTGCAAGCCAAATCCATGGGTAGAGTTTGCTGAGTCTCACTCAAAGGGTGAGAAGGTAACCGGTAAGATCAAGTCAATCACTGACTTCGGTATTTTCATCGGTTTAGATGGTGGTATCGATGGTCTAGTTCACCTATCTGACATCTCATGGCAGCAGTCAGGTGAAGAAGCTGTTCGCAACTTCAAGAAGGGTGACGAGATTACCGCTATTGTTCTACAGGTTGATCCAGAGAGAGAGCGTATTTCTCTAGGTCTAAAGCAGATCTCTGAGGATCCATTTGCAGATTACGTTTCAGCTCACCGTAAGGGTGCTATTGTATCAGGCAAGGTTATTGCTGTTGATGCACGTGGCGTTACCCTAGAGTTAGCTGATGGCATCACTGGCTACATCAAGGCAGCTGACCTATCACGTGATCGTGTTGAGGATGCTACCACTGTTGCTAAGGAAGGCGATGTAATCGAGGCTAAGTTCGTAAGCGTTGATCGTAAGACCCGCCAGATTTCTCTATCAGTTCGTGCTAAGGACGAGGCTGAGGAGAAGGAAGCTTTAGAGTCTGTAAATCAGCAGGCTGCTGAGCCTACAACTACTGCTATGGCAGCTGCTTTCGCTGCTGCAAACAAGCAGTAATTATAGATTTGAGCACTGATTGATTTCGTGCTCTTATTTATACGACCCGTTATCGGATAAATCTGGTAACGGGTTTTGTTTTTTCTGTGCATCATAAATGCAAAGATCTATCGATTATCTATTAGTAATTCATTTTTTTCTGTAAATGATGCAAAATAATTCAGACAAATAAAATAAGGACTATCGTATGGAATATATTGAGAACGAATTTTTAAAAATCGGTGTTGATAAGTCAGGAGCACAGCTCTCTTCTGTATTTGATAAAAAGAATGGACGTGAGGTTCTATGGAATGCAGATAAAACATTCTGGGGACGTCATGCTCCTGTACTCTTTCCAATTGTTGGAAAGGTAAGAAACAACACCTACACCTATCAGGGAAAGCAGTATTCTTTAGGACAGCACGGCTTTGCTCGTGATATGGATTTTACTCTTGTTTCAAAGACTGATAACGAGATTGTATTTTCACTAAAGTCTAATTCTGAAACTTTTAAGGTCTATCCTTTTGATTTTGAACTGATTATTAAGCACAAGATTGAAGATAACAAGGTTAGAGTTTTCTGGAAGGTTGTAAATACTGGCTCTGATACAATGTATTTCTCAATTGGAGGCCATCCTGCATTCAATGTTCCTGCTTTAGGTACTTCTGATTCTAAAGAAGATTATTATCTTCATTTTGAAGGTAAATCAGCTGTATCCTATAAGCTTCTTGATCCTGCAGAAGGTACTGTTGATAACAGTTCTGTATATAAGCTTGCTACAGATAACGGTTATTACAGGATTAAAGAGAGCATGTTTGACAATGATGCTCTGATCTTTGATGAATACGAGGTAGATAAGGTATCTTTATGCTACAGCGACAAGACTCCTTACATTACTCTTGATGCAAAAGGTTTCCCTTCATTTGGAATCTGGTCTGCAACTAAGAAGAATGCTCCATTCATCTGTCTTGAGCCTTGGATCGGCAGAGCTGACGACAAGGGCTTTGATGGCAGTCTTGAGCAGAAATACAAAGAGCAGAAACTGGCTTCAGGTGCGATTTTTGAAGCGGATTATACAATAGCTGTATTCTAGTATCTGTTATTTTGGGACAGCCAGTCTAATTATCAGAATGAGCAGCAGTACCTTTAAAGATACTGCTGTTTTTTCTAGCAGATGCTACTTGTACTCAGGAACATACCACAATCCGGTATTGTTTTCCTTAATGTATTTTGCAAATTCCTCTGACTGATAGGCATCCTTGATATCCTTAGCCCAGACTGCATCCTTATTCTTTTCCTGAACAACCAGCTGAAGCAGCAGGTGTGGTGCAATATCTTCCTGTGCCAGAACAGACTCTGGTGGTACCTTAGCGTTATATACAACAGAACCAGTGATAACGACATAGGCAAAGTCTGAAGCCACTGCAGGAATATTCAGAGATTTCATCTCGACAAATTCAAGGTTGAATGGATTTTCAACAATATCCAGTTTTGTAACCTTTGATGGCTCAACTTTAGGATCTAGCTTAATCCAGCCAATCTTCTGAAGAATGTTATAGGCTCTTGCAGTGTTTGAGGCGTCATTTGGTACAGCGATGGTGTCTCCATCCTTTATCTCGGTTAAATCTTTTTTTGCTCCTGGATAAATACCTGCTGGTACTGTAGGAATAGGTGTCAGCGGTACAAGGTGCCCATCCTGAGTTTTATTGAAATTCTCAAGATATGCGGTGTGCTGCTCAACGTTGAAATCCACCTCACCTTCATTTAAAGCTAAATCTGCCTGAAGAAGATCTGATAGGTCAATCCCTTTGACAGTATAGCCCTGTTTCTCCAGAATTGGCTGAACACCTGAGATGAACAGCTCAGAGTATGGTCCCTGAGACTTACTGAAGGTCAGAGTGGAATGATCTTTATCAAAAGCAAAAGCAGATGATATCAGTGCTGAGGACAGCAGTGTAGCGATTACTAACTTTTTCATAATTAACTCCATAATATGTTTTATATACGTTTAGATTTCTTTGCAAAATAGTTTCCGATGGACTGAATAGCCTGTACGAAAATAATCAGAACTATCACAGTGAAAAGCATCAGAGGTGAATTCATTCTTTCATAGCCGTAGGTCAGGGCAAGATCTCCGATTCCGCCGGCACCGATAACACCTGCCATAGCAGTTGCGCCTAAAAGAGAAATGGCTCCGATGGTAATTGAAAGAATCAGCGAGCCTTTAGCCTCAGGCAGCCAGAAATAAAAGATAATCTGCAGGGTATTTGCCCCCATTGCCTTGGCCGCATCAATAATTCCTGATTTAACCTCTAAAAGCGAATTCTCAAAAAGTCTGGCAAGATATGGGCTGATAAAGGTAATCAGTGGCACCAGCGCAGCTGTAGTTCCAATTCTGGTTCCTACGATAGCTTTGGTTACCGGAAGAATGAACACCAGCAGAATCACAAAAGGAATAGAGCGCAGGCAGTTGATAACAGTACTGGTAATGGTAAACACCACCCGATTCTCTTTAAGTCCGTTCTTTTTTGTCAAAACCAGAATAAAGGCAAGAATAAAGCCGATTATTGAGCCCAAAAACAGTGACACAAAGACCATATAAAGGGTCTGATTGGCACAGAGAATAAGCTGATCTGAGGTAATGGAAAATGTTTTTACAAGAAGCTGGTTCATATACTGATCTCCTCATAGCTTATGTTCTTAGAACGGATATAGTCTGTAGCCTTTATGTAATCTTCCTCGCTGCCTGTAATCTGCAGAGTGATAATGGATAGTACAAGCCCCTGAATTTCGGTGACAGAAGCGAACATAACATTGGTATGTACGTTCAGACGGTTATTGATCTGCCAGATAACATCATCTGTAGCATTCTCAGCGTAGAAATAGATTCGGATAAGCTTGTAATAATCCTGATACTTATTAAGCTCATCCTTGATTTTCTGCGGAATTCTGCTTGGGATGATAGTCTGCACAAAGCTTTTGGCGATATCACTTTTTGGATTGGAGAACACATCAATAACTCTGCCGTGTTCTACCAGCTTTCCTCCATCAAGAATAGCCACCTTATTGCAGATCTTCTGAATCACACGAATGGTATGGGTAACGAAAATGATAGTTACCTTTAATTCCTGATTAACTCTCAGCAGCAGATCAAGAATTGACTCAGTGGTATTAGGATCAAGAGCGGAGGTAGCCTCATCACATAAAAGTACTGAAGGATTGGTGGCTAGGGCTCTGGCAATACCAACACGCTGTTTCTGTCCGCCGGAGAGTTCCTTAGGAAAGGCTTTAGCCTTATCCTCAAGGCCTACGAAACGCAGCAGCTCAGTTACACGTTCTGCAATCTCATGCTTTGGAGTATGTTTTAAAAACAGAGGTATAGCCACATTGTCAAATACACTCTTAGACTCAAGCAGATTGAAATCCTGGAAAATGATTCCAATATCCTTACGTACCAGGGAAAGCTGTTTCTGAGAGATGCTGTTAACATCAATTCCGTTAACAAAGACGTGTCCGGAGCTTGGAGTCTCAAGGACATTGATCATTCGCAGAAGGGTTGATTTTCCGGCGCCGGAGGAACCGATAAGGCCGTAGATGTCACCTTTTTCAATGGAAAAGGAGATATCATCCAGAGCTCTGGTAGTTACTCCGTTACGGGTATACTCTTTGGAAATATTTTCAAAGCGGATGATTGTATTATTACTGTTTTCCATTACTCTGCCTCCAGATAAGCCTTTGCAAGCTCTGCCACATATTTAGCTGCCGGGAATAGAGCTGATGGATCAACACTGAATTTTGGATTGTGATTTGGATAGGACTTGCCGGTTCCTACCAAAGTGAAGAAACCAGGAATTTTCTCCTGATACAGACTAAAATCCTCACCACCCAGGGATCGAGGCGCCTCCTCAACCTTAAAGCCGGTGGATAAAGCTGTCTTTTGGGCCAGTTCAAGCAGTTTGTAGTCATTAAAGGTAGCTGGAATCTCAACTGTCCATTTGATGCTTACCCTGATTCCGAAGGTTGCGGCTACACCTTTTGCGATTTCTTCAAAACGCTTTTTAGCTTTAGCTCTGCTATCCTTTGTATAAGTTCTGATGGTGCCTTCTAAAAAGGCTGTCTGAGGAATTACATTCCAGGTAGTACCAGCCTGAATATGAGTTATGGAAACCACGGCAGAATCTATAGGATCAATTTCTCTTGAAACAATACTCTGAACTGCTGTAATAAAATGAGATGCAATGAGGATAGTGTCCTGTCCTAGATTTGGATGGGCTGCATGAGTGCCACTGCCTTCAAAGTGAACTTCAAATTTCTCCACAGCTGCATGAGTTGGACCTCCGGTAAGTCCCAGAGTTCCGACCTCATAAAGAGGGCAGCTGTGAGCTCCGAAAATTGCCTGTACATCATCCAATGCTCCTGCATCAATGATTTTCTGGGCTCCACCAGGAGCTTCTTCAGCTGGCTGGAAAATAATCTTAACGCGACCTTTTAGCTTATCTTCCTGCTGTTTTAGTAAAAGTGCTGCGCCAAGAACAAGAGCTGCATGGCTGTCATGTCCGCAGGCATGCATTACACCTGGGGTTAAAGACTTGTAGGGAAGAGTTGTCTCCTCAGTGACAGGCAGGGCATCTATATCAGCACGGATGGCAACGGTTTTATCTCCAGAACCGATTTCACCGACTACACCGGTATCAAGCTCGTAAGGCAGAACCTTTATTCCATTGCTTTGAAGATCTTCCTTTAGTCTCTTTGTTGTTTCAATTTCCTTATAGGAAAGTTCTGGATGTGAGTGCAGATAATAGAATTCTTTTTCTATGTACTCTTTTATATCAAGATTCATTTTTTTCTCCCGCGATGAATCTTTAAAACTATTTAATCTTTGAGCGATTAAAGCCTGGCTCTTTACTCAGACAGAGTCATCTGTCGTTTTTATTATTTAATTAAGCGACAACACCAGATTCAGAAAAACTACTGACAGGCATTGCTAAGCAGTGACTATTTATATTAAATAAATCTTTTGATGAATTGAGTTTTCCTTAACAGGGAAAACAGAATATAGACATGGGCATATTCAGAATTACGCCATGATGGATTGTATGTTTTTTGAAAAATACTGAAGCTGTATTTTTTAACTGAGACATATTTCTTACCTTCAAAAATTTTCTATTTTTGATTTTATTTTTTTTAATAATTAACGATTTCTTCGTTATTTCGCTATGTGTATATTCTTTTACAAAACACGCATTATTTCAAATACTATTTTTCTATTTCAGGTTATAAAAAAATGCTATAACACATAAAAAAGCTTTTGGACTTTGAATAAGGAAATGGCTTTTATGAAAAGGCTTAAAAATAGCTGTTGAGAATGGACTGGAGCGGATTGTTGTTTAATATACTAACTATCTGATTTTTAATAAAAGTTTAGAAATTATCATTAGAATAAACTATAATTAACTTATTAAAATATAAACAATAATTTTTTTATTTTTTATTTTTCCTTAACTTAAAATTAGCTATACGTCAAAAAACAGCTAAAAATTTTCTCTTTTTTTTAAATTATTCTTTTAAATCATAGAGAAAAAAATAATACTTGCTATTATTAAAGAGTGAAGAATGATTGTGCGGGTTAGGAGAGTATTATGACACGTGCCGAACTAATTGAGGCTTTAGCTAAAAAATTTCCTTATCAGAATCCTATTACAGTAGATAATTCTGTACGCGAGATTTTTGAAATCATGATTGAAACCCTGTCAGCCGGTGACCGTATCGAGATCCGCGGCTTTGGTAGTTTTGAAGTTCGTATTCATGAGCCTCGTGTTGCACACAATCCTAAGACAGGTGAACAGGTTAATCTGAGCCGTCGTAGAGTGGTTCATTTCAAGCCTGGTGTCGAACTTAGAGAACGTGTAAATATTCTTAAATAACACTTCATTCATAATCATACTTAAGACTAGAGAAGCAACTAGTGCAGGAGCGCATCAGGTAAATGAAAAACATTTGCTTTGTTGCGCTTTATGTTATTATATTGATAAGAATTTTTGAGGATCGACATGATTAAGTTCTGGTTTTATTTTATTGTCTTTGTATTTCTGGCTGTTGTCGGCCTGGCAATTGGCAGTGCCAATGATGCAAAAGTCATGTTCGATTTCCTGTTTGTTCAAAAAGAGATTCCTGTAGCATCTGTTCTGGTTATAGGTGTTATTTTTGGATTTATTTTGGGCATCTATTCATGTCTGCTTCTTTGCCTCAAGCTCTGGTTCAGAGAGAAATCAGCCAAATCGGCTCTGAACAAGCTTAAAAAGGAAGTCGACAAGCTGAATGAGTCAAAAACTGAAAAAGAATAAATGTTTGAACTTCTATTTTTACTTCTTCCTGTCGCTGCTGTTTATGGCTATTACATGGGATATAACTCCTCAAGACAGAAACAGCAGAATATAAAAAACAAACAGAATTCCAATTATCTAAAGGGCTTTGATTATCTTCTCAATAATAAACAGGAAAAAGCTGTAGATAAGTTTATTGCCTTTCTAAACAGTAAAGATCCTTCTTTTGAATCATCCCTTGCCTTAGGTAATCTGTTCCGTCAGCGTGGCGAAGTTGATAAGGCAATTGCTCTTCATGAAAAAATGTCATCAGATGAGAGTATTGATGACTCAGAAAAAGAGACCGCCTTACTTGAATTAAGCCGAGATTTTATCAGTGCAGGACTTCTGGACAGAGCAGAGGATATTCTGGTTAAGACCGTTGATATTCCTAGATTACAGCACGAGTCTGCCATTCTGCTTTTAAGCGTGTATGAGAAGGAGCAGGATTACGCCAAGGCTATTGAGGTTGCAAACAGATATTCAACTTCTCTTGAGGGAAGACAGTCACGTCAGGTCAGCCAGTACTACTGTGAGCTTGCAAAGCAGCAGCTTTTAGACGGCAACAAGGATACCGCAGCTTCAACCTACCGCAAGGCTATTGAATGCTGCAACAAGAGTATCAGAGCAAGACTTGAGCTTGCTGAGATTCTTGTATCTCAGAACAATTTTCTAAAGGCAAGTCAGCTTATCAAAGAGGTAAGTATCATTGAGCCTAATTCAGGTGTTATCTGTCTTGATAAGCTAAAAAAATGCTTTCCTAACAGTGCAGATCCCAACTACCGTTTCGCTTTGGAGGATCTTGTTCACAGAACCAATTCTGCAGAGGCAATGGTTGAACTTGTAAAAACTGTTGAACAGCAGTCAGGTAAAGAGGATGCTGAGGCTCTGCTTTTATCCTTTATCAAGAACAAATCAAATTTAAAACTGTTTTCTGCTCTGCTTGAGCTACGCTCACATGGTACTGATGCAACAAGCAATGAGTCTATTATGCAGATTAAGAGCATTCTTGATGCTCAGATTGCTTTGAGCAACAGATATTCATGTCCTAACTGCGGATTTGAATCTAAGATCATGTTCTGGCAGTGTCCTTCATGCAGAAAATGGGAAAGCCTAAAACCTAAGATTGGATTGGATGGAGATTAAATAATGACTGAATCCAAGGTTATTGTTGCCTTAGATTATAACGATGAGAATAAAGCGCTTGAATTTGTTGACAAGGTTTCAGCTGATTTATGCAGATTAAAGGTTGGTAATGAGTTATTTACAACCGCAGGTCCAAAGTTTGTTGCAAAACTGGTTGATAAAGGCTTTAAGGTTTTTCTGGATTTAAAATATCACGATATTCCTAATACAGTAAGCAGAGCCTGTGAGGCAGCTGCTGATCTTGGGGTATGGCTTGTGGATATTCACACCTCAGGTGGTCCTGTAATGATGAGTGCTGCAGCTGAAGCCTTATCTAAATACAGAGAGAGACCTTATCTGATTGGTGTGACTGTTCTAACTTCAATGGATTCTGCTCAGTTAAACTCAATTGGTGTTTCTGCCGAGCCTAAGGAACAGGTTATCAGACTTGCTAAGCTTGCAAAGGAATCCGGTCTTGACGGTGTAGTATCATCAGCTCAGGAAGTATCCTTAATTAAATCTAATGTACCATCACCATTTATCTGTGTAACTCCAGGTATCAGACCTGCCGGTTCATCTGTTGGTGATCAGAAGAGAATTATGACACCTGCTGAGGCTGTAGCTGCTGGCTCTGACTATCTGGTGATTGGCAGACCTATTACTCAGGCTGCAGATCCGGTTAAAGCTCTGATTGATATCAACGCTTCAATTCTGTAAATTTAAATCTATGAGTCACTATCTTTAATCAGGTAGTGATTCTTATCTGTTATTCCGTCTCTCTGCATTACCTGCTGCATGGCTTTAGGAATTTTTCCCTGACCGGACCACAGGCATTCGTTGCCATCAAGATCATGGTACAGGTAGCGAGGTCTCATTTTATTCCTGTTCTCGCGTGAACCTGTCTTTTTGAGGGCCATGAGATCTTCAACAGTGAAGTTATGGTTATCCAGAGAATCCAGAACACCGTTTAAAAACTGAATTCTGGCTTTTTCAAGTTTTTCAGCCTGTTCTTCCTTATTTTTTACTTCAGCATAAAACTCGGTCAGTTTTGAAATGATAAATTGAATATCTTCTGATGAGGCCTCCTTAAAGAAAGCCTTTAAATTTCTGTAGTTTTTCAGATATTTAAAATCCATATTATCCTGCTGAACTCTCTTTTGTCTGTTGTAGAAGGGAATATTTTCAGAAGAAAAATCTTAACTATTTATATTTTAACTGAAAAAATTTTAATTTCTTAGACAGAAATTTGAAAAATAACAATTTTTACGTTGTAAAATAAATCAGTAATATACTTTTTACTTGCATAATATACATTAACTGCTGATTTGATTTCCTGGTGTGCCTTATGAAAATTATAGTAATACGACATGGCGATGCCATATACGAGAATGCTGACAGAGTTTTATCTTCTCAGGGTGAAGAGGAGGTTGGTCTTGTTGGCGCAAAACTTAAAGAATTCTTCAATGCCACCAAGATCTACAGTTCTCCTAAAACCAGAGCCATGCAGACTGCTTCAATAGTAGCTGACAGCTTAGGCTTTAAGGACAAGATTGAATACATCCCTGATCTTACCCCTGCAGGTAATGCTCATAATGTGATTTCCTTTATAGATGTAAACTGTGATATGTACGATAACGTTATACTGGTTTCTCATCTTCCTCTAGTTGAAATACTTTCCTATGATCTGAATCAAAAAATCACAATTCCACCTCAATTTGGCACTGGATGTGCTCTGGTAATGGATTATAATGGCGTCCGGGCTAAATACGAGAGATTTGTTTCGCCTTATGAAAAAGATTATTTATTCTAGGTGCGTCAAATTTCTTGCTCACAATTTTGCAATTTAACTTGTAAGTTATGTCTCATTATTTGAAACATGATTTCATACAATTTAACAAGTCACAAAAATTACAAAATCTTGTTATTAAATAAATAATTGATGTGTTTTTCACAGCAAATCCTATAACTTTAAACTAAGATCTAAGTTGTAGGATTTAATTTAAATGTGAAATTTTTTTATATTTGCTTTTTTTGAAAGATATCAACATAAGGTTATATTACTGATGAGAGTTTTTAAGAAGTATATTCCTAAACAAATCGCTAAATACGTAGTTTCTTTTTTTAAAGGTCAGTTTGTCCTTGAAGGTAGTGGGGTATTTGAGTTTGATTGTGGCAGAGTTCTGGCTACAGTAAAAATGGATACAAAATCTCTGAAGATATGTAAGGAAATAAACGAGTGTGCAGGGGAGCTTGCATATCGTTTAGATGTTGTTCATTATTAAAAAGTTTCTATAAAAAAGTCATCAGCTTAAGGTGATGTAAGGAAAGATGCCCTCAAAATTTTGAGGGTATTTTTTTTTGCGTCTTTTTCTTTTTTTTTGCACAAGTTACGGGCAATTGTGTAAAAAAAACTCTTTAAAAACACTATGTTTCTGATGTGTTATAATTAGTCCTGTATACACCTTATTTTCAATCTATTTTAAATACATATATGTCGAAACTTCAGAATAATCAAGAAATTGCAATCATTCATTCATTATTGGACGAGCTGCCTAGTGCAGAACAGATTACATCATCAATCAACAATGAGCTGACTACTGTTCAGGATGTAGTAAGATACCTGGTTTCCTGTTTTGCCAGCTACTCAATCTATGTTGGACACGGAACAGCAAATTACTGGGACGAAGCAATTGAAATCGTTCAGGCTGTAATGCATCTTCAGCCTCCTTGTGATGAGTCAACACTTAATTCAAAGCTTACCAAGAGTGAAAGAGAGCTTATCGGTAAGATTGCCTGTCAGCGAATTTTAAATCGTATCCCAACTCCTTATCTGACTCATCGAGCATTCTTCTGTGGAAAGGAATTCTACGTTGATGACAGAGTGATTATTCCAAGATCTCCTATTGCAGAGCTTATTGAATCTGGTTTTGACCCATATGTTGACAGCCAGCCACAGCGTGTTTTAGATATGTGTACCGGTTCAGCCTGTATTGCAATTGCAATTGCTCTTCATTTTGACCGTGATGTAGAGGTTGATGCAGTTGATATTTCTGATGAAGCTTTAGAGGTGGCCAATATCAATATTGAAGGCTACGGACTTGAAGACTGTGTATTCCCTATAAAGTCAGACCTGTTTGAAAACCTTCCAGAAGGTGACAAATACGATGTAATTGTGGCAAATCCTCCATATGTTGACAGTTATGATCTTGCAACCATGCCGGATGAATTCCGCTGTGAACCGGATCTTGCCTTAGGCTCTGGTGATGATGGTCTTGACTGTGCCAAGAAGATTCTTGCAAAAGCCGGTGATTATCTGAATGATGACGGTATTCTGATTATGGAGGTTGGCAACTCAGAAGAGCAGCTTGTTGATCTCTTCCCAACAGTTCCATTCCATTTTGTTGATCTTAAACGTGGCGGCACTGGTGTGTTTATCCTTGGTGTTGAGCAGTTAAGAGCATATCATGATGTTTTCGAAAAGGCTGCTTTAGAGGTTTGTGATGCCCGCTAATACTTTCGGTGAGATTTTCAGAGTTACAACCTGTGGTGAAAGTCATGGTGTGGCTCTTGCTGCAATTATCGATGGTGTCCCTCCTTTAATTGAACTTGATGAAAGCGTTATTCAGCCTGATTTAGACAGAAGACGTCCTGGTTCAACCAGATACGGTACCCCAAGAAATGAGGCTGACAAAGTAAAGATTATCTCCGGTGTTTTTGAAGGAAAAACCACCGGTACATCTTTAGGTCTTCTAATTGAGAACACCTCTCAGCGTTCAGGCGATTATTCTGCGATTATGAATTCATTCCGTCCTGGTCACGCTGATTATACCTATCTGGCCAAGTACGGCATTAGAGATTATCGTGGCGGTGGCAGAGCATCAGCTCGTGAGACTGCCATGAGAGTTGCAGCAGGTGCTGTTGCAAAGCAGGTATTAAAGAAACTCTTCAATATTACTGTTGACGGATGTGTAACTCAGATTGGAAATATCAGTACCGATATCTACGATCCTAAAGCTGCTTTGGAGAATGAGTTCAATTTTGCTGACCCTTCAAAGATTGACGATTTAAAGGCTCTCTTTAAAGAACTGGCTACTGATGGTGATTCTGTCGGAGCCTGTGTGGAAGTAAGAGCTCACGGTGTTAAGGTTGGGCTTGGTGATCCTGTATTCAACAGACTTGATGCTCAGATCGCCTATGCAATGATGGGGATTAACGCTGTAAAAGGTGTTGAGATCGGTGATGGCTTTGATATGGCTAGAATGAAAGGCTCTGAAGCTCGTGATGAGCTGACACCAGAGAAATTCATGTCAAACCATAACGGCGGTATTCTTGGTGGAATCAGTTCCGGTCAGGAGATTATTGTGAAGATGGCTTTAAAGCCAACCTCAAGTATTCTTGTTCCTGGAAATACCATTGATAAAGAGGGCAATGTCACTTCAATTGTGACAAAGGGGCGTCATGATCCTTGTGTTGGAATCAGAGCTGTTCCTATTGCTGAGGCAATGCTTGCTATCACACTGCTGGATGCTGCTTTAAAGAATCGTGCCCAGTGTGCAGATGTTCCTCATGCAGCCTTCGAAATACCTTGTGAGATGTAATCTCCAATTCCATACTTTACGATTAAACCGGTTTATAACCGGTTTTTTTTATCTTTCATATAATGCGTGCTGCCATCCTCTCGTTAAAAAATGTGTTGGCGTCTGCATTAGTTAGAAAAAAGAGGGTGACTAAAAAGGTCGCCCTCTATTTTTACCTAAATTTTGTGGTTTTATTAACATTATTGATAATATTTTTATATTAAAACTTTATCTATTTCCTTGATATACAAAGTTAATATACTATACTTAATAATATAAAGAGTTATATTATTGGTAATATCGTTATGGATAAAGAAGATCTTTTCAAACCCTATATTCAAGATGATTTAGCCTTACTTCCTCCTTGTATTGGTGATTTTATCTCCCCTTCAGATCCCGTCAGACTCGTAAGTACAA
>NZ_FUXX01000033.1 GCF_900167015.1 Succinivibrio dextrinosolvens DSM 3072
TTTATCAACAATTGTACTTACGAGTCTGACGGGATCTGAAGGGGAGATAAAATCACCAATACAAGGAGGAAGTAAGGCTAAATCATCTTGAATATAGGGTTTGAAAAGATCTTCTTTATCCATAACGATATTACCAATAATATAACTCTTTATATTATTAAGTATAGTATATTAACTTTGTATATCAAGGAAATAGATAAAGTTTCAATATAAAAATATTATCAATAATGTTAATAAAACCACAAAATTTAGGTAAAAATAGAGGGCGACCTTTTTAGTCACCCTCTTTCTCTTATCTATTCACTAACAAAACCTACAGACTGAACTGATATCTTGCAAAGATAAACAGCACATTTCCATTATTATGTACACCTGGCACATAGGCTGCCTGAAGGTTAAGACCTCTGTAGCCAACACCAAATAAAGGCAGTGCCAGAGGCACAGGAATATACTTGTACTCATGTCGCTGAGTTAAGCCCATGGTATAGCCTATACCCGCACGCCACTGATCCTCATCACCAAAGGTCCAGTTCCACTGATAGCCATAGCCAAAGAAGGTTTCAAGATGATAATTTGAATCCTCAAAGCCCATAGCATAAAGACCAGACCAGTCACCATCTTCAAGAGTATGGGAAATACCCAGACCAAATCCGAAAGAATCCTCATTATAACGGCTTGTGTGCTCATGATCGTAGGTATAGCGGTTGTGCCATGCATGCAGAGGAGCATAAACATCGTAGTCGTGTTCATCAACAATAGACTTTATATCATTGCATACAAAGTTATATGCAGACTCTATATACTCGCCAAAAACTGTAGCCTCGGCAGGTACAGATGATAAAAGAGAAGTTAATGCTGTAGCAGAAATAATTTTTTTAATATTAGTCATAATAAAAGCAGTTATAAAACTGATAGCTTAAAAAACACCTGTATAGGTAATTCGTGGCGCAATTTTATCAGATCTCAACTTAGAACAGAATTATGAACAGAATTTCACTCTCACCAAAATAGGCCACAAACTGACAATAATGCGCAAAAAACGACACATAATTCAAAATGATGTATAATTGCGGTGCAAAATTTCCTACAGGAGTAAAAATGGATCCAGTTTATGTGGGGGCACTTTCACTGCTGCCTCCTGTTATTGCAGTAGCATTAGCTCTGATTACAAAAGAAGTATTCTCTTCTCTGCTATTGGGTATTCTTTCAGGAACTCTTATCTATACCCTGAAAACTGACGGCAATGTTGTCATTGATACCCTTCAGACTACTGTTAAGGTAATGGGAAACAAATTTGATTTGAACATTGTTCTGTTCTGCTCTCTGCTTGGTGCTCTGGTATATGTTATCTACCTTGCAGGTGCTTCTAAGGCATACGGCAACTGGGCAACCACAAAAATCAAGGGCAGACGTTCCGCATTACTGTCTACATCAGCACTTGGTGCATTTATTTTTATTGATGACTATTTCAACTGTCTGACTGTTGGTACTGTAATGAGACCAATTACAGACAAATACAGAATCTCAAGAGCCAAGCTTGCCTATATTATTGATGCAACCGCAGCTCCTATCTGTATTATTGCCCCAATTTCATCCTGGGCAGCGGCTGTAGGATCAAACCTTAAGGCTACCAAGGCATTTGAATCTGATATCGGTGCTTTCGTAGCAGCAATTCCATGGAATTTCTATGCTCTGATGTCAATTCTGATGGTTGTACTTGTATGTATCTTCAATGTTGATTTCGGACCTATGCTTAAAGCAGAGCAGTCAGCATTAAAGAATCCTCCAAAGCCAACCTCAAACCAGGATACATCCTCTGATATGGAGATCAAAGGCGACGGTACCATGTGGGATATGATTGTTCCAATGCTGGCCCTGATTATATTTGCAATCCTGTTCATGCTTTATGTAGGCGGATACTGGGGAGATGATGAGGCTTATCATACTTTAGGCGGAGCCTTTGGTAATACCGATTCATCACTGGCCTTGGTACTGGCTTCAACCTGTGCTCTGTTCGTATCCTTCCTGATGCTGGTTCCAAGAAAGGTTCTGTCATTAAAGGAATTCATGGATGGCGTACTGCGCGGTGTTCAGGCAATGATTCCTGCTAACATGATTCTGACCTTTGCATGGACAATCTCAGGTGTAACCCGCGATTTACTACAGGCTCCTGAATTCATTTCTTCAATTGTTCAGAATGATATCGGCTTTGTTGGCGCAATTCTTCCTGCTGTTATCTTTGTGATTGCAGGCTTCCTGTCATTCTCTACCGGTACAGCATGGGGAACCTTCGGTATTCTGATTCCTATCGTTGTAATGGTTTCACAGGCTATTGATCCTGCATCATCAGAGCTTATCATCATTTCTCTGTCAGCAACCTTAGCTGGTGCAGTATTCGGTGATCACTGCTCTCCAATCTCAGATACTACAGTTCTGTCCTCAGCAGGTTCAGGCTGTGTTCATATTGAGCACGTCTACACTCAGCTTCCATATGCTCTGCTTGTAGCAAGCTGTGCTCTGATTGGATATATTGTTGCAGGCTTTACACATTCATTATTCGCAAGCTTGTCAACCGCAATTGGTTTAATGGTTGTATGTGTACTGATTCTTCATGCAAGACAGCTTAAGAACAACACAAAAATCAAGTTTGATAATGAGACTGTAGCAGAATAATCTTTTCTTAGTGAGGTTTCCAAATAATGAAACCTCACTATATCTTCTTCTTTTTCCTTAATTCTTTTTTCAATTTTCTTTTCTTCAAATCATCAGATTTTCTTTACTGATATTCCAGCTTAACGCCATCACATAGCTCCACCATATTCAATTAAGTTTACTTACAGAAGTGAGGCAAAACAAAAAATCAACAGCTATTGCATTAAGCAAACTCTGACCTATATTTAGAAGTGCGACCTTCCAATTTTAGGATCTAAAATATGAATAAAGTCATACTCATCAGCGGTCATCCAGACCTAAAAAATTCACTGTCAAACAGAACTATTCTCGAGGAATTAAAAAAGCTGCAGCCAGAAATAGAAATCAGAAGATTAGATGAACTTTATCCTAATTATAAAATTGATATTGAGGCTGAGCAGAAAGCTTTAATCGATGCAGAGCTGATTATCTGGCAGTTTCCTATGTTCTGGTACGGACTTCCTGCTCTTCTAAAAAAGTGGCTTGAGGATGTATTCGCCCACGGCTTTGCCTACGGCTCACAGGGAACGGCTCTTAAGGGAAAAAAGCTTCTGATATCTCTTACCACAGGAGCATCTCTGTCTAACTATGCACATGGTTCAACCTTCTCTCATACCATTGAGGAGTTTCTCATCCCATATGAGGAAGCGGCAAACCTCTGTAAAATGGAATATCTAAGACCAATCTACTCAGGAGGTATGATGTATATACCTGGAGTAAGCAGTGAGGATTCAAAAGGACTTATTATTGAAAAGGCAAAAGAGCATGCACTAAGACTGCATGAAGTGATCAAATCACTGTAGGATTCGATCACTTAAGCATTATTCAACGTCAGTATTTTTAGTAGCGTTCCTGAAATAGTTATGGATTTCCTCGATATAGAGCTGCCCCATCTTACTTAAGATCTGGTTCTTTTTAACTATATAGCCGATATCCATAACATCATCTTCACTCTCATCAGGCTTGTAAGGAACAGCAATATAATCATCACCATTTAAAGCCTCACAGATAATACCAGAACACAGAGTAAAACCGTTTAAGCCTCTCATGAGGTTAAGCATAGATGCTCTGTCGTTAACCTTAACGGTACGGATATAGCTTTTGGTTGAAAAGATTTCCTCAGCAAAGTAGAAAGAGCTGTTATCTCCCTGCTCAAAAGACAGACAAGGATAGTCTGACAAATCTTTGAACTCGATGTATTCCCTTGAGGCTAAAGGATGGTCCTTGTACAGATACACAAAGGTTCTGCAGTCGATGATATGATGAAATTCAAGATCTGCTGAATTTAAAAGCTTGGTAATAATATTCTTATTAAAGCTTGAAAGATAAAGAATACCGATTTCACTCTTCTGAGTGCTTACATCATCAATAACTTCTCTGGTTTTAGTCTCTCTGATTGCAAAGTCATACTCGGCAGTATTGAACTTCTTGACCATCTCAACAAAGGACTTGGTGGCAAAGGAATAATGCTGGGTTGATACACCAAACTTCTTCTTTAAGGTTCCGTTCTTACCGAACTTATCAAGTAAAGACTCATACTGATGATATACCTGACGGGCATAGGCGATAAATTCAACGCCCTCGTTGGTAAGAGTTACACCACGACCTGAACGATAGAAAATCGTAATTGAAAATTCATCTTCAAGATCATGAATTGCATTTGAAAGAGAAGGCTGAGAAACATACAGAATCTGGGCTGCCTTATTAAATGAGCCGGTCTCAGCGATAGTCAAAACATAATGTAACTGAGTTAAAGTCATAAGTTTTCCTTTCTCTGCAAAAGTCTTTTACTCATTATTACATTAAGAACACAACTACTCTATATTTTTGGAAAAATTATGCTTAAATTGCACAAAGACAAAGCAAAAAGAGAAGCTCTAGGTGTTTAGTTTAAATAACACCGTATCAAAAAATACCTTTTTATCCGAGGTAAAGGAATAGCTGCGCAAAGTTTTTACCTGACGCACAGTAAGGATACATAAAAAACAGTTATCAATCTGATTCAGCGTATCGATATTAAAAGAGAGTAAAGGAGTTCCTGTAGTTACCTTATCCCCTTTTCTGATTTTAAGATCAAAAAGCTCGGCAGGATATTTCTTAGGATTAAGACCGGCATTAAGTAAAAGCTCAACCTTACCTACCTCAATAATAAGAGCATTATTTTTCTCAGATACCGCTTTTATCACACCGTCACAAGGTGCACGAAGTGTATCCGAGGTAGGAATAACAGCAACTGATGGTCCAATGATATTGTTTGAGATAATTGAGTTTTTTATAAGATCATTTGGCAGAATATTTCCTTCAAAAGGAGATTTAATCCTTTTGGCATTAGGGTAGTCCAGATAAGAAAACAGTTTGCCTATATTTTTAAACATAAAAACTCAGTATATACATCTATGACAGATTGTATTGTAGCCTTTTTATTGATAAAAAAAATAAGATAGGATCAAAGAGAGAGACAGAACTTCAAATCAGGCTCTGATTTCTCAGAGCCATAAAGATTAAAGAATCAATGCCAGAACAGGAATTGATAAAACTGAGAATAAGGTTGTCAGGAAGGTTCCTTCAGACATGGTTGAACCATCGATGTTGTTCTTAAGACAGAGCATGGTTCCGATTGATGCCACAGGCATACCAAAGAGAATAACCAGCACATCGGCATACTTGTCATCAAGAGGACTCAGCTTATATAGAGCGCACATCAGAACAGGAATAACGATAAGCTTGATTAGAGTCAGAAGATACATTCTGATATTAACCAGCATCTTTAAAACAGGAATACCTGCCAGAGTGGAACCGATAATCAGCAGAGATCCAGGTACAGTCATGCTTCCAACCAGAGAACAGGCTGATGAGATTTCACGAGGAACAGATGCCTGGAAATACACAATCACAATGGTTATATAGGTAGCGCACAGACATGGAGAGAACAGTGATCTCCACTTAAAGTTAAACTTGCCCTTGCCTGAGGTAATAATAGGTACACCAAACATAAAAATCAGAATATTAAAAGGAATGGTGACTACAGCTGCGTAGAAGATTGCAGTTGTACCGAACAGAGCGGCAAGTACAGGGAAACCGATAAAGTTGATGTTTCCAAAAATCAGCATGAATCTGTAGGAGCCAATTGCCTCAGGATCGTTACAGATCAGCTTTGATGTAATAAAGGAGATTAAATACAGCAGCGCATATGACAGGATACCTGCTGTAAGTACAGGAGGAATATCCTCTGGCTTTGGCAGTACATCTCCCATTACGGAGGATAGAATCAGAAAAGGCGCAGTAATATTTAAAATCAGAGATGAGAGCTTACGGTTAAAATCAACATCCATGTATTTAAGCTTGTTACAGCAGAAGCCAATAATTACAAGCAAAAACAGAGCAGACATCTGAGCTAAAGTGTCTATAAAACTCATAATTTCAAAATAATATAATTGATTGGAAGAAATCTCAGAAAAAGTGAGATGTAGTTAACAGAAAACAATATTATTCCTTGAATAGAAAATTGCAAGAAATATTTTTGTCTGCAAACAAGTTGGGCAGAAAAAGAAAACTATTTCCTATTTCAGACGGGTTCCACGTACAGATACACAGCTGTGCTTTTTAGGATTGAGCTTTAAAAGCTCGATACAGGCAGTTATGTAGTCGTTTAAGGATATAAAACTATCCCCGTTTAAGCCGACAGGAAGAATATTGTCAGAAAACTCGTATTCACCGGAGCCATAGGAGTACTCATCTAAAAGCAGAGGCGGACAGAGAACAGACCAGTCAACGTTGAGACAGGATGAGAGTCTCTTATAGGCATTGACACACAGACGGTCGGTCTTGTTCTGCTTATCATCCAGGATTACGGAGTCAGATTCCACCACCAGCTTCTGACGTGATTTGTCGGTATATAAAAAGGCTGCAGAGCCAAGCTCCAGCAGTCTTACAGGTGAGTCCTTCAGAATTTCAAGAAGATGCCATACAGGCAGTACATCAGATGAGAAGCGGGTAATCTCAAGAAAGGACAGAGCATCTACGATATAGTGACAGTCCTTTACATCCTCAAAGGTAATATCGTCGTAGTCTTTAACAATAAGCTTACCGTTTCCTACCACATCGGAAAACGAATTAACAATACTTGTTACCTTTATGCCCTGACTTTCAGCTTTTAAAACAATTTTATTTCCACAACTGGTATTCGCACCAATTACCGCAATGCGCATTTAAACTAAATCCCTTTTTGGATGCATCGGCACTGAATCTATCAGACTGAACTCACCGTACTTGAGCCAGTTTTCAAAACGGATTGTATTGTGCCACTGCAGATATTCCTTATTAGGCCAGAACTTTCTGTCCTCTGGAAGCTTAAGCTCAACACCGTCAAACTCTGAATAAGGTGCATTTTCCAGAATCATCTTGTTGGACAGCTTAACAACAATCTTGTTTCTGCCTTTGTAACAGAAGGTCATAAGGCCCTTCGAAAACAGACTGTGAATGTCTGCTCTGAGTATAATTCCATTGTCGTAATCAACATATCTCTCATCGTACATGGTCTTGATATGAGCAACTTCCAGAGCCGGTACCATAGAGCATCCGGTTACGGCACATCTTCTGTTGTAGATGGACAGAAGTGTAGTCTTATACTGAGAGGTTCTATCATAACTCTTATTGATAACAGCCTTGTAGTAGATTCCTGGCCATGTATGATCTGAAGCAGAAAAATCTGCAATGCTCAGACGTCTGTCATTGGATACCTTATATAGATATTTGCCAAGAGGGGTATCTAAATCAAGAATAAAATGCCTCTTGTTGGTAAGATTAAACATGAACTCTTCAGGGATCTGTACCATCTGACTTCTTACAAAGATAAATGAGGCAGTTGCAATATAACAGGAGAGCTTCTCCGTGGTACTGCCGTGACATTCCTTAAGTCTATTAATAAAGGAGTCATATGAGAGGTAGCCTGCTCGAACACCGTAACGGTACCAGCAGTCATCAGCGCTAAGTTCTATATGTGTAAAGAAGTAGCCGCCACCTACAATATACTGACGGTCATCCTTTTCAACCACGAAAAGCATCATTGAACCTGGAGCAGGAGTAACATTGTCATCACTGTCATGGTTAAACTCTTCCATTTTGGTGTACCAGCAGTTTGAATAGCTGGAACCATTGGAAATAAAGTTAGCCTTTATAACCTGATACCAGTTATAAGGGACCTTGCATACCAGGATTGATTTGTCATTTTGCATAGCTTACAGGTACTGGAAAAAAGATACCCAAGTATCTCCAGCAACCCCTCCGTAGTTTAAAAGCAGAGTAGAACTCTAAAAGCGCCGACTGAAAATCAGAGAGCAAAATACACAGCACATACACAGCCTGGATGGTGTGATGCTGTACTTATTATTTATTGTGTATGAAGAGATTCTTTAAAACTATCATACATTTACAGTTTAGTTAGATTGCAATAGGATTTCCATATCCTCTCTGTGAATTGTCTAATAAAATTGATCAAAAATGGCACTATTAGGCAAAAAAGTCTAATTTATTCAACATGGTCAAAAGAAAAATTGTTGGCGCTATCACATTTTTAGTTTTTTTTGACTTTTAAAATATCTTTATAATTCAATACGTTAAAAAATGTAACCGATTACATTATCTGTCATTTGTAAACGTTTACGGTGATGTTTGTCACATAAATATCAATTTTATAGCATACGTCAAATTTTGAAACAACATTTTGATTTAAAAGGTTTTTATAAAGCATTTATTTGTATAATAAGTTTCATTTTCAATTCAAGAAAATGTCATGAAAACAAATGAAAATGAAACAATTTTTCACAGTATACCCCCCTAGTAGCACAGAAAAATATTTTTGGTAAAATGCCCATTGATCTGTTTAGGATACATAAGCTCTTTGCTTAAATACTCTCTAAACTATTTATTTTTAAACACAAGGTTAGTTAAATATGGAAAATGTTGTTGCTGGACTAAGCACTGTTGATTATGTAATCTTCGGTGTATATGCTCTAGTTGTTATTGCAATCGGTCTGTTTGCATCAAAGAAGAACACTCAGAGTGCTGAGGGTTACTTCCTGGCAGGCAAGTCAATCCCATGGTGGGCAGTTGGTGCTTCTCTTATCGCTGCTAACATCTCTGCAGAGCAGTTCATTGGTATGTCAGGTTCTGGCTTTGCTATCGGTTTCGGTATCGCAGCTTATGAGTTCATGGCTGCTGTTACCCTAATCCTGGTTGGTAAGTACTTCCTACCAATCTTCATCGAGAAGGGAATCTATACCATTCCTGAGTTCGTTGAGAAGCGTTTCAACAAGACTCTAAAGACCATCTTAGCTGTATTCTGGCTATGCTTATATATCTTCGTTAACCTATCATCAGTTCTATACTTAGGTGGTACTGCTCTACAGGTTATCCTAGGTATCCCAATGATGTATGCAATTCTAGGTTTAGCTGCTTTCGCTCTAATCTACTCTGTATACGGTGGTCTATCAGCTGTTGTTTGGACTGACGTTATCCAGGTTGCAGTTCTAGTTATCGGTGGTTTCGCTACTTCATACCTATCATTAAAGTGGATCGGTGGCGACAACGGTGCTATGGCTGGTTTATCAACCTTAATCAACGAGGTTCCAGAGCACTTCACCATGATTCTAGACCAGAGCAATCCTCAGTTCTCAAATCTACCTGGTATCGCAGTTCTAATCGGCGGTATGTGGGTTGCTAACCTGTACTACTGGGGCTTCAACCAGTACATCATTCAGAGAACATTTGCTGCTAAGTCAGTTGATGAGGCTCAGAAGGGTCTAGTATTCGCTGCATTCTTAAAGTGCATCACCCCAATCATCGTTGTAATTCCTGGTATCGCAGCTTACTACATTACTGTACACAACCCAGCAATGTTAGAGAGCATGAAGGAAATGTATGGCGAGATGGTTGCTAACAACATTCCTACAATGGATCACACCGACTCAGCATACCCATGGGTTGCTCAGTTACTACCTGTAGGTGTTAAGGGATTAGTATTCGCAGCTCTATCAGCAGCTATCGTATCTTCACTAGCATCAATGCTGAACTCTACTGCAACTATCTTCACAATGGATATTTTCAAAGAGTACATCAACAAGAATGCTTCTGATTTAACTCTAGTTACTGTTGGCCGTATCACCGCTGTATGTGCTTTAGTTGTAGCTATCTTCTTAGCTCCTATGTTAAGCACCTTAGGTCAGGCATTCCAGTACATCCAGGAGTACACTGGTGTTGTTTCACCTGGTATCTTAGCAGTATTCGTTTGCGGTCTGTTCTACAAGAAGACCACTTCAAATGCAGCTATCATCGGTGTTCTAGCATCTATCGTAATTGCTTTACTATTAAAGTTCTTACCAATCAACATGCCATTCATCGACCAGATGATGTACACCTTAGTTCTAACTATCGCTGTAATCGTATTCGTATCTCTATCATCTAACCCAGTTGATGATGACGAGAAGGCAATCAAGACCACTGCAGAAACCTTCAAGACTTCAGGTGGCTTCGCAATTGCTTCATACGCAGTTCTTCTGATTGTAGCTGTTATCTACGCTGCATTCTGGAACCCACAGTTAGGCTTCGGTTTCTAATCTTATAACAAGATAAGAAACATAATGCTTGAGAAAACCGGCTTCGGCCGGTTTTCTTGTATCTGAGATCTGTCTGTTGTCAAATCCCCTCTCACATAAATCAACCTGTATACAGTCTGGATGAATACAGAATAACATCCCATATTTCCCCACCTTTATAAATCCAGAAAAGAGTTATGCTCTGCTGTTACAACAGAAAAGAATATAGAAATAAAGTAATAAAAAAAGAGATTAAAAGAGGTTAAAAGAGTATTTTCCTCAGAGGGAAACACTCTTTAAAAGGATTATTTTGATTAAAGATTGAATGGAAAGGTTAATGACTACTCAGCAAATAGAGCTTCATTGTCAATCTGACCGATACACTCTTTGTACCAGCCTTTTAAAAGTTCAGGTGTTTCTTTGTAATGAAGCTTATAGAAATAGTCATTACAGTTCTGCTTGTTACAGATTATCTGCTCACAGATCCCCTGCTCTTTTGCCACAGTCCTTAGGATATGACGCAGTCTCTTGTATGGCTTTTCATAATCACGGTTGCAGGCAAAATAATCAAAAGGAAGAGCCAGCTTCTCATCAGGTTGTACCTTGCGTGCTTTGGCATGCCACTCAACAATCATCTTTCCATGAGCTCTTATGGCGCCAAATTTCATGTTAGCCTTAATTAGTGATTTCTCATTAACACTGTTCATACGGGAGAGCGGACATAGCGCTTTTCCTGTAATCACACGGTTTAGAGCCTCATCATGTTCGATGGCATAATTATAGCGATAGGTACATAGCTCTTTTAAAACATTTAAAGCTTTAGGATTTAGAGCACCTGCTCCGCTGACTGACTTATAGGTCTCATCAGCCTTTGGCATATAGGATGACTCGTTCTTAAAATCCTCCATAGCCATCTCAAACCAGCGGTAGCGTTTATCCTCATTTTCACAGTGCTTCATAATCTTATGATACAAAGCCTCAAGATATAGAACATCGTTGGCTGCATACTCAATCTGAGCCTTGGTTAGAGGACGTCTCTCCCAGTCAGACAGAGTCTGATCTTTTGGAAGTTCAATCTTAAGATAATCACTAATTGCACTCTGAAGCCCCTGTGAGAATGAGAGATTCAGAAATGAAAGCAGAAGCTGAATATCCACTATTCTCTGAGGAAGGAGTCTATTAAGACCACATAATCTTGCCTTATATGAAAGTATTTCAAGATCCTCACGGGCTGAATAGAACAGAACAGTGCTCTTTAAAGAGGTAAAGGTCTTAAAGAAAACATCCGTATTTATAGATGCCATGGTATCAATCAGATAGGTATCATTCTTAATACAGATCTGAATCAGATTAAGGCCAGGGAAAAATGACTTTACACGGGTAAACTCAGTGTCTACACTTACAAAATCATTTTCAGTACACTGAGTTAAAGTCTCACAGAACTCTTTAAGCTTAGAGTCTGAGTCAATAAGATGAATATTATTTGAGCACATGTTAATTCCGTTTTTTTTGTGCTAAATAATACAGTCTAAGCATCACTTTTTCAATAATGTCATGACCATACTCTCAGAGAGGAACAGCAACTACTTAAGACGGTTCTGCTTTAGATAACGTCTCATGACCTTACCCACTGCTGACTTTGGAAGAGTCTCCACAAACTCAATATGCTTAGGCACCTTATAGCCGGTAAGATACTGTCTGCAGTAAGCCAAAACCTCATCCTTAGTTAAGGTCCAGTCACGTCTTACCACATAAAGCTTAATTGATTCACCAGTAGTATTTGACGGCATACCCACAACAGCACACTCAAGAATCTTTGGATTGTGTGACATGACATTCTCAATCTCGGATGGGAAGACATTAAAGCCTGAGACAATAATCATATCCTTGATTCTGTCGATGATTCTGATGTGATAATTCTCGGACCACTCTGCAATATCACCGGTACGAAGCCACTCACCGTCAAAGACATTACGGGTTTCGACCTCGTTGTCATAGTAGCCCTTCATAACCTGAGGGCCTTTGAACTCCAGCTCGCCTGGCTTATTAGGATCCCAGATCTCCTCCCCTGTTGAGGTATCAACGATACGGGCTAAGGTTGATGGAGTTGGTACACCGATAGTACCTGTAAACTCAGTCTGAGTATAAGGAACCACACAGCACAGAGGAGAACACTCGGTAAGACCGTAGCCCTCATGAATAGGAATTCCGGATGCCTTTAAAAACTGATCTGCAACACCGTGCTGAACAGCTGTACCGCCGCCGATTACAATACGCAGTTTTGGCAGACTTACCTTTTTAAATACCTCATAATGAACAAAGGCATTAAAGAGAGTATTAACACCTGTAATAATGGATATATCAGGATGCTTCTTTAGAGTTGCAATAAGAGATGGGAAGCGTCTAGGATCCAGAATCAGAATATTGGTACAGCCAACATACATTGCAAACATCAGATTAATTGTCATTGCAAAGATATGATACAGAGGCAGTGCCGTCAGAATAGTCTCATTACCCTTGTTAAGCCTTGGTCCATACATGGCATCGGCCTGAACCACGTTGGAGATGATGTTACCGTGTGAGAGCATAGCGCCCTTAGGCTTACCTGTGGTACCACCTGTGTACTGCAGGAAGGCGATATCATCAAACTTCATCTCAACCTTTTCAAATGACTCTAAATAAGCAGCACCTTCTTTAATACAGTCATTAAAGAATAGCAGAGATGAGCTGTCATAGGATGGAACCAGACGCTTAATGTATCTTACGGCAAAGTTTATTGCCATTCCCTTAAAATAAGGGAAACAGTCACCTAAAGAGCAGGAGATGTAATAGGAGAGATAGGTCTGGTCTAAAACCTTTAGAAGACTCTGGTTGCAGTTTTCAAAGGCAACTACAACCTTGATTTTTGCATCACGAAGAATGCCCAGCATCTCATGAGAGGTATACAGAGGGTTGATGTTTACAATCTGCATACCGCATTTAATTCCGGCAAATACCACGATTGGGTACTGAATCAGATTAGGAAGAATAACCCCAAGCTTATCTCCCTTCTTTACGTGCAGCTTCTGCTGAAAGTAGGCTGCAAGACAGTCTACTTTATATTTGAACTTTTCAAAGGTTAAAGATGCACCGAAACTTACGAATGCGGTCCTTTTAGCATTCTGGGCACATACACCATCTATAAAATCCGACAGGTTTTCATAAACATTTGTAGCATCGATAGAATACGGCACATCGCTCGGATAATTTCGAAGCCATGGAGTCTTGGGGTCTGCCATAGCCAGTCTCCTTAGATCTTATTTATACCTCTGCTCAAAGTCCTTCAGGAAATCCACCAAAGCCTTAACACCTTCAATAGGCATTGCATTGTAGATACTTGCTCTCATTCCACCTAAAACCTTATGGCCTTTAAGTCCAACGAGTCCTAAAGCTTTTGACTGAGCAATAAATTCATTATTTAAAGTTTCATCTTTTAATGTGAACACGCAGTTAACACGTGATCTTACATTTTTAGAAATCTTTGAAACGTAAAAATCTGAACCATCTATATAATTATAAAGCATTTTTGCCTTTTCAATGTTTCTTCGCTCTAATTCTTCAACACCGCCAAGGCTTTTTATCCATTTAAAATTCAAATATGCCATGTACCACGCAAAAGTACATGGAGTATTGAACATGGAACCGTACTTATCCAGAACTGCCCAGTCAAGAACAGATGGACAGTATTTACGTGCATGACCTACAAGATCCTCACGAACAATGGTAATGGTCATACCAGATGGACCGACATTCTTCTGCAGACCGAAGATAATGGCACCGAATTTTGAAACATCAATAGGTCTTGTCATGATGTTTGATGACATATCGGCAATTAAAGGAACATTTCCTGTATCAGGAAGATTCTCCAGAGTCTCAATACCATTTACAGTCTCGTTGATGCAGATATATGCATAGGTAGAGCCTGGGGTTACTGTCATCTTAGAGAAATCAACATCGTACTGGCCGTCTGAGTTTAAATAGGTGCACTCGTGAATGATGGCCTTACCGTATTTCTCGGCACATTCCTTGGCAGCACAGTTTGACCAGTGACCGGTTACAAAGTAATCAGCCTGACCGTTCTCTGGCAGCAGATTTAGTGGAATAGCGGCAAACTGACCGCGACCGCCCCCCTGCTCAAACAGAACTCTGTAGTTTGTTGGAATATGTAAAAGTTCGCGCAGCAGTGATTCTGCCTTTGAGGCAATCTCGGAGAATTCAGCAGATCGGTGAGAAATCTCTACAACACCCATTCCGGTATTCTGAAAATCTCTGAAATCACGCTGAGCTTCCTCCATAACTTCATCAGGAAGCATGCATGGACCTGCATAAAAATTCCAAACCTTGCTCATCTTACACTCCATATATTCTTATTTATGAATGCGGTACAAAAGGAAATGATTTAGTAAAGACAGAGCATGGAACAGAAATTGTCCCATGCTCATATAGAATTATCTAGTCTGAAAGGAGGACTGTCAAACTATTCTTGTGAATTGGCCTGATTTGCATCATTATTGACAGCTACTTCAGCTGCGCCGGCGTTGAAAAGCTCTTCCTCACGTTTTAGCTCTTCCTTCTCACGGGCACGTGCCTCAGCAATCTGTCTTGCATTCTCAACAACATCCTCAGGAATTGCCTGCATTGCAACAACACTGTCGCCGTCATACATTCTCATCAGGATGTTACCTGCGCCATAACGGCCAATCAGAGGAGTCTCAGCCATAGGAGTTCTGATCAGCTGGCCCTGATTTGAAATCAGCATGAAATCAGACTTCTCATCAGCAAGTACGGCACCGATAACCTGACCGTTACGATCAAGGTTCTTCATGATAACCATACCCATACCGCCACGATTGCGCAGAGACAGTGAAGAAAGCTCCATTCTCTTGCCGAAGCCGTTGGATGAGGCAATCAGACACTGCTGAGAGGCAACTCTATTTGGTGGTACAACCATCAGAGATACAACCTCGCCATCCTCACGCAGCTTGATACCGCGGATACAGCCTGAGCCACGGCCTGATGGACGAACACCGCTGCCTGCGTGTCTGTCGATTGATGATTCATCTGAATCATCATCGCTCTGTGAATTATCCTGTGTATCAGCATCTTCAGCACTCTCATCATCGGTGCCGGTACCTGCCTTCTTGTAGAATTCACAGAAGTGCTGGGCATAACCGTTTGAGGTGAACAGGAAGATATCATCATCACCTGATGAAACCTCTACACCAATCAGCTCGTCATCATCGTTCAGATTTACAGCCTTCATACCGTTCAGGCTCAGACGGCTTACAAAGCTCTTATAGGCACTCAGAGAGGTCTTCTTGACAAGACCTTTCTTGGTTGCCATAAAGAAGTAGTCATCATCATTGAACTCTGAGATTGGCACCATGGCGGTAATGCACTCGCCGTTGGCTGCATCAAGGTTATTGAAGATGTTCTGAACCAGTGAGCCCTGAGAGGTTCTGTTCTCATGTGAATAGGTTGGAAGATCGTAAACCACGCGAACGAATACTCTACCCTTGTTGGTAAAGCACATGAGCTTGTCATGAGTTGAGGCTACGATTACCTTGGTTACATAATCCTCGCCCTTAACCTTGGTTGCAAGCTTGCCCTTGCCTCCACGTGACTGACTCTCGTAGGTAGCAACTTCCTGATACTTGATAAAGCCCTGGGCTGACAGAGTTACGATAACATCTCGTCTCTGAATCAGATCAGCCTTGTTGAACTTACTCATATCATAGGTAAAATCGGTCTTTCTCTCGTTGCCGAAGGTTTCACGAACCTTGATAAGCTCATCACGAATCTCTTTCTTCAGACGCTCAGGATTATTCAGAATATCCAGATAATCATGAATGTCAGCTAAAAGCTTCTTGTAAAGATCGCGGATTTCATCCTGAGCCAGATGAGTCAGTTTTGATAGCTGTAATCTTAAAATTGATTCAGCCTGCTCAACTGACAGATAGTATTTGCCGTTTACATAGCCCTTATCAGCAGGGATTCCTAAAGGCAGAGCAATATTCACACCCTCAGGAGTTCTCTCGATAAGAGTATTGATCATCTCGCCATCCCAAGGCTCAGCAATAAGTTTTGCCTTAGCCTCTTCAGAGTTGGCAGATGAAGTGATTAAATCGATAACTCTCTGAATATTTGCCTTGGCAACAAGTAAGCCTTCCTGGGTATGAGCATCCTTCTTAGCATTCTTCAGCCAGTAAGAGGTACGTCTTGTAACCACATTACGGCGGAATTCCATGAACTCATCCAGAATATTCAGAAGTGATAACAGCTTTGGCTTACCCTTTGACAGAGCAACCATATTAATAGGGAAGCTGGACTGCAGTGAAGTCTTCTGATAAAGGTTGTTTAAAACAGCCTCAGGGAAGGCACCGCCCTTAAGAACAATCTCAATCTTAACTGCATTGTCCTTATCTGACAGATCGTTAACTTCCTTAACGCCCTCAATCTTCTTGTCCTTCTTGCCGTCCTTGCGAACATCCTTGTCATCCTTTAAAAGCTCGCGGATCTGACGGACAATGTCTGCCTTGTGAACAACATAAGGAATCTCATCAACGATAATAGCCTTGGCAACACCCTTCTTATCATATTCAACATGACTCTTTGAACGGATGATGCATCTGCCCTTACCTGTTGCATAGGCCTCGCGGATACCGTCGGTTCCTACAATGGTACCGCCGGTTGGGAAATCAGGTCCCTTGATACAGCCTTCCTTTGACATCAGCTCATCTAAAGTAATGTTAGGATTTTCAAGATAAGCGATGCAGCTGTTGATAACCTCAGTCAGATTATGGGTTGGAATGTTGGTTGCCATACCCACAGCAATACCAGAGGCACCGTTTACAAGTAAATTTGGGAATTTTGCAGGGAGAACTGTTGCAATAGTTTCAGAACCGTCATAGTTAGGTTCGAAATCAACAATATTCTCATCAAGATCATCTAATAAGGTCTCGGTAGCAATACGGGTCAGCTTAACCTCGGTATAACGCATTGCAGCTGCGCCGTCACCATCGATATCACCGAAATTACCCTGACCGAAAACCAGACACTCTCTCATTGAGAACCACTGAGCCATACGTACGATGGTCTCATAAACAGCGGTATCTCCGTGTGGATGGAATCTACCGATAACGTCACCTACGATACGGGCAGACTTCTTGGTTGGTGATTTGTGGGTAACACCCAGGTCCTTCATATCAAAAAGAGCACGGCGGTGAACTGGCTTTAAACCGTCTCTAACATCAGGAAGAGCACGATCCTTGATAACAGACATTGCGTAGTTGATGAATGACTGTCCTAGCTCTTTGTTTAGATCTGATGGAGGTACATTTAGATTTAGTTTTCTTACCTGTGAAGAATCAACCTCTGCAGCAGTATTTTCAGCTGAAGATTCAACAGAATTCTGTGATGATGGATTTTCAGTATTATCTGACATCAAATTTACCTTAATTTACAATTCGTGTATCTTCGAAATAATACTCTTTTTTACCCTAAAAATCAATGATACAGAGCTCTCAGACAATGTTTAAAACTTGAAATATCCGCCAAATTTGAGGATAATTGTCGCCGATTTTATTTTTATTGGAAGACAGAGAATTATGTGGTTTAAAAATGTACGTTTCTATACTGTAGACCTATCACAGTTTAAAGATATATTTCATGATGATGCAGCTATGGAGGAAACTCTTGAGAAAGTAGCCTTCAAGCCTTGCGCTGCACAGGAAACAGCAACCATTGGCTTCTCTCCATTGTTCGGCAAGGATACACCTTATCATTTCTCCTGCGGAGAGAATCACTACTTCAAACTTACTGAAGAGAACAAGCTTCTGCCTGCATCAGTTGTAAAAGAGCAGCTGGCTGAAGTTGTTGATGAAAAAGAAATCGAATTAAAGCGTCAGCTTCGTAAGAACGAAAAGGACGCCCTGAAGACCGCTGTAACCGGCAAGCTTTTATCTCAGGCTTTCTCAACCAGACGTGAAATTTTAATCTGGATTAACTACGATAAGAATGTTGTAGGCGTAAGTGCAACCTCAGCAAAAAAAGCAGAGCGTGCCCTTGCAATGCTGCGTGAGGCTTTCTCAAGCTTCCCTGCTCAGCTTCTATCTCCAAAGGTACTGGTTGATTCAACCATGACCGGCTGGCTTAAGGAGAACAAGCTGCCTTCACGCTTTACCTTCGGCTCAGATGTAACCCTAAAGAGTCCTGATGAGGACGGCGGTGTTATCCGTGCCTCAAAGGAGGATTTAATCTCAGAGGAAATCTCTGTTCATCTGGATGCCGGCAAGATTGCAACAGAAATCGGTCTGACCTTTGATGACTCACTTGAGTTCTCATTAACCTCAGAGATTGCAGTAAAGAGATTAAAGCCAACTGATATCTATCTTGAGCATCATCTAAGCGAGAAATCAGAGGATGAAATTGCAGATATGCAGTCTATACTTGTACTGCAGGGCGAACTTTTAACCGAACTGTCATTATACCTACTGGAGATATTTGACTGTGAGCATAATTAAGAAACCAGAATTACTTGCACCAGCAGGAAGTCTGAAACATCTTGAAATGGCACTGGCCTTCGGTGCAGATGCCGTTTATGCAGGTGTTCCAAAATGGTCACTGCGCGTAAGAGGCAACGGCTTCATCCGTGAAGATTTTATCAAGGGTATTGAGCTTGCTCACTCTCAGGGTAAAAAGGTTCACGCCGTACTGAACATTATTCCTCACGTAAGACGTGTTGCCGCCTTCGAGCGAATCGTTGATGAAATGGCACAGCTAAAGCCTGATGCCTTTATTATGGCAGACCCAGGTCTTATCGATATCGTAAGAAACCGCTATCCAGATATTCCAATTCATCTGTCCGTACAGGCAAATACCGTAAATGCCGGCTCTGTAAAGTTCTGGCAGAAGGTTGGTCTGACCCGCTGTATTCTGGCTCGAGAGCTTTCTCTGACTGAAATTGAGATGATCAAGCAGGAATGCCCTGACATGGAGATTGAGGTATTCGCTCACGGAGCTTTATGTATTGCTGTATCAGGACGCTGTCTGATTTCAGGTATGCTCTCACACCGTGATGCCAACATCGGTGCCTGCAACAATGCCTGCAGATATGGCTTTAAGGTACGTAATGTTCACAGCGCAACTGCAGATGACGTTACCACCTTCGAGGCTGATGATGGAACAATTCTTTCTGCTGAGCTTGAAGAGAGCATGCATCATCCGGGCGAGTGGATGAGAATGGAAGAGGATCTCAACGGTTCATACCTGATGAACTCAAAAGATCTGTGTACTCTTCCTGTTCTGAAGAAACTGATTGAAATCGGTGTTGATTCACTTAAGATTGAGGGCCGTTCACGCTCACCATTCTACTCTGCAGCAATTTCACGTGCCTACAGACTTGCCATCGATGCAATCTGTGAGGGCAAGGAGATTCCAGAGGAGAGTTTTACCATCGTAAATTCAATCCCTTCAAGAGGTTATACCACTGCCCTTTTAGAACCACATCGTCCAGATAAGACTCAGGATTATGAGACCAATTCTCCAAATCCTGGCAACTGGCAGATCTGTGGTGACATTAAAACCCAGGATGCAGATGGTACTCTGCATATTGATGTAAAGAACCGCTTTGAGAAGAATTCAAAGATTGCCCTTTTCACTCCACAGGGAATGATTCCGCTGGATGGAGCTTCTCTTGCTAACGAGAGAGACGGCAAGGCTCTTGATGTTGCTCCTGGTACCGGCTGGTCTGTTACCTTAAAGCACAAGGATAAGGTTGATATTTCAAAGGCTGTGATGCTGAGAATCGACAACTAATCACTTAAATAAGATTCTGAATAGACACAATCCTGCCAAGGTTCACTTAGGCAGGATTTTTTTTCGAAAACCGCCTCAGATCTTACCCTCTCTGTACTAAAAAATGGATTTACCGATTTCCTTTGTTTTTTCTGATCTTAAAATTGACGAGTAATCCTTTTTAGAAAAACGCTTGGTTTCATACATCAGTCTGTCGGCTGCATCAATAAATTCCTGAGTACTCTTAAAGCGCCTGTCGAATTTTGTAAAACCAGTCGATACTGACAAATCATATGGTGCAAGAGACAGATCTCTCAGCTGCCCCAGGCTGTACTCGATAAAACGGCAGATTGAAGCGGCCTTCTCCTCATTGGCGTTCTTTTTAATCATAATAAACTCATCACCACCGTATCTGCAGACAAAACAGTTAAAGGATGAGGAGATGTACTTCAGTATTCTCGCAATCTGAATTAAAACCACATCACCGTTGTTATGGCCGAATTTATCGTTGATAAGCTTAAATCTGTCAATATCAATAAAAATAAGGAAGGTCTGACGTCTTTCCTTCTCCGGCACCTGCATCAGATTATCAAGATAGCGGCGAAGCTCATTTAGATTATTGATAGAGGTAAGCTCATCTACCGATAGCCTTAAATGCTGGTGGATAGTCATAAGATAGGTAAAAGTCAGGGCAAAGGCTGCCACCACTATAGGATAGTCAAACAGAAAGCCGATTGTTGAGAGAAGAAAAGGCAGAGTAATAGCCACATAAAAAAGAAAATACTCCGACTTATAGTAGGTAATCTCAGTCAGACGCTCCTTCTGAGCAGACACAATGGATAAGGCATTATAGATACCCAAAATAGAATAGAGACCTATTATAGCCACGAGAACATAGAAATAAGGACCTTTTATCAGCATGCCATTGTAGGTCAGGATAAGAACCCTGCCGTCAAACATCGATGAAATCATAAGATAGACAGCTGCATAAAATGGAATAGCCCCCACAAAAATCTTATATTTATGGAATACCGAGTAATTCGGACTATTTATGTAGATTAAAAGGCTGACGACATAGATAAGAATAAAGTAGAACAGGTACTTGCAGAAAGAAAAGACAATGGTAGCACCGTTTAGCTTGTCACAGATAATATTGTTACTGTAGAAGGTTGAACAGCGGGAATCGTAATAGAATCTGATGCCGATATCACAGCCTACAATCAGAATGCAGATAATTAACACACTGATATATGCATATCGGTACTGATCACGGCTTTTTATCAGATAGAAAGTGATAATCAGATAGACAGTCAGACATACAAAATCAATCTGCAGAGAAATCCAGTCAGTATAGTTCATTCTGAACCTGCCTTATCTGCTTCAGCATGCTTAAGCTTATTCTCTCTCTTCTGCTCATACATGATATTGTCTGCAATTCTGATAATATCATTCATGGTCTTGCCTGCCTGATTTAGAGAAGTGGTGCCGAATGACAGATTCAGACTGATATCAGGAAGATTCTTCTCTGACTTTTTCTTTAAGGTCCTCTTTATATCCTCAATCATGACATCTACATCCGATGAGTCTGTATGGGAGGAGATAATGGCAAACTCATCACCGCCAAGTCTTGCGATGAAATAATGAAACTTGGAGTGTAGGTCCAGCATGGATTCTGCAACGGTACGCAGTGAGAGATCACCTACAATATGTCCGTATTCATCGTTAATCTTTTTAAAATCATCTATGTCCACATAGGTCAGATACATGTTTACCTTTACGTAGTTGTTCATGACATTGGACAGGTACATTCTGAAGCGGTTTCGATTGTTAAGACCAGTCAGAGCATCCACAAAGATTCTGTTTTCCTGAGCCTCCACATATAAAAACAGTACCGATAAGGTCGCGGCCACAATATAGAAGTTGCTCATAAAATAGCCGAAGATAAACTGAATTCCGCCTAAAAGCAGAACAAAGAAACCGGCAACAGAAATCTTTACTCTCATATCAAAGCTGTGCTCTTTTACAGCGCTGAAAACACATACGGCAAAGGCTGCTGTGGTATAGAGCCCCACAAAAATATCAAGCACAAAGAAATAATCACCTGCAATCGGCTCTCCAAAAAGATTGAGCTTGAATAGATAATTCTTAAAGGGAGAGACTACTGCCATCATTGTGGTAATAAAAATCGGCAGAAGCATGAGATTCTTTACAGTGCTGTCCTTTAGGAACTCCTGTCCTAAAAATCTCCAGATGATAATTCTAAGACATACGTATGGAAGGTAGATCCACAGAATCAGCTCCATACCTACTACAATGGAGTGCATAAAGAAATATGAGCTGAATGGAAAAAATACGGATATGATTTCAAAGATATCCATAATGACCAGAGCCAGACCCGCCAGCAGAAAATCACGGTTTACTGAACGGTGTTCTCTGATATAGGCACGTAAGATAATCAGGCTTATAAATATAAGAATAACATACAGTTCAATTCTTAAAAACATCGCACTACCATTACTTGAAGGAATCTGACAGAGCTTCTGCCTGAGTTCTGTAGGTTACATCCTTTTCAGGATCCTTCTTTTTCTTTTTATTCTCTTTATCTTTAAGCTCACTTAGCTTTTTAGCCTTAAGCTTGTACTCTTCAATAGTCTTGGAATCTTCCTTCTCGACTTTTTTCTTCTTGGAAACCTTATGATGAGAGATATCGGAGAAGCTTGAAGCAAGTGAGAGTTCTGACTCCTTCTTATGTGAGCCAAGTCCTCCCTGCTCCATAACCTGACGGCCTCTCTCGCGTGAGGCATCAAGGTTGTACAGGTAATGCCCCTCCTTTAGGAGAGGATCAACAGTATCAACATGATTGCGGTTTAACGCAGCATTCTCAGCATTATCCTCAGCTAAGGACTTTAGAAGTGACTTTCTTGGAGAAAGCTCACTGTTCTCCTTTTCAAGATGATCATGATGAGCTTTGGCAAGATTTATAATCTCATCAAAAAGCTCTCCCTGATTCTCAGAGGCAGTAACCGCATCATCGTCGTCATCTGTATCGGATTCATTTTCATCCTGAGAAAACAATACCTTAGCGTTGTCCTTTTCGACCTTCTCCACAGGGAGCTTAGCCTGAACAGCACTATTCATTCCCAAAAGAAACACACTGAAAAAAAACAGGTGTTTTATAAAAAAGAGTATTTTTCTCATAGCAAAATCCGAAAGATACCTATATCTAAATTATGTGGGATTATTCTTAAACTTTAAGTGAGCATTGTTGCAAAAGCGCAAGCGCATAACCTTTCTTGTATATTCTTTTTTACATATTTTGCGAAATTCCTTAATACACACTGATCGCAAAGAATGCAAGAAGAACAAAATTCCAATCAGAATGCACCAGTTAGGTTCAAAAATTTAAAAACTCCTAAGAAAATCATTTTCATTAGAGCTCAATGAAGGTAAAATCGAAAGACGATATTTAAAACAAGGATGTTTATTATGAGTATGATAATCAAACCAATCGATTATAAGCCAGCAATGGATAAGATTCAGACTGAGAAGGGAATTAAAATGATTAAGGATTTCTTTCAGCAGAATCTGTCCACAGAATTAAAACTTCGTCGTGTAACCGCCCCTCTGTTTGTTCTAAAGGGTCTGGGTATTAATGACGATTTAAATGGCGTTGAAAGAGCAGTAACCTTTCCTGTAAAGGATCTGAACGATGCTCCTGCAGAAGTTGTTCACTCTCTTGCTAAATGGAAGAGATTAACTCTTGCAGAACTTAAGACCGAGCCAGGTTACGGTATTTATACCGATATGAATGCGATCCGCGCTGATGAGGATCTTGATAATATCCACTCCCTATATGTCGATCAGTGGGACTGGGAACTTGTTTTAAATAAAGATGATCGAAATTTAACATTCTTGAAAAATATCGTTAGAAGAATTTACGCAGCAATCCTAAGAACCGAATACTTAGCATGTGAGAGCTACCCACAGCTAAAGCCATTCCTTCCAAAGGAGATCGCATTCATTCACTCTGAGGATCTTCTTCAGATGTATCCTGATAAGACTCCAAAAGAGCGTGAGCATTTAATCGCCAAGAAGTACGGTGCTGTATTCATCATCGGTATCGGTGCTCCTCTATCAAACGGCGAGAAGCATGACGGTCGTGCTCCAGACTATGATGACTGGACTACCCCTGGTGATGACGGTAAGCCTGGTCTGAACGGTGATATCCTAATCTGGTATCCAACACTGGACAGATCAATTGAGCTTTCATCAATGGGTATCCGTGTTGATATTGCTGCTTTAGAAAGACAGTTAAAGGCTGAAGGTCTTGAAGATCGCCGTGAACTTTACTTCCACAAGAAGCTTCTGAATAACGAGCTGCCTCTGACAATCGGCGGTGGTATCGGTCAGAGCCGTCTGTGCATGGTATTACTTCACAAGGCTCATATCGGTGAGATTCAGGCAAGTATCTGGCCTGAGGATCACAGAGAGGAATGCCGCAAGCTTGGAATGAATCTTATTTAATAATATTCAATGAGCTTATTAACAAAGACCAGAGCTGATGATGCTCTGGTCTTTCTGTCTGTAGTCTAGATACAGTTTCTTTTATTTTAGAAGATCGTCAGATGACTTTGCTTCCTCCAGAATCTTTTCACTTTCAGTCTTTTCAGGAGCCTTCTTCTTATCCTTGTTAATCATCATGTTCTGATTAACCCACTGAGAGAACTTCTTGGCAGATTCTGTTGCTTCCTGCTGATGCTGTTCAGATCCTTCCTCATGAGACTTGGCGTAGTCAAGCTTACGCTTAAGCTCCATTTCCTCCTCATCAAGACCTTCACGACTCAGCTCTGAATTACGGCGGATAGATCTTGCTCTCTTAGAATCAGCACGGTCACGCTTTAGCTGTTCTCTAAGCTTAGAACGCTTTTCATCCAACATAGCCTTATTGACAGGTGCAGGAGCTGATGCTGCAGCTGGAGCAGAAGGTGCAGAAGAAGTATGCTTGGCGGCAGGTGCACTTTGAGCAGGAGCTGCATCTGCACCGCCATCTGAATCCATTGGCTCATCTTCATCAAGGTCGATCTTCATCACCGTTGAATCACTAGAAGGCTCTTCCGCAAAAGTCACAAAACTTATTTCACAGAAGAAACCGATGAATATATATGTGAGAATCCTATAAAAACAAGATCTTCTCATTAGATAAAGCCTTAAATCACAATTTTACCCAACCTTATAAAATTAAGTATAAGTAATGAATTTGTAATTAAATAAGAAAACGAATAATTTTGCTGAAATTTATTCAAAAATGTGGCTATGGTTACATTTGATTTCTGAGAATGCTGTTTTTTGGGGGCAGACAAAAACAGGATATGTGAAGGACTTCAAAGATTAGGGGGAAGAGGAAGAAAGCTAGTTAGCCTTCTTCTCAAAGTTTTTCTTTGTCCACTCTGAAAGTGAGGATGCCCTTCTCTGAGCGACACTCATAGATGACTCACGGGTAACGACACCGTCTTTAGAATAACCGTGAGAGGCTCTCTCTTTAATGATCTTAGCTCCGCTGACACGGGAACTGTTTTCATTGAAGCTCTGAATAGTAACTTTTTTAAGATAGTTACGATCATCAGAGCTGGCATTGGCAATAGAGGTATTAACTCTGAATTCCATTTCCTTTTGAGTCTTGCTCCTGATGATATCGCGATAGATCTTATCTCTCTTATCATCATATTCCTTGTAATAGGATGATGAAGGCGCCGCATACTGTTTTGGGTAAAGATAAATGCCCAGTCCGCTGATTACAATCAGCAGCAGCATATAAAGCTTTACAAACTGCATGGTGTTACGGCTGTACTTCAAAATGGAACTCTCCCTTATGTTTTTTATGTTTGTTTAAATCTATTATTCAAACGGTGTAGTATCACCAGCACCGTATCTTGCGATATTAGGAACGCTGTCCTCAAATACAATCACTGTAGTTGGATTTGGTGTAAGTACACCGCCATCTACAATCAGATCGGTGATTGAGCCTATTTCATCATTGATGGAAACAGGATCGGACTCAGCCAGCTCTCTTTCAGGCAGAATCAGAGTACTGCTCATCAGAGGCTCATCAAGCTCATCTAAAATCGCACTTAAAATTGCATTGTCAGGCACTCTGATACCGATAGTCTTCTTTTTCTCATTCATCAGTCTTCTTGGCACTTCTTTTGTTGCCGGAAGAATGAAGGTATAGGCGCCTGGTGTATTATTCTTTAAAAGTCTGAATACAGTATTATCAACCTTGGCATAGGTTGAAATCTCACTTAAATCTCTGCACAGAAGAGTAAAGTTATGATGCTTATCAACCTGTCTGATTCTGGCAATTCTCTCCATTGCAGACTTCTGCTCAAGCATACAGCATAATGCATATGCTGAATCGGTTGGTAAAACGGCAACACCACCATCTCGTAAAATCTGGCAAATCTGTTTTACAAATCTTACCTGAGGATTATCAGGATGAATACTAATAAACTGTGCTGACATGAATTTCCCCTTTGTATTCATACACAACGAGAATTTCTGTCTTTTTCAATACAAAAATCTATATTAAAAGCACCGGAAAAAATTTCAGTTTTCCCTGTGCAAAACATACTCTCATCGAGATGAATTCTTATTATTTTTAAGGTGTTAGGTTACATTACAAATGTAACAATTTTATTCAATTTTTCAAAATTTATAAAAAGAAAGATGAGCTTTTCAATTTTTATGAAAAGTCATCTTTGCCGATTTATTCAGTATTTTAACATACTTTTACTGTTTTTCTTCAGAATCACTCTGTAAAGCCAAAGGCATAGATGCACTTGATTCAACAATCTCAGGAGTATTGTCCTCACCTAAGATACTGTCATCAAATGAAGCATTCTCATGTTCATCTTCAATTGGTGATTCTTTCTTCTCTTCATGATAAGGCTTTTCATCAACAGAGGTTGACTTAACAATGCTCTTCTCTAAAAAGTCGGTATCAATTGTTGACTTAGACTCAACAACTGGAGGCTCAACATTCTCTGAAGACTCATAGACAATATCAAGCAGGTCAAAAATCTGCTGCAGAGGCATTCTTTCCGGAGGAATTCTTGCTCTCTTGCCAAACACACCGGCAGCCAGCATGTTGTACAGCATAGACTCCTGAACAGTTAATGCCATGGAGGAGTTAAGCTCCTGAATCTCAATATCGTCAAATGACCAGAGATCCTTGTCGGCATCGAATACTTCCTTGTTAAGTGTTACACTCACTGCATTTGGAATGTACACGCGGATATTGTTGATTACGGCAAAGGAGCGCATCTCAACACCTGATACATAGGCAACCTGTGATCTTGCAACCCAAGGAATCTTACAGATATCGCCAATATTTGAGGTAAGAACCAGAATTACCACACCTGGAATATCAGGAATAGATAATGCAGTTGCCAGATCATCAAACAGCAGTACCTTGCGTGGCTTGATATCAAGCTTGTTCAAATCACGGATAGTAATACCTAAATCACGAAGTCCGCCGACCTTGCTGCGAAGAACATTGTCCAGAAAGATTGCTCTTACAGGCTGTGTTGGAGGAACAAGACCAAGCTGCAGCACATCTCTGCGCATTGGAGGTAAATCAAGATAGTCACGTAGGAAGTTTAGAATCAGAATACGGTGAGATTCAAACCACTCGGTATCAACACCTCGTACAGGAATCTGTCTTATCATCATGCCTGAATTACGGTTCTGGCACAGCCAGCGGCAGACATCAACAAAGCGTACGAAATCAGCATCATCAAGACTTGTCAGATAATTGATATTCTCAACACCTGCATCAACAAGTTCAGGAAGCTTTAACTGAAGAGTGTTCAGTCTCATCTCTGCAGTGTGGTACTCAACCAGATGACCTGCCCAGGTTGCAATCTGCTCGATTCTGTCAAATACCAGATGGATTGGAACTTCAATGGTTCCGATCTCAGGATAGTTCTTTTCAATGAAATCAACTTTTCCTGCGGTTAATTCCTTATGCCAGTCTTCACAGAAAGCTAAAAATTCATCCTTGTTCTTTAATACATCTTCATCCTTAGTTGGAGCACCAAGATAAATTCTTACAGGATCAACTGCTGACTTTGATTTTACAGATTCACTAAGCCAGGTGATTACCTTATTTCTATACAGTGCATTTATTTCAGCACGGATGCTGTTACGTGTTTTCACAGTTAGCTCCCTACATGTCATTTACTTATATATAGGTAATTATACTAATTTTGTCCGCAACAAATTTGCGCTATATCAAGTAATTAAGAATTAGTACTGCTTAATGGGGACTTTTGCTACACTTGTTATCTTTTGAAAACAAAGGAAAAAGAGGAATTCTAGTAGTGAGAAAAAAGAAAAGATAGAAGAATTGAAACATCTAAGCCTTTAAAGCTTCATTCTTTTTTTGAAGACGACGCTCCTTAAAGAAATCAGAGAGCATCTTAGAGCACTCATCAGCTAAAACACCGCCGATGCATTCAACCCTATGATTATGACGGGGATCTGAGATGACATCAAAGACACTGCCGCAGGCTCCGGTCTTCAGATCAGATGCTCCATAGTAAACCTTTGAGAATCTTGCATGAATGATGGCTCCAGAGCACATGCAGCAGGGCTCCAGTGTTACATAAAGGGAGAGCCCCGGCATTCTGTAGTTTTTGAGAACTTCACCGGCATTACGGATAGCCACCATCTCAGCATGGGCTGAAGGGTCATTGTCTGTAATAGAACGGTTATAGCCGGTTGAGATAACATTGCCCTCTTCATCAGCTATAACACAGCCCACAGGAACTTCCCCTATCTTATACGCCTCCTTTGCCATTTCTATGGCAAGACGCATCAGATCCTCAGGTGTATTCTGCATTATTAACCTATAACATGCTCAACAATAATTGCAGCCCAGGTAAAGAGGGTTACACCTAAAGCTACAAATACGGCAGCAGAGCCTAAATCCTTGGCACGACCAGAAAGCTCATGGAACTCAGGACCAATTCTGTCAACTACAGCCTCAACAGCAGAATTTAAAAGCTCGGTAATAACAACAATCCATGGAGTTACAATCAGTAGAACAAGCTCTACAGCTGAATTGAAAATAAAGAATGCAGCAACAGTCATAATTGCAGCTAATACCAGCTCCTGACGGATTGCAGCCTCATTTTCAATACCGGCTTTAAAGCCCTTCATACTGTACTTATAAGCATTAAAAATTCTTACTAAACCTTTTTTCTGAACCTTAGCCATTTTCTATCTCCAAAAAATTCGACCAATTATATCACCTCAATTCAGGCATCTGGTAAATTTATTCTTTTAGAGAAACAGAAAATATACAGCAACACTTTATTAAACAAAATGTTTCCTTGTGATAAAAGGTCGTTTACAACAGTTAATTTATGACTAGAATTAATATATCAGAACCCCGCCGGCCTCCTAACAGTGCAGATTTGGCGGGGGCTTTTGTTTTTATAACTATAACAATGAACACCTATATTTTAAATTCACCTTCCTCCATCGCAAAAACTGCGTACCAAAAATCTCCATTAACCTGTTAAATTCATTTCTGAATTGACATGCTCCACATGGCTAGCCAGGGGATTCAATACCGCCCGTTAACTATTTTTTTGCTAATGTTAACTAGGCCTCTATGGCTTCTCGTTGCTGACCGCTATTGCAGTTCACTTGGCGAGCGATCTGGGCAAGACCTGCCCTTTTTATATTTTTAGCTGCGTTCACATCTGCGTTTTCAGTGTGACCGCAGTGGATACATTTAAACTCAGCCTGAGTCTTTCTGTTCTCCTTATCAACATAGCCGCATACATGACAGGCTCTGCTGGTGTTCTTAGCCGGAATCTGTATGAAGATTCCTCCCTTAAGCTTGAGTTTGTACTCAAGCTGCTTAAAGAACATAGACCAGGACTCTTTTAAAATCTCTCTGTTTAAGCCTGACTTCTGTTTTACGTTTCTGCCAGGTTCTTCAATAGTTCCCTTAGCTGATTTGATCATATTCTTAACCTTCAGGTCTTCCACACATATAATGTCGTGGTTTTTGACTAGGCGTGCAGACTCTTTCTGAAGATAATCGTATCTGATATCAGTAAGTTTCTTATGAAGCTTAGAGAGTTTTATTCT
>NZ_FUXX01000082.1 GCF_900167015.1 Succinivibrio dextrinosolvens DSM 3072
TCCCTTTTAGAAAGACCGAGATGTTTTTGCATCTCGGTTTTTTCGTATCTGAATACTATCTTTTTGTTAATCCTTCGATAGCCTTATATCCGAACCATATAAGCTGTGGTCCTACCGGAATTTGATTTCTGGTAAATAACTTATAGCCTCCCCATGCAATGCAGACGGTTGCCACTATTCCAGAAAGTCCACTCAGATTTATCGAAGTGAGTAGAGAAGGGAGTAGTGAGGTTGCTTTACCACCTTTCATTCCCATCCCTTTGCTCATTCCTTTCCCTAATGCAGCAGCACCTTTTCCTCCAGCTAAGGCTGTCGTAGCACTCATTGCTGTTTTGGCTAATCTTTGTCCTTTTCTCTGTCCTTTCTTTTCTGCGGAAGCCTTGTTTTCATTTAATTTTTTACTCTGTTCATTGAGAGCATTCATCATTTCATCGATCTTTTCTTCTGCGCATGTATATTCCAGAAGCATAGATCCAGTGACATTATTGATAGTTAGTTTTTTTAATAACTTGCTGGAGTCTATTTTCTCCTTTAAAGCAGTTGCAAATTTTTCCTGTTTTAAAAGCTCACTCCTGTAACGACGTCTTCCTTTTATTTGAGATACGCAGGAGAATTTGATTTTATCTTTTGAAAATGCTTTTAATGGATGTATGTTAATCAGTCCCTGAATTAAAGGAAAAGCTGTAGTAATAATCATCATTGGGTTAACTGCTTTTTTCATTTCTAATCTCCAGAGATCCTTTTTGGTGAATTTTTGTAATAATGTATTAATTGATTGTTGTACATTAGTTTTTTTCTTACACAATATTATAGAATAATAGTGTAATTTTGCTTTTGTACCGTTTTTATTTGCTAAAAATCTGTTCGAGTACAAATATACTTTTTTTTACTGATTATAATTTTTTTCAAGAAATGATTAGAAAAGCTACTTTAGATGATGTTGCTTCTATAAACAAAATCTACAATCATGAGGTTATAAATACTACAGTAACCTTTGATACACAGCCTCGTGATGAGTCAGCTGGAATTAAATGGTTTCTAGCTCACAATGATTCTAATCATCCTATTTTCGTCGCTGTTATAGAAGATCTTGTTGTAGGGTACTGTTCTCTTTCTCCATATCGTTTTTTAGATGCATATGCACAGACTGTTGAAATATCTCTATATGTCCATAAGGATTTCAGAAAGCAGGGAATCGGAAGAGAACTTTGCAGATATGTTCTGGATTATGCAAAGAATAGAGATGATATCCATAATATAATTGCAGTTATCACTACTGATAATGATAAAAGCATAAATCTTTTTAAATCCTTCGACTTTGAGGATGGCGGTACCATTCCTCAGACAGGAAAGAAATTTGGAAAATTACTATCTATTACCAATCTCTATAAGATTATTTAGGAGTCAATCATGGAATCCGTTCTAAACTGTATCAAAACAAGACGCTCTGTCAGAAAGTACAAGGATCAGGCTGTACCAAAAGAGCTTCTAAAGCAGATTGTTGAAGCTGGCCTATATGCTGCTTCAGGAAAAGGAAAACAGGCTCCTGTTATTATCACAATTACCAATAGAGATCTAATTACAGAAATTACTCAGGTAAACGCTGAGATTATGGGAAGCCCTAATACTGATACATTCTACGGAGCTCCAGTAGTCATTTTAGTAGCAGGTTCTCTTAAGGCAAATGATAAGACCGCGTTTGCTGATGGCACTTTAGCTTTAGGCAATATGATGATTGCTGCTCATGCTTTAGGTTTAGGTTCATGCTGGATCAACCGTGCTAAGGAAGGATTATCTTATGATGTTTATAAGGATATCTTCCATTCTTTAGGTTTAAATGCAGAGGATTTTGTTGGAGTAGGTCATCTGGCTTTAGGCTATCCTGAAGGAGATTTACCTGTAGCAGCTCCTCGTCTTCCAATGAGAGAGTTTTACATTGATTAGAAAATGGCTAGACCTGCTATAAAAATAACTATAATAGATAGACTAGGAAAACATCCATGTCATAGAGGTCATAAAGTTGGTGATACTTTTGACTTTGATTCAGAGCGTGGTAAGCTTTGTCCTATGGCTTGTCATGTTGCTTTCCCTTATATCGATATTCTTCGGTATGGAGGAAAGATACCTCATCAGGAGGACGGTTGTGCAACTTTCTGCTGTCCTGATGTTGATACTATAAATGTATTTAAGATAGAAAAAATCGACAGATAAAACTTTAAGGTGGAATCATGATTAAACATGTAGTTATGTGGAAATTCAAAGAGGGAACCGAGGCTCAGATGAATCAGTTCCTGGATGGATTAAGAGGGCTTGTAGGACAGATTGAGGTCCTAAAATCATTAGAGGTTGGTGCTAATATCAATCCTAAGGAGAAGTTTTCAGCATCACTAATATGTGAGTTTGATTCAATGGAAGATTTAAATTCCTATGCAACAGACCCTCGTCATGTTGCTGTTGCAAGTATCTGCAAAGACATTACCTTAGAGCGTGTCGCTGTAGATTTCGAAGAATAATTCCTGCCAGCTCTGCTTCATGCAGAGCTTGTATTAAATTCATTTTTTTATAAAATAATTTTTTTGATATAAGTTCCATCCTTTGAATGGATTTCTTGCTCTATCTATCTTTTGCTAATATATATCATACCTAGGATCTTAAGAAATTTATTCTAGGATCCTCATAAATTAAAGGATATGCAACTGTTACCAGTTGCGATCCGTTGCTGAATTAGTT
>NZ_FUXX01000055.1 GCF_900167015.1 Succinivibrio dextrinosolvens DSM 3072
GATATCAAGTTTATCAACAATTGTACTTACGAGTCTGACGGGATCTGAAGGGGAGATAAAATCACCAATACAAGGAGGAAGTAAGGCTAAATCATCTTGAATATAGGGTTTGAAAAGATCTTCTTTATCCATAACGATATTACCAATAATATAACTCTTTATATTATTAAGTATAGTATATTAACTTTGTATATCAAGGAAATAGATAAAGTTTTAATATAAAAATATTATCAATAATGTTAATAAAACCACAAAATTTAGGTAAAAATAGAGGGCGACCTTTTTAGTCACCCTCTTTTTTTCTATCCCAAAACATTAAAGCAGACTGCTTATAGTTTCAAATACCTTGGAGAGCTTTTGGGTATCAAGACTGGAATAGTTGATAACAAAGTTATGAGGAACAGCTGTATCTGTCATATAGTAGTCAGATAAAGGAGAGATTTTTATCTTTCTAGCAAGCAGTTCCTTTTTTATTTTCTCATCATCAATATCAGTTTTAAGCTTCATCAGGAAATGAAGACCAGATTCATTTTCAATCAGTTCAACTCTGTTATTAAGTGAACTCCTGTTCAGTAGATCAATTACCTCTCTGCGTTTTCGCATATAGTAGAGGCGCATTCTGTTGATATGCTTTTCAAAATAACCTCTGCTGATAAACAGAGAAAGAGTGTACTGTTCGAAATTTGAAACTGTACATGAGTAGAAGGCTAATTCACGGTAGAAACGATTGGCAAGCTCAATCGGCAGGACCATATAACTGATACGGATAGTTGGAGTCAGAGTCTTTGAAAAGGTATTCATGTAAATCACCTTTTCACAGCCATCAATGCTGAACAGTGTAGGATGAATCTTACCGCTTAAACGAAACTCACTGTCATAATCATCCTCAATAATATATCTGTCTGAGGTTTCATTGGCCCAGCCTAGAATCTCATAACGGCGATCGGCGGGCATAGTGATTCCGGTCGGGAAATGGTGATTAGGACTTATATGAACAATCTGTGCCTTTACTCTGTTGAGTTCCTCAACTGTTACTCCTTTTCTGTCTATGTCAGCAAATACGCAGTTTGCTCCGTATTGAGAATAGATTGATTTGAGCTTTTTATAGCCAGGATTTTCAATACAGTAATTACGATTACTACCTAAAAGTTGAATTAAAAGACCATATAGGTACTCAGTTCCTGCGCCAACAACAATCTGATTAGGATCGATGAGCATTCCACGAAAGGCCTTAAGATGCTCAGCAATTGCCTCTCTTAATTCGTGGATACCGCCGGTTGGAGATGGAGTTAGAACTTCCCTGCTCTTTTGCGACATCACCTCTCTGGAGAGCTTGGACCATACAGAAAAAGGGAAATTCTCAGGCTTGATATCGTTGCTTGAAAAGTTGATTTCACAGGCCTTTGCTACAGGTGGAAGTTTTATATCAAGAGAAATTTTTGTATCGGAGTGTAGTTTTCTGATGCCACTTAGATTTGCAACGTAATAACCTTTCTTACTTACAGAGTAAATATAGCCTTCACTCTGCAACTGGTTATATGCATTTTGAACTGTAATGGTACTGATCCCGTTGTTTCTGGCAAATGTTCTTTTTGAGGGAAGTTTCGCATCAGTCTTTAAAACCCCATTTGTAATGTCATTCTTAAGGTACTCGTATAGCTGTTCATACATTGGAACAGTGTTGTTCTTAAAGACATAGGTTAACATGCAGTACCTCAAATCTGACATCTAAAACATTATCATTCTGGAGATTTATATAATACCAGATAACTATATAATTTCTGATAAAGAAAAATCAAGGAGATAAACAATGTCAAATTCAGAAATTATCGTTAACAAAGGTTTAGCCCAGATGTTAAAGGGAGGAGTGATTATGGATGTAACCACTCCTGAGCAGGCCAGAATTGCAGAGAAAGCAGGTGCATGTGCAGTTATGGCATTAGAGAGAATCCCTGCAGATATCCGTGCTGCAGGCGGTATCTCCAGAATGAGTGATCCAAAGATGATCAAGGGAATTCAGGACGCTGTAAGTATTCCTGTTATGGCAAAGTGCCGTATCGGTCACTTCGTAGAGGCCCAGATCCTGGAGGCTATTGAGATTGACTATATTGATGAATCAGAAGTTCTGCCCCCTGCAGATGATATCTATCATATCGATAAGACAAAGTTTAAGGTTCCTTTCGTATGCGGAGCCAGAGATTTAGGAGAAGCTTTAAGACGAATAAGCGAAGGAGCTTCAATGATCAGAACCAAGGGTGAACCTGGTACTGGAGATGTTGTTCAGGCTGTACGTCACCTAAGAAAGATTCAGGCACAGATAAGAAAAGTTGTGTCCTTAAGCGAAGATGAGCTTTATGAAGAGGCTAAGAATCTTCAAGTTCCATACGATTTGGCTTTATACGTCCACAAAAACGGAAAGCTTCCTGTAGTTAACTTTGCAGCAGGAGGAGTGGCAACTCCTGCAGATGCAGCTCTGATGATGCAGTTGGGCGCTGAAGGTGTATTCGTGGGCTCAGGTATCTTTAAATCCGGTGATCCTGAAAAGAGAGCCTCTGCAATTGTTCAGGCTGTTACCAATTATACAGATGCCAAGCTGATTGCTTCCCTGTCTGAGGATCTAGGTGAAGCAATGGTTGGAATCAATGAGCACGAAATCAAACTGATTATGGAAGAGCGAGGAAAGTAAGATGAAGATTGGAGTTCTCGCGGTTCAGGGAGCTTTTATTGAACATGAAAGGATGATTCAGTCACTCGGCGCAGAAACTATCGAGATTCGACAGAAAACAGATCTAAATAATCTTGATGGAGTAATTCTTCCTGGAGGAGAGAGTACTGTACAGTCACTGCTTTTGGATAAGCTTCAGATGAAACAGACTCTTAAAGGGATGATTGAAGATGGAATCCCTACCCTTGCAACCTGCGCCGGACTGATTCTGCTTGCAAAGAATATAGATAACGCACCACAAAGTCATCTTGCAACACTTCCTGTAAGAGTAAAACGCAATGCCTTTGGACGTCAGCTTTCAAGCTTTGTTACAAGCCAGAATGTAGGCTCTATAACTGATTATCCTGAGGTGTTTATCAGAGCTCCTTATATTTCCGGTATAGAGTCAGGAGTAGATACTCTATGTACACATGAGGATAAGATTGTGGGAGTGAGATACAAAAATCAGATTGGACTTGCCTTCCATCCTGAGCTTACTGATGATTCCAGAATTCATCAGAAGTTTCTTGAAATGATTTAAGCTCACCAAAATGTTTTAGAAGAAATAATCCTAGCCTACGGTCTTCTCTCCGTAGGCTTTTTTATGACTTTTATTAAAATATGAGAAAAAATTGCTAATTAGTAATTATTCTCAATAAGAATCTATTTTACATATAAAGCCAGCTATATAATTCTCATCGTTGAGAGCAACATTTCAGACATACCGTAAATGTTGCTTCCTAGGAAGGAGCTCTCAATCATCTTGATGATTCCTATGCAATTGATTTTCAATTTGCATTTTTGGGTATCTGTCAAATCCCCATCATACTTTGTCAGATACCTTTTTTTTGATTAAAGCTGTCAACTTAATTATCATGAAATCGTATTATTCTTTATACAAAAGTGTTTTCATAATTATTCTCATGTTTCTAATATGGTGTTTATAACCTACTGAAAACAAACGTGATGTTCGAGAAAAAACAAAACACGAATCTCCGGATAAGAGCCTCAATGCGCCATCATCAGCACTACCATGTGTTATAATGCAGATGATTATGTAAAATTTGAGGCAATAAAGTGAGTACATTAATTACAGATCTAGAACCAAAATCAGTTTGGAAACATTTTTCAGAATTAAACAAGATTCCTCGTCCATCTTCTCACGAGCAGAATGCTGCTAAATACATTGTTGATTTTGCAAAAAAGAATGGATTTAAAGTTGAGACCGACGCTGTAGGTAACGTTATCATTGACGTACCTGCCAGTGAAGATAAGAAAAATGCTCCTACCGTAATTCTGCAGGGCCATATGGACATGGTTCCGGTTGCAGCAGAAGGCTATGATTTTGACTTTCTGAAAGATCCTATTCAGAGCTATGTTGACGGTGATTTCGTTAAGGCTAAGAATACCACTTTAGGTGCTGACAACGGTATTGCTATCGCTATGGCTCTTGCCATGTTTGAGGATAAGACTCTATCTCACGGTCCACTGCGTGCAATCTTCACCGTTGAAGAAGAAACTACCATGAAGGGTGCATCAAATCTTGATGCAAAATATCTTGATGCAACCTATCTGATTAACCTTGATTCTGAGGAGAACGGATTCCTGTATGTAAACTGTGCCGGTTCTCAGGATGTTGATATCAGATTCAATATCTCAAAGATTATCCCTGAGGCAACCAGTGCTCTGACCATCAGACTGTCAAATCTTGAAGGCGGTCATTCAGGCGCTGACATCCACGTTGGAAATGCCAACGCTATCAAGGTAATGGCAACCATCATCGATGATCTGAGCGATGAGTATGATCTGTTCATTCAGGATTTCACCGGAGGAACCGTAAGAAACTCAATTCCTGCAAAGGCAAGTGTAACCATTGCAGTTCCACAGGAAGAGACTGAAGAAATTAAAAAGATCATCTCAAGAATCTTTGAAGCACAGAAAACACTGTACTCAAAGACAGATCCACAAATGAAGCTTGAGATTTCAGATGCCTCAGTATCCAAGACTTTAGGCTATGCCCAGACTCAGGATCTGATCCATCTGTTGAGAGCTCTTCCAAGCGGCATTATTCGCATGTCAAAGGAATTCTCTCCTGTTGTTGAAACCTCTATCAACCTTTCAATGGTTAAGACCTTCGAGAATGAGATTATAATTGAAATGATGCCTCGTTCTCTTGAAGATGCTGGTCTGGCACAGATTGTTGAGGATGTACGTTCATGCTGCTACCTGCTTGATAATGTTGAGGTAGAAACCAAGAATCTGCATCACTGCTGGTCTTCTCCAAGCCATAACCGTCTGATTGACGTGCTTAATATGTGCTATAAAGAGGTTAGCGGCAATGAATTTAAGATTACTGCAATGCATGCTGGTGTTGAATGTGCTCAGTTTGCAATCCTTAACAAGGATCTGCAGCTAATCTCTGTTGGTCCAACCATCCTGAATCCTCACAGTCCTCAGGAAAGAGTTGATATCAAGGGTGTAGAGCAGATGTATGTAACAGTTTGTCGTGCTTTAGCTATGCTATAAAAAAAGTTTTCACATAAGGAAGTATCACATGCGTCAGAACACAAGTTCTCAGAGAGCATCTCTCCCATTCCAGTGTTTTCACACCTGTACTGCACCTGGTGTGGATGCATCCAATGCAGAGCTGTTTGTAAGAGGCGTAAACCATAGCAGACTTAAGATCTGGATTGTAAGCTTTTCACAGAATGAGGACGTAAAGAATCCAATGACCTATTCAGGTTCCTATTCAGGAATCCATAGATTCGTTGCACCTCTGAATGCAGATAAGAGCCGTAACCTTATTACATATTACTTTAAGATTATGCTTTCAAATAAGGATGGCGAGCCTGTTGATGTTGTGTGGTACAGTTCTTTGGGTATGTCCAGAGAACCTCCTTTAAGACAGCACTGCTATGTGATTGAGCTTTTCAATACCCACCCTCAGTGGGCAATGGACAGTGTAATCTATCAGATTTACCCTGATAAGTTTGCAGCCTCATCAGGAAACTTCACTGTTGACGGAACCAAGGTTAATACAGAATCCCCTGTAAGATTAAAGGATTTTGAGTTTGTTAATCTTGATGAAACTCACTGCGGCGGTGATCTTGACGGTGTTGCAACCATGCTTCCTTATATCAGAGGTCTTGGCTGCGATACAATTTATCTGACACCTATTTTCAAAGCCCCATCAGTACATAAATATGATACTGAAGACTATGATGTGGTAGACACTCACTTTGGTGGCAATGGAGCTCTAAAGAGATTAAGAACAGTAGCCTTAGGCTATGAGATGAAGATCCTGCTTCACGGTACCTTCAATCATACCGGCGATTCAAACCTATGGTTTGACCGTCAGGAGAAGACCGGTAAAGGAGCACTTCGTCACAAGGATTCCCCTTACAGAGAAATCTATACTTTCAACTCCGAAGGAGAAGCCTATGTATCTGACGACAAGGCAAACTATCCAAAGCTTGACTACTCAAGCTATCTGACCAGACACCTTATCTACGAGGGAGAAAACTCTGTAGTAAAGAAATGGACTCGCGCTCCTTATGGAATCGACGGCTGGGTTATTGATGATGCCAACCAGATCGGTGACAACGGCAATGCCCGTAATAACGTTGAAAGACTATCTGCTATCTGCAGCAGTGCCAGAGAGTCTCATCTTGACTGTCTGATGCTGGGACACTTCGGAACCGATCCAAGATATGCCCTATGCTCTGAAGGCAATGTTGACGGAACCATCAACTACACAGGATTTATCAGCCCAATACGTTCCTTCTTCGGCGGTATCAATCTTAACGGTGATCCTACCCCTTATACAGGTGAAGATTTAAGAAGAACCTGTGAGGAATTCGCTGTTGGTGTTTCTCAGCAGTTAAAACTATGTCTTGTAAATCAGCTGGATAACAACAGTCTGCCTCGTTTCTACGATATTATCGGTGGAGACAAGCATTTGTATCAGGCTGCTCTGGCATGTCTTGTAACCTGGCGTGGAATTCCTTGTATCTATCAGGGTGACGAGCTTGGTGATGTAATTGCCAAGTATGAGGTAGGCCCACGTTCAATGATTCCATTTAAGGCATTAAAGGATCATCATGCAAGTGTAAACTCAGCCGAAACCCAGACTGTAATTACCGAACTTACCGCACTTCGCAGATCAAATCCAGCATTCTCACGCGGAACAATGATTTTCATCAGCGCAGGCGGAGCTTATTTTGCCTACATGCGCCTTTACAAGGACAGATTCAGTATCGTACTTGTAAATGCATCTCGTCAGCAGGTTAAGTTTGAACAGGGCTCAATTCTGTTCCCTCTATTAGCATCCATGTATATGCCTGAGGACTGCGGCAGTGACAATGCAGAAGATTCAGGTGAGGATCTGCTGATTCCTCTGTCAGGAAGAAACGTTCGTCGTTACGACCATGCAGAAGGTCTTGAAGGTCTATACGAGATGCTTGGAAGAGAGAAGCTTGCAGTATACAGCTACGGTGCAACCAGAACCTCTAAGGAATTTGAGGAGAAGTTCATCAAGGAGCTGATTGCAGGAAAGAATATGACTATTCCTCCTCGTTCAACAGTAATTGTATCCAACCTTAAAAAGTAATACTTCAATTTAGGACAACCTTGCAGGAATCTGCGGTATTTAAGCATAAAGGTTAGCAAGGTTGTCCCATAAACACACCAAAGCATTTCTAAAAAAAAACTACAGATTTCATCCGTCCCCTACCTCTTCGCTTTTTTTTGAATCATTACTAGATATAAAACCGCATTATGATAATATATGACAACCTTATTAACACAAAAACAATAAGTTAAATATGATTAAATATATTTTTAAAGGTTTTGTGCAATTATTTAAATGAATAAGGCAATTATTATTATATTTTTTTGATTTAGGTATTATTTATGAAAATAATTAAACTGTTCTGTCTTCTATTTGCAGCATTTAATATTCTAACAGGCTGTGCAAACGTATCTTACGAGGACAAACTTCCAACCGCATCTCAGATCAAATCCTCAGTTACAGTGGGAAGCTCAACAGAAGCTGATGTAAGAAAGAAACTTGGCACTCCTACTGCGATTGCAAAACTTAAGGATACCAACCACGTAATCTATTCATTTACCTTCTCAACAAGCCTCTACAACAATGCAGCAACAAACTTTGGAAAAGGAATGGCAACCTTCGGACTAGGTGCTAAAAAGACTCCTATTTCTGAAAAAAACGCATATATCGAGTTTGACGAGAACAAGATTGTAAAAGACATCAAAGTAAATGGTTATACCTATGTTCATAAGCACAGATTCACGTTATGGACTGAAGCTGAGCGTGAAATGACCAATGAAGAGCTTGAGACAAATCTTGAATATAACGTTGATACCATCTATGACAAATACTTCACAAAGCTTGCTGAAGAGAAAGGCGTAGATAAGAGTGCGTTAACTGATGACGAGAAGTACCAGGAATTCGAGTTCTGCAATATTCACTGCCACAACCTGCGTGGATTAGAAAAGGAATACGGTAAAAATAATGTCGAGGTTACAGATTATAACCCTAAGGCACTGGCAGATGACGGAAGATTAACCTTCACAGTTGCAAAGCGTTAATATCAGTTATTAACTCTGAGAAACTAAAATCAAGGCCTGCTACCCAAGGCCTTTTTGCTGTCTAAAGCAATTAGAATGTATAGCGGGCTCCGAAGGAGAAGACGTTTTTATAATCCTTCTTATCCTTCTTGAGTTCCGAGAATTTACGGTCTGAGCCTGCGTTAATACCAACCTCACCCCAGACATTAAAATTAGAATTTAGCTTGTAATTTACAAGAACAGGAATTCTGCGAACTTTAGCACGATCATAGCTGCTGTTATTTGATCTTGCCTTATTATAGCTGACCTCATAGCCTAAGATTGTAGATAAACCATTGTCAAAAGCATAGCCAACAGCAAGCTCAAAGCCCTGTGATTCAATGTAATCAAGTTCAGATACGGCGACACCGTTTACTTTTCTGGCTATGGATTGGTAATCCTCATCAAGGAAATCCATTTTGCTGTAGTCATACAACGCCGCAAGATACAAACCAGAATCCAGTTCACCCCAGGATATACCAAAATTAGCATGATCAAAGGAATCAAAAGGCTCACCGTTTGGATGTGTCCATGAAGCAGAGGTGCTGCTATAAAGCGCAACATCATTCCCCTTCTGACCATTCAGACGACTATAGCCACCACGTACAGAAAGAGGCTCACCGCCTATCTCATCAAAAGTATAGCCTAAAGCAAAATTAACACCAGAATCTACAGCAAAGCTATCTTCCCTATCAAAGTAGCTTAAGTGTGACTTTGCAACCTTTGCCTTATCCTGTGCGGTCTGAAGACCAAACTGAGCATGCATACCGTAATTGTCATAGACATACAGAATCTGACCACCACGATATTCAGAGTTGTATACAGACTGCACATTTGCACCTGCATCCTCATAACGGTCTGTAAGACTCTCAACATAATATGTAGAATCACGCATTCTTCCGGTTATGACTTTACCGTATACACCAAAATCAGCGCCTACATACTGCTCACGGGCCTTAAAATCATTGTTGGAAGAATCGTCAGCGACATCCCACTGAGTGTAAGCGGTAGCTGAAATCCAGTCGTTAAGCTGGCTCTTGCCACCTATACCGAAACGACCTGAATTCTGAATAGAGGAATCATTCTCTCCTGCCTTGTTATGATTGCCACTGTACAAAACAGACTGCACACGACCGTCCAGATAAAGAATGTTTCCATCCTTATCATATACGGAGGCTGCATTTACGCAGGATATGAAAGCTGCAGCCAACAGTGTGACAGGTACAGACTTAATCATGAATATTTCCGGCAATCATAACAAAACTATTTGGGGAGCATTTTTGAGTATAGGAAAAATCCACAATTAAGATTTCAGTGAGATCACAGTTTTAAATAACATTTTTTGAGGAAAATTATCTTTTTAAAAATATAGATAAAACTTAGAAAAATTAAGAGGTTACGGTCACTATTTTTTCTATGTCAGGACTATTTTTGAAAGGCGATAAAAATGTGAAACAAAAAACGCCCGGCCTTTTATGACCGAGCGCCTGATTGAATTCTAGATTGAATTATTTAACGAAGCCCATTGCAGAACGTGCAATCATCAGCTCTTCGTTTGTAGCGATAACAAATACCTTAACTGATGAATCAGGAGCGGTGATAAGCTGCTTATCAACACCCATGAATACCTTAGCATGCTCGTTAGCAGCCTCATCAATCTTGATACCGAATGACTCTTCTAACTCTTTCAGAACTAACTTACGGGTTACAGGACCATTCTCACCAACACCGCCTGAGAATACGATTGCATCAACGTGTCCTAGTGGTACATAGTAAGAAGCGATGAACTTAGCTAATCTGTAAGCATACATCTCAAGAGCCAGCTTACATCTCTCATTGCCTTCCTTCATACCAGCAACAATTGGACGGAAGTCAGATGAAACACCACTTACAGCCATCATACCTGACTTCTTGTTGAATACTTCCTTAACCTCTTCTGGAGTCATGCCCATCTTGTCGCATAGGAAGAATGCAACTGAAGCATCGATGCTACCGCAACGGGTACCCATGATTAGACCATCAAGAGGGGTTAGCCCCATTGAAGTATCGATACACTTGCCGCCCTTAACAGCAGAAATAGAAGCACCGTTACCTAAGTGACAGGTAATGATGTTGCACTGCTCAACAGGCTTTCCTAACAGCTTTGCTGCTTCCTGTGACAGGAACATGTGAGAGGTACCGTGAGCACCGTACTTACGTAGGTGAAGATCGGTATAGTATTCCTCAGGAATTGCGTATCTGTAAGCCTTTGGAGGCATGGTCTGATGGAATGCAGTATCAAATACAGCAACATGAGGAATTGAAGGGAAACTTGCTCTTGCAGCGTCGATACCTAAAAGGTGAGCTGGGTTGTGAAGAGGAGCAAAAGGAATAACCTTTCTGATATTCTCTTCAACTTCATCGTTGATTAGGGTTGGCTCTGAATAAATATCACCACCCTGAACGATTCTGTGACCACATGCAACAATAGAATCAAGTAGAGCCTGATCCTTTGCTAAAACATTCTTAACAAGGTACTCAAGTGCCTTCTTGTGATCAGCGCCAGCACCTAAAGACTGTTCTGTCTTATCCCCACCATTGAACTTCCATGAGATTCTTGCATCATCAAGGCCTAGAGCCTCAGCAATACCATTTAGAAAAACATGACCATCTTTAGGATCTAAGATAGCGAATTTTACTGAAGAACTTCCGCAGTTAACAACTAACGCGGTCTTTGGATAATTATTCATTTGAGCACCTAATTTCTTCAACTATTTTTATAAACAAAATTACAATTAAGTAATAATTTTCTTATACAATAAGATTTTACCATTATGTACCTATAGTTACTAAACAAATGTGACATAAAATGTAGAATTGATAGTTGATATATACAAAAATTCACGTATTTTGAGTAAATCACATTTTTTTGTTTAATTTATAAGGCAATTAGAAAATGATTGATGTTGCAGATTTAAGAAGAAGTTACACTCAGGGTGGACTTGAAGAGTCTGATTTGACTGAGCATCCGATTGATCTTTTTGAAAAATGGCTTAAACAGGCCATTGATTCACAGATATACGACCCAAACGGAGTTGTTGTCAGCACAGTCGATGAAAACAATCAGCCTTATTCACGAATGGTTCTTCTAAAAGACTATGATCGTGAAAATTTGATATTTTACACAAATCTGGGCTCACGTAAGGCTCAGCACATCAAGAACAACCCAAAGGTATGTCTGCTCTTTCCTTGGTACATGCTTGAACGTCAGGTTATGTTCATTGGTGAAGCTGTAAGACAGTCTACAGTTCAGGATTTAAAGTACTTCCACTCAAGACCAAGAGGAAGTCAGATTGGAGCATGGGCATCAAACCAGTCTCATCTGATTTCAGCAAGAGGAATTCTTGAGAGCAAGTTCCTTGAGATGAAGGAAAAGTTCAAGAACGGAGAAATTCCCCTACCTTCATTCTGGGGCGGATATAAAGTGAAATTCAACAAGGTTGAATTCTGGCAGGGTCGAGAGAACAGACTGCACGACAGATTTATCTATGAGTTAAAAGATAATGTCTGGCAGAAACCAGTAAGACTGGCTCCTTAAGAGACCATCATAATCATCCAAGATTGGGATAAATTAATCCAATCTTGGATATTAGAAGGAAAGGCTGACTATAGATTTTTATCGATTACCTTCCAAAAACCAGTCTTTCTTGAGCCTATACGCTCTAATTGCCCATCTGAAACAAGTTTTGAAAGATGACGCTGAATTGTTAATGTTGATTTACCAATTCTTTTTGACAACTCAGCTGAGGTGCAGTATGGATTTTCTGCTAATAACTTAATAATTTTACTACTAGTAGCATTTGGTTTTAACGATTCTTCATTATTGAAAATATTATCAATTAAACGTCTTTTGAATATAAATGAAAAACCATATTCGTCATTCTGGTATTCATATTCTGTATTGTTATTTCCGCACAACTTAAAAGTTCTATCAAAACCAGTTCCAAAGGCATCAATAAGCCCCATTTTATAAAGTACAGTTGCAATCAAAGGATTACGAATTTTACTTCCAATCTTTCCTGATGCAAAATCAATAGGGTTTATATTATTAAGAATTCCACCTGGATTATAGATTTTTATTCTTGATCTGGTTATGGAGATTTCGTTGTAATCACCTTCTTGGTAATGACAGTGGGCAAAAGAATTAATCAGAATTTCTCTTAATGCCTCAATTGGAATTTCTGGCATTTCCTGTCTTCTAGTTCCAATTATTTCAGCACTATAATGAATATTATTTCTGATATATTTTAAACCTTCATTAATACATTCAAGAATGTTACCTTTAAATTGCCTTAAATCAGAAAAAGAAGTACGCTCATCAGTAGGATAAATTACCTCTTTAAGTAACACAGGGCCATTTTTTCCAAATAGATAATATCCGGCGTTGTTAAGGAATCCTTCGCTATTTATAAGGTTTAGTTTACTTAATGCTTCTTCAGAATTTCTAAAGACGTAACTCATTCGACCGTGTTCATTTGAATCTCTAATACATTGAATCAATAGCTCTTCGTTTATATCATCAACACCATATTGAGTACTTTCTTCTTCCCATTTTGAATAAGTTTTACGTTTTAATTCAAAATATTTCCAAAGCATATTGGAGTCCATTACAATATCTGAGTCATCAACTCTCGTGTAATAACGACCATAGGCCTGATAAGGGGTATCCGAACCAGAAACACCAAGTTTAATGATTTCTTTATCATCTATACTCTCAACATTTATAGAAATGTCCGGCATAGGCTTTAAATTAAGTCTTACTTCACGAGAAATATCTGATGTTGTTTTTTTTCCGACTTTCTGACCACAAATACTTCCATCATCCTTTATTCCAAAATAAACTACGCCTTTCTTACTTTTATTTAACATCGCACATAGAGAAATAACAGCTTCTTTCAACTGTGTTGTAGATTTTTTAAACTCAACTATTTCTGATTCTTTTTTTTCCATATTTTTTCTCAATATACAACTTTAATACATAGTTTATTCTATCATTTATTCTATCATTTATTCTATCATTTATTCTATCATTTATTCTATCATTTATTCTATCATTTATTCTATCATTTATTCTATCATTCAGATTTAACCTATTATTTTATAGTTATTTTTCTATCATTGTTTGTTTTATATCTATCAAAAATACTGTTTATAATTCATTTTTACTCAAAAAAAAAGGTTCTTCAGTAAAACTGTGGCTTATGAAAAACTTCTAGTGAATATTATCAAATAAATTAAACAAAAAAGGGCGTTTTCTCTTAAGAGAAAAAAGCACAACAACACTTAAGAAGGAAACGCCCATGTCTTGTATTGTATCTGATTTTTTATCTAAAAACTTCTTTCCTGGCTTCAAGATTACAAATATTTCTTTTTCTGAAGTGTCTGACAGGGATATTACTATTGAGCTTGAACCAGCAGAACCTCCAGTCTGTCCACACTGTGGAAGCCATAACGTTGTTGTTCACGAATACAGAGAGAGAGTCATCAAAGAT
>NZ_FUXX01000073.1 GCF_900167015.1 Succinivibrio dextrinosolvens DSM 3072
AGCTTCATAACCACAGACTACATCAATGTCTTCTCTATGTTTCTTAAGGTTACTGATGTACTTTTCTGTGTTCTTTATAAAATCCTCTTTAAACTGGACCTGTCCAAATATTTTATCCTCAGTAAAACCATAACCAGGTTCAAAAGAACATAAAGTAAAGTTTGAAGAGTGGACATCCATGCCAATATATATTATCTTATTCATTGAAACGACCTTCCTATGTATGCGGTAAATCCGTATCTGTTAATTTTCAACATCTACAGTTTACACGGTAAATCCACGAAGTTACATTCGCGGAGGTCGTTTCATATTGTCTATTCATATATATAAATAAAGGTTACACATTAGAATATTAACAGCAAAAAAGACCGACAAATAAGAATTAACTCATTTCTTTGAAATTTTCCCTATTTTCTAGTAAAAAACGTCGACACATATCTTTACCCGCGATTAATGCGAATTGACCTTTGTGGTATCATATGGGTGTTTTGTTTATGTATATTCAGATAGGATAAAAAATGACCACCATTGTTGGTAAGGATGCTCCTTTAGAGCAGAGTATTGAGCATTTCACAGATACTTTAAAGAAACTAAATATAGAAGTTGTCGAGGATAACTGGTTAAATCCTCTTGATAACGTATATTCAGTGCATTTAGCGATTGCATCTTTGCCTTGCATATATACAAATGGAAAAGGATCATCAAGACTTGCAGCAAGAGCTTCTGCTTATGGAGAGCTCTTTGAGAGACTTGCAACACACCTATCCTTCTCAGATTACTATCTAGGGTTAGACAATTCAAATGCACCTTATGTTCATTTCAAAGATGAGAAGTGGACTGTCATTGATCAGGCGGATCCTAGTATCCCAAATGATGTACTGAACGCATCATTACGCAAATTCTATTCAGAAAATACAGAATTAAACCTCGAGGATCTTGTTGATCTTCAGTCATCCTCATTTTCAAGAGGCGTTTGTTCAATTCCATTTACCAACGCAAGAAATGGAGAAGTCGTATACTTTCCTGTAAATCTTTTGGATAATCTTTATGGCTCTAACGGTATGTCTGCCGGCAATACCGAGTATGAAGCTCTGGTTCAGGGATTATCAGAAATCATTGAAAGATATGTAAAGAAGGAAATTATCAAAAGAGGTTTAGCTCTACCGGTTATCCCTGATGAAATTCTTTCCAAGTATGAAAAGTCTTTCAAAACTCTTCAGGAATTAAAGGGTAATAATTTAACAGCTGTCTGCTATGACGCATCATTGGGAGGAAAATTCCCTGTTGTATGCGTAGTTCTCTTTAATCAGAGTAACGGAACATGCTTTGCTTCTTTCGGCTCACACCCAATCTTTGAGGTCGCTCTTGATAGAACCCTTACAGAACTGATGCAGGGAAGGACTTTCAGCGATCTTGATAACTTTGATGCTCCTGATTTCGATCTTGAAAGAACCTCTGATATTGTAAATCTGGAGAGTCATTTCGTTGACTCAACAGGAATTCTGCCAATGCAGATGTTCAAAAAAGTACCAGATTATCGTTTTGTTGCATGGGATTTTAGCGGTAATACTCAGGAACAGTACAAAGCTCTAAGATATATGATTGCAAAACTAGGTTTTGATATCTATGTACGCTCATACAATTATCTTGGAGTATGTGTATACAGAACAATCGTTCCTGGTATGTCTGAAATTTATCCTGTTGATGATCTTATCTACAACAACACCAACAGTGGAATAGATTTCCAGGAAGCTCTTCTTTCACTTCCTCAGACCGAGGAATCTCTAGAGACTTATAAGAGCTATCTTGATGAATTAGAAAACGAAAATGTCGACAATGACGCTCTGGTCTGCCCTCTTCTTGGAATTCTACCTGACAGCAAGTCTGCGTGGGAAACTCTGCGTATGGGAGAATTGCGCTGTCTGATAGCACTTGCAGCCGGCGAGCATGAGAAAGCCCTTGAATATGCACAGTGGACAATTACATTCAATCAGGTTAATTTCTCATTAGACAAGATTGCTTTCTATCAGTGTATTACCAAGATATTAGAGTGTAAGACTGAAGGCTCACTAAAGCTTGAGGATTATCAGAACGGTCTTGAGCTTCTGTTTGGCAAAGAAACATTTGAATCTGCACTTGATCATGTTAACGGCAAGGCAAGATTTGGTACTCTGATAGCATCTGACCTGAATCTGAAGGGATTTGCAGCTCATCAGGAGCTGGTAAGAATCTATAACATTCTAAAAGAAGCTCAGGAACACCAAGATGTTAAAAAATAAAATTTGCTTACCAGCTATCTGTGCTTTAGCAGTATTACTTAATGCCTGTTCTAGTGGAATTGAAGAAACAGATTTTTCAAAACTTACTTATGAGCAGAGAGTTGAAAAAATTTCAAAGATAAACGAACTGAAAGAGAACAACAAAATTGCTTTATTCTCATCCAGAAATAACAGCAGATTATCTGTAAACAGCGTTTATCACTATAAGAACAAAGCATTTTCTCTGGAATTTTTAGGTCCAATGGGTATGCGCTACGCAAAACTTGATGTTCTAGCTAACGGAACAACCTATCTTGATGTTCAGGGAAGAAGTTTCAACGGTGACAATGCAAGAAATCTTCTAAAAGAGCAGTTCAATCTGGATATTCCTGTTGAAAAACTGCCAAACATCATGTTTGGAATTCCTGAAGGAAAGTGCTCTTATGATGCCGACGGTTACGTAAAAAGCGCAACTCTAGCAGAAGGATATAAAGTTACCTACAAACAGTACAAAGCCTTTAAAGGAGGCTATGTTCTTCCTTCTGACATTGAAATCGGCAGTACTAACAACAAAGTCCTAATCAAAATCAACAGCGTTACAGCACTGAATTAACTCAAATCTATCATGAAATACAGTTTTCTAAGTCCATGCAAACTTAATCTGTTTCTGTATATCACAGGAAAAAGAGAGGATGGTTACCATAATCTGCAGACTCTGTTCGTTGTTTTAGATTATGGCGATATGATGCACTTTGAAGTGACTTCAGATGAGAAGGTAGAACTAACCACTGATTTTGGTTTTGATGTAAAAAAGAACCTGATCTACAGAGCTGCAAAACTTTTACAGGACAGATATGGCTGTAAAAAGGGAGTAACTATATCTATAGATAAGATTCTTCCACAGGGAGGCGGTCTTGGAGGAGGTTCAGCAAATGCTGCAACCACCCTTCTTGTTCTGAACAAGCTCTGGGAGCTTAATCTTTCCGAAGAAGAACTTATTGAACTTGGAGCTGGACTTGGTGCGGATGTTCCTATTTTCATCAAGGGAACAACCTGTTTTGCTGAGGGTATCGGAGAAAAGCTTTTGGAAATTGAATATCCTCAGAAGTATTATCTAGTGGTTACTCCTGATTGTTCTGTTCCAACAGCAAAACTGTTCACTTCAGATAAACTGAAAAAGGATTCTCCAAAAAGGACTCTAGATGAACTCCTGTCAACCCCATATGAGAACTGCTTTACCCCTGTGGTAATAGGAGAATTTCCTTTAGTAAAAGAACTTCTTGATAAGCTTTCAGCATATGGAAAATCTTTTATGTCAGGAAGTGGATCTTCATGCTTTGCAGAATTTGACGAGAAAGAAAGCGCTATTAAAGCACAGCAGGAATTTATTAAGGAAGGCTACAGATGCTTTGTTGCAAAATCTGTTAAAAAAGCATCAGTACTTACCGATCTTGATAAGCTGTAAAAATATCCTTAAAAATCATCAAATCTTCTTTATTTTTGGCATAAAAACTAAATATAGGTAATTTTCTGCCTATACTTCTTTATGACTTTCTTTTTTATTTTCTTTGTGTTGCACAAAAAAAATAAAATAAAGTAAAAATTGCGTTAATTTCCATTATAAGGTTGTCGAAAAAGGTACAAAAGTTTTAAAATAGCGTCGACTTTTAGTTATGGAAGTCGAGTTCTTCTTTAAATCAAATCAATCAGGATCAATCATCTTATGGCTGATATGAAGCTCTTTGCCGGAAATGCAACTCCGGATTTAGCTAAAAAAATTGCGGATCGTCTATACACCAGACTAGGCGATGCTACTGTTGATCGTTTTTCAGATGGTGAAGTTCACGTTCAGATTAACGAAAATGTTCGTGGATGTGATATTTTCGTCATTCAGTCTACATGTGCACCAAGTAACGATAACCTAATGGAACTAATCGTTATGATTGATGCTCTACGTAGAGCTTCTGCAGGACGTATTACCGCCGTTATTCCTTATTTCGGATATGCACGTCAGGATAGACGTTTACGTTCAGCACGTGTTCCTATCACAGCAAAAGTTGTGGCAGATTTCCTATCAAGCGTAGGTGTTGACAGAGTTTTAACCGTCGATTTACACGCTGAACAGATCCAGGGCTTCTTTGATGTTCCAGTTGATAACTGTTTCTCAAGTGAAATCTTCGTTGAGGATATGAAGACTCTTAATATGCAGAATCCTTGCGTAGTTTCACCTGACATGGGTGGTGTTGTAAGAGCCAGAGCTATTGCAAAACTACTAAACAATGCTGACATCGCAATCATCGATAAGCGCCGTCCAAAGCCAAATGTTGCTGAAGTAATGAATCTAATCGGTGACGTTAAGGATAGAGAGTGTATCATTGTTGATGACATCATTGATACTGGCGGAACCTTATGTAAGGCAGCTGAAGCTCTGAAGAAGAGAGGAGCAAAATCTGTTATTGCATACGGTACTCATGCGGTTCTGTCTGGTAATGCATACAACAATATCGCAGAATCTCAGATTGATTCTCTTGTTGTTTCTGATTCAATTCCTGCATCTGATAAATTCTTAAAACTTAAGAATTTCAGAGAATTGAGCCTAGCTTCAATGCTGGCGGAGGCAATTCGCAGAATCAATAACGAAGAATCTATTTCAGCAATGTTCGAAAAGAACTAGACATTAAAAAGAGGCTGGCTAAAAAGTATGTCAGCCTCTTTCATTTTTCAAACATAGAATTTTGTTATTTCTAGGGAATTGAAATTTTCAAATACGATTTTGTTGAGATATTTATTTTGATTGGAGATTTTTAGAACTTTTAGAGAGATAAGGTAGGAAGCTTAAGGTATTTCTTGTTCTTTTTTAACTTATTACCGCATTCATTTCATTTCTTATATTGGCCCATTTTCTTATATTATGAGCCAGAGCCACAAGCCCAAATTCAATTATTACCTTCGCTTTAGATCGCAGTCTGAATCTTTTGAAACCGTGATTATATTTGATATCACCGAATACAGCTTCAGG
>NZ_FUXX01000057.1 GCF_900167015.1 Succinivibrio dextrinosolvens DSM 3072
GATATCAAGTTTATCAACAATTGTACTTACGAGTCTGACGGGATCTGAAGGGGAGATAAAATCACCAATACAAGGAGGAAGTAAGGCTAAATCATCTTGAATATAGGGTTTGAAAAGATCTTCTTTATCCATAACGATATTACCAATAATATAACTCTTTATATTATTAAGTATAGTATATTAACTTTGTATATCAAGGAAATAGATAAAGTTTTAATATAAAAATATTATCAATAATGTTAATAAAACCACAAAATTTAGGTAAAAATAGAGGGCGACCTTTTTAGTCACCCTCTTTTTGATTCTTAACATCATATAAAAAATATTTTGTTTATTTTCTGATTATTTTTTGAAAGATTACAAAGAAAAAATCTTTAACATAATGCGATGTGTTTAATAATTTAAACAAAATAAATTTGATAAGGTTTTTAAAAATAACATTTTTTTATATGAAGTTAACTAAAACAAAGTAATGATCACAGTAAATTCGGGGATCAAAAACTACGCTAAAGTTAGCGTTTATTTATCTGAATTTATTCATTTTATTAGAAAACGCAGTACGTATTTATCAAAAGTTACGGGATAAACTTTAATGATTTAATTTTTATTATGGTGGGTTAAATGGATTTTCCTGATTTATCAACACTAACCAGTGAGTTACCAGAAAATCGATGTGGAGAAAACTGCGAGTACGAGCAGATATATATGGATCTGGATGCTCTTGCAGTTGGCGTTCCTGATTCTGAGATGGGAACTTCTGTGACCGAAGGAAAAGATCCTGATTTTTCAAAACTCTGCTCTTCATGTCTCTCATTATGGGAGAAAACTCGTGATCTCAGAGTGGCCACCTATTACACAATTGGTCTTTCCTGTACATCTGGACTTGATGGTCTCAAGTTTGGTCTTCAGGTTATAGATTATCTGATTGACTCTATGTGGGACGACTTCTATCCAAAGCTTGATCCTGAAGACGACAATGACCCTACAGAACGAGTCAATATTCTCCATATGCTTTCACCTCAGAGTGGTTCTTATAACGATCCTATAAGATTTATTTTCCATTTAAGAGAGAACCGTTTTGTAGACTCTTTACCTTACACAATCAAAGATGTGATGTTTGTAAAGGGACTTATAGAGGGAAATGCAGACAACGAGGTTGATCCGATTGTTTTAAATGCAGAGCTAAATGGCGTAAGTGAAGACGAGATGTCAAATCGACGCCAGTGTGTTGATGACATTATGGATCTGCTTACAAAGATTTCCTCTTCGATGAACGAAAAAATGGGGAATTCTGGCTATCTGAACCTTGAAACTCTCATATCTGAAATGAAGAACATCAAGAAGTGCTTTTCCTCTTATTCAAAAGTAGCTGCTTCTTCAGATGTTTCAGACAGTGTTCAGGATAATGAAGTATCAGCAGATCCAGTTTCTGCAGGGAATACTGTACCTTCTGAGAAAGTTAATTTGGGATTTGACATTAAGTCTTACGTTGTCTCCGATAGAGGGGATGCACTGATGCTTATTAAAAAATGTTCTGATTTCTTTGCAAAGACAGAACCTACAAGTCCACTTCCGTTTTTATTAAATAGAGCTCTGCGCATGTCAGATATGAATCTTCTGGATATTATGCGAGAGATTGACGAAAACTCGGTTTCAAAGGCAATGGAGCAGCTTGGTGTGATCCAGAAGTCTGAGGAAGAATCTTCATAACAACATTAAGGATAGGTAAATAGAATGGCAACAAAAAGTTCTCAAAAATTTATAGGAAGAAACAGAGCTCCGAGAGTTCAGGTCGAGTATGACGTAGAACTGTATGGGGCTGAAAAAAAGGTTAATCTTCCATTTGTGATGGGAGTTATGTCTGACCTCTCTGGCAAGCCAGAAGAGCCTCTTCCAAGCGTTGAAGAGCGTAATTTTATGGAATTTGATGCAGAGAACTTTGACAGCAGATTAAAAAGTATCAAACCAAGAGTGGCATTCTCTGTTCCTAACGTCCTAAACGATGATGGTGGAAATATTGCTGTAGATATTACTTTCAACAATATGGAAGATTTTTCTCCAGATAAGGTAGCAGAAAAGGTTGAAGGTGTTAAGCAGCTTTTAGATGCCAGAAAACAGCTGGCAAACCTCTTAAGCTATATGGACGGAAAGACCGGCGCAGAGGAGCTGATTGGCAAACTGCTGGATGATCCTGCTTTACTGAAGGCATTAAGTGCTAAAGCAAAAGAAGAACTGGATAAGACCAAGGCTGAAACTGCAGATAAGGAGTAAAGACGATTATGACAGATACAGTAAAACAAGAAGGTGCACTATCTGCAGAGATGGAACTTTCTGATTTTGACAAATTACTGAATAAGGAATTTAAACCAAAGTCAGAAGAAGCTGATGTTGCTGTTAAAGGTGCAGTGAGAACACTTGTATCTCAGGCTTTAGAAAACGCAACTTTAGTTAGTGATAATGCCATTAAGACTATTGAGGGTATTATTTCAGAGATTGATAAGAAACTGAGTGCTCAGGTTAATCAGATTATTCACCATAAGGATTTTGAAAATCTGGAAAGCGCCTGGCGTGGTCTTTCATATCTTGTAAATAATACTGAGACCAGTACAAGCATGAAAATCAGAGTTCTTAATATCAGCAAGAAGGATGTTGCCAAGACTCTGAAGAAATTCAAGGGTACTTCCTGGGATCAAAGCCCATTATTCAAGAAAATCTATGAAGAAGAATATGGTACTGCAGGTGGTGAACCTATAGGTGCAATTATCGGTGATTATTATTTCAATCACACCGGTCCGGATCTTGAGGTTGTAAAGGGAATTGCTCAGATTGCAGCTGCAGCTCATGCTCCATTCATCGCTGCTGCAGACCCTTCAATTATGAATCTTGATTCATGGCAGGAACTTGCAAATCCACGTGATATCTCAAAGATTTTCTCAACCCCTGAGTACGCCTCATGGAGATCATTCAGAGATTCTGAAGACAGCCGATATGTAGCTCTGACTTTACCTAGAGTTTTAAGTCGTGCTCCATATGGTGCAACCACAAATCCTGTTGAGACCTTTGATTTTGAGGAAGATACAAGTAATGGCAATTCTGCAAATTACAACTGGATGAATGCAGCCTATGCAATGGGTGTAAATATCAACCGTGCATTTACAAACTACGGCTGGTGTGCTCATATCAGAGGTGTTGAGTCTGGTGGTATTGTTGAGTCTCTTCCTACTCATACCTTCCCATCAATGGATGGTGGTGTAACCATGAAGTGTCCAACAGAAATAGCTATTACAGACCGTCGAGAGGCTGAGTTGTCCAATAACGGTTTCTTACCATTATGTCACTGGAAGAATACTGATTATGCAGTGTTTGTCGGTGGTCAGACAGTAAATAAACCTCAGGAGTATGACAACCCAGACGCAACAGCCAATGCAAATCTTTCTGCAAGACTTCCTTATATCTTTGCAACAACACGTTTCGCTCATTATCTGAAGTGTATTGTTCGCGACAAGATTGGTTCCTTCAAGGAAAGAGCTGATATGGAAAAGTGGCTGAGCAACTGGATTTCAAACTATGTAACCTCTGATCCTAATGCATCAGAGGAAGTGAAAGCAAAGTATCCTCTGGCAGAAGCTAAGGTGGTAGTTGAGGATGTTGAAGGTCAGCCTGGCTATTACAATGCCAAGTTCTATTTAAGACCTCATTATCAGCTTGAAGGTTTAACAACTTCACTCAGGTTGACAACAAAAGTTCCAAATGGCGCTAAATAAACAGTAAAGGAGACATATTATGGCATCCGATTTCTATATAAAAATTGACGGAATTGACGGCGACTCAAATGACAAGAGCCACAGCAAGTGGATTGAAGTCGTATCATTTTCTCACGGTGCAGTTCAGAACGTTGGTGCTGGACGTGCAACAGATGTGTCAGGAAGAGGTGCATTTGAACCTTTCTCATTTGTACATCTGATTGACAAGGCAACACCAAAGATTCAGCAGTTCTGTATGTCAGGACAGAAGATTGCAAAGGTACAGTTCCAGGTCTGCCGAGCTGTGGCTGGAAAGCAGGAACCTGTTTATGAGGTAACCATGGAGAACGTAAAGATCTCAAAGGCCTCTATAAAATCAGTGGTTTCCGGAAGCAATGGTGCTGCATCAATGATTGACAGCTTCCAGGGCGCAGATGGTGCTTATATGCCATTAGAGCAGGTAGAACTGATAGCAGGAAAGATAACCTGGAAGTATACCGCAATCAAGCCAGACAATACCAAGGATGGCGCAGTTGAGGCAAACTTCAATCAGATTGAGAATGCTTAAAACAGAATGGCTTCCTTTTTATAAGGGAGCCGTCTTTAAGGATTTCTATGTCAGATAAATTAAAACAAAGGCAGCAGTATTATTTGCCGAGCCTGTTATCAAGGCTTACAAAAGAAGATGTTGAGTCTATTTCTGATCTGGAAATGCTTAAAAACGAAATTCTGGATAATATTTTCATGCTCTTGAATTCAAGGGTAAGACCAGAAAAAGATGATTTGGGGAATGATCCTTACCTATATAGATCGGTTTTAGGCTATGGACTTAGTGATTTCTGCGGAGTACCTCATAGCAGTGCTTCTATAGATTCTTTATTAAATGAAATAAGAGAGCAGATTGAATTTTTTGAACCAAGACTAGATCCTTCATCGATAAAGGTAAATAAGGTAAACGGCAATGACACTAAGTCAGATTCAACCGTAAAAATAGAAATTACTGGTCGGGTTTCAGTTCCTCCTTACACTGATGATGTGGATTTTCTGTTTATTTTGGATTTGGAATCAGGGGTTCCTCAGATCCGCAAAGAGTAAAGGAAAGGAGTATTTATGAATGAAGATTTCCTTTCGTATTATCGAGAGAACTTAATTCATTTACGTCAGATGGGAGCTGAATTTGGTTCTCAATTTCCTAAAATTGCTTCAAGACTTAACCTTTCCAAACTTGATGCACAGGATCCTTTTGTAGAAAGACTTCTCGAAGGAACTGCCTTTTTAGTTGCTCGTGCTGAAAAGAAATTTGATGATGGCTATCCTGAGCTTTTGCAGCAGATTTTAAAGAAAGTCTGTCCGTTAGCTGCTTCTCCTATACCTTCTGCTGCTGTTTTAAATTTTTCGGGATCTGGCAGAGAATTCAGCGAAGAGCCTTTGGGGTTTACTTCTAGTTTTGAATGTAAGGCCGGAGATAAATTAAATACACCAATTAAACTGACTCCGATCTGGAAATCTCACCTGTATCCTCTGACAGTTGTTAATGCCAGCTATGAAAACTCACTGGTGAATATCCTGCCTACAGATGAGATTGATTCTCTAAGTCTGAAGTCCGCTCTGCGCATGACTGTACAGGGAGGAAATAACCTTAAGGATTCTGGTATTAATCATGATGAAGGAATTGACCTCTATCTGGATATGTCTGATTCCTTTGCCTCAAGACTTGCATTCTGTCTGAATCGAAATTTAAAGGCAGTCTATGTTGAGGATGAGAACGGAACTATTTCAAAAGTAGATGACACAATAAGCTGTGGCTATAAGATTGAGCATTGTGAGAATATATTTGGTGAGATTTTAGGTTATATGCCGGGAATCAGTCATCTACAGTTATATTTCTCTTATCCATTTTTATTCCATTTTATAAATATTAAAGGACTTCTGTCTGTTATAAAAAAATACTCTACGAATACTGTAAATCTAATTTTTGCCTTTTCCTCGACAAATGAGGTGAGCAGTGACTTAAACGCTTCATCCTTTAAGTTTTCCTGTCTGCCCGTGATCAATCTGTTTAGAATGCGCAGCAGTCGTATCAGGTTAAATTTAAAACATGAATTTCTTGTGAGCGCGGATCGAGCTAATACTCTTGATTACGAAATTTTCAGAGTTAACGATCTTGAGCTTTATGATTCACATAATGTTCATGTGAATACAGCATTGCCTTTTTATACCTTTAATCACCGTATTGAGAATGAGGATGATGCTGTATTTTTCTCAACAGTAAGACGAGACCGACTTGGCGGATTATATAAGCCAAGAAGTAATTATCAGAAATCTGAAGTTTATGTTTCACTATCAGGTGCTGTTTATACTTCTGCATTAAAAGATCTTCAGGAGTTTACTGCAAATCTATGGTGTTCCAATGCAGATCTGCCACTTTTTATAAGCATAAACAGGAAGGTTGTCTCTTCTGATGGAAATTCTTCTGCGACTTTTGTAACTCCATTGAGCAAACCTCGTTCTGCACTGTTTATGAGAGGTGATCTGTCAGGATTTTCCAGACTCTCCTTTATTCTGATGAATCTGTCCTCATTACTGCTTCATAACAGCGATGAATGCAGAACTGTACTTCAGAATCTGATTCAGACTTTTTATCTTGGGAACACAGATGAAAAGAAAATTCTTATGAATGCAATCAGTAAGGTTTCAGCTAATCCAAGCGTATTCAGGTTTGTAGAGACTGGCTATATTTATTTTGAGAAGGGATTTAATGTAGAAATCGTTTTAAATGAAAGCAACCTGACTGGTTTTGGTGTATATGCCTTTGGCTCAATGCTGAAGAATGTTTTGTGCGATTTTACACCATTAAATCTACTTGTAAGTTTTTCCCTTTACGGAATTAAATCGGGGTTAATCTGCTCATGGAGCCAAGAGAAAGGCAGGTAAAGCAGGCATTAAGAGCCCTGCGAAATTTTGGTGATGCCGACTTTTTTGAGATTGTAAGAAATTTCGAAAAAGCAAATGGGATCGTCCCTGGGATCGGTTACACCAAAGCCGTTAAAAGTAATGTTCGTTTCTCACAGAAACCGACATTGAGCGGTGTATTGCCTTGCGTAACTTCAATTAGCGAAGATAAAAATGGAAATACCGTTGTAGAAGTTTCTGGTCCTGGACTTACTGGTACTGATGGTCCAATGCCTCTTGAATTTACGAGCATGGTTCTTCAGCTTTCCAATAATAATTATGATTATGCTCTGCAGAGATTTATTGACCTCATAAACAATGAATTTCTTGCTCTATATTATCGTTCCTATGCACAAAAGGATTTTGCCATTGGTTTTGATAAGAAAGAGAATAATCTGCCAAGAACTATTCTCAGGTCTTTATCAGGAGCAACCCAAGACTGGGATTCATTCCTTCCTAAGTTTGCTGCAGAGGCTATGATGCCTTATGTTATTTCTAAAAACAGCAGCGTTGAAGGCCTTAAATACATTCTCGAATCCTTTTTTGGTTTTGATATCAGAATTGAAACAAACATTTTTGAGCGATATCTGATTCCCGACTCTCTTCACTGCAGGCTTGGTCATAAGCAAACCTGCACTCTTGGTGTAAGTATGCAGATAGGAAAACACTTTTACAGTCACACCAAGAAATTTGTATTAAAGCTTGGGCCAATGGACTTCAAAGACTGTTACAACATGTTGCCTGGAACCAAGAATTATAAGTATCTTACTGAGATTATTAACCTATATCTGCAGAAGCCTCTTGATTATGATTTGATTTTTATTCTGAGAAGGAATTCGCTAAAAGGTATATATCTCAACGGAGAATACAGTTTAGGTTCAAACTGCAATTTTAGATATCAGAACGATAAAGGAACTTGCCAGATAGTCATAAATGTTTCAAGACTAAATGGTCATAAAGCCTAGATGTTATAAGGAGATACTCAATGTTGAAACTTAAAAGAGTTCAAATTTTCGGAAAGCTCGACAAGACCGCTTATAAAGCTCTTGAGAGTGCAACCGTGCTCTGTAAAACCAGAGGAAATCCTTATATTGAGCTGGTTCATTTTCTAAACCAGATCCTTTTGGGGGATGCCAGTGACGTACATGAAATAGTTCGTTACTTCTCCCTTGATGAGGCTCAGCTTTCAAAAGATCTGATAGCAGCTTTGGACAGACTTCCTCGAGGCGCAAGTTCAATAAGTGATTTCAGCAGTACCATTGAGCTTACTATTCGTGAAGCCTGGATGGCAACCTCAATTGTATATCAGGAGAGAACCATCAGAACCGGTCACCTGCTTTTAGCTATGAAGCAGAATCAGGAGCTGGCTCGCATCCTTACCGATATCAGTTCTGAATTTATTAAAGTTAACGGAGATATGCTTCAGGAAAAGTTCTCTGAAATTGTTAAGAACTCTCCAGAAGTTTCTAGTGTTGTCAGTGGCTCTGAAGGTGCTACCGGGCAGGCCGGACAAATGCTCTCAAATCCTGCCATGGGTAAAGGAGAGGCTCTAGATCTGTATACAACAGATTTAACTGCCCAGGCTAAGGAAGGCAAGATTGACAACATTGTCGGTCGTGATGAAGAAATTCGAAAGATGATTGATATTCTGATGCGCAGACGTCAGAACAATCCTATCCTGACAGGTGAGGCCGGTGTAGGTAAAACTGCGGTGGTTGAGGGCTTTGCCAAGAGACTTGCTGATGGGGATGTTCCAGACTGTCTTAAGGGAACAATCCTGCGTTCACTTGATTTAGGTCTGCTTCAAGCGGGCGCATCGATGAAAGGCGAATTTGAGAATCGTTTAAAACAGGTTATTGAAGAGGTTAAAAGCTCTGATACTCCAATCATTCTTTTCATTGATGAGGCTCATACGTTAATCGGTGCAGGCGGTGCTGCCGGCCAGAATGATGCCGCAAATCTACTAAAGCCAGCGCTGGCTCGCGGTCAGCTAAGATGTATTGCAGCAACTACCTATCAGGAATATGTTAAATACTTTGAAAAGGATCCTGCTCTGACCAGACGTTTTGAAAATATTCTGGTTTTAGAACCTGACGATGATAAGGCTGTTCAGATGCTTCGCGGTATGACCCATATGCTGGAAGGGCATCATAAGGTCAGAATATTAGATGAGGCCCTGACTGCTACAGTAAAACTGTCCCGTCGCTATATTCCTGCCCGTCAGCTTCCTGATAAAGGTGTGAGTGTACTTGATACAGCCTGTGCAAAGGTGGCTCTAAGTCAGAGTCAGGAACCTTATGAGATTGAATATTCAAGACGTAGAATTGAAGCTCTGAGTTTGGAGCAGGAGATTCTAGATCGAGAAAATTCTCAGGGCTTCCTGCATGAGGATGAATTAAAAGCTATTGCTGATAAGCTTGCAAAGGAAAAAGCCCACTATGATGAGTTAAATGAAAAACTCAAAAAGATAAGAGATAAGGCTAAAGAGTACTTTGATTTATGTGAGAAGATATCTCCTCATAAGGATAAGAAAGAAGACGTTAAGTCTGAGGAGAATAAGGAGCAGGAGCCTTCAAAAGCAAAAGCCTCTGACAAGAAGGCTCAGAAAGCTGATTTTGATAAACTCAAACGTCTGAGAGATGAACTTAATGAAATGCAGGGAGAAACTCCTATGCTTCTTCCTGAAGTTGATGCTCAGGCTGTATGTACAGTTATCTCAGAGTGGACAGGAATTCCTCTTGGAAGAATGATGAAGGACGAGATTAACTCTGTTCTTAAGATGTCAGAATTCCTGCAGCAGAGAGTTATAGGGCAGCCTCATGCTCTTGATCTGATTGCAAAACGTCTGATGACTGCAAGAGCCAACCTCTCCGATCCAAATCGACCTATAGCTGTGCTGATGCTGGCTGGTCCTTCTGGTGTGGGTAAGACTGAAACTGCACTGGCTCTGGCTGAACAGCTGTATGGAACAGAAAGTAATCTGATAACCATCAATATGAGTGAATTCCAGGAAGCTCATACGGTTTCAACTCTGAAAGGTGCGCCTCCAGGATATGTAGGTTACGGTGAAGGCGGTGTACTGACTGAGGCTGTCCGCCGCAGACCTTACAGTGTTGTTCTATTAGATGAGATTGAAAAAGCACATAAGGACGTTCATGAGATCTTCTTCCAGGTGTTTGATAAGGGCCAGATGGAGGACGGCTCAGGAAGACTCATTAACTTTAGGAACTGCGTGATTATATTGACGACCAATGTAGGTGATGATGCGATTATGAATCTGTGTCAGGATGAGGATCATCTGCCAGAGCCTGCCGTGCTTGAGGAAGCTGCACGCCCTGCCATGATGAAAGTATTCCCAGCTGCATTATTGGGTCGCATTAATATAATTCCGTACTATCCTTTAGGTAAGAAGGCATTAAATCATATTGTCGATCTGAAACTAAATAAAATTGTTAAGAGGGTTAAGGAAAACTATCACGCAGAATTCAGGTACACTCAGGAACTTCGTGATGAGATTATCTCCAGATGTAATAATGTTGCCTCTGGTGCTCGTCTGATTGATGCAATTGTAAATAACGATCTGTTACCTGAACTGAGCGCGCATTTCCTTGAATGTACAATGGAAGAAAAACAGCTTGTATCCGCAACGGCAAGTGCCAAGGATGGAAAGTTTGTTTTCGACTTTGAAACCAGGGAGGTATGAGTATATGACCCCTGCAGCCACGTTAGTTAATATGACTGCAACTGGAGATGTTGTAACAGGTCCAGGCATGCCCCTGAATCTTGTGAACGCACTCCCTGAGGCTTGTATGGGAGATCTGGTTGCAGGACCAGTATGTGTTGGTGCTATTACCGTTACAACCGCCGTAAATCATCTGGTAAAAGGCAGACCTGCGGCCTGTCTGTCATCAGTTGTTAATGGCGTTAATCCTGTTCTTGGAGTGCCAATGGTAACAGCAGTTGTTGTGGTTCCTAACATAAACAGAATTGTCTGATATTCAAAAAAAATTCTGTTTAAAAAAAAACTAGGACTGTTGTCCTAGTTTTTTTATCATTAGCTGAAAAGCTTAATTCCCTTTTTAGAAGATGTTATCTGAGCTTACTCCAGAAGTGTCAACTTCTGTCTGAACAGGAGCGCCTCTACTGTCAGTTGCCGTATTCTCAACACCTTCATCTCCTTCTACATCAGACTCAGAGATAGTAGTTCCGCCACGAATACACCAGTCGGTGATTCCATGATTAGAACATTTCTCTAAACCTGCAGGAACAGGAATTGGGGCTGGTGCAGTACCTTGCTGTGAGATTTTTATAAACTCGGCCCAGATTGGCAGGGCAGAGTAGGCACCACCTTCAGGTCCCTGAGTTCTTGACCAGCCTAAATCTCTGTCAGAGTCAAATCCCATCCATGAGGTTGCGACAACATCTCCGTTAAAACCAGAGAACCAGGCATCATGTACGTTGTTTGTGGTTCCGGTTTTTCCATGAAGATCTTCTCTTCCTGTTACAGTCTTTGCTCGACCTCCGGTTCCCCAGTAATTGCCTGATACACCATGTCCGCCGTAGATAACTGAACTCATCATGTCTCCCACAATAAATGCATTCTTATGGGATAAAACCTGAGGAGCACTGTTTTCTGGCTCTGGTATTCCGTCTACATATTCAAGTGTAATTCCGTTTACAACTCTGTCTGGAGCGGTTGGGTCGGCTTTCTTTGGATTTTCTTCAAAGATAACCTCTCCGTTTTTAACGATCTTTGAAATCAGGTAAGGGGTAACCTTGAATCCTCCGTTTGCAAAGGTTGCATAACCTGTAACGAGTTCTAAAGGAGTAACTTCAACCGAACCTAATGCCATCGACTCAACCTGCTGAGATTTAGGCAGATTGAAACCGAACTTCTTGATGTGTTCAACTGCATTCTGAACACCAATCTGGCGGATCAGTCGGATTGAAACCACATTCTTTGAACGAGCTAGACCTTCTCTTAAAGTCATAGCTCCGTCGTAACGGTTTGGTGAGTTCTTTGGTACCCACCAGGTCATTGAACCAGGATCCCAGGTTTTGATTGGTAAATCCTGGAAAATAGAGTTAATGTTGATTCCTCTTGCTACTGCTGCAGAGTATAGGAATGGCTTGAAGTTTGAGCCGGTCTGACGTACCGACTGAGTAGCTCTGTCAAATTTACTCTTGGCAAAATCATAACCGCCGACAGTTGCAACAATACCGCCTGTATACTGATTTAGAGCAACAATTGCAGCTTCGACCTGAGGAACCTGGGTTAATACATTTTCCTGTTTATCATTTACGTAGTAGTAAATCAGATCTCCCAGAGCAACAACATCCGAAACTTTCTTTGGAGATGGTCCCTGTCTCTTGTCTGAGATGAATGGAGCTGCCCATTTCATGTTTTCAAAGGTGATTTTTACCTCTGTATCCTTTCTTGCAACAGCTGTACAGATGCCGTTTTCATCACTGATTTCAGTAACAATTGCAGGCTTGATGTAATGGAATTTATCTGCTGCATATAAATACTTTGCTCTATCAAAGGTATCAGGATTGTAATCTTTAATCTTATTGATGTTATCTGCGGCACCTCTGTAGCCATGACGTCTGTCATAATCGGTTACGCCTTTGAATACAGCATAGTTTGCTGCTTCCTGATCTTTAGACAGAATGGTTGTGTAGATTTCATATCCGTCCAGATATGCCTGATCTCCGTATTTGTCGATGACAGTCTGACGAACACTTTCTGCTACATATGGTGCATATGACTCAAGCTTTGAAGAATGGAATTCTGCTCTGTAAGGCTCAGCCTCTGCATTTTTGTATTCTTCTTCGGTAATGAATCCTAAAGCAAGCATTCTTTCTAAGACAAGATGTCTTCTTTCTTTTGAGCGCTCAGGATTAGAAATAGGATTTAATACGGAAGGTGCCTTTGGCAGACCTGCAATAGTTGCCATCTGTCCTAAGGTTAACTCGTCAAGAGTTTTGCCGTAGTAGGTTTGAGCTGCAGCTGCAACACCATAAGATCTGTGGCCTAAAGCAATCTTGTTTAGATAGAGTTCAAAAATTTCCTCTTTGGTAAGAACCTGTTCGATTCTAAGTGAAATGAAGATTTCTTTTAGTTTTCTCTGAATGGTCTTTTCTCTGGTCAGGTAGAAGTTTCTTGCCACCTGCTGAGTGATGGTACTTGCACCCTGACGAGCAGAGGCTGCTGTAAGAGAAACAACTGCGGCACGGAAAATACCGATTGGATCAATACCGCTGTGTTCATAAAAGCGGGTATCCTCAATTGCCAGAAAAGCTTTTTTTAATTTATCTGGAATTTTATCAATTGAGACTGGAATACGTTTTGCCTCTCCGAATTCACCGATCAGCTTGTTATCTGCGGTGTAAATCTTCATAGGAGTTTCAAAACTTACTTCCTTCAGTTTTTCTACATCAGGAAGATCTCCTAGAGCCTGATAATATAAACCTGCACTTGCAACGCCGATGGCTCCGATTCCAAATAAACCTGTCCAAAGAGCGATTCTTAAATATTTAAAAAACACAAAAAGCCTCTGTTTAAAACTAAGCATCTCTTATTTGTGTATATTATATATTATGACACTTGGAAAACACACTTTTTCAGTATCTGTCTACTATCTTCATGGTGCATTTTTTTTAGATGCTCTTTATTTTCATCCGCTAGTTTGGATCTATAAAAAACTATAAAGATATATAAAAAGCTATAAATTTATAGGTTTTCTACCAACTTCCTGCTTCAACACTGCTGGTTGCTATCCCATTTATTTCTAAATCAGATAACAGAGCCGTCAGCTCTACAGGCATTAGTTCGGAGATAGCTT
>NZ_FUXX01000058.1 GCF_900167015.1 Succinivibrio dextrinosolvens DSM 3072
AAGGAGGATTATTTAGAAAATCTAAGAAAGCTTCACGAGATAAGGCCTTGTTCTTAATCTTTTGCTTATCGGTTAGGTAGCAAACCTGAAATACTCTTGCTGCCAGATCAACGCCTACAGGAACATATCCTGCAGATAGCTGCATTGTGTATAGCGCAAGCTCGCCTTCGTTTAGCTTTTGAGAATTGCCTGCCATTGAATAGCTCCATTGTTGTTTGTTAAACAATCGCACTATTCAATTTAAAGATTCGGCCTAGGATAGAAGCTTAAGACTGAATAATGCGGCTCAGAGAAGTACCGTTCTTGTTTTTCTCTGACACCACATCATTCAGAGAGTCATCAAAGATGAAAAGCTGCTAGGCTGTTTCGTTACTCTTGTAATCACCTACCGTACAACCAAATGCAATTACTGAATAATGCGGTTCAAGGAAGTACCGTTCATAATTTTCCTTGTCACCACATCATTCATCAGAATAAGACTCGCTAATTACTACAGAGAGCATGTAGATGAGGCTGGTTATCAGCTGCTTAAAGGCTCCAGATTCCTTCTGCTTACACGTAATTCTCGATTATCAGAAGAAAAGAAAATCAGGCTTGATTCTATCCTCAACTACTACAGTGAGCTTAATAAAGCCAATGAGCTCAAGGAGCTGTTACCTGAAGTCTATGAAGTTAACACAAAAGCTGAAGCATAACGATTATGGACTGAATGGGTAAGGCTGGCAATATCCTCTGGTGTTGAGGAAATAATGAAATTTGCTAAGAGTCAGAATGACCACTACAGAGACGGCATTACCAATGCCGGCATCTACCATATCAGGACAAGTGTTCTGGAAGGTATAAATAACAAGATAAAGGTTCTAAAGCGTGTAGCCTATGGGTACAGAGATTTAGATTATTTCTTTTTAAGAATAAGAAGTGCATTCAGAGGAAAGTTTACTCCAATCCCGACGATTGGATAGAAGAAAGCCCTGATGAATTTTATTATATTCAAATCAGGGCTTTCCACAGATTCACGGATGAACCTTAGTTTTAGGCTTCCCACTCAGGCTTAACTGGTCCAGATATCTATGGATAATGACAGAAGTCATTACTACACTAAAAAAAATTATCAGGACAAACTGTTTTAACTTGTTTAAAAGCAAAATAACAGTGATTTATTCGAAAATTTTAGAGAGCAATGTCTGTTTTTTGTTTGGTCCACATCGTAAATGACGTTCAAAATCAGAAGTATTTCTAAAAATATTTTTACCATCCTTGTATTCAATAGTTGCTACTGCATAATGGTTCTTTTCACCCCACTCCAAAGCTTTATCAGCTCCTAATACTAACAATGCTGTAGCTAATGCGTCAGACTCAAATGCACTATTTGAAACAACTGTTACTGATTGCGTGTTATGAGATACTGGATACCCATTTTTTGGATTTATAACATGCGAATAGGCTTTTCCTGTTACTTTGTCTTTAAAGAAATTCATATATGTTCCTGAAGTTGCAAAAGCTCTTCCAAGAGAACAAACAGTGGCAGAAGCTTTAGAATACGATGAATTAGGATCTACTATTCCCAGTTTCCAATATTCTCCTTTAGCGTTAACTCCACTTGATCTGCTTGCTCCGGCAACATTTACCATATAATTTTTATAGCCTCTTATCATCAGTTCAGAAGCAATTGCATCCGCACCTAATCCTTCACCTACTGTTGCAAGATCTAGTTTAACATTCGGATTTTTTTTAATAAGGTAATTCTTATTATCCTGGATTTTTAATTCAAACTTATCAAGTCCAACATATTTTAGCGTTTCTTCAATTTGTTCTTTAGAAGGAACAACCTCATAAATTCTTGATATCATGTCATTCGCATCTTTATCAGAAACATTAGAATTAGCTTTTTCAACACCAAATCCCCATAAATTTACAAGCGGCCCCACAGTAATATCAATTCCGCCATCAATTCTTTTGCACTGGTATACTGTTTTTACAAGGATTTTCGCTAACTCATTTGAAATTTCAAATGGTTCTGTTGATTTAAATGCATTAAATCTTGCTAATTCAGCATTAGAATCAAAAGTTGAGATCTCTTTACAGATTTTAATAAAAGCATTTTCAGCCAATTCAGAAAGAGCTTTTTCTCCTCCAGAAAATCCCCCCACCACATTAATGGAATAAAAAGTTCCCATTGTTTTCCCATGTACTTTTGTAGAGGTCATTTGTTCTAAAGGTTTCTGTATTACATTAGCAGATTTCTGTAATTCTTTATTCTGACTATCAGCAAAAAAAGCTAAAAGAACAGAAAACATAGCTATAACTACAAGTATTCTAATTATATTCATATATAGTAACCTAATTATAATTTGAACAAATATTATTCGTGTTTCATATCTATTTTTGTCTGCAAAATAAATAGAAATTTAATATTAAAAAATATCTTATATTATCTCTGATAAATTATCTCTTCATTTATAAAATATCATATGAATAACTATTCTAGTATGAAGATAATAATCAAAATAATTTAATTAACCGGAAAACATTTTCCGAATGTAATCCTTTAACAATTTACAAACATTAGTAAAAAAAAACGGTCAACCTCTTTAATCAGAGGATGACCGCGACTAAAGAACTATAGACAAACAACATTATTGTTCATATAAAGAAAATAACTTACTAATGATTTATCCTTTTTAACATCCAAGGATAGAAAATGTTAAAAAGTGCTTGCATTATATGTCTAAAAGTTATTTATTGTAGTGCAATTTTTTTTAAAACATGAATTTGATCACACAAATAAACAAAAGAAAAAGGAAGAAGAAGAGGAAGAAAAAGATTTAGCGAATAACTCTTTATAATTTCAAATAATTCATAATAATCTGTATACCTTGGCTAATTTTAGCTATGACCGGAAGACGCACCTAACATCGATCCACTTCCGCACTTTAACTTCGATCCAGTAGCGCAACTTAACTTCGATCCGCTTCCGCACTTTAACCTCGGTCCAGTTGCGTACCGTAACTTCGATCCATATTTTTCCGAATAAGACCAATCAAACACTATTCCTCACCATCATATCTAGACTTAATAATGCAGCAATGTTGCTGTTTATATTGAGGACCTGAGTATGATTCAGGGAAAAATTATGAATGTTACACAATTGAGGACAATATGTTCTGAGCTTTTCTTAGGCAAATCACAAAGAACTATTGCAAAAGACTTACATATATCAAGATCTACTCTATTAAAATTTTTGGGAGCGTTGAAGAATAATGGCATTACTTCAATTCAGGAACTAAATTCCATATCTGATTCTCAACTTGTTCAGATAATCTATGGAAATAAGGCTGATATAGGAGACACACCAAGGGAAAAGAACAAAATAATCAAACACAGAGATACTCCTCCAAAGGCTGAAGATATATATGATCCAGACATGGAGCCTTATTTAAAGCTTTATGTTGAAGCTCATTTACATAAGGCAGACATATATGTTGATTATCTAAAAGCCGCAAATGAAAAAGGATTAAAGCCTCTTGGAGAAACTTCATTTAGAAGACGATTAAACAAGATAATTCTGGAAAACACAGAGCCCAATGTCGACATGCATCGCGAGCATGAATACGGCAATGAATTAGAACTGGACTGGTGCGGACAACAGTTTGAAATATTAGATAACAACAAGAATACGGTAAGCTGCAACGTCCTGGTTCTTTGCTGGGCAACCAGTTACTTCACGTACGCTCGCCTGGTACCATCTCTTTCTACGGTTGATACCATTGATGGCATTAGAGATGGTCTTATGTATTTCGGTTGTTTACCAAGACAACTTTTAATCGATAACCCGAAATCAATGGTTATTAAACATCATATTGGTTCTGAAGCGATTTTTACGCCTGGATTTGATAAGTTTATGCGTAAATGTGGAGTCGCAGTAAATCCAAATAATCCATACAGTCCAAATGAAAAATCTGCTGTTGAGACAAGTGTTCGTCTGATTCAGGACAGGTGTCTCAGTAGAATGCCTAAAGGATGTATGTTTTTGGATGATGCCAATATCACTCTGATGAAGAACGTAAATGAATACATAAATTCAGCTCCGTTCAAGAGGGAGAAATTCTCACCCAGAAAAGTTTTGTTTGAACGATATGAAAAACCAGCAGCAAAACCAATCGAGATGGTCATTCCTCCCTTTACAGACTATATACCATCACTCATCGTTCGCAAAGATTACCATGTAGAAATTTACGATAATTTTTATTCAGTACCGTATAAATATGTAAATAAAGTTGTAGAAGCTGAGATTTCTGGAGGGATCATTCAAATCTGGTTAAACCAGAAAATAATTGCTCAGCACGTTAAAATCAATGGAGTTTTTGGAAGATATTTTACAAAAGATGAGCATATGCCTATGGCTCACAAGGTTGTAAAAGAAAAAGAGTTAATGTACAAGACTCCTGACGATATATACAATGCAGCACGTGCATTAAGTAATGATTTGCTTAACTTCTGCATAGCACTGCTAAGTAGATCTGATAATTTTGCAGATAACAAAAAGGGCTGCATTAACCTTATCAACAAATATAAGCGAAATCCTCAAGAGCAGCATATATACAACTGCGCTATACAAAGCATACTGCACGATCCTCTTCAAAGACCTCTTAACAGCTATGTTTTTGCAGATGCAGTAAAAGAAATCAGTCAATACGCTGACAATCATCATGGACAGCTTCCGTTTCAAACAGAACTGTCCTTTGATACTCCAGATAATTCTGTAGGAAACCAGGAATCAACGGCTTTTCTGAGAACCACTGATGATCTGTTCAGAAACAATAAGTAAATATGAGAGGATTTCACTATGAAACTTTTAAAACAGCAGGAAGAACTGATAGTAAAACTAAACAAACTTGGAATACTTGGAATGGCTGATGATCTAAGAAATCAGTTTGAAAATGAAGAAATCTATTCTCAGGTTAGCTTCATAAATAGAATTGAGCAACTTGTATCCTGTCAGGAAGCATTCTCTGCAAATCGAAAATATGCTCGGCTAGTGAAGAATGCGCATATACGAGATTCGATTACCTTTAACCAATTAAGGTTTAATGAAAAAACAGATGGCATTACAAATGATGAACTAGCCTATTTGGCAAGCAATATATGGGCAACAGACGACATAAAGAATATCCTTATAGTCGGTTCAACTGGTGTGGGTAAAACAGCATTGAGTTCAGCTATTGCTTATAACCTCTGTAAGGCAGGCATTTCTGTAAGATGTTATCGCTGGGGAGATTTTGTAAACGAAGTAAACATCCGAAAGGACGACACCAGAAGCATTGCTCTGTTCCTAAAGCAAATAATTAAATACACTGTTGTATGTTTTGACGATTTTGGACTGCAGGGAAAACTGGATTCAAAGGTTGCAGAATGTCTATTCCATATACTTGATTTAAGATGGAGAACAAAACCTGTAATATTTACCAGTCAGCTCAAAGTCGAAGGCTTCGAGTTACTGTTTGCTAAATCAACACAGAGTGATGCCATAATTGACAGATTACTTCATCCATCAAAGATTGTAACCTTACAAGGGCAATCAAAAAGATAAGTAACAACAAGTGGATAATGGCTATCATTATAGGTGGTAGCCATCCACTGGATCAAAGTTATTCTGCAGAGCTGGATCGAAGTAAAAGTGCGAAGATGGATCGATGTTAGCCGGCGGAAGTGGATCGAAGTTAATTGGCGATAGTGGATCGATCTTAAGTGCGTTTACCGATGACTTTATGTGTAAGCAATAGTTATCCTTATAATTTCACCATACCTTGAACATACGAATTCGATACTGAGATTGCTGTTAATCAAATTGTTCTTAAGAATATGTATCTGGAAATGATCAATAACAATAAAAATAACGTGTCAGTGCAGATAAAAAAACTATGAAAAAGATATCATTTTCCGAACAATTGGGACGAACTTTATAAGGAAAGAAGAAACAAGAAAATATCCTCAAAAAAAGCATTAAACAAGTAGTGAGAGGCAAGAAATAACTGGGGTAACAAGCAGCAGTGTTGAAGCAGGAATTAGGGAGAAAAACTATAAATTTATAGATATTGATATATTTTTATAGGTTTTTATAGATCCAATTAGCGGTATTATCATTCCTACCAAACACGTAGTAAATCATAAAAATAATCAGAACCAATCTGATTGTAAACCTGTCTTTGACAGTTTTTAGTTAAAAAGTTATTAACTTCAAAGAGTTAATAACTTTAAAAGTAGCAATATTTTTTGGGCTTTATAAATTTTTTAAAACTTTTTTTGAAATTTTTTTAGCGGTCTCAATTTTACCTTTTGTGATAAGTTCACAGTCAAATCTCATTCTCAGTAAGTCATATAATCCATCGGTAATATCTGTTCTGGTATAAGCTCCTGTGTAGTACTTGTCTATAGTGGTGCTCTGCATTTTGCGCAGAGTTGAGATTAGCTGTTGAATAGGGATTATCCTTCCCATCTTCTCATTAAGCTTCTGCTCCAGTATTCTCAGAACCTGCAGGGCCATAAAACAGGTTGTAAAATGAGCTTTGATTCTTTCACTGTTATGCAGATAGACAGGACGTGATCTCATCTCAGTCTTCATAATCATGAATGATTCTTCATTTTCCCATCTGCCTTTGTTTACAGTAATAATTTCTTTAACAGGCATAACCTCAGGGCTGATATTTGTACTTACCGCATAGAAACCATCGTATCTTGCGTCTTCTATGATTGCAGCCTCATCCAGAGAATACCTGTTAGAGCTGTCTGTAATGGCTTTACCTTTGGAATCAACGGTAGAAGTCTTAATAAATTTTCTGACATTGTCAGAAACATTCAAATCAATCTTTTTACTGTTTTTAGCTGCAATCATACGGATGGCTTTATTCAGTGTAAGCAGTCGCTTATGCTGCATAAAATGCTTGTACTTGATTGAGTAGGTAACAATCAGTCTTTCTTCTAAAACCTTGCCTTTATTTTTTGAATTTCCAGAAGGAGTAATGATTACATATTTCTCCTTATAAAAAATTCGGTTGTAGTTTTCCGGATCATCCTCATCAATATCATCCAGGGAGAATACTCTGCTGCTGCCTTCTGTTCTCCATCCGGTACGTTCAATCTCAGCGTATACCTTCTCAGGATTCTCATCTTCTCTTATTGGCTCTAAAGTTATGGAACGGCCGCGGTTTAAAACCCATTCAGTAGTAGCCGTATCAGCTTTCTTTAATGGTCTGATAGTAATGTAATCAGTGGTGATACAGTTTAAGGATTTCTTAATCAGATGAGTTTTAGAATTGAATGCCTTGTTATCAAATGAGGCAAGTCCGGCATCAGTACAGACAATCAGTCTGGAATCTGGCAGATTGAAATCATCTATGATTTTCTGCTCTAAAGGAGTAAGACTAATCTGCTCACTCTGAGCTCAATGGAATACATTGAAACCTAAAGGAATACCCTTTCTGTCGGTAAACAGACCAAACTGCACAATTGGAGTGGTACGGTGTTCTTTAGAAAAGCCAACACGTCTTAATTCATCCTCATCATCAATTTCAAAGAAAAAATTAGTACAGTCATAGATAAGTACACTGGTATCACGCTGGCTGCACTTAACACTCTGCTGATAAAGGAAGCTTTGAATAAAATCCATTTCCTTATGAATAATATCAAGCGCCCTGTAGATATCATGAAGTTCATAATCAGGGGATTCCAGTAAGGACTGACAGAAATCATAGGTGCTTTTTTTAGAGGATGGGTCAAGTATTCTGGCAAAGACTAAATCACTGATAATCTTCTCCAGATTAAACTGAAATGAATGTCTGCTCCTAATCTCCTTAACCATCTGTCCGATGTTTTCCTGATAAAGGATTCTCTGCAGGTATAGATAGCCGACATTAAATGAACGGATTACATTTTTCTCGTAAGGTACATCCGGAATAATAGACAGTTCAACAGGAACTGGCTTATGAGCTTTCACATCTGCTGTTAGTTTACGAACATATTCCTGACACCAGGCTTTAATATCCACTCCATCTCCAAGCTTCTCTCTAAGCTCTGTCTCAGAGCCTATTTTCTTAACAGTTCTGGTAGAAGAAGTACCATTAGGTTTTCTATAGGATTCAGCAACGTAATAGATAACCGTATTCTTACTTTTGGAGATGGACAGTTTCATATTTACTCCGGATAAATAACGATATATCTATATCATACAATGATATTGCCATAATATAGCTACAAATATTATATAATAAAATTTGACACATATTAAATTTTAACTGTTTGAAATAAATGATTAATTAGGAGAATTTGAGAGGAAGGATTTTTAGCAAACAGTCAAAGATGTGCAAGTTTGAGAGCTTTGCACCTATATTTTTTTTCTAATGCGTAAGAGACAATCCTCGTTTTTAACCGTAGGAATGATTGCCTGCATCATATATTAAAAAAATGATCTGTATCCCACGCTTATATTTGTAAATTACATTTATTATCAGTTTGTTAACTATACTTTATGTAGCTTGTTTTTTATTGCAATGTACTAGGAAGGATAACTATGCCTATATTCAATAAAATGTCCGTTCGAGGTAAGCTTGTATCAGCGTTCTTCTCTATCATCATTTTAACCATTCTGATTGCTGCAATTTCGCTGGTTCAGCTTTTTAAAACAAATGATGTAATCAAATATGTACACTTCATACTTGGTGTAAGATATGAGGCTGTAAGCAAGGTTTACTATTCCATGGAAGATGTTGATCAGATATGCTTTGGAATTCAGGCTGATTTAAAGAAGTACACTCCAGAGGAAGAAGAAAAACTTGTAGCACAGATGGAAGTTCTTAAGGCTGCAACCGATTTTATTGATAAAACAGATACCAATAACCGTAAAAACGTAGATCCTATCGCCGCAGGTGTAAAAGAGTATATAGCTCTTGTTAATGAGAAATTCCTTCCAACAGTAAAGAAGAAAAACGCACCTATGGCTCAGATTATCTATGAAAAGAGCCTGTTTAAAGTCAGTGATTCGGTAAAATCAAACAGTCTGGCTATTACAAAACACCAGATACAACAGACAACAGGTAGAGTAGATACCATCGCAAGTACTACTCCTATTATGATTATTCTGGTTGTTTCTGTAGCAGCAGTTATTATCGCAGTTACAATTGCACTTATCTTCTCAGGAAGCATTGTTGCAGCCTTAAATCAGGCAGTTGGAGCAGCTGATAAGATAGCAAGCGGTGATCTTACTCATGAAACCCATTCAAGACGTCTTGACGAATTCGGTACTCTTTTAAAGAGAATCGAGAATATGCGTCAGCAGATGAATTCACTGGTTGGACATATCAAGACCAAGACCTTTGCTATTGAAGAGAAAATCACTGCCATCAACGATGTCACCAACCGTATCAATGAATCCTCTCAGAATACACAGAACCGTGCTCTGACTGTTGCCGCAGCATCCGATGAGATGGTATCAACCACAGGTGATATCGCCAAGAACTGTGAGAATGCAGCAGCTTCGGCAGACCAGTCAAATGTAACAACCAATCAGGGTGTATCAGAAGTTGAAGCAACTATCGCTGGTATTCATGAGCAGGTAGAACATTCAAAGAGAGATGCTGCACAGATTCAGGCTCTTGTAGATCAGTCCCAGAAAATTGGAACTATTGTGCAGACCATTGAGGATATTGCATCTCAGACCAACCTGCTGGCTTTAAATGCTGCTATTGAGGCTGCCCGCGCAGGTGAGGCTGGTAAGGGATTCGCCGTTGTGGCTGATGAGGTTCGTTCTCTTGCTTCAAGAACAGGAAGCTCAACTCATGAAATCATCAGTATGGTTACTAAGATTCAGACCGATGCAAATGAGGCTAATCAGTCTATGACATCATCACTGCAGACCATGAATACACTTGCAGAAAAGGCGTCAGGTGTATCTACTCTGCTGGGCTCAATTTCAGATCAGGTATCAGGTGTAAACGCTCAGATTACACAGATTGCTACAGCTGCAGAACAGCAGACCACCGCAACCGCAGAAATCTCAACTAATATGCAGAATATTACTGAGATGGCAAAGGATCTGACTACTGAGGTTGACGAGGCTAAACAGTGTGTTTCCGAGTCTGTAACTCTTCTGAATGAGCTTTTAGAAGAGGTTAAGGATCTTAAGGTTTAGATTACAGGTTATAGGCATATTTTTGGGCTATAGAGATTGTTTTCTATAGCCCTTTTCTGTAATTAACTGAAGAGGTACGAAATCAGATCACTGATTGAACCACTTCCTGTACAGCTCATCATAGACTCCTTTTTCATGGAGCTTCTTTAAGCCGTCATTGATTTTGTCAGCAAGAGCTGTATTTTTCTTGTTTACAGCAATACCTAGCTGTTTAGCATTTACTGCACTCTCAGGAACATGAACAAGCTCCTTTTCACCTGTTGAAATCAGATAGTACTGATTTACTGGAGTACCGGTAATAGAAGCATCACAGCCCTTGCGCTTTAATTCCATGAAGGCTTCAACCATAGTATTGAAGGTTACGACTCTGGCATCAGGAATTCCTGCAGCGACATCAGCACCAGCTGAGCCAATCTGAGCACATACAGCTTTTCCTTTAAGATCATTCATTGCCTTGTATTTACCAAGATCTTCCTTTCTGATCATAAGATCCTGAGCTGCTACATAATAGCCCTCAGAGAAAAGAACCTGCTTCTGGCGTTCCTCAGTAATGGTAAGACCGGAAATAACAGCATCAATAGAAGATGACATCAGACTTGGAATCAGACCATCAAAAGGCATTGGCTCTATTTTAATATTCAGTTTTTCTTCTTTACCGATGGCATTGATAAGATCAATATCAAAACCTACGATTTCATTTGTTTTGCTGTCTATGAATCCGAATGGAGCAAAGGTAGGTTCAGTTCCGACGATAATAGTGTCTGCGGCATTTGCACTGTATACAAAAGAGCATAAGGCCAGAGCCATAATGTGTTTTAAGAGTTTCATAGTGGGGTCCTGAAAAAAATAAACTATACGGAGAGTTTATCTCTTAAATACACTTAAAGAAAAATACTACGGAATTTCACCAGAATTGAACAAAATGCACCTATATCAGGTAAAGAAAAAGCTCCCATGTTTCCACGAGAGCATTGAATTCAATTTAAAAGACCTAGACTGTCTACAAATTCCTACTTAATCTCCTGTCCTACCTTTGGAGGTAAAAAGGTGATACTCTTTGGAACTCCTTGTTCATCCACTCCATTCATATGGTTCGATCTTATTAAGATGTTCACTTTCAATTCCAAGAAATTCATGAGCAAAATTCTTAATATACTGTTCAAGCATTATCTATCTCACTAATGACGAGTTATAACCACGAAAAAAATGGATGTAAAACGTAGCATATATTGGAAATCAGAGCTATGAAGAGGCTCACATCTATTGATAATTGAAAACAAAAAAACCCGTTATCTTCGCCGCCGGAATACCCCTTGTTTTAACAATGGGGATGTAAGGCGGCTAAAAAGTATGCTATAATATATATATTGTTTAATAAAGTATAAAAATAATAACTATATATATGACAGATGCAAATCTAGCAAAACTTGCTTGTAAATTTAAGCTTGAGCCAACTGGAGAACAACGTCGTTTTTTCAGCAGGACAGCAGGTTGTACCAGATTTGTATATAACCATTTACTCTTCAAATGCAGGGAAGACTTCAGAGAATATCTTGAGGAAATAGATACCAGACAGAGTAATGGTGAAGCTTTAAATAGAGATGAAGCCAAGAAGCTTAGTTTCAGACCTTTGTGCTATAAAGGTATTACCGGGTTAAACTATCTGCTTCCTGATTTAAGGAAAGAATATCCTTTTTTACAGGAATGTCCTTCTCAGGCTTTACAGCAGAAAGCGCAGGATTTGATGAGTGCCTATCATAGATTCTTCGATGGCAAAGGCGGTTTACCAAGATTCAAAAAGAAGGCTCTTCATAACAGCTTCAGATTTCCTCAGGGCTTTGAACTTGATGAAGACAGAAAGAAGATATGGCTTCCCAAGATAGGCTGGATTAAATACCGTAAATCCAGAAACATCTTTGGTAAACCAAAGAATGTAACAGTTTCACTGAACCATGGAGACTGGTATATCTCTGTTCAGACAGAGTTTGAATTAAAGCCTCTGATACAGGAAATTAATTTAAATACAGCTGTAGGTATTGATATGGGAGTAATCAGATTTGCCACCTTATCAGATGAGAACTACATACCGTCATTAAAAGACAGGCTGAATCCTGTTTATGAAAAAATAGAAAAACTGCAGAGGAGATTAAGCAGAAAGAAAAAAGATTCAAAAAGATACATTAAACTCAGAATAAAACTCTCTAAGCTTCATAAGAAACTTACTGATATCAGATACGATTATCTTCAGAAAGAGTCTGCACGCCTAGTCAAAAACCACGACATTATATGTGTGGAAGACCTGAAGGTTAA
>NZ_FUXX01000091.1 GCF_900167015.1 Succinivibrio dextrinosolvens DSM 3072
CCGACTTTTTATGTACCGATGCCCGTAACTAAGCCGATTTTTGCTGCTTTACGGTATAATCATAAAGTCGGGATAAGTGTTGTGAGAGGGCTGAGCTAAATACTCGCCCTACTCAATTAATTAAGTATACTGATTATTTGGAATCATAAGTTTGAGTAATAAATAATCATTTTTTATTAATATTTATTGATTTTAATCACTGTTTTTGATTGTTTTAATGCACAATATTTCTTAACCAGCTATTTTATCAACTCTTTTTTCTTTATTTTTTGCAATAAAATTCAATTTTTTTACAATAACAGTAGGTTATATACCTGTAAAATTTTCATTTTGAGATGAACTTCAAATATTATTTATAAAAATAAGCGATAATTTTCATGTAATTGTTTTATACGATTACTTGATATTTATGAGATTATATTTGGGGATATATATTATGAAAAAATCATTATTAGCTTTAGCTGTTGTAGCTGTTGCCGCTTCTGCAAACGCAGCTACTGTTTATGATAAAGACGGTACTTCATTAGGAATTAATGGTCGTATTCAGTCTGTATTCTACAGTGGAAATCACACTGGAAAAAATGCCGCTGAAAACGATTCTCAGCTTCTGAATACTGCTCGTTTTGGTTTACAAGGCAAAACTCAGATTACTGATTGGGTTGCAGGTATTGGCTATGCTCAATGGGATATGGATAACAAAGGTACAGGTAATGGTACCAAGGCTCGTGAGCAGTATGTTGGTGCTGATTTCGGTGAGTTTGGTGTTTTAACTGCTGGTAAGTTCCGTGATGCATCATATTATGTTGAAAATGTAACTGATCACTATGAAGATGCAGCAGGTGCTGTTCAGGGTAATTTCAATGGTGCTCGTCGTGCTGGTCAGATTATGTATACTTATGATAACTATGGTTTCCATGGACAGTTAGGTATTCAGACTGCTCAGGATAGTGCTCCTGTTTTTGATAATGATAAGGGTACTTTATTTGATTTCGATAATAAATTTAATGTCGACTCCGGTTATAGTGCAGCGTTAGGTTATAAGACCGGCGATTTAGTGTTTGGTCCTTTAGATTTCCGCGTTGGTTATAGCTATTTAAAAGGCCAGAAGGATGGTGATGCTAAGGCTGGCAAGGCAGGAACATATACATTTAATAACTTTAAGCATGCAGCTGCTGGTGTTTCATGGGGTAATTTAAACTCAGGTTTATATTTAGCTGCATTGTATGATTACGGTAAGATGAAAGGCATTATTGAGCCGGCTGATTATGTGGATGGCTTTGATGATGACTCATTTAAGGTTAAAGGTTTTGAGTTATCTGGTGGCTATGCGTTTGATAATGGCGTGTCATTCTTAATTGGTTATGAGTCAGCAAAGTATACTTTGGATGAAGAAGGAGTTGGTAAGACCCTAGACTTTAAGGTTAAGAGAATTCCTGTATTTGTAAACTACAAGTTAAATCCAAACTTCAATATTTGGACTGAGGCTGGTTTCAATGCTGGTTCAGATCATGCTGAAGGCTTAGCTAAGAAGATCGACAAGACCATCTTCTCAGTCGGTGCTCGTTACACCTTCTAATCAATCAAGTTTGATTTAATTAACTAATCAGATCCCTACAGAATATTAATCTGTGGGGATTTTTCAGGTTCATCCGTGAATCTGTGGAAAGCCCTGATTTGAATATAATAAAATTCATCAGGGCTTTCTTCTATCCAATCGTCGGGATTGGAGTAAACTT
>NZ_FUXX01000062.1 GCF_900167015.1 Succinivibrio dextrinosolvens DSM 3072
GTCTTCTATAACAGCATCATTCTTTCTTTGGGTTGTATGTGCATATTTGCTTTTAGACAGCCAGCGGATGAACTCAACGCCTTTAAAGCCACAGTGCTGACAAATGACTCGTCTTACTTTTAGATGAACAATTACGTTTTTTCCAAGGATAGGTAGTTCGCTAATCTCTCTTGGATAATAATCATGGATGTTTGTCTGTCTGCATTTACACTGCTGACACATTCCAGGAGAAATTGCTTCTAAATATAGATGAAGGTCTGAACCGACTTCCTCAAGCTGAGAAATTTTGAAGCCAAAGAAAAATCTTTTTTCTAAATATTCTTGTATACTATCTATCATGAGCGGAGCTTATATTTTGTTTCTGGACAAAACAATTTTATAAAACTCCGCTCTTTTTATTTGCGCTCTACTTTATGTATTTAGAACATGACCCCGAAATTTTATTTAGAGCCTTTTTTTTTGGATAATTGCAAATTAAATGAAGCATGTGAAGCTTCGTCTTGAGTCCTTTTTGCTGGCTTCTTCTTCCATTTCTCTGATAAAACTTAGGTCTCCTCCAAAGTCCTGAGACTGACCTATGTCATGCAGACCTTTATTGGAATAGGTAATTCTTAATACCTGTTTGTTATCGTCAGTAAAATCAAAGTCTTTTACCTGAGTTAAATAAAAGCTTCTTAGTTCTTTAAATGTACGAATGTTTTCCGGAGTGGTTTCTTCATCTTCAACCTGTTTTAGGAATAATTCTTTTACACTCTGACCATCATTAGTAATAAAGTCATCCCCAACGTTCTTGCAGTCCTTTAGATTGATTCCTGTTTTTTCTTGTACCAGGTCATTGACGTAGCGTTTAAGTTGCCCGTCATGTGTAATTTGTGAATTTTTATAATCCTTGCCTGATAAATATATATGGTTATAAAGATTTCTTCCGTTTCGATCTACAAAATCCTTATTTTCATCACCATCGTTTAATGCTTGCTCAATTTTTTCTTTAAGGTCCTGATTATCACACTTCTCTACAGTAATTCTGTAGTTATCAGGATCAATAACAAAATCACAGGTAAAATCACTATCTAGCTCGATTCCATTTTCCTTTAGAATATTGTTAATCTGGTTATTCACCATCTTTCGGTTAAATGCGTTTTTCTCCGCATCATTAACCATTCCGTTTATCCTGTATTCATCTGTCTGGATATGAGTGTTCAGGTTATTGATTACGTTTATGGCGCTTGTATATTTATCCTGATTGTTTGCAACAATTGTATTTCCTGAGTTATTTAAGGCTTTTAGATTTGAGTTCTTGGCATCTGAGAATGCATTTTCAAGTGTTGAAATTGAAACGAATTCTCTGTTTGGCTGCAGACTGACATTGTATTTTCCTGATTTTGAATAGGTAAAGGCATTCTCTGATGGAGTCGAATGAATAAATTCATCATTTTTTGAAGTTAGTTCTTTTAATCTGCTAACAGTTTCACTGACTCTGGATAAAATACTGTTGTTATCAATGTTTTTACTTTTTCTGAGAATCAGCATTGATAAGTAGTTTTTTAGACTCAGTGATGATGATTTAATCATAGCCAAATTCCTCTCTCCTTATACCTTTATTAACGGCAGTAATCTGGCCTGGATTTAATCCTGACTCTGTAAAAAGGTTTGTGGGATATTTTTCGATTGAAAAGAAGCGTCTGTGCAGAGGTGTGATACCTTTGCTGAAAAACACTTAATATTTTGAAGAAGTGCCAGTAGTTTGCAATATAAACAATTAAACTGGCAAAGCTGTGACAATCATGTCTTTTACAGACTGAGTAGAGGAATTATTATCCTGATCAAGGTAATTTCCTTTTACCTTCTCTTTGAGTTCTCTTAGCTTGCTTACAAAAACAGAAAGCTGTTTCTCAAAGAGCTCATACTCACACTCATAGGTTACAAGCATATTCAGACAAAGATCTTTTGTTGAGGGACTTATACTTGTAAATACATCTCCCAAATGATTCTCCTCAAGCATTTCTAAAAGAACTTTCTTCTCGCAGTTTTCAGAAGAATAAATAGGGGCATAGATGTATAGAATATTATTTTTTATTTCAAAATTGACAGGATCTCTATCAAATACGAGACAGCAGGTATTCTGCGGACTCATCATGATAGAGACCTTTAGTCTTGAACCTAGAGTATCAATCAGTGTTACAAAATTATTTTCCGTATTAAACATAATCTTTATTCAGTTCTACCTTAACAGCACCGGTGTTGATCCCAACTGAGATCTGTTCTAAGGATATGTTGGACTTGCTGGTTACCATACCCTCAGGGAGCTGAATCCATCCAATAATTGCACCTGGATGAATCTTTGTAATGTTCACCTCACCACCGCATTCATCAAGATTCTTTATCTTATTCTTTAAAAGAATATCTCTCATTGAATAAGCATGTTCATTTTCACCAAGCTTTGATGTATCAATGATGTAGATTCGACCTTTTGGATTTGTCAGATAATTCTTGCTGTTCTGAATATTATCCGCTGTGGATACACCATTTGGTCCGGTCGCACCTTTTGTCTTACCAAGGCCCATAGCCTCTATTTTGTTGTCAGCAACGGAAAGATCGTTGCGAGAGGTAAAGCCTCCAGCCTGTCTGATTTCATCTGGAGAGCGGTTATCTGCTCTGAAAACCAGACCTTTAAACTCAAATACATCACGATTGATGTTATCGCTGTCCAAAGCTACGCCTGTCTTTGATGAGGTTCCTCTTGAAACATCATTTTTAAGCTGAAGTCTTACATAATCTGTAAGATCTGTTTCACTTCTGATAACAGGCATCTGGCCGATAGATATCTGATTTCTTTCTTTTACAGCCATATGAAGCAGCTGTAATATCTTCTCATATTCTTTCTGATTAAGCTTGCGCTGTTCTCGCAAATCCTCAGAATCTTTTTTAGCTCTCTCAATATTTGCTTTGATTTCTTCCAGGGCAACTTCTGCCTTTAGAGCTTCAAATGCGCTATTGGCGATACTTGCTGCCAAAGGGCTTAGCTCTGTAGACACAATCCTATCGATCTGCTTTCTAAGCTCAACAGGTGAGTCAGGAAGATCATTCTTCTGAGCTGGAGGAGGATTGTCGATCTTAACGTTCTTAAGGTTCTCAGGTACTTTATTGCCGTTAACTTTAATCTCATCATCCTGAGGTAACAGTGGACCTACGTTGATATTGTTAACATCAATCTTATCTGACATATTCTTTGTCCCCCAAATCAAAAAATGTGTTTTTACTTTTTTAAATTGTGAATATTCTTAAGTCTTATTCTTCTTGAAAATCTGTTTAAAGATGAATAATTGTAACTACATTTATAATTTTATAGTATTTATGGTGAGTGAAGAAGATAAAATGGCTGTTTTGTGACAGTGAGCATCAATTTTTATCAAAATATATTAAATCTCAAACTATCGTAGCTGCATTTTCGTTATTCTATGAATGTGAATAATGTATAGAGATAGTATCGTGAACAGAAAACTAGTAGTCTGTGCTTTTTTCCTGGCTTCTGTATTCAGCTTTGGCTGCAGGGATTATCAGAATGCAAAGAATAAAAGTGAACAGGAAATTGAGGTTAAGGTTGTACGCCTTGAAAAACAGGATGTGTCGCTGACTGCTCATTTAAACGGCAGTGTCAGGGCTTATGAAAGTGCAGACATACGTCCTCAGATAAGCGGTATTATTCGTGATCAGCTATTCTCTGGAGGCGAGACCGTAAATAAAGATCAGCCTCTATACCAGATCGATGACCGTCCATTTAAAAATCGTTATGACTACACTGAGGCAGAGTATCAGAAATACTGTGCCAAGTTCAATCTGGTTAAAATCAAGCTTGATAGATACAGAAATCTTCAGAAAACAAACTCTGTAAGTAATCAGGAGCTTGAAAACGTCAAATCTGAATATGCAGAGGCGTTAGCTCAGCAGAAAATCTCTCTTGCAAATTTCGAGGATGCCAAGCTCAATCTTGAGTACACCAGAGTTTTATCTCCAATTGACGGAATCGTCGGTAAATCCAATGTAACAAAAGGCGCACTGGTGACACAGAATCAGAGTGACCTTCTGACAACTGTAGTTGATATCTCAAAGGTTTATGTTGACCTGCAGCAGAGTGCGGATTCCTTTAGAAGATGGCAGCTCAGACTAAAAAACGGTGAACTCCACATGCCTAAAGATGGGTTTAAGGTAAAGGTTTCACTATCTGAAGACAATCATTTTGTAAAAGAAGGCTCTTTCAAGTTTCATGAGGTTGTTGTGGATGAAGACTCTGGCAATCTGACTTTAAGAGCAATCTTTGATAATGAGGATCATATTCTTCTTCCTGGTATGACAGTGAGCGCTGTCATTGACTATGGTGTTGCAAAAGATTCTCTGAGTATTCCTGAAAGTGCGATTATAAGAGAGCCTAAGGGAGAGACCTTTGTGTTTGTCGTAAAGGATGATATCGCATTACGTCAGAGAGTTGAGCTTGCAAGAGCTGTAAATGGCTATTATCTGGTTAAATCCGGACTTAATATAGGTGACATGGTAGTTGTCAGCGGAAAGAAACTGCTAAAAAATGGGATTAAAGTTAAAGTAAGTTCAGGAGAGTAGGGCATGCTGAGTCGCTTTTTTATCTACCGCCCTGTTCTTGCAACGGTTGTTGCCTTTATTACAATTCTTATGGGCTTTCTGTGTGTGCCTAATCTTGAGATTGCCCGTTTTCCTAATATTGCACCTCCATCTGTAAGACTGACTTTAAGGTACAACGGTGCATCTGCAATTACTATTGAAAATTCTGTAGTTCAGGTTGTAGAACAGCAGATGTCAGGCCTTGATGGTCTATTATATTTCTCCTCAAGATCGACTTCAGAGGGTGATGCAAACATCAGTTTCAGTTTTGATCCATCAATTGATCCGGATGTTGCGCAGATGCAGATTCAGAATCGTCTGCAGAATATAATGAGCAGGCTCCCTCAGGCCGTACAGGATAACGGTGTTTCCGTAAGAAAGGTCTCAGAGGATACTTTGCAGAGAATAGCCTTTTACTGTGTAGATGGTTCGATGTCTCAGGAAGACATCTCGGATTTCGTGGTTTCGGTACTTCAGGATCAGTTAAGCCGCATCAACGGAGTGGGCAGTGTTTCGGTATTCGGCTCTGCCTTTGCAGTTAGAATCTGGCTTAACCTTGATAAGCTTGCATCCTATAAGCTGAATCCTCAGGATGTTGTAAATGCGCTGAGTTCTCAGAACCGACAGATTTCATCCGGTCAGTTAGGTGCACTGCCAAATGATTATGATGAGCCTATTAACATAACTATCAAATCCCGTGAGATGCTAAGTTCAATTGAGGATTTTGAGAAGGTTGTTCTTAAATCATATGAGAACGGTGCTACCGTCTATCTTAAGGATGTTGCAAGAATTGAATTTGGTCGTGAAAGCTACACCTTTTCTGGAAACTATAACGGGTATCCTGTAACCGCAGTTTCAATCGATCTTACTGACGGAGCCAATGCAGTAGAAACTGCTCAGCGAATTGAGGATTTTCTTGAAAGCGTAAGGCATAATCTTCCAGAAGGTCTTCAGTATGCTATTCCTTATGATACGGTTCCATTTGTTACCGCTTCACTTCATGAAGTTTTAAAAACACTGTGTGAGGCTCTGCTTCTGGTTGCTCTGGTTATTCTGATGTTTTTAAGAGATATAAGAGCAACTCTTATAGTCTGTCTGACCATTCCTATTGTTATCAGCGCCACCTTTAGCGTGCTGTATCTTTTAGGTTATTCCATCAATACTCTGACCCTGTTTGGAATTGTACTTTCAATTGGTCTTCTGGTAGATGATGCCATTGTGGTTGTGGAAAATATCAACCGTCTGATGGTAGAACAGGACTTATCTCCAAAGGATGCTGCTCTAAAATCCATGTCAGAGATTTCATCTGCTCTGTTTGGTGTCGGACTTGTAATTGCTGCAGTTTTCATTCCTATGGGATTCTTCTCTGGTGCTACAGGAAAAATCTATCGACAGTTTTCTGTAAGTATTGTCAGTGCGATGCTGTTCTCCATTGCCGTAGCTGTGATTATTACACCTTCATGGTGTGCAAGGTATCTAAAAAAGCCTCTGCGTAGAGTAAATCTCATAGGCCACAGAAAATCCGATATCGGAGTAAGACTTTTAGAGCTTTCCCGTGAGAAGTTTCTTATCTATGTTGATTATCTTTTAAAGCATCTTAAGCTGTGCTTTATGGTATCGGTGGTTTTAGGTCTTATAAGCATTGGTCTTGCTAAGATAATTCCATCATCCTTCCTGCCAACAGAAGATCAGGGGATTCTCTTTGCAAACATTACCATGCCGGCCGGAGCCTCTCAAAAACAGACCAGAGAGGTTGCCAATGAGGTACAGTCATACTTTGAGGAAAACGAGAAGGACAATATTGAAGGCATTATGGCTTCACTTGGTTTCAGTGGCGGCGGTTCAAGAGGTCAGTCGGTGGCATCTGTTTATGTAAAACTCAAAAAATGGGATGACAGACCAGGGGATGAAAATACTGCCATGTCCATCAAGGACAGAGCCTATGCTCATTTTAAGAATCATGAATCAGCAAGAATAAATGTTGTACTTCCAAGTGGAGTCAGAGGCATGGGACCTTCTGCCGGTTTCAGTATCCAGATTCAGAACATAATGGGAATAGACAGAGATACCTTTGTCAAAGATATAAACGAAATTGTTACGACAGCCAATCAGAGTGGAGTTATAACCAATGTAAGATCAGATTCCATGCCTGATTCACCTCAGCTGATTATGAGTTTTAATGACAGCATGGCAATATCACATCATCTGTCTCCTGAGGTTATCAACAACAATGTTTCTGTCGCCTGGGCAGGAAAGTATGTAAATGATTTTCTGGATAGAGGAAGAATCAAAAGAGTCTATGTTCAGGCTGATGCAAAATATAGAACATCACTATCCGATTTATTTAAAATGAATCTTGTAAACTCTCAGGATCAGCTGGTTCCTCTTAACAGTGTTGCAAAGGCCAGATTTGATTACGGTCCTGTTCAGAGTCAGAGATTCAACGGCATTTCATCAATTCCTATCTCAGGAGATCCTGTTAAAGGAATTAGTTCTGGTCAGGCTATGGATGCTATAGCAAAAATAGTATCAGAGCATCCTAATAATTATGCCTATGCCTGGCAGGGGCAGTCATTTCAGGAAAAACTCTTAGGTGCTCAGTCAACCAAGCTTTTCTTCCTGTCTGCTTTAATTGTATTTCTGATTTTAGCTGCCCTGTATGAAAGCTGGACTATTCCTGTTTCAGTTATTTTTATTATTCCGTTCGGAATTTTAGGCGCACTGCTTTTTGTTTTCATAAGATCACTTGTAAATGATGTCTATCTGCAGATTGGTCTTCTGACATCAGGAGCACTGGCCTGCAAGAATGCCATCCTGCTCATAGAATATGCCCATAAATTTAATCTTCGTGGACTATCATTAATAAAGAGTGCGAAAAAAGCTGCATCAATACGTTTCAGACCTATTGTAATGACTTCAGTTGCATTTCTTTTAGGTGTTTTCCCGCTGATGTTTGCAACAGGTGCTGGTGCTGCAAGTCAGATTTCGATTGGAACCGCAATTGTTGGAGGCACACTTTTCGCAACATTTGTAGGAGTATCCTTTATCCCAGGATTTTTTGTTATGGTTTCATCTCTGTTTCTGATTAGAAAATGGAGATTAAGAAAACGTAAAAGCTGACAGATCAGAAAAATAAGATTAAAGAGTTTTGCTATGAATGGAATTGAAACAATTTTATCAAGAAAGAGCGTCAGAGAGTTTTCAGACAGAGAAATCTCAAAGGCAGATATTAAAACTATACTGACAGCTGGTATGAGTGGACCTACTGCAGTAAATATGAGACCTTTTGAGTTTATTGTTACTCAGAAAACTTCAATTCTAAAGAAAATTTCAGAAGCTAACGGTCCTTATTCAGCGCCACTTATGAAAGCTAAACTTGGAATTCTTGTCTGTGGTGATACAGATAAAGGTTATCTTGGAAAAGAAGGATACTGGCAAATTGACTGCGCTATTGCTGCTCAGAACATGATTCTGGCTGCAAATGCTCTTGGAATAGGAAGTGTCTGGCTGGGAACATATCCTGAAAAGGCAAAATATTCCGCTCTTCAGAAATTGTTTTCCTTAAAAAGTAATGTGATACCTTTTGCTACGCTGGCTTTTGGTTATCCTCTTGATAATACAAGTGAAATCAGAGACCTTTATGAGGTTGAGAAAGTTCATACAGATAAGTGGTAAAAAAAATTTACTTGTATAAATAAATTTACACTTCCATGTCTAATTTTTTCTGATATAATGTGCGCCATCGCAAAGCGATGAGGTATGTAAAAAAGGTAAATTAACAGTTAACCTGTTGAATTTACTAATAAATGCGATCTTTTGTTTATGTGATCTAATTAACAAAAGACAAATTACAGCTACTACAAATGTAGTAGCTGTTCTACACGGTTCACCTATGTTTGAAGGAAAACTACTAAAAGTACTAATAGCAATACTGTTTGCTGTTTTTTCATTAGGCACGTTAAGTGCTCATCCTGAGGATTCTGAGGAAACCTCAGCTGTAGTTGTTTTTTCTCCAAATTCCCATACAAAGTATGTTGGACATATGATTGCCAACATTAAAGAAGCTCCACTTATGGAGATTGTTCCAGAGGTTCCTTATACTGCAGATGATCTGAACTACAGACTTGAAAACTGCAGAGCAACAATGGAATCAACCGATCCTAAAATAAGACCTGAAATCGCAAATGATCTGAGAAATGTGCTTAAGTACGATGTGATTTATTTAGGTTCACCAGTCTGGTTTAGAAAACCTCCTAAGATTATTTTATCCTTCCTGGATAAGTATGATCTGAAGGGAAAGAAAATCTACCTGTTTGTTACCTCAGGCGGATCTCCTGTCTTTAATTATATTGATGAGTTAAAAACTCTTTATCCATCTCTTAATTTTGTTACTGGCCGTCGTTTCCGTCCTGATGAAATGCAGGAAAATGTTGAAGACTGGCTTTCATCTCTGTAGTATTTTTTTCTTGTATAATTTGCCTAATTTGGTCAGGTTCAATCACTTTTTCTAAATTTAGTGATTAAGATCTTATTTTGTCGCATTGTCTATTATATTTTTCTGTATTCATCTAATTTTCCCTATTTATAAACTGAAATATCTGTGAATTTATATAAAATTTTTCCCTGTCATGTATAAAACTCTTTATACAGATACAAAATAAAAATCTAAAAAAATATTTAAAAACATATTGGAGTTTACATAATGAAGATTAAATCAATGGCATTTGCCTTATGTGCATCTATGCTTGCATTATCAAGTTCTGTATATGCATCCAGACCTGCAGATTTTGGCAATAAATACCAGCTTGAAGAGATGGTTGTTCTAAGCCGTCATAACATTCGCTCTCCTCTTTCAGGAAACGGTTCTGCTTTAGGAAACGTTACTCCTCACAAATGGTTCAACTGGACTTCAGGTCCTAGCGAGTTATCTCTTCGCGGTGGCCAGCTTGAAACCATGATGGGCCAGTATTTCTGCAAGAGACTGGTTTCAGATGGTCTTATGACAGAGAACTACATTCCAGCTGAAGGTGAAATGCGCTTCTACGCAAACTCAATGCAGCGTACTATTGCAACAGCCCAGTATTTCTCATCTGGTATGCTTCCAGTTGCAAATGTAACAATTGAGCATAAGTTTGCTCCATCAAAGATGGATCCTGTATTTAATCCTCAGCTTACCTTCATTTCAAATGAATTCATGTATCAGGCAATGAAGGAAATCGGTTCAATGGGTGGAGATGCCGGTCTGCAGGGTATCGGCAAGAATATGACTGCTCAGTATAGAACCATTGAAAAGGCATTAGATCTGAAAGATTCTCCTAATTCAAAGACAATGATCTTCAGATTATCCTAGAGCAGAATAAGGAACCTGCTATGAAAGGTTCTTTAAAGCTGGCAAATTCAGCTTCCGATGCATTCATTCTTCAGTACTATGAGGAAAAGGATCCCGTTAAGGCTGGCTTTGGACACAAGTTAACACAGAAAGAATGGGAACTGATTGCTTCAATTAAGGACATTTACGGTGATGTTCTATTCACTGCTCCTTCAGTTGCAGTCAATGTAGCTCATCCTTTACTGAAGTTAATGAGTGAAGAACTAGCTTTAAATACACGTAAATTCACTTTCCTATGCGGTCATGACTCCAACATTGCCAGTGTCCTTGCTGCTCTAGAGGTTGAGGAATACTCTCTTCCAAACAGCATTGAGAAGAAGACTCCAATCGGCTCAAAGCTAGTTCTAGAGAAATTCAAAGGCACCGATGGAAAAGAATATGTTGGTCTAAGCATTGTTTATCAGAACACTGCTCAGTTACGTGATCGTACCGCTTTAACTTTAGAAACTCCTCCAGAGTGCTTCCCAATCAAACTAAAAGGCTTAAAGGCTAACAGCGATGGTCTATACCTTTTAGAGGATGTTCAGAGCAGATTTAAGAAAGCTATCGATGCTTATGATGATCTGCCAAAAGATCAGGAAGTTAAGAAGGCAGCTTAATAACTAAGTTAAATCTTCTCCTCATTTGTTAAGAGATTTTCTGAATATAAAAAGAAAATCTCTTTTTTTATTTTTAAATCAAAAAGAAATAAAAATAATTCTTACGATTTTGATTCTCTAAGAGAATGCTAAAAATTAACATGTAAAATAAAATATACTATTTGAAATCTAAGAATCGCATACACAAGCGAATTTTAAAAAATGTGACAAAGTTATAATAAAAAATGTTTGACACTAAAAAAAAAGAGTCTATAATTCTTTCCCGTTGTCACGCAAGAGACAACGAAATAAAACCAAGCGTTTTATAAAAGTTCTTTAAAAACAAGTACGGACAATCTGTGTGGGCCCTCGGAAGAGGGAAACAAAAAGATAGAGAAAGCTAAGGCTGAGGGACTATCAAAAAATTTAAATCAAAATCTTTTTTATCGAAGAGTTTGATCATGGCTCAGATTGAACGCTGGCGGCAGGCCTAATACATGCAAGTCGAACGGTAACATAGGAAAAGCTTGCTTTTCCTGATGACGAGTGGCGGACGGGTGAGTAAAGTTTGGGAAGCTACCTGATAGAGGGGGACAACAGTTGGAAACGACTGCTAATACCGCATACAG
>NZ_FUXX01000059.1 GCF_900167015.1 Succinivibrio dextrinosolvens DSM 3072
CTCTATCAGGTAGCTTCCCAAACTTTACTCACCCGTCCGCCACTCGTCATCAGGAAAAGCAAGCTTTTCCTATGTTACCGTTCGACTTGCATGTATTAGGCCTGCCGCCAGCGTTCAATCTGAGCCATGATCAAACTCTTCGATAAAAAAGATTTTGATTTAAATTTTTGATAGTCCTTCAGCTCTTGCCTTCTCTATCTTTTTGTTTCCCTCTTCCGAGGGCCCACACAGATTGTCCGTACTTGTTTTTAAAGAACTTTTAAAACGCTTGGTTTTATTTGTCGTTGTCGTTCGTGACAACGGAAATGCATTATAGACTTTTTTTGAAATGTGTCAAATGTTTTTTTTAACTTTTTTCTGATTTTTTCAGAAGTGAGCTTTTTGAGTATAGGTTTAATCGCTTATAAATGCTATTTGATCTAGATCAAATTTTTTTAAATTTTTTTTAAATTTTTTTTAATTATTTTTTTTGAAAATTGAGTGTTGGAATTACTTTAATCAAACATCAAATTATTTAATTGATACAGTAAACTTTTCAAGTTTCTCAAATCCAAATTTCTTAACCATTTGAAGTCTGCCTTCATAATCTAAAAGATGTCCTGTATAAAACGCTCTTGGAATAGACTCTTTTGTATCCAGAGATGGAGTATTTCTAATTACATCCTTAACTCGTCTGCCTATTGCTTCTCCAGAATCAATAATATTCATACCAGGAAGAAGTTCTTTTAGAACATCCTTTACAAATGGGTAATGTGTACAACCAAGAACAACTGTATCAGGTCTTTCTTCTAGTTTTTCAGAAAGAAAAGGCTGAACAATTTTTTTAATAGAATCCTTATCGACAACTCCTGTCGTCAATCTTGTTTCAGCAATAACAGCAAGCATTGCATCACCAACACAGATAAGTCTGCAATCACTGGCAAATTTGTCGATCAGCTTCTTTGTATATGCTCTTGATAATGTACCTGGTGTAGCCAAGAGACCAATTATCTTGTTCTGGGAAATTTTAGCAGCAGGTTTAACCGCAGGAACAACTCCAACAATTGGAACCTTTATAGCAGAGCGTAAAGATGGAAGAGCAATAGTACTTGCTGTATTACAAGCGATAACAATGGCATTAAAGTTAAACTGATCGTTTATCTGTTCAATCAAACTTTTTATTCTGTTAATCAAAAAGTCTTCTGTTTTACTTCCATAAGGAAAGCATTCATTATCAAACAGATAATATGGTTCGATGTCTTTATTTAGCTTCATGACATCACTTAAAATTGACAATCCACCAACACCTGAGTCAAAAAAAAGAACTCTTTTCACTTTAACTTTAAGCTCCGACAATTTAAGATCTCATATATTTTTTTACATGGACCGAAATTTAATTATGCTAAAAACTTTAATTGGAACAACCGATCCTCAAAATTACGATCAATATCTTAATGAAAAAATCGATTCCGTAGTGAATTTATTTAAAAAAAATAATCTTGAATTCCCTGAACCAGAAGTTTTTGCATCTCCTGCGGAATATTACAGAATGAGAACAGAATTCTGTGTCTTCTTTAATAAAGAGCACACTGATTTTGAATTCTGTATGTTTGTTCCTAAATCAAAACCAAAACAAAGAATCGAACTAAAATCGTTCCCTGTTGGCTCCAAAGCCATTAATCAGGCAATGGCAATATTAAAAAAACACCTGATGAAATATGATGAGCTTACAGTAAAACTTTTTGAAGCAGATTTTCTTGCAAATCAAAAAGGAGATCTCGTTATCTCCTTAAATTACCACAAGAAAATAGATGAAAATAAATTTAAAGAAGCTGCATATTCTCTAAGAGAGCATTTCATCAGTGAAGGTTTGTCTGTTAACTTTGTTGGAAGAGCAAAGAAGCAGACTGTTCTTGCAGATACCGATACCATTCTTGAAACCATAAAAACCAAAGATAAGGATTTCTATCTGTATCAGGTTGAAGGAAACTTTTCGCAGCCAAACATTTATGCATGTCAGAACATGGTTCAATTTGCAAGAGACTGCTGTTCAAACTGCAAAGATGAAGATTTAATTGAACTGTACTGTGGAAGTGGAACTTTTACAGTGTGTCTAGCAGATCTGTTCAGGAAGGTGTTTTCAACTGAAGTATCCAGAGTTCCAACTCTGACAGCAATTAAAAACATAGAAAAAAACAATATCAAGAATACTCAAATTGCAAGATTATCAGCTGTTGAGGTTGCCCAGGCTCTTGAAGGAACCAGAGAATTTAAGAGATTAAAACTGGCCGATATTGATATCAAAGATTACAACCTTACAACCCTTTTAATCGATCCTCCTCGTTCTGGCCTTGAATACAAAGAGGCTTTAGACTTCACTGCAAGATTCAACAGGGTTATTTATATTTCTTGTGGACCAACTTCCCTTTGTTCTGATCTTACCTATCTATGTAAAACTCATAGGATAAAGAAACTGGCATTTTTTGATCAGTTCCCTTACACAGAACATCTTGAAACCGGAGTCCTTCTGGAAAAAATCTAACTCCACAAAAAAATAATCCTCTCGGAGAGAGGATTATAACTTTCTAAAAATCGTTTTTTCAGAATTACTGTTTATAGCAGTCTGGCAGAGGAATCTGGGAAACTCCTGTCTTAACAGCAGCACGTGCAACAGCACCTGAAACCTGAATTCTTAGTCTTGGATCCATTGGCTTTGGAATCAAGTAATCACGTCCATATTCTAGATGATCAACCAAAGCGGCCTTAACAACCTCTGGAGGAACTGGCTGCTTAGCAAGCTCTCTTAAGGCATTCATAGCAGCCTTCATCATCTCTTCATTGATGCAGGTTGCACGGACATCCAATGCGCCACGGAATAAGTAAGGGAAGCATAGAACATTATTAATCTGATTTGGATAATCTGAACGACCTGTACCCATAATAATATCAGGACGAACTTTAGCAACCAGTGCAGGATCAACCTCTGGATCTGGGTTTGAACATGCGAAGATAACGGCATTAGGAGCCATGCTCTTAACATCTTCCTCAGTTACTAGACCAGGACCTGATACACCCAGAAGAACATCTGCATCCTTAATAGCCTCTGATAGAGTCTTTGGACCAGCATCGTTGATAAATCTTGGCTTCTCACCATTGTTGTACTGAGGTCTATCAGAACGAATTACACCGTGACGGTCAATCATAAAGAAGTTTGCTTTGTTAGCACCACAAGCCAGAACTAAATCTGAACATGCTACACCAGCGGCACCAGCACCAACGCAGACAATCTTACAGTCCTCAATCTTCTTACCCTGTAATTCAACAGCATTTAGAATACCAGCTGTTGTAACAATTGCGGTACCGTGCTGATCATCGTGGAAAATAGGAATCTGACAGCGTTTCTGAAGCTCGCGCTCAATAATAAAGCACTCAGGAGCTTTGATATCTTCTAGGTTAATACCACCGAAGGTATCAGCAATGCACTCAACTGTAGTAATAAAGTCTTCAACAGTCTTATGCTTAACTTCAATATCAATAGCATCAATACCAGCAAAACGATTGAATAATAAAGCCTTACCTTCCATAACAGGCTTTGAGGCAAGTGGGCCTAGATTACCTAAACCTAAGATAGCAGTTCCGTTGGAAATAATTGCAACAGAATTGCCCTTACCAGTGTATCTATATGCATCTGATGGGTTGTCAGCAATAGCACGAACAGGCTCTGCTACACCAGGACTGTAGGCTAATGTCAAATCATCTGCTGTTTCAGCTGGTTTTGTAATAACTACCTTGATTTTTCCTGGAACAGGATTCTCATGATAGGCTAAGGCTCTTTCACGTAATAATTTAGCATCATGTGACACAGTAACCACCTCTTATTGTTTGTTTTGCTGTATGTAAAAAAGGAGAAAGATGTATCGCCCTTTACCACTCTAATTTCAATTAAAGGAAAGGAGAATAGTCAATATATTTAAATTTCCCCGACCGTTTCATTAAGTAGTCTAGCATGTACTATTTTTTTTACTAAAAGAAAATTCACATTTTGAATAATTTTTTCGTTTATTTTTAATATATTGTTTACAAAAAGAAAAAATAGATACTAGAAAGAAAAGATATATAAGAGAAATATATAGTGGAGATAGGGTAAAAAAAAATAGCCCGAAGGCTATTTTTTTCATTACTAGAACGTTCGCTATTAGTGCTTGATAGCAAGTGATGAAATACCACCGAAACGCTTCTTGAATGCCTCAACTCTTCCGCCGGTATCAACGATCTTCTGCTTACCAGTGAAGAATGGGTGGCACTTAGAGCAAACATCTAAGCTTAAATCATGTCCTGCAGTAGTACGGATCTTAAAAGTGTTACCACATGAGCAACGTACATTTACTTCCTTGTACTCTGGATGAATATTCTCTTTCATTTGAACCTCATTGCGTGTCGCGCTTTCAACCGCGGTTGCGTCGAATACCACACGCCTATTAATAGAAACGGTGGCTTATGATAGTAAATTAATTTTTTTTATGCAAGTATTATTTACATTAATTTTCAGTGAATTATCCGCATAAAATACCTCAGATAAAGCATCTGAATGCATAATATGTTGAAAAGGTTCCGTTTTATACCGTCAATGATTGCGTGGTAAAATATCATCATCATTAATTCTGTCTAGAGATTTATATACACTGTTCTATGAAAGACTCCGACTGCACAATTGTTAATGTCGTAATCAATCGACCATTACAAAAAAAATTTGCATATAAAATAGAAGGAAAAGCTGGAGTTGAATGCATTGGCTCTAGAGTCGAAGTCAATTTCGCTGGTTCAAACTGCATCGGAATCATTACCGACGTGAATCCAGAAATAAATCTCCCAGTTTCAAAAATCAAAAAAGCTAAACTATTAGATAAAACCTCCTTTATATCTGAAGACATAAAAAAGGTTCTGGAATTTGGAAGCGCCTTTTATCAGTATCCTTTAGGACAATGCTATAACGTTGCCCTGCCGAAGATGTTAAGAGATGGAAAACCTTTCGCCTACGAAAACATTCCTGCAATTGAACTGCAAAGTGTTCCTGATGAGGATGCATTAGCAAAAATAAGATCTCAGGAACAGCTAAAACTTATAGAGATTCTGAAAAACGGAACTATAAGAAGAAAGGAATTAAGAGAAAGAGGTTTTTCAAGCCAGACCGAGAATGCCTTAATAAAAAAAGGTATTGCAAAACTTATAAATCTGCAGACAGAACAGAAAAGATTCACTGAAATAGAGCTTCCGATTTTAAAGGAAAATCCTCCTGTTCCAAATATAGAACAGCAGAATGCAATCCTATCGATAACATCTACAAATGAATTTGGGGTTTTCCTCCTCAATGGTATTACTGGCTCAGGAAAAACTGAAGTTTACCTCAGAGTTATAGAGGAAGTTTTAAAACAAGGAAAAGCTGCATTAGTTCTTGTACCAGAAATTGCGCTCACCCCTCAGACCTTCAATAGGTTTTACAGAAGATTCAATATTCCTGTATCTTCAATGCACTCAGCACTTACAGATAGAGAAAGGCTTGATGCATACATTGATATGCAAAGCGGAAAATCGGGAATATTAATTGGAACAAGAACAGCTTTATTTACACCAATACCTAATCTCGGACTTATTATCATCGATGAGGAACACGATTCATCATTTAAGCAAAGTGATTCCTTCCGATATCATGCAAGATCCCTTGGAATAATAAGAGCTAAGGAGAATAACTGTCCTATCATTTTAGGCTCAGCAACTCCAAGTCTTGAAAGTGTATACAACGTAAAAAAAGGAATATATAAAAAGCTAGATCTGACAATTCGTGCAGGAGGAGCATCTCTCCCTGATTTTCAGATCATTGACCTAAGAAATGAGCCTTTAACAGAAGGACTTAAAACAGGAGTAAGTGAAACCTTAGAAAAGGAGATAGGAGAGGAAACAGCCAAAGGAAATCAGGTAATGCTTTTCCTCAACAGACGAGGATATGCACATCACATGGTATGTCACAACTGCGGACACGTCTTCATGTGCCCACACTGCGATAACCTTCTGACAGTTCATAAAGGTTTGAACAGATTAAAATGTCATATGTGTGAAAATAATATTCCAATTCCGAAAGTCTGCCCGAACTGCCAGAGTGATGCACTGTTTGAACAGGGATTTGGCACAGAACAGGTAAGCGATTACCTGAAAACAAGATATCCTGATATAGGTATAGAACGCATCGACAGAGATGTTGTAACAACAAAAGCTCAGCTTGAAAGCAGATTGAACAGAATTACCTCAGGAAAATTCCAGATTGTTATCGGAACTCAGATGTTGGCTAAAGGTCATGATTTCCCTAACGTTACTCTGGTAGGCATTCTTGATATAGACTCTTCACTGTTTTCAGATGATTTCAGATCACTTGAAAATGCCGCTCAGCTTTTAACCCAGGTATCAGGACGATCCGGCAGAGGAAATAAAAAAGGGCGAGTAATCATTCAGACTCATCACAAAGACAATTTACTTATAAACCAATTGATTAATCCTGAATGCTCCTACCTTAATATTGCAGAAGACCTGCTGAAGACTAGAAAAAACCTGATGCTGCCCCCATATACTTATCAGGCATTTATATTAAGCAACAGTTCTGAACGTATAACAGCATTTTCGTTTTTGAATAAACTGCACTCAGAATTAATAAGTGTACTTAATAAATATTCAAATATAGCAATAACGCCTGTTATGTCTGATAAAATGGAAAAACAGCAGAATCGTTACCATTTTCATATGCTGGTTACATGTTTAAGCAGAAAAACCTTGAATATGTTTTTAACCGAAGTAAGAAATATAGTTGCAGAACAATCCTTATCTCAGGATTTAAGATTCGCTATTGAAGTTGATCCAATAATTATGTGCTAGGCGCATTTTATGGTATTCTTCTCAAAAAATTTTTCCTTTATTCAGACAAATTATTTGTCATAGTGAATAAATTCGTTGAATTGCAGTAAAAAAAATAATGATTTTCATTATGTTATAGCGATTCACCATTAAATAAACAGATGTTTGGTACCCTGCGGTCAGTGATCAATATCTATATGGATTGAATCAGTGAAACTGCTAAAGCAAGAATTAATTTATTTGAAATTAAACTAGAGGTGCGAGTTTTCTCCAGCAGTAAATAATAGCTGGCTTCTATTCGCAGATATTTATGAAACAAATCATTGAAAATTTAATTAGAGAAAGCATTTCATCATTAAATAAAGACAATTCAATTAGCCCAGAATTACTAAACAATATCCGGGTTGACCGCACAAAGGACAGAGCTCACGGTGATTTTGCATCCAATATTGCAATGATGCTGGCCAAGCCTCTAAAGAAGAATCCAAGACAGATTGCTCAGGATATTATTGATAATATTCCTAGTGATTCTCACATTTCTAAAATCGAAATTGCAGGTCCTGGCTTTATTAATTTCTTTGCTAACAAGGATTCAATTGCAACTGCTCTTGAAGCAATGAACAAAGATGCTCGATTAGGCGTAAAGGAAGTCAGCAATCCGGACACTATCGTTGTTGACTATTCAGCACCAAACGTAGCAAAGGAAATGGCTGTTCACCACATTCGTTCAACTGTTATCGGTGATGCTGTCGTTAGAGTTCTCGAGTTTTTAGGTAATAAGGTTATCCGTGCAAACCATATCGGTGATTGGGGAACCCAGTTCGGTATGCTGATTGCCTACTTAGAGAAAAAAGAGAATGAGTCTGGTGTAGGCATGGATTTATCAGACTTTGAAGCATTCTACCGTGAAGCAAAGGAATGCTACGATACAGATGAAGAATTTGCCGTAAAAGCTAGAAGCTACGTTGTTCAGCTTCAGGGTGGCGACGAATACTGCCGTACCATGTGGAAAAAGCTGGTAACCATGACCATGGTTCAGAATCAGAAACTGTACGACAGACTGGACGTAACCTTATCAGATAAGGATATTATGGGCGAGAGCCTATATAACGATATGCTTCCAGGTGTAGTTGAGGATCTGATGAACAAAGGAATCGCCCAGGAAGACCAAGGGGCAATCGTTGTTTACCTTCCTCAGTTCAAAAATAAGGAAGGCAATCCTCTAGGTAACATCGTAAGAAAGAATGATGGTGGATATCTGTATACAACAACTGATATTGCTTGTATCAAATACAGAGTTGAGAAGTTAAAGGCTAACAGAATTCTTTACTTCACAGATTCTCGCCAGCAGCAGCATCTTGAAACAGTTTGGGCCATCTGTGAAAAAGCAGGTTATACAAACAAGAACGTATCCCTAGAACACTGTCCATTCGGAATGATGTTAGGAAAGGACGGTAAGCCATTCAAGACAAGATCAGGCGGCACTGTTAAGCTGAGAGATGTTCTTGATGAGGCAGAATCAAGAGTAAAGGCTCTGCTTGCAGATAGAAAATCTACCTTGTCTGATGAAGATAAAGAGACTGTTATTCATAACATTGCAATGGGTGCAGTTAAATATGCAGACCTATGCAAGAACCGTACTACAGACTATATCTTCGACTGGGATCAGATGCTGTCATTTGAAGGCAATACAGCTCCATATCTTCAGTACGCATATAGCAGAATCAGAGCTATCTTCCGTAAAGCAGAAGATATCAAGCCAGGCAAGATTATCATCAGCTGTGAGGCAGAAGAAGATCTTGCAAACAAGCTACTTGCATTCTCAGAAGCAGTATACAGTGTTGGCAATAAAGCTCTTCCAAATCTACTATGCAATTATCTATTTGAATTATCAAATCTATTTATGCATTTCTACGAAGCCTGCCCTGTACTGAAGGATTCAGTAGATATGGAAACCAAGCAGAGCAGACTTGCACTGTGTGAAGTTACAGCAAAAGTTCTGAAACAGGGTCTTGGTCTTCTGGGAATTAACGTAATGGAGCAAATGTAAGAGTGGACAAGTACAAACAAGCATTATTGGTTTACTTTAATAAAACCAAGGAATTTTTACTTAAAAAGAATGAAAATTCAAAAATTAAATATAAAAATCTAACCGTCTGCGGAATCGGTTTACTGGTTTTTATTTTAATTTGTCTAATGCTTGTTCCATCCAAACAGAACGATAACACAATGATGCTTCATCCAAATGATGTTTCCTCTTCAAATGAGGAAGTATCATTTGCGGACAATAATGCTGTTGCTGTAACTCCTTCAGCAGACGAGGAAAACTCTCTACAGATTCAGAATAAACCTCAATCAGAAGATATGACTGAGGAATACAGCACATCAGATAATCCTGCAGATGAGGCAAATAATGAAGAGCTTTCTCAGAATGATAATTCAGCTCAGGCAAATCAGGAAGAGAATTCAGAGCAGACCGTACAGTCAAAGGGAACTTACCTTTACTGCGGCAAATATGACTCACAGAAGGAGGCCTCTGAACACAAAGCAACACTGGCTTTTTCAGCAGGTCTAATCTCTTCTGCGGTTAAAAAAAATGGCAACTTCACACTAAAAATTGGTCCTTTCAAATCAAGGGATGAGGCAATAAGCGCATTTGAAAAAATGGACAAGTTATCTTTGGTTGATGAATGCCAGTTAGAAACAGAATAAGGATTATTTAATGACAACTATCGTATCAATTAGAAGAAATGGTGTCGTTGCTGTAGGTGGTGATGGCCAGGTAACAATGGGTCAGAGCACCATACTTAAAGGCAATGCCAGAAAAGTAAGAAAAATTTTCCATGGTAAGGTTATCGCTGGTTTTGCAGGCTCAACCGCTGATGCATTTACTCTTTTGGATCTATTCGAAAAGAAGCTTGAAGAGCATCAGGGTATATTGGAAAAAGCAAGTATTGAACTGGCAAAGCTATGGCGTTCAGACAGAGCATTAAGAAAACTTGAAGCTATTCTTATTGTTGCAGATAAAAAAGACTCTCTGATGATTACAGGAACTGGTGATGTTGTGAAAATGGACGACGACGTCCTAGCAACAGGTTCAGGCGGAAACTATGCCCTGGCTGCAGCAAGAGCTCTTATTGAAAACACTGATTTATCTGCAGTTGATATTGTTAAGAAATCTCTTGATATCGCTTGCAACATTTGTGTGTTCACCAACGAAAATCATATTATCGAAACACTAGAGAACTAATAAAGATGTCAGAATTAACACCTCGCGAAATTGTTAGCGAATTAGACAAGTATATTATCGGACAGAAAGAAGCTAAAAAAGCGGTTGCAATTGCTCTTAGAAACCGTTGGAGAAGAATGCAGATCGGCAAGGATCTGCGAACAGAAATTGTTCCAAAGAATATTCTTATGATCGGCCCTACCGGTGTCGGCAAAACAGAGATTGCCAGAAGACTAGCAAAGCTGGCAAAAGCTCCTTTTGTAAAGGTTGAAGCAACAAAATATACCGAAGTTGGATATGTTGGTAAGGATGTAGAATCCATTATCAGAGAGCTTGCTGAAGTTTCTATGAAAATGGTTAAGGAAGAGGCATTCAAACATAACAGAGCTAAAGCTGAAGATGCTGCAGAAGAAAGAATTCTGGATGCTCTGCTTCCAAATCCAAGCGCAACTGAAGAAGAGAAAAACAATTCTTCTGCAAGACAGATGTTCAGAAAGAAGTTGAGAGAACATTCAATTGATGATAAAGAAATTGAAATCGAAATTTCTGATAAGAGTCCAACTGTAAATGTTATCGGTGGAGCTCCAGGAATGGACGAAATCAACGATCAGCTACAGTCTATTTTTGACTCAATGCATGCTCGTAAGAAAACCACCAAAAAGATGAAGATTAGTGAGGCCTTCAAGATCCTGTTAGAGGAAGAAGCTGCTAAGCTTACACAGAATGATGATTTAAGAACAAAGGCTATTGAACTTGCTGAAAACAACGGCATTGTCTTCATTGATGAGATCGACAAAATCTGTCAGGAAGGCGGTGTTGACAGAGGTGTAGTATCACGTCAAGGTGTACAGCGTGACCTGCTTCCACTAATCGAAGGCTCATCAGTAAACACAAAATACGGAATGTTAAAGACTGATCATGTACTGTTCATCGCATCAGGTGCATTCCAGATGTCAAAGCCATCAGATCTGATCCCTGAATTACAGGGACGTCTTCCTATCAGAGTTGAATTATCAGCACTTACTTCAGATGACTTTGAAAGAATTCTAAAAGAGCCTAACAACAGCCTGACAAAACAGTACGAACTGCTGCTAGGAACAGAAAACGTTACTGTAAAATTCGAAGAATCAGCTATTAAGAGAATCGCAGAGGATGCATTCAAGGTTAACGAAAAAACAGAAAACATTGGAGCCAGAAGACTTCATACTTTAATGGAAAAAATCCTTGAAGACGTTTCCTTCTCTGCTCCTGATAAGGCAGGAAGCACAGTGATTATCGACGACAAATATGTTGATGAGCACCTGGGTGATCTTGTTGAAAATGAAGATGTAAGCAGGTACATACTATAGTGATTGAAAAGAAACTCACTCCAAAAGAAAAGCTCCTGCTGGAGCAGTTAGATGAACTGTGTGGACTTTGCACACAGTTTTCTGAACGACTTTTGGAAACAGAAAAGACTCTCAATCAGAAAAATAAAGAGTTAGAGTCAATCCGTAGAGAAATGGCTCAGCTTCAGGAAGAGAATCATCATCAAAAAGAAATTCTGCAAACCTGGAGACAAAGACTCGAAACTGCACTAACCTCCATAAAGTAAACACTAAAAAGAGGCTGGCTAAAAAGTATGTCAGCCTCTTTCATTTTTCAAACATAGAATTTTGTTATTTCTAGGGAATTGAAATTTTCAAATACGATTTTGTTGAGATATTTATTTTGATTGGAGATTTTTAGAACTTTTAGAGAGATAAGGTAGGAAGCTTAAGGTATTTCTTGTTCTTTTTTAACTTATTACCGCATTCATTTCATTTCTTATATTGGCCCATTTTCTTATATTATGAGCCAGAGCCACAAGCCCAAATTCAATTATTACCTTCGCTTTAGATCGCAGTCTGAATCTTTTGAAACCGTGATTATATTTGATATCACCGAATACAGCTTCAGG
>NZ_FUXX01000097.1 GCF_900167015.1 Succinivibrio dextrinosolvens DSM 3072
TTTTATTTATGAAGCTATCATATGAAGATAAAATTGAAATTTATAGACTTTGGAAAGAAGAGCTTTTTAGTCCAGAATATCTGGCAAAACTGTATGGAATAAGACATAGCTATATAGAGTATCTTATTAAACTTATTGATATTTATGGAATAAGTATAGTTAAAAAGAAATCTAACAATAAATATTCTAAAGAATTTAAAGAAAAAGCTATCCGTAGAGTTCTTGCTGGAAATGAATCGCAAATTCAAGTTTCTTTAAGTTTGGCTATACCTAATTATGGATTGTTATCAGGCTGGATTAAGTCGTATAAAGAAAACAATTATAATGTCATTGAGAAAAAGCGAGGACGTTATGCCAAAAAAGAAACAAGCGAAGACAGAATTAGAGCTGAAGAAACAAATCCAGGAACTTCAGAAGAAAAACATGCAGCTCTTAATCGAGAACGAATACTTAAAAAAATTAGATGCCTTAATTACAGAGCGAGAAAAGCGAGAGTCGAAGAAATAGCTAAGGTTATTTCGGAATTAAGGCATGAAGTAAAGTGCTCTCTTAACTTCATTCTGGATACCATTAACGGAATACCAGATGTGCCTCATATGACACGCTCTGACTACTATTACACTCTAAGAAAAACAGATAAGGATGAGAAGAATAAAGGTCTAATAGAAAAGATTAAGGACATCCATCAAAAGCATAAGCAACGTTATGGATATCGTCGTATCACGCTTGAACTAGCTCGTCAGGGTATAGCTGTTAACCACAAGAAGGTTCAGCGTCTGATGCAACAACTTGAATTGAAAGGCATTACCCCTAGAGCAAAATATAAGTCCTATAAAGGTGATTTTAACGGTACAGTTAAAAACCAGCTTTTGGATTTAGTCGTTGATAAAAAGAACTTCAAAACTTACTATAACCGCAACTTTACTACGACATCTGTAAATCAGAAATGGACCACGGATGTATCTGAATTTTATATCAAAGCAGGCAAACTATACTTATCTCCAATCCTAGATATGCACAATGGAGAAATTGTTTCTTATTCAATATCTGCTAAGCCTAATTTTAGGCAAACAATACAAATGCTTGAACGAGCATTTAAATCCCACAAAAATTTAACAGGATTGATTCTCCATTCTGACCAGGGATGGCAGTATCAGATGTCTCAATATCACAAGATGCTAAAAGATAAAGGTATCATTCAATCCATGTCCCGTAAAGGTAACTGCTTAGATAACTGTGTAATGGAGAATTTCTTTGGCAAGATGAAAAATGAGATGTTTTATGGCCATGAATATGACTTTAAATCTCTGGATGAATTAAGAAAAGCAATGGAAGAATATATTGAGTATTACAACACTAAGAGAATTCAGGTCAAATTAAAAGGTCGAACTCCTTGTGAAGTTAGGAATTCAACCTTAAAATTATCGTAAATTGTTTTTGTTCAATTTACTGGGGTCACTACA
>NZ_FUXX01000063.1 GCF_900167015.1 Succinivibrio dextrinosolvens DSM 3072
ATAGAAGAAAGCCCTGATGAATTTTATTATATTCAAATCAGGGCTTTCCACAGATTCACGGATGAACCAAAACATGTAGCAGTTCTTACAGCCTTCAGAGATTTTTATGCAGCCGTGCCATGGATTCCAGATATCGTGCAAAACAGATACCTCAAGGAGGAGAATTTAGAAACAATAATCCCCGGATAACCGGGGATTAAAAGATTTTAATCTAAGAAGCCGCGTAGGCCCTGTGATCTGCAAGGATGACGCAGTTTTCTTAAGGCCTTAGCCTCAATCTGACGGATACGCTCACGGGTAACACCGAACTGACGACCAACCTCCTCAAGAGTGTGGTCAGATGGCATACCGATACCGAAACGCATACGCAGAACCTGAGCTTCACGAGGAGGCATCTCATCAAGAACACCGTTAATTGCGTTCTTCAGACTCTCAGATGTTGCAGCCTCTGCTGGTACAACAATTGAGCTGTCCTCAATGAAATCGCCTAAATGTGAATCGTCATCATCACCAACTGGAGTTTCAAGAGAAATAGGCTCCTTGGCAATCTTCATTACCTTACGGATCTTCTCCTCAGGTAAGCCCATCTTTACAGATAGCTCTTCTGGAGTTGGTTCTCTGCCCTTCTCCTGAAGCATCTGTCTTGAAATACGGTTCAGCTTGTTGATGGTCTCAATCATGTGAACAGGGATACGGATGGTACGGGCCTGATCAGCAATAGATCTGGTAATAGCCTGTCTAATCCACCATGTTGCATAGGTTGAGAACTTGTAACCACGACGGTACTCAAACTTATCAACAGCCTTCATCAGACCGATGTTTCCTTCCTGAATCAGATCAAGGAACTGTAAACCTCTGTTAGTGTACTTCTTGGCAATAGAAATAACTAGACGAAGGTTAGCCTCAACCATGTCTTTCTTAGCTTTCTTAGCCAGAGCGTCACCCTTCATTACTCGTCTTGCAAGATCACGCAGACGGGTAATTGAAATACCAGAACTCTCTTCGATTTCACGAAGTACGTTTACACACTTCTGAACATCAGCCTCATACTCTTTGAACTTAGCGTGAGAAGCCTTCTTAACCTTGCAGGCTTTCTCGAACCAGCCCATGTCGGCAACATTCTCGTTTTCGTTATAGAACTTCTTGAGCTCGTCAATCTTCATTCCACAACGGCCAACTGCGATTTCTCTGATTCTTCTGTCCTGACGCTTAACACTGTCCATAGTGTCATGCATCTTGCGAAGTAATGACTCAAGCTGAGAAGGAACAATCTTGAAGCACTGGAAGATTTCAATCAGCTTTTCAAGTTCCTTCTGATACTTCTTGTCAGTCATTGACTTCTGACGAGCAGCAGTTACCTTGTCAAACTGCACTCTAAGTTCGGTAAATCTCTTGCGGGTCTCTTCTGGATCAGGACCTGAATCATTTGGAGAATCAGCACCATCGTCTGAATCATCCATATCATCATCGTCATCTGAGTCATCTGAAACCTGAGCTTTCTTCTTGGATTTCTTAGTGCTCTTCTTTGATGGAGTATCTTCGATATCAATATCACCATCGGCCTCATCCAGAGCTTCAAGCTCCTTATCCAGCTCAGCCTCTGCGGTTTCATCAATGTCTTCTAGAACATCAGAGTCATCCTGAGAAGGTGCACCGTCAGCAAAGCCATTGATAATATCGCCAATCTTGATTTCAGACATAGGATCCATTGTCTGCTCATAACGGGCAAACAGTTCTTCCATTGCCTGAGGATACTCTACAAGACAAACCTGAACTTCATTGGTACCTTTCTCGATTCTCTTTGAGATCTCGATTTCGTCTTTACGGGTAAGCAGTGATACGTTACCCATCTCACGCATATACATACGAACTGGATCAGTAGTTCTGCCAATATCAACAGAACTGTCCAGCTGATTTGCTACAATTTCAACGTCTTCAGAGTCTGTCTGGGAATTGCCATTCAGAAGAATGTCGTCCGCCTCAGGAGGGGTCTCACATACAGTGATCCCCATGTCAACAAAAGTCTGAATGAAAACTGAAAGCTGATCGCCACTAATAATATCAGGTGGAATTAAATCATTGATTTCATCAATTGTTAAGTAACCTTGTTCTTTACCCTTTGCAATAAGTTGTTTGAACTCAGTACTTGCAGAATTATTATCCATTTATCTTAGTAGTCCTAGGAGCTGTAGTCATATGACACGAAATGGGTAAGGTTACCCTTGCCCATCCCGACTTAATATTTATAGGCTAGAAAAGCTTAAAATGCAAAGAAATTCGCAATTTTTTTATTCTAGCTCTAGATCATCAGGTAGTGATGCGTTGTGATAAACATTCTGGACATCATCAAGATCTTCCATAGCGTCGATCATACGCATGAACTTAACTGCGGTTTCAGCATCTAACTGAGCCTCAGTTGATGGTACCATTGAAACTTCAGCATTTGTTGGCTTGATTGAAGCAGCTTCGAAAGCTTCTACAACATCAGCGAAAGCTTCTGGAGCGGTGTAAACATCGATTGAACCGTCATCGTTGGTAACGATATCATCAGCACCAGCCTCAAGACCGATTTCCATTGCCTTCTCTTCATCGACAGGCATCTTACCGTCTTCATCCTCAGCAAAGCTGATAACACCCTTCTTGGTGAACAGGTAACCAACAGAACCTGAAGTACCTAAGTTGCCGCCAAACTTGGTGAAAGCATGTCTTACATCAGAAGCTGTACGATTGTGGTTATCAGTCATGCACTCAACCATAACTGCTGCACCGCCAACACCATAACCTTCGTAGGTGATGTTCTCTAAATCAACACCATCACCGCCGCCAACACCACGCTCGATTGCACGCTTGATGGTGTCACGAGTCATGTTCTGTGCTAAAGCAGCAACAACTGCAGAACGTAAACGAGGGTTGCTTGACTCGTCACCGCCGCCCATACGAGCAGCAGTTGTGATTTCACGAATCAGCTTTGTAAAAATCTTACCACGCTTAGCATCCTGTGCTGCCTTACGGAAACGAATATTGGCCCACTTGGAATGTCCTGACATTTTTTTCTCCTACTTCACGCTTAGCGTTATTTTTCGATATCGGTTACAGCAATAGCTAGCTCATTTAATGCATCGCTACTTGCAAAATTAGGTGCATCTGTCATTAAACATGCAGCTGCGGTTGTCTTAGGGAATGCGATTACGTCACGAATATTGTCAGTGCCAGCAATCAGCATAGTTACACGGTCTAGACCGAATGCAAGACCAGCATGTGGAGGTGCACCGAATGACAGAGCGTCTAACAGGAATCCGAACTTCTCGCGAGCCTCTTCCTTAGAAATACCTAAAACAGTAAATACAGCGTTCTGCATGTTCTGATCGTAGATACGAACAGAACCACCACCTGACTCATAACCATTGATTACAAGATCGTATGCATCAGCATATACTGACATAGGATCAGCAATCAGCTGCTCAGGAGTTACATCCTTTGGAGCAGTGAATGGGTGGTGCATTGCAGTTAAACCAGCTTCATCAGTCATTTCGAACATTGGGAAGTCAACAACCCATAGTGCCTTATAACCGTCTGCAACAAGATTTGCATCCTTTGCAGTCTTAAGACGTAGAGCACCCATTGCAGTTGCAGTCTTAACTCTTGGACCGCAGCCGATGAATACCATATCACCGTCTTTAGCACCTGATAAAGCAACTAAATCGGTTAATTCCTTCTCGGTAACGTGCTTACCGAAAGAAGCCTTTAAGCCTTCAGCACCCTTGGCAATCTCGTTAACCTTGATGTATAGAAGACCTGAGCCGCCCATCTTCTTAACGTAGTCAGTGTAATCATCAATCTGACGACGGGTTAGAGCAGCACCGCCTGGAAGTGCAAAAGCAATAACACGTGACTTATCATCACATGCAGGCTCTGATAGAACTTTGAACTCTGAATTCTTAACAGCTTCATCAACAAGCTTTAATTCAAAGTCAATTCTTAAATCTGGCTTGTCAGAACCGAAACGATCCATAGCCTCTTCCCATGTCATTACAGGAAGCTTGCCTAAATCTACATTCTTCATGTTCTTGAACAGAGAAACAATCATTTCTTCCATGATGTCTCTTACGTCCTGAGAGGTCATGAATGATGTCTCAACATCGATCTGAGTAAACTCAGGCTGTCTGTCAGCACGAAGATCTTCATCTCTGAAGCACTTAACAATCTGATAATATCTGTCATAACCAGCAATCATCAGCAGCTGCTTGAACAGCTGAGGTGACTGAGGTAAAGCGTAGAATTTACCATGGTGAACACGAGATGGAACTAAATAGTCACGTGCACCTTCTGGAGTTGCCTTTGTCAGCATAGGGGTTTCAATATCAAGGAAACCATGTGAATCCATGAACTGACGAACAAAATGAGTAATCTTTGCACGGGTGGTTAACATGTTAACCATCTGTGGACGGCGTAGGTCTAAGTATCTGTAACGTAAACGCTGCTCTTCAGTGTTCTCCTGGTTGAAGTCTAGAGGAAGAGCTGCAGACTTGTTGAAGATCTTAAGCTCACTGGCATAAACTTCAATCTCACCAGTTGCCATCTTAGAATTTATCTGATCTGCAGGACGTGCCTTAACAGTACCCTTAACGCAGATACAGAACTCATTTCTTAAAGTTGAAGCAACTTCATGTAACTGCTGATTGTCAGGCTCGAAAACAACCTGAACGATACCGGTACGATCACGAAGATCGATAAAAATTAAACCACCTAAATCGCGTCTACGGTTAACCCAGCCACATAGTGTAACCTGAGTATCTTTGGCGCTAAGATTTACATTACCACAGTAAATTGAACGCATTGACATAAAAATATATTAGCCTCTTTATCTATAGGCATAGACTTAAAAAATGGCAGATCTCTCCATTATACAAACGCTGAATCTTTATTACGAAACAGCCTTTAATTCATGTCCTATCTCAGAGAGATTTGAACATAAAACATGAACAGATCGCGCAAAATAACATTATTTCAAAATTTCAACATTATACGAAATAAATGAGAGCTAATCAACATTTTCAGGATCTGAAATAATGGTTAAACGGCTTTAATATGCCATTTGTCAGCATATTAAACAGCAAATATTTCTCAACTTGCGCATTTAAATCAGAAATTCGGCATTATTCAGTTAAAAGCTCTTTTTTATGAAATCTGCTTAACAATATTTGCACCATTCCAACGCAATACAATCGCCCAAATAAAAAAAACAAAAATATGCTAAAATGAGGCGAGCCTAAGGAGGTTTATTTTATGATCAGAGCTCTTAAGAAAATCGTTTTTGCAGCTTGCATTGGCGTTATGTCATTCTCTAGCATTGCTGCCCAGGAATCAGCTAACCAGAAAAAAGTATTAAATGTAGGTTGTGAAGGTGCATTTGCTCCTTTCACATATATAAATGATGAAGGCAATATCACCGGTTTTGATATTGATCTGATAAAAGAGCTTGGTAAACACTTAGGTTACGAAGTTAATATCAATGTAATGCAGTTTGATGGTCTGCTTCCATCTCTGATGGTTGGAAACATTGATCTGATTATCTCTGGCTTTACTATCACCGAGGAACGGGCCAAGAAGGTCGACTTCTCTGATCCTTACTACCTTTGCGGTATGAGCTATGTAATCAATAAGAAGAATCTTAAGAAATATGATTCATATGAAAAGCTGAACGGTAAGACCTTATGTACTCAGCTTGCTGCTACTGGAACAAACTTCGCTCAGAAGTATCTTCCTAAATCACACCTGAAGATTTTCAATGCACCTCCTGAGACCTATATTGAATTAGGCAATGACAGCTGTGTTGCTGCTGTTCACGATAAGCCTGTAAATGACTTCTTCCTTGCAAGAGACACATCAGGCAAATTCACATCTGTTGAGATTACTCAGCATATCAACAAGGAATACTATGGTATTGCCGTACAGAAAGGTAACGAGAAATTACTAAAAGAGATTAACCAGGGCTTAAAGGAAATCGAAGAAAACGGAGTATTCGAGAAGGTAAGCAAAAACTGGTTCGGTCACAATATTCTAGATTCACTAAAAGAAGAATAGATTCCAAATCTCTCACACCCTAGCTTGAAACTAGGGTGTTTTTCTATCAAATCCACTCAATTTTCTTTTAACTAACATTTTATAAGACATCTGTTTTATTTTTCGTATTCCAAAAAGGAATTGATATTCTTTAAAACCTTCAGCTGCTTGATAATCTCCTCATTCCAAAAATCCTTCTGCATTCCGTTATTAGCCTGAATAGCACTCTTTCCTACAAATGAATCCATGAATCTGTAACTGTTTTCCCTATAGGTATTCCAGGCGTTCTGCATGTTAAACAGATCATCCTCACAGCCTTTTTCTTTGCAATGAGTCTTAAGATTATTATATGTTGTGTCCAGTTCCTCATTAACCATCTTCTCAAGCGTATTGGCACAAGCGGCAGCCTCAGCCATTGAGCGAGAGTCTGTAACACAGTTTCTAAGGAACAGACCTTCTCTTGGATCAGACTCAAGACGATAACCAACAGGAACAATAATGTTGGTAGTCCCATCCTTGTAATCCTGACCAAACAGGCTCTTTACATAGAATTTCAATTTAGCTGGATTTTTTCCAGCAAAGATCTGAGCCTGAAGCTCAGCTATCTTTTTTTCATCAACAAGCCCTTTCTGATAATTATCCAAAAGAGACTTCAGTTTTTTAACCTTATCTTCCTCTTCCTGAATCTGACTTTTGAGCTGAGCTACAAAATATTCATTATCATAAGCTTCTTCTTCAGCATATGAACTGTTTATAAATATGGAGCTGAAGGCTATCACAGTGCCAAGCAATAGATTTTTTCCAGACATACTCATACCTCATATTTTGTAAAATTACAAAAGGGGTATTTTTGATAATAGTTTTAAATCGATATTTTGGATGAGGAGAGGTTCACACAATTTTGGGTTGTTAACCTGATTTTTTTTGTGAAGAACATCAAAATTGATGGGTAACTGATATTGAGAATAATACTACATCAGGTTGAAATACCTGAAAACATTAGGTCATTTCTTTGATTCAGCTCAATTTTATTTTTCGCCTCCATGCTATTAGAGGTAGTCAGCTTTGGTGCACAGATTGTCACAACTATATGTTTTCAATATGATAGGAAAAGACATCAATATAATGAGTGAACGCAGTTTATCTATCTGTTTATCTACCAAGAAATCCCTGTACTTTCAGAATGTTAATACGACATGGATTCCTTATTTCTAAAACAGATTCAGATCTAGTCCAACATATAACAATAGGAGTAAATAATGAAAACAATAGGACTGATAGGAGGTATGAGCTGGGAGAGCACAATCACCTACTACCAGATTTTAAACAGCTGCACTGCCAAAAAGCTTGGTGGATTCCACTGCTCAAAGATTCTTATGTACAACGTGGATTTTGCCGAACTTGAAGATAATATGTCAAAAGGTAACTGGGAAGGAAATGCTCAGATTCTTACTAAGGCAGCAAAAACTCTAGAGGCAGGTGGTGCAGATTTCATTGTGATTGCAACCAATACCATGCACAAGCTCGTACCTCAGATTGAAAAACAGATTAGCATTCCTATTCTGCATATATCTGATGCAACTGCAGCACGAATTAAGAGAAATAATCTAACAAAAATCGGACTTCTTGGTACCAGATTCACCATGACAGAAGACTTCATCAAACAGAGACTTGCAAAAGCCGGTCTTGAGGTGATTATTCCAGAAGAGAAAGATCTTGAAATCGTGGACAATGTTATCTTCAACGAACTGTGTTTAGGAAACATAAAAGAAGAATCCAGAAAGGAATACCAGAGAATTATTTCTTCTATGAAAGATAAAGGTGCTCAAGGAGTTATTCTCGGATGTACTGAGATTGGTATGCTTATAGGAGAAAAAGACAGCGTTCTACCTGTATTCGATACAACTGTTATTCATGCAGAGGAAGCTGTATCATACGCTCTTTCTGACAATTAGACGCCTTTTGTACGCTCTTATGCTTATTCTCGGCATTATATGCCGGGAAAAATTTAAACAAAGTATAAAAGCTCATCCTCACCTCATTTTTTTCTAATTACAATCTAATTCTCATTATTCAGAAATCATACAGAACATCTGTCACATTAAGAGTCCAATCTCTATGCTCTTAGGATTTCATTAATCTAAGATTAAACATAAAACATAACAAGAGAGTATATGTGAATTGAGAAAACGTACAATAAACATCATCATCATAATGTATGTAATACTGTTCACAGCAACAGCCATATCCTTTATAAGAGCAAAAAACAACACTCTTCATGTAGGAGTGGACGGTTATTGCGCTCCATTCAGCATTACCAGCAGTCAAGGAGAACTTAGCGGTTATAACATTGATGTTATAAGCGCTATAGCAAGAGCACTGAACTATAAAATTGAGTTTAGAATTATCCCCTTCACTGCCCTAGAAAAAGATCTAAAAAGGAGACTTGTGGATGTTGTAATTGCTCCTATGGATAGTGGCAACGATAAAAATATCAGACCAGATATTATCTATACTAATCCATATTATTTTAATAATCTGACAATACTAAAAAAAATTGACAGAGAAATATCATATACAGAAAAAGGATTTGGTAAAGGAACAAAGATCTGCTTACCAAATAAGCCATATATATTAGATTATGTAAGATCCCATTTTGACGGAACAGTAATAAAAATCTATAACGGATCTAAAAATGCAGTAGATGCTATATATAAGAATCAATGTGATGTAGTAGTCGATACCAAATCAAGTAACGAATACTATAGAACAAAACATAGACTTAATAAAATGGAAGTTAAGCCTATATACAATGCATATGAATACGACCATATCTACAAGATAGCAATGAATGCCAACAAGAGGTATTTAAAGGAAAGAATAAACAAAGCTATAGAACATTTAATTCAGACAGGTGAATTAAACAGGATCCATGAGAAATGGTTCTCATCGAAATATCAGGTCAAAAAGATTTAGAGACTATAGAAACACAAAACCCAGTCACTAAGGACTGGGTTTATGTAAAAAATGGCGGAACGGACGGGAATCGAACCCGCGACCTCCTGCGTGACAGGCAGGCATTCTAACCGGCTGAACTACCGCTCCGCATTATAGGGTGCCTGGTGGTGACCTACTCTCACACAAACGTACGTTGCACTACCATCGGCGTTACTGCATTTCACTTCTGTGTTCGGAATGGGAACAGGTGGTTCTACAGCACTATGGCCGCCAGGCGAATTGGGTTTTAACTTAAAAAACTTTCACTGATTTCAAACTTCACTAGTCTTGCGTACTCCAGATGCCTTCCGGGGTTGTATGGTCAAGACGTTCAGAGCATTAGTACT
>NZ_FUXX01000017.1 GCF_900167015.1 Succinivibrio dextrinosolvens DSM 3072
ATCTGACTTACGGTTACAGACTTAAGAATATATCCATCAGGAATTTCTCGGTGCTGCTTTATTCTTACTAAGCCTGCCTTTGGAAGTTTCAGCTTCCCTTCCTTAAGTTCTATATTATTGTTTACAAGATTGGTTGTATAAGCTCTTCTGGAATTCTTCTTTGATTTGAATTTTGGAAAACCAGTCTTAGGATTCTGGAAGAAGTTTTTATATGCTGTCTGTAGATTTATTTGAGCATTTGCCAATGCAAGACTGTCTACTTCTTTGAAATATGGAAATTTCTTCTTGTATTGCGCTGGTGTGTTATTGAGCATTTTTTGTGTTTTCTTGTAATGCTCAATCTTGTCCGCAAGCATTTTATTGTAGATGGAACGTGCACAGCCGAAAGTCTTTACAAAAAGCTCTTTCTGTTTGTCTGTTGGATAGATTCTGAAACAATAAGCTGTATGCTGCATACGATAATAGTTTTATCTCTGTCCCTGAGTCTGAATGTATTCCTTCACTATTTCAAGTGGAGCGCCTCCGGTTGTCAGAAGACAGAAACTTTGACTCCAGAACTGCTCTTTCCATAATTTTTCTCTGATTGAAGGATACTCTTTTTTTAGTAATCTGCTGCTGGCACTTTTATAAGCATTTATAAATTTACTGATTGCTGTTTTGGGGTGAGCACTGAACAGGATATGAACATGATCCTCATCATGTCCCCACTCCTGCAGACTGATATTGTAATTAGGTGCGATTCTGGAAAATATTTCTTTTGCTCTTTCTGATATTGTGTCGTCAAATACTTTTCTTCTGTATTTTACAACCAGTATCAAATGATAATTCAGTAGAAAGACTGAATGAGCATTACTATCAAATTCCATTGAATAATAACCTATTCACAATATATCGACTGATTATATTTTACTATAATTCAATATTATTTACAGCCACTATTGTGGAGCAATTCATCCCAACCGCCTATAGAGGCGGGGGAATTCTTGCTAGATAAAGTTAAACAGAAAGGAGTCGATGAAATGGTTTTTAAACCATAAGAAGACTCCTTTTTATTTTGTTAGTTTATTTTGTTAGAACGGCTATTCCTTTATGACTTCTTCAGCTTTCTCAAAATGCTGATAGTCCTTAACAGATATCCAGTCTCCTCCCCAAAGAAAACCATGAGCAGTGAAAAGCTTATAGGCTAAATCATTCTTATCGATTTTATGACTGAAAGATGCCTCACGATCGCAGTACTGTGAGTTGCAGTGCTAGGCTGAACATACAGTGTTCCATCTTTTCTTACTTTGCAGTAAGGATTGTAGAGAGTATTTATATCGACAGCCATGCCTTTAGCGTGATTTGACAGAACAGCTGTTCCTGCAACTGGTCTGTAGCAGAAGCTGGAAGTATTATTTGCCTGCATCTGCTTCTCATCATCGGCATCATAATAATCAGGAAGAACAGCTCTTTCAATTAGATAATTATTCAGATAAAGTTCATAGAAGATTTCGCTTAGATCTCTTGCAATAGCCTTATTGCAGATCATTTCTCCTACACGCACTTTGCCTTCAAAATCATGATGCAGAAACTTTACATATCTTAGATCCTCGCGCTTTATATAAGGATTATCCTTGTATGTTTTTCCCTGCATCTCACTCCAGATAGAATCTGGAATTGTAGAATAAGTAAACAGTTCGTTTAATCTGCTCTCATTAATACCTGTTGTGGAAACAATCGCTCCTGCTCTTAGCTTCTGCATAGAACTGGAATTGAACTCACCAGATGTACAAGCAGAAATCAGACATGACAATAACAGAAATGAAAGTGATTTGATTATTGAACTACGCATAACTTTTTTTCCTTTATCTCTAACAATTCACACACAAAATTAAGTCTGTAGACAATAATACACAGCTTCTTATTTTGATCTTTTGGAACTAATCACAATAAATAGAAAATGTACTTAGTATCTTACTTAGATAAGTCTAGACTTAAGTTTGGGAGTTTTAGTTTCCGGATTCAAAATGCTAACAAATAAGTTTTCACTTACAGTTTTTTCATGTTTACTTGGATTATCTCTATGCTGTTCCGTTTCTGCTGATGAAAGTCAGCTGCAGAAAATAAGGGATAACGAAGAGTTTAGAGTTGCAGTAAACAATGATTTACAGGCCCTGTCCATACAGGATGAAAATTCCGGTGAATATAAAGGGCTTGAACCTACTATTGCCAATCTGATAGCAAAAGAAATAGGTGAGGATGTAGAGGTATCCTTTATCGCAATTACACCAGCTAATCGAGAAAGTGTCCTAGAATCAGGCTACGCTGACTGTATGATCGGAACCTATACCATTTCAGAAGATAGAAAACTAAAATACGATATTTCTTCACCTTACTTTGTTACCAACGTTTCTCTTCTTGTAAACAGTCAGTCAGGAATCAATTCTGTTGAAGATTTGGTAGGAAAGAAAATTGGTATTGTCCGTAATTCAAACTCAGCAAAAGAACTTGTAAAGTACATGATTACAAAAGGCCTAATTGAAGAGAACCTGTTTGACGAAAGCTCCTTCAAACCACAAGACTGGAATGATCAGATAAGTTTTGAGCTATATGAATCTCACGAAGCAATTGTAGATGCTTTAGATAAAAACAAGATTCAGGCATTCTGTAATGACAAGATTATTCTGAATACATTTGCCGGAGAAAAAAGAAAGATTATCAAAGATGAGTTTGCACCTCAGGAATACGGCATCGTAACCAAGCAGGACTCTGATTTGTCCCCTTTCATCGACGGACTGATCAGAAAATGGCATGATGATGGAACTTTAGAGAGTCTGATATCAGAGAATATTGGAAATTAACTTATATCGTAAAATCCAGAGATTCGGGGACTAGGCCCCGAATTTTTTTTACATACAAACAAGGAGTTTAAAACTAGTAAAGCTTGGTACAAACAGACAGAGTCTCTGATTTAACCTCACCTACGTTTGCAAAATGACACTCATATGAATGTCCCTGCTCATCCCTAACCTTGAATAAACCATTTCTGGTCTGGGTTGGAACATTGTTTACAGCAGGATCAGAAGATAAGGTTGGAACAGCAGTATTCTCTGTGCCACCTACATAGGTTGGATCTGATGAAGATACAGCTGGCTGAGCAGTCTTAACCTTTGCCTTATTTGCTTGATTATGCATTTCTGCATCACGGGTATGTTCTCTTTCTAAAGAGTATCTTGGGTCACCAACAGTAATGAAGGACTTGCTTTCAGCGTTCTCCCCGCTTTCCCCTTTCTTAGCCTCTTCTTCTTTTATTTTCTTTGATAATTCGACAGATTTACCTACGTATTCCCATTTACCTTCGCTAGTTCTTACCTGACAAAGAGCTTCATCAGATGAGCCTCTTACACCGGTATTAACCTGGCATTTGTAACGTTTGCCATCTTTGGATTTAAGTTCGTAGGTTACGTAATTCAGACTTGGGTGTAATGTTTCCTGATTTAAGGTAAGAGTATCAGCATTAACACCTATGTTATTAGCAGCAATCTGAACATATTCGTCATTTGTTGTTACCATTGAACCAACAACAGCACAACCGGAAATATTAGACGCAACAAATGCTCCTATTGCTAGGAAAATCTTCTTCTTCATTTTTTTATATCCCTTTGATTATTTATTATGTATTTTGCAAGATTTTATCTTATTGTTTCACTTTCTTGGGAAAATAGTCAAAATCTTGTATCACAGATCACAAGTTTGCTCAAAAAAGAGTTAATTCTGTGTAAAAGAATAGTCAAGATTAGACACAACAAAAAAGCGCCATAAACTTACAACTATGACGCCTTTTAGAATTATTCAGTTAAAAGAGGTTGATTAAACACCAGCCTTCTTTAGAGCTGCACTTACGATCTGCTCAGCTTCACTACCGATTCTCTTTAAGTGATCCTCGCCCTTGAAGCTTTCCATGTAGATCTTATAAACGTTCTCTGTGCCTGATGGTCTTGCAGCGAACCAGCCGTTCTCGGTTACAACCTTTAGACCGCCGATAGCAGCACCGTTGCCAGGAGCACAGGTTAGCTTATCAATAATCTTCTCACCTGCAAGCTCTGATGCTTCAACATCTGAAGGAGACAGTTTCTTTAATGCATCCTTCTGAGCTGTATTAGCAGGAGCGTCAACACGGTCATAGTATGGTCTGCCGTACTTGGCAACCAGCTCCTCATAGTGCTGAGCAGGATCCTTCTCGGTTACAGCCAGCATTTCAGCTGATAGTAATGAAGCAATAATACCGTCCTTATCAGTTGTCCATACGCTGCCATCCTTACGTAGGAATGAAGCGCCTGCAGACTCCTCACAGCCAAATGCAAGTGACTTGTCAAACAGACCAGGAACGAACCACTTGAAGCCAACTGGAACTTCGTATGCCTTTCTGCCAAGACCTGCAGCAACTCTGTTCATCAGATTTGAAGATACAACAGTCTTGCCAATCATGGCATCCTTAGGCCACATATTTCTGTGGGTGTAGATGTAGTTGATTGCAGCTGACAGATAGTGATTTGGATTCATCAGACCTGAATGGCAAACGATACCGTGACGGTCGTAGTCAGGATCGTTACCCCAAGAGATATCAAAATCATCCTTCATTTTGATCAGACCAGCCATTGCATATGGGCTTGAGCAGTCCATACGGATCTTGCCGTCTCTATCGATGCTCATGAATGAGAAGGTTGGATCAACAGCATAATTTACAACCTTAAGGTTCAGATTGTATCTGTCTGCGATGCGATCCCAGTAGTAAAGACCTGAACCACCTAGTGGATCAACGCCCATCCTGATGCCTGAGTGAGAGATTGCATCCATATCGATGATCTCACCTAAAGCCTCAACGTACTGGGTCATCATGTCGTATTCTTTTACATTAGGCAGTTTGATAGCCTGAGTATAAGGAACTCTCTTAACCCCCTGAAGCTTGTTCTTTAAAATCTCATTTGCTCTGTTCTGAATTACAGAAGTGATTTCTGGGCCTGCAGGACCACCATCAGTTCCGTTGTACTTGAAACCGCCGTTTGAAGGAGGATTGTGTGAAGGGGTGATAACAATACCGTCAGCTAAACCTGAAGTACGACCCTTGTTGTAGTTTAAAATTGCGAAAGAAACTGATGGAGTTGGAGTATAACCGTGGTTAGTCTCAACTCTAACCTCAACACCGTTTGCACCTAACACCTCTACTGCGGTTGCAAGTGCAGCCTCGGATAAGGCATGGGTATCCATACCAATGAATAAAGGACCGGTAATGCCCTCTTTCTGACGATACTCAGCAATAGCCTGAGAAATAGCAATAATGTGAGACTCAGTGAATGAGCCATTTAGAGAAGTGCCTCTGTGACCTGAGGTTCCAAAGCTTACAAGCTGCTCAGGATCATCTAGATCAGGTGCATTCAAATAATATGCGGCCATTAAACGAGGAATATTGTCCAAATCCTCATAGGTTGCTCTTTTTCCTGCTTTCTGATGCAATGCCATGATACTTTCCTTTGTTTATCTATATAGTTATGATTTAAGTTTTATTCTGATTATTATATAGACAGGGCAAAATCAAAAGCCACAAAAAAATGAAAATAAACGCAAATTTGCAAAGTTTGTTGGATTATTTTTGCAGAAATGAACTGTTGTGGGGATACTAAAAAGCCCTCTAATTTTTTTTGAGGGCTTCTTGAAATAATTTTGATATCGAGATCAGATTATTTGTTTACTGACTTCTTTAATTCTGCACCAGCGCTGAATGAAGGAGTCTTAGTTGCAGGAATGTTAATAACTGCACCAGTCTGTGGATTACGACCTTCACGCTCCTTACGCTCGGTAACCTTGAAAGTACCGAAACCAACTAACTGAACACGGTCGCCTGAAGCTAAAGCTTCGCTAACAGTGCTTAGTAATGCATCTAAAGCATTACGTGAACTAACTAAAGTTAAACCAGAACGCTTTGCAATCTGCTCAATAAGCTCAGACTTGTTCATATTTATTATTTTCCTTAAATTATTTGCTCCGTCTTTCGGAGTAATTATTGTAGACAAACTATTTTTTGATAAAAAATTATCGTCAAATATCTTTAATACGCGGAATTCTAAGCCTTCCTGTCTTAAAGCGGGACTTAGTATACGCTATTTTCAATAGAATTAAGATAGATTTTTTTTTGAAAACTACTTGAAAAGGCTTATATTTCCGTATCATAGCATTTTTAATAAATATAACTATTTGATTTATAAGGATTTTGATTTTTTAAATTTTTTCAAAAAAAAATATAAAAAAAAATGTAGACAAAATGCACTCTTATGCCTTATATAGCGGTATTTTTCGATGCACAAAATAGTGGCAGATTTGGTTTACAAGATCTGAGGTCAAAAATAAGAATGTGCAAAAAAACATAATGTTTCCGCTCACTTTAAAAACAAAGGTGAGAGAAAAAAAAAACAAACAGTCCCCCAACACATCTCAGAAAAAAAATCAGTTAAAAATCATAGCATTGAAAGGTTTTGCACAAAGATATGGCAATGACATTATTTTAAGCGATTTTCGTCACATAAATTGTTACAATATACGCGCTTTTTAGGGTAACCACCCTCCATTAAAGTCACTCACATAATCTATAGGAGCATATCTTAATTATGGAACCCCTCTTACGTCCAATCAAAAGAGCCTTAATAAGTGTTTCAGATAAGGAAGGCATTGTTGAGTTTGCACAGGAACTTGAAAAACGCAATGTTGAAATTCTGTCCACAGGCGGTACCGCAAAGTTGCTGACAGAAAAAGGAATTAAGGTTATAGAGGTATCTGATTACACCAAATTCCCGGAAATGATGGATGGCAGAGTCAAGACACTTCATCCAAAGATTCACGGAGGAATCCTGGGTCGAAGGGGAATTGATGAAGACGTAATGAACGAACATGATATCAAGCCTATCGATCTAGTTGTTGTAAATCTCTATCCTTTCGTAAAAACTGTTTCTGATCCTAACTGTCCTCTTGAAAAAGCAATTGAAAATATCGACATCGGCGGCCCAACCATGGTTCGTGCTGCAGCTAAAAACAACAGAGATGTTGCAATTGTAGTAAGAGCTTCTGATTACGCTCGTGTTCTATCAGAGATGGACCTGAACAACGGTTCTTTAACATGGGCAACCCGTTTTGATCTTGCAATCGCAGCTTACGAGCACACTGCAGCATATGACAGTGCAATTGCAAACTACTTCGGCACCAAGGTTCCAGATTACGGTATTACCGACGGAACCCAGTCAACTCTTCCAAGAACCTTAAATCTTAACTACACCAAGCTGCAGAGCATGCGTTATGGTGAAAACCCACATCAGAAAGCAGCATTCTATGCCGATATTAATGCTCATGATGCAGGTATTTCAACCGCTAAGCAGATTCAGGGTAAAGAGCTTTCATACAACAACATTGCTGATACAGATGCTGCAATCGAGTGTGTTCGTCAGTTTGACGAGCCTTGCTGCGTAATTGTTAAGCATGCAAACCCATGTGGCGTAGCTTTAGGCAAGAATTTAACAGAAGCATATGAAGATGCTTTCAACTGCGACAGCGAGTCAGCTTTCGGTGGTATTATTGCCTTCAATAAAGAGCTTGACGGAGCAACTGCAAAAGCAATCGTTGACAGACAGTTCTGTGAGGTTATCGTAGCACCATCAGTTACCGAGGAAGCAAAGGCAGAAGTTGCACGTAAGAAAAACATCCGTCTTCTTGAGACCGGCGAACTTGGTCAGGCTAAGCCTCGTTATGACTTCAAGAGAGTAAACGGCGGACTGCTGGTTCAGGAAGCAGATCTTGAGGTTGTAAACAAAGAGAATCTTAAGGTTGTAACCAAGAGAGCACCAACCGATGAGGAAATGGATGAGCTGTTATTCGCCTGGAAGGTATGTAAGTTCACCAAATCAAATGCTATCGTTTACACCAACCACAAAAAGACTCTGGGTATTGGCTGCGGTCAGACCAGCCGTGTGTTCTCAGCAAGAATCGCATGTCTGCGTGCAGAGGACGCCAAGCTATCATTAGAGGGTGCTGCACTGGCATCAGATGCATTCTTCCCATTCCGCGATGGTGTAGATGCAGCAGCAGCTTCAGGCATTAAGTGCATTATTCAGCCAGGCGGTTCAATCCGTGATCAGGAAGTAATCGATGCTGCTGACGAGCATGGAATTGCAATGGTGTTCACTGGAATGCGTCACTTCAGACACTAATACGGAGCGCACATGAAAGTTTTAATTATCGGAAACGGCGGCAGAGAACATGCTCTTGCATGGAGAGCTGCAAAGTCTCCTTTAGCCGAGAAGGTGTATGTAGCACCTGGTAATCCTGGTACCGCATCAGAGGACAAAATGGAGAACGTTAACATTGCTGTTAACGACATTAAAGGTCTTGTTGAATTTGCTAAAAAAGAAAACATAGGCCTTACCATTGTTGGACCAGAGGCTCCTTTAGTAGAAGGTGTAGTTGATGAGTTTGAGAAGAATGGACTGAAGATCTTCGGCCCATCAAAGGCAGGAGCTCAGCTTGAAGGCTCAAAGTCATTCACAAAGCATTTCCTAAAGCGTCACAATATTCCAACTGCAGCCTATGAAGTATTCACCAAGGCTGATGAGGCTGAGGCATACATCAGAAAGATGGGCGCACCAATTGTTATCAAGGCTGACGGTCTTGCTGCAGGTAAAGGTGTAGTTGTTGCCATGACTGAAGCTGAGGCTATTGAGGCTGTTCACTCTATGCTGGATGAACACCAGTTCGGCGATGCATCAGCAAGTGTTGTGATTGAAGAATTCATGGAAGGTGAAGAGGCTTCATTCATTGTTATGTCTGATACCATCAACGCTCTTCCAATGGCAACCTCACAGGACCACAAGCGTGTAGGTGATGGTGATACCGGTCCAAACACCGGAGGTATGGGTGCATATTCTCCTGCTCCTGTTGTTACCGATGAAGTTTACAAGCGTGTAATGGAAAGAATTATCTACCCTACTCTTAAGGGTATGGCAGAGGATGGAATTCCTTACCGTGGCTTCCTGTATGCAGGACTAATGATTGACAAGGAAGGTAACCCTCGCGTAGTTGAGTTCAACTGCCGTTTCGGTGATCCAGAAACACAGCCAATCATGATGAGAATGCAGTCAGATTTAGTTGATCTGTGTTTACATGCATGTGAAAACGACGGCTTAAAGGGAATGGATATCAAATACGATCCAAGACCAGCTATCGGTGTTGTTCTTGCAGCAGAAAATTATCCAGCCTCACCTCGTAAAGGTGATAAAATATCTGGACTTGATCACAAAACTGCAGACGATATCAAGGTTTTCCAGGCAGGAACCAAACAGGTTGGCTCTGATATCGTAACATCAGGCGGTCGTGTTCTGTGTGTGACAGCTTTAGGCGATGACGTAGCCCAGGCACGAGCAAAAGCCTATGAGCACCTTAAAAACATTCACTTCGATGGCATGTTCTTCAGAAATGATATTGCATGGAGAGCACTGAATCGATAGACATATAAAGAGGTATATACGTGACAGAAGAAATCATAAAACAAGCTATTCTTTTTTGTGTAACTTTTGTCGCAAACCTCTTTGCCAGTGTCTCCGGAGGAGGCGCTGGATTCATTCAGTTCCCGATGCTGATTCTATTAGGTTTGCCTTTTGCGACCGCATTGGGAACTCATAAGGTTGCCGTAGTTTTTTTAGGCATCGGAGCCATTTCAAAGAAAAAGTTTGATCCTACCTTTAAATTCGACAAGACTGTTTCCATTATCATGCTGCTGGCAGGATGTACCAGTGTTGTTGCAGGTTCAGTTATCATTGTCTCCGTTCCTTCCGATATTGCACAGATTGTACTGGGCTTTATTGTGATAGCCTCAGGTATCTATACACTTGTAAAGAAATCCTTCGGTGCAACAAACCTGGAGAACAGATCAAAGCTTAGAACCATAATTGGAACCATCTGCATTATTCTTGTGGGATTATTCTCAGGCTCTCTATCCTCAGGAGCAGGATTATTTGCAACTCTAACTCTTGCAGGAGTCTTTGGACTTGAACTAAAACGAGCAATCATGCACACCATGATTTTCGTGGCAACAATCTGGAATGCTGTAGGAGCAGTAACTGTCGGAGCTTTGACCGAAATTCACTGGCAGTGGGTACCTGCAATGATAATCGCTGCTTTTACTGGAGCATACATAGGTACAACTCTACTGACAAACCTACCTACAAAGAAGGTTAAATTCATCTTCTCTATTGTTTCAATTCTGTCAGGAGTAATTCTGATCGTAGAAGGCTACTTAAAGTAGGCTTTGATATTTACAGGAAGGTCTGACTCTGAAAACTAGATGACAGAGTCAGATAATTGTAACGAGAAATAGATTCTAGTCTTTCTCAACAGCAATACCGATATTGCTTAAACCATTGTTGAAAGCAAGAACCTTAAGCTTCTTTACCAGCTCCTCGCCTCTTGAGGATTTTTCAAGCAGCTCGTATAGAGAAACCTGGAAATTAACCTCATCATCAACACTCTGCATTTCGCGTAGCTCTTCATCAGAGTATTCTCTGTCAGATTCCTGTTCAATTTTACGAACAACGCCGCTTAGAGAAGCACGGCTAGCCATTTCAGCCTCTTCTCCCTCATGCAGAATAATGGCAATGATTGCAGCAGATAGAGATAAGGTTGCATCCAATGAGAAAAGATCACCTACAGAGAGGTCATTCTTTTCATCATCTAGCATGTATGGTTCAAATTCATCTAAAACCTTTTCCAGATCTATTGTATTGAACTTGTCGGTGTGAAACTCCCATAGAGTATCTAAAGTTTTATTGAAGGCATGAATACCGCCACTGATATTCTCAACCTCTGCCCACAGAGCATAATTAGGATACTGTCTTTGTGCCAGTACTAATGCAAATAAGCTCTGACGCCATGGAGACATCTTTCCGAGCATATCATAAAACTTCTCACCGAAAATCATAGAAACCTCATAAAAAAACTGTTGGCTAATATTAACACTCGAAGGGAGAAAATAGAAACAAATCTGAAAAAGGCAGCATAGTTTTTTTTACGAAACACAACAAAAGGTGTCCGAAAATTTCAAAAATTTCATTTCCCGTCTTGGAAAAATTTAACTTTACATATGCGTTTTTATATAAGCGCATCAAAAAACAAACCGCTTATATAAGCCTGTTTATTCCAAAAATAATTTCAGAATCCTCACTGTATTTTTTACAAAAGATTATAAAAAATTAGATAAAAGTTTGCGCTTCGTCATAATTTAAGGTATAAACACTAAAAAGTATTTGTAAATTATGGCATTAAGCCACTTATACTGAAGATGTATGATATAATAATAACCAAATACAATAATTTAGCAGAATATAACTAAAGAAGTCTTAACTACCGCAAAAATTACCAGCAGGCATATCAGTGCATGTAGGTCGATGAAGGTATTGTGTTGTGGATAGTAAAACTATAAATAGAAAAGACTTCTGGCAAGATACAAGAATGATTTCAGAAGACTACGTTTCAAAAGAGGCGATTGCAAATTCCTCATGGAAGGGACCTCTATCAAAAGGTCACTACAAGGCAATTTTCTCTACTATTGCCCTGGCCTTATCGCTGGCAATCGCTACCAATCAGAATCTATACAGCTTTTCAGGCTTCTCATCTGAGGAATCCGTGCCTGAAAATAATGAGGTAATCGCTAGCACCGTTGCTGAACCAAACGAGGAAATTCCTCTGGCTCAGGCTTTTGGTATTACATCAAACAAGTCAAAAGAGCAGTTCGAAAACTACGATGATACTTTAAATGAGGCTGATCTTGCAGACTCGGATGATCTGCTGGATAAGGAAGTCTCAGCACTGGCATCAAAAACCGATAAGGCAGATGCTGAAACCTTTGGAGCCAAATGGGTCACTGAGAATGTACAGAAAGGAGACAGTATTTCATCACTGTTTGAAGACCTGAACATTCCTGCTTCAACCCTTGCAAATATCATCGAAACAAATAAGCCTGTATCAAAGAAAATCAATTCTCTGAAGATTGGAGAAAAGCTCTCCTTCCTGGTTGACAGCAAAGGTGAACTGATTGTTTTCATCAAACCAATCTCTGATAAGGAACAGCTGCGTTTCTACAAGGTCGATAACACCGGTAAATTCGCCTGCACCACAGAAAAGCTAAACTCCTATGTAATGGATGACGATGCGGTTAACGCTGCAAAGGCTTTAGCAGAGGCCCCTTCAGCAAAAACAGATACAAAGGTTGTTGCATCTGCAGAGAAGCAGGCAGTACCTTCAGTTGCAGCAGAACAGAAAGAAAAGAAAGAAGTTCCTGCAGGCAACAAGAGAGGTCGTCTGGTTGTTGTTACAATCAACAAGGGTGAGACCTTCTCAACAGCAGCTAATCACGCAGGTATAACCTATACAGAAATCAACAGAATACTTCAGATGTTTAAGGGTAAGATCCAGTTCTCAAGAAATATTCAGGCTGGTGATACTATGAGAGTTCTGTTTACCGATGCCAATGGTAAGGGAAAGATTTGCGCTGTTGAATTCCAGCTGGCAAAAGGCGGCAAGATTGCCAGCTATCTGAATGCAGCTGATGGCAAGTATTATGATGAAAAGGGACTGAATGCAACTCATTCATCATTCTCAAGATTCCCATTCAGATCTCGTGTGAGGGTAACTTCACAGTTCAATCCTTCAAGAAAGCATCCTGTAACAGGTATACGTCGTCCTCATAACGGTGTTGATTTCGGTTTACCTGTAGGTACCATGGTAACAGCTCCTGCTGATGGTATTGTTGATAAGGCAACCTTCTCAAGATCTGCAGGTTACTGGTTGACAATCCGTCATTCAGGTGGTCTATCAACCGTTTATATGCACTTATCCAAGATTAACGTAAGACCTGGACAGAGAATTAAACAGGGAACTGTAATTGCCCGTTCAGGAAACACCGGTTTATCAACAGGACCACATCTACACTATGAAATCCGTGTAAATGGTCGTGCAGTAAACCCTCTGCGTATTAATCTTGATAACAGAAACTACAACATTAACAGTAAAGCTCGTAAAGCTTTCGCTGCATCTGTTCAAAGATACAAGAAAGAATTACATCAGAGTAATCTGATCGCTAAGCGTTAATAGAAATTCCTTCTAAATTGTGCACTTAGGATTTTTTCCTGGTGCACAAATATTGCTCCCCTCAACTTTTATATCAAAATCGATTTTTCTAATTTTCTGAATTTTCATATTTATTTTTTTTCAATATTTACATAAATCAGAATTTTCGAAAAACTTTAACAGTTTTTGATGAATATTTGATCTTATCTCCAATCGCAAATAATAGATTTTTTTCTGAGTATTAATCAAAAAAACCTCCTCTATAATAATTAATGAGAATTAATATTATTTAATAAAAAACTAGTCGATGAGGTATGTGATATGTTAACCGCAGAAGATATGCTGCGCATTGGAGAAGGTGTCGCAGAGTCAAACGATACTACAGCAAAAGAAGTACATTTAAATCAAAAGGTTGTACCAAGACAGGTATTTGATGAAGATGAAAGCTTTGATGTGCCTGAAGCTTATATTTCCCCAGATTTAAAGTCTATGATTGATGTAGCTCAAACTGAGATTAATAAGATCAAAGCAATTGGTATGACCCAGTATCTGAAGACAAAATCAGATGCGAAAACAAAGTCGGTTATCAAGATTTAGAGTGTGTGTGAGAAAACAGGGAATCCGCGTTACCAAAAATAACGCGGATTTTTTTTAAACAGCGGATGCTTCAGTAAACTTCCAGGTCGCATTGTCCTCAGATATAAGCGCATATCTGTGAACCCCCAGAAGAGTTGAGCGATGACCAACACTAATCATAATAGTATCAGGCAGATTCTCCTTTAAAAGTTTATAGGACTTCTGCTCAATATTCTCGTCCATGGCTGAACTGGCCTCGTCCAGGAACAACATCTGAGGCTTAATCAGAAGAGCTCTTATAATAGCAATACGCTGCTGTTCACCTAAAGACAGGATTGATGACCAGTTATCCTTAACATCAAGATTTTCAATCAGATGAGACAGGTTCAGCTCATTTAGGTAATGCTCAATTGAACCGTCAGTTGAAATCTGACCAGGATAAGAAATAGCCTCACGCAGTGTTCCTAAAGGCAGATATGGACGCTGAGAGAGAAACAGAGTGCTGTCATTCTTCGGAATTACCACATCACCGTCAGCATAAGGCCAGATGCTTGCAAAAGTCTTTATCAGAGTTGACTTGCCACAGCCTGATGGGCCTCTGATAAGTAAAGAATCACCCTTTGCTAGTTTGAAGTCAATGTTCTTCCACAGATTGGTACCAGCTGGAGAGTTTACATTCAGCTTTGAAACCTCAAAGTCAGAGCTCTCCCCTTTCTTTGACTCAAGACAGATGATACCAAGGCTTGAATCCATACTGTCAAAGAATAAAGCAAGACGGTCTGTTACAGCCTTATAGCTTGCCCATGAAGAGAATGAACTGATAACAGTTGACAGAGAATCCTGTACTCGTCCAAATGCTGAATTAATCTGCATAATGCTGCCCATGGTAATTACCTTGGCAAAATACATAGGAGCAGAGATCAGAATTGGGAAAATAACAGCTGTCTGAGCATAGCCTAAAGTAAAGAAGCCTAGTTTCTTTTCTCTTTTAATCAGCTTGATATAGTTTTTTACAACATCTAAAAAGCTTACATTCAGAATCTTTTCCTCTGAGTCTGTACCCTTATATAGAGCAATTGATTCGGCATTCTCACGAACTCGGATTAAGGAGAAACGGAAATCCGCCTCATAACGCTGCTGACGGAAATTAAGCTTAACAAGAGGCTTTCCGATCCAGAAGGTCAGAAGAGTACCGATAAAGGCATAGGCACATGCAAGATACAGCATATAACCATCAGGAAGATGAAGCTCGTAGCCATTCCATAGAGTCATGGTTACCGCATGAGATAAGTCCCAGAGAACTACACCGAATGTTCCAAGCATTGCAAGGTCTGAGGCGGTACCTAATATTAGGGAAATACTGCTGCCCACAAAGCCGTTAAGATCTTCTGAAATACGCTGATCAGGGTTTTCAGTCTTGCGATCTTCAAGCTGCATCTTATAGTAGGTATCTGCATCGATATAATCGTGAATAACCTTATTGGTAAACCACTTACGCCAGTGGATGGCAAGCTTTGATCTCAGATATGAGTTGTAAACCGATACGACTACATGGATAGTTGCAAGAATAGCAAATACCATCAGCTGATATTTAAAACCTTCCAGATCATAATTCTGAATGGTGTCCCAGAACTCCTTGTACCAGGTATTTATAACCTTGGCAAGATAAATGGCACCGCCTGTCAGAGCAACAATGCACATTAAAAGGAACCAGGCAAAAAGACTGTCTCTTGAGCCCCAGTACAGTTTAATCATTCTCCAGCCGGCCTTGATTGAAACCTTCAGAGGCAGACTGTCTGCACCGTGGAACTTCTCTCTTAGTTTTTCAGAATTATCTTCGTTTTTAAAAATGGAAAGTTTAAACATAGTTTACTTTAAAAATTTCTTAATAACTTCTGCAACACCGTCTTCATCATTAGTCTTGGTTACAACATCAGCTGCAGCCTTAACCACATCAAAGCCGTTCGCCATGGCAACACCAAGGCCTGCGGTCTGAATCATGTGAAGATCATTCTCGGCATCACCAAAAGCAATAGATCTCTCAACAGCGTAGCCTAATCGGACACATAGACTCTTAAGACCAGTTCCCTTTGATGATTTGTTAGGGATAAACTCTAAGAAATTAGGATTTGAACGAACAATATTGAAAATACTGGTCAGGCGTTCAGGAAGATGCTTTCTGATTTTATCAAGAAGCTGCTCTTCACCAACAATCATGACCTTGAAGAATTCTTCATGATCATCGCACTTCATGAAATCGATTTCTTCAAAACCAACATCTGAAGTATCAATCTCAATCTGAGTATATGGGTTGTGATCCTCAATAACCAGACCGCGTGTTACAGAATAACCGTGGACTCTTGCCCCATCGAAAGAATGAGCAAAGGCAGCAACAGTCTTTACCAGTTTTCCGTTAGCTGTAGTACGAAATACGGTTGGATAACCTACGATATCGTTATGTTTTATATAATCGGACAGTCTGACTACACATGAACCATTAAAACAGACTGCATATGAATTCTCATTCAGACATCCTAACTCATTCATAACACGAACTGCGCTCTTTGGGTGTCTGCCTGTGGCAATAGCAATTGAGAAGCCCTGCTGCTGCGCTTTCTGAAGGATTTTCTTGTTGGTTTCGCTGATACTCTTATCTGAACGGAGTAACGTGTCATCAAGATCTAAGGTGATTACTTTATATTTATCTAATTCTACAGGAAGTGAATCCAGTGTATATTTTGCCAATTTAAACATCCTCTAAACAACAGCAGTTATTATATTTAAAAAACAGTTCTTTTTCACAAGTATTTGTATATTTAATTGCCACCAAAAAAGTTTACAAAACAGAAGTTTTCAATAGCATTAAATTCAATTTTTTCACAACAGAATTATCTGTTAATGATAACTGAACTTCATCTGATTATGAAAATTTATTTCAATTTATCTGTTAAAAAAATTACAAATGAACTTTTTTAACTCAAATATCCGATTAGAAAGCCTTTTTTTTTTATCTCAAAAACTTCGATTTAATCTACATTTTTGACTTTTGATGTTTCATTAGTTTTCATTCTTTGAACTTTGACACGTTTTACTATCTGATTTTTATGTTAATTTTAATTCAACAACAATAACAAAAAGGAGGTTCGTATGTCCTCAAAACAATTTGGTAAGAACTTCAATACTACCCTACAGAAAGTTGACGATAAGTACAGCTGGATCAATGACATGATCAAGGCCCGCAAGGAGCTGGTGATTCAGTACATGAATATGCTTAACGCCTCGATGCCTCGAAGTTCGAACAAGAATGAAGTCTGTTATCCTTCCTATGGAGATATAACAAAGTTCTGTGATCATCTGGTTGATTACATGTCTCACGGTCACTTCGACCTCTTCCCTAAAATTCTTGAACTAATCGAAAACGCATCCGGCCGTTCACTTTCCATAGCAAACAGAACTCTGCCACGCATTGAAGACACTACAGAATATCTAATGAAATTTACCGATAAATATGCGGAAGATCTAAATGAAGCCAAAATGGCAACTGTTCAGAAAGATCTCTCCTCTATCGGTAAAGCTCTTGAGGTAAGATTTAAAAATGAAGATCGACTGATCATTGCCCTAAGGCTGGTCCACTCGATTGTCTCTGGTTAAGAGGAAAAATCTCCCTACTAGGGAGATTTTTTTTAACTTAAATCAGGTTAAAAAGATCGGTAACTCTGCTGACAGGGATCACATCAACATTGCTGAGCTTACGTCTTGGAGCATTGTCATAAGGAACAACGATTCTGACAAAGCCCTGTTTTGCAGCCTCAGCAATTCTCTCCTGACCATAAGGAACAGGACGGATTTCTCCAGTCAGACCAATTTCACCAAAAGCAATCGTGCCCTTGTCTATAGGTCTGTCTTTGAATGATGAGATTAAGGCCATGGCAAGAGGAACATCTGCAGAAGTATCCTCAACCTTGACGCCTCCTACGATATTAACAAACACATCCTGATCTCCCAATGAGAACTCGGCATGTCTGTGTAATACAGAGAGCAGCATGGATAAACGGTTCTGATCAGTTCCCAAAGAAAGTCTTCTTGGATTTGAGTATAGAGATAAATCAACCAGCCCCTGCAGTTCAACCAGTAAAGGTCGTGTGCCTTCCCAGGTAACCATGGCAAGAGAGCCAGGAGCAACTGTTTCCTGTCTGCTTAAAAATATAGCCGAAGGATTCTTTACTTCCTTTAGACCTTCATCGGTCATGGCAAATACGCCGATTTCATTGACAGCACCAAAACGGTTTTTCTGACAGCGCAATGTTCTGTAACGCATATCTGTTCCTGCCTCAAGAATGATTGAGCAGTCAACGCAGTGCTCCAGAATCTTTGGACCTGCTAAGGTGCCATCCTTGGTTACATGTCCAACCATGAAGACAGCAATACCGGTACGCTTAGCAAACTGAGTTAATGCAGCTGCACCTTCACGCACCTGAGATACCGAGCCAGGAGCTGATTCTATGCCGTTTACATGCATCACCTGAATTGAGTCAACTATCAGAACCTGAGGCTGTTCAGAACTTGCCATCTCGCAGATAGCATCAATTGAAGTTTCTGCGGCTATACGAATTCTGTCTGTACCGATTTTAAGTCTGGCAGCTCGTATGGCAACCTGCTGTAAAGACTCCTCACCGGTTACATATAGAATCTTGTGAGACATACATAATCTGCCGACAGTCTGCAGCAGCAGAGTTGACTTACCTGCACCTGGATTACCACCAATCAGGGTCACAGAACCGCTTACAATACCGCCGCCTAGAACTCTGTCAAATTCACTGAATCCAGTAGAAATTCTTGGTCGTGAGGTTAAATCAACACTTGAAAGATTACAGATTCCACTGCCGCTTACACCGGCAAAACCGTTTAGGGCTCGGGCTGCAACCTTTGCACCCGGATTAGGAGCATTGTCAATCAGGGTTTCACTGATAGTAGCGGCTTCTCCGCATTCAGAACAGATACCCTGCCAGCGGGAATATCTGGCACCGCAGGCAGAACAGATAAATATACTTTTAGGTTTAGCCATATTAGGAATTCAGTATGAGCAGAAGTGCAACTGCTGTCAGATCAGAGTGATTTATGCAGGCTGGAGCCATCTTCTGAACAATTGGTTTTGCATGATAGGCAATTCCCAGTGCTGCGCCATCGATCATTTTAAGATCATTTGCGCCGTCACCTAACACAATTATCTGAGAAGCATCGATGTTTTCACGTTTTTTAAGCTCCATGACGCCTTCAAGCTTAACATCGGCATCAACAATTCTCTTGTCTACCCTGCCGGTAAGTTTACCTTCCTTAATCTCAAGGGAATTGGCGCATACCATATCAAGATTGTATTTCTTCTCTAGAACACAGATAAGCTGTTCAAAACCGCCAGAACAGATTGCTTTCACCCAATTGTGTTCTGATACGGTATTCATAAGAACATCAAGACCATCGGTTTCGACCATGATTTTCTTAACGTCTTCAATAACAGACTCAGAACCGCCCTCAAGTAATGCCACACGCTGCTTTAAGGACTCAGAGAAATCCATACCGCCATGCATTGCCTGCTCGGTGATTTTTGAAACCTTGCCGAAGACACCAAGCTGTCTTGCAATCTCATCAATTCCCTCAATCTGTACTGAGGTCATATCCATATCAAGACAGATTTCACCTCTGCGCTTTAAGGTTGGGAAAGAATCATTGCACCAGACATCAAAATCAAGAGACTCCTTTTCAATCAGCTTTTTGATTTTTGCTCTTACATCAGACTCAGAGGCTTCACAGGAAAACAGTCCGCCGACATGAGAATTTAATTTTTTGGATTTAATCTTTGTAAGCTTAAAGGAAGACAGCTTTTCAAAGTGTTCCCCAGCAGCATCTATATTAAAGTGATCAGCTTTTTTAACAATAAAAACATAACTCATTTTTTAAATTCTCAATAGATTTTTTATATTTAATTCAACAAGATGCTCTATCTTATCAGCAGTTATGCCTAAAATCGAACCTAATGATTTATAACAGTTTTTGAGCAAATCCGGAGCATAATCACCGGTATGAACGTAATCATAATCAGTCTCAAGCAGAATATGTTCTGCTCCAACCGACCTTAGGACCTCAGTCATCTTTAATGAAGGTTTAATTATATGATGTCCGACTGAAAGATACATACCTAAATCGAGATATTTTTTTGCCACCTCCAATGAGAAGGTGAAATTATGAACCACACCTCTTATTCTTCCATTATAGGATTTTAGTACACGGACGAGTTCCCCATGATAGCCTCGTATATGGAGGTTTACAGGAAGATCGTGTTTTACAGCCTCATCAAGATGTAAAGATAAAAGCTCAATCTGAGTATCCAGAGGCACATCAATCTTGTTATCAAGACCGCACTCGCCGATACCTAAAACAAGAGGAGATGAAAGGAGTTTTTCAAATAGAATCTCATCAAAACTGTGTTCCTTAAGATACCAGGGATGAATACCTACAAATACGGGAACATTTATTGAAGAGTTTGCAAGAGCCTTAAGAGTATTCTCACTTTCCTGCAGATGAATACCCACAAGGACAGGAGTAACTGATGAATTAAGAGCACACCTCACCGCAGCTTCCACATCAGGATACATGCCGGCATGAAGGTGTGCGTCGTAATACATTTAGTGTTCTCTGGTTGAACTGAACTTAACCTTTGGATAACGCTCCATGTTAAGGTTCAGGTTAACTCCCGAGGTTGCCAGGAAGGTCAGATTGTCACCGCCATCAAGTGCTATGGACTGAGGTACCTTATCAGAGATTTCCTTTAAGGCTTTAGGATCTTTAGAACTTAGCCATCTTGCTGTGGTTACAGCTACAGCCTCATACTTGGCATCAACGTTATATTCATGTTTCAGTCTTGAAACAACCACATCAAACTGCAGAACACCAACTGCGCCTACAATCAGATCATTATTAATTATAGGTCTGAATACCTGAACAGCGCCTTCCTCAGATAACTGCATCAGGCCCTTCTGAAGCTGTTTCTGCTTTAGAGGATCCTTCAGATGAATACGTCTAAACAGTTCTGGAGCAAAGTTAGGAATACCGTTGAAGTGCAGTGATTCACCTTCTGTAAAGGTATCGCCGATACGCATGGTTCCGTGGTTATGAAGACCGATGATGTCACCGGCTACAGCAACCTGAGCCTGCTCACGCTCACCTGCCATAAAGGTAACCGCATCAGATACGATCATCTCACGGCCAAGACGTACATTGTACAGCTTCATTCCCTTGTGATATGAGCCTGATACAATACGCATGAATGCAATACGATCATGGTGTTTTGGATCCATGTTAGCCTGAATCTTGAAGATAAAGCCTGTAAGCTTATCCTCAGATGCAACAACCTCGCGCTCATCAGCAACTCTTGAAAGAGGTGATGGAGCCCAGCTTGTCAGACCGTCCAGCATGCAGTCAACACCGAAGTTACCCAAAGCTGTACCGAAGAATACAGGAGTCAGCTTACCCTGCAGGAACAGCTCAAGATCAAACTCATTTGAAGCCCCCTTAACCAGCTCAATATCATCACGAAGCTTCTGAGCCTCATCCTCACCGATAATTGAGTCAAGCTCAGGATTATCCAGACCTTTAACAGTCTGAGCCTTCTGAATGTGGTAACCCTCACCTGAGTGGTATAGCATAACCTCATCGTTTAACAGATGATAGATGCCGCGGAAGGTCTTGCCTGAACCGATTGGCCAGGTAACAGGAGCACACAGGATATCAAGCTCGGTCTCAACCTCATCTAAAAGGTCCAGAGGATCACGAGTTTCTCTATCGAGCTTGTTCATGAAGGTTAGAATTGGAGTGGTACGTAATCTTGTAACTTCCATCAGCTTGCGGGTACGTTCCTCAACACCCTTTGCAGCATCAATAACCATCAGGCATGAGTCAACTGCAGTAAGTACACGGTAGGTATCCTCAGAGAAGTCCTCGTGACCTGGGGTATCTAGAAGATTTACAGTACAGCCGTTATATGGGAACTGCATAACAGATGTAGAAACAGAGATTCCACGCTCTTTTTCCATATCCATCCAGTCTGAACGGGCAAAGGTTCCGGTTGAACCACGGGCTTTAACCTCACCTGCTCTCTGAATAACAGAACCGAACAGCAGAACCTTTTCGGTAATGGTGGTCTTACCAGCATCTGGGTGAGAAATAATGGCGAAGGTTCTACGCTTGCCAATTTCATTTAAAAGATTTTTATCAGCCATTTTACTTTTCAGATAAATTCAATTTTACAAAGAAAACTTAAGGATCTTTTCTGACTCGACCACCATGACAAATGTGCTTTACAGTGGCCTACCCTTAACAGGTACAGATTAAACCGCCTGAAGGGCTAAATAATACTCATTTAATTGTGATATCGGATTCTTTTGGATAACAGTAGAAAAAAAGATCCTACACGCTGTTATGAAAACAGCGTGTATTTTCTCTTATTTATGGGATATAAACAACCTTTTTTGAAAATATTAAGCAAATACCGCGCAAAAGGCTGTTATTTACTGCAGAGGAAGGTTACTTTGAAATAGCCTCTTTCAGAACAGGCTCGTGCTTTACAGATTTATCTACAAGCTCAACCATTTTCTTATGGGACTGCTTCAGAAGATTTGGATCGATCTGACTGTACCACTCTCCATAAACAGGATTTGGCAGAACAAAGTACTTCACACCAAACTGGTTGGAGTTCTTATCTACAAGCTTATTTCTGTCATCACCGCTGACACCGTAGATATTGATTGGGAAATCGGTGGCATTGTCACCTAGGAAGGCAACAACATTATATTTCTCCATAACATTGTCAAATCTAACCTTCTTGTTGGAAGTGTTGTCCTTACATTTAACAGCGTTTTTGAATGGGAACTTAAGAGCCTTAAGATTCTTGTTTGTAAATTCTACATTTCTGCAGCTGCGGTTACTTACATAGAAGATATCCACTCCCAGCTTGTCAACCTTCTTTAAGAACTCTACCGCGCCAGGCATTGCATCCGCACGGGCCATGCTCTCCCATGACAGCCATGAGTCATTGAATGACTGACCATCCTTTATAACAGAGTTGATTGAAGCCTCTGCAGGAATGTTGTTTATAACAGTCTCATCAAGATCCAGAATAATTGCACGAGGCTTTGATGACTTCTGCTTTAAGGAAGCCTTGATGTGTTCATAGGCACCATTATATGCCTGATAGCACAGAGCTCTGTACTCTGCAGAATTCTCCATCCATGAAATGGCAAGAACATTACGCTTGTACAGCTCAGCACTGGCATTACTATTATTTACACCATTAGAGCATCCGCACATCATGGCTGCTGAGCAGGCGCAAACAATCAAAGCTTTACTAAAACTCTTCATAACAGACCTTTGCTCCTTAGATTTCTTCAACAACTAGTTCTAGTTTAGATTCAGTTAATTCCACTATAAGAAAAAAAGCCCTGATTTGTGACTATATTCAAATGGAAGATCCTCATGATCTGAGCTCATTAAAAAAACACCAGACCTTTTTTTAATCTATTTAAGCTCAATTGGTATATAATGCCCCGTTGGTCGTTCTTTTAAATAATAATCAGAAAAATTATGAAATCTCTACTACACATCATTAGTTCATCTTTTACCGCAGGACTGTGCATCGGTATTGCAGGTCTTGCCTATCTTAAGAACCCAGATATCATCGGCGCAGTTTTATTCGGATTCGGATTATTAACTGTTGTTCACTACAAGCTAAAGCTTTACACCGGTACTGCCGGATTTTTCACCAATAAAAAAGAATTCTTTGCACTTCTTCCTATTCTGTTAGGAAATATTTTAGGCTGTGCGGCTGCTGCAGCATCATTCAGATACTGTATGGAAGTAACCTCTTTAAGTGCAGGCATTGTTGAAAAGAGACTGTCTACTGATATTCTTGGCTGTATTATTCTTGGTATCGGCTGCGGATTTATCATGACCACTGCAGTTCAGTTTGCAAGAGAAAACAAATTCCTTCCTCTGCTGTTTGGTGTTCCTGTATTCATCATGTGTGGTTTCTACCACTCAATTGCAGATGCCTTCTATTATGCAACCTGGCTTTCAATGGAAAATATCGCCAGAGCTCCAGATGTTTTTGTAAAATGGGCTGTAACTGTATTCGGTAATTTTATCGGCTGCAATCTTTACAGAATTCTGCTTTCAAAGTGGCTGACCTCAGAAGATAAGGATAAAACTGCAAAGGACAAGCTTGCAATTGATGCCAACGACAGCACTTACAAGAAGGCAAGCTAATATAACTGGAATAAATAAAGCATGGATACTATCGTTCTTGACTGTAAGGGACTTAAATGTCCTGAACCGCTGACTCTGTTGAGAAATGCAATCAGAAAGGCAGAGGATGGTCAGATTGTAGAGCTTCTATCTGATGATCCTGTATCCCTGCGCGATGTGCCGGCATTCTGTAAATTCATGAAGCACGACCTTTTGAGAATGCCGGATGACCAGCATCCAAACAGCTTTCTTGTAAAAAAGAAAGCTTAAATTCCTATTTGAATCTGAAGCAGAGCATAGTGATATCATCAAACTGTTCTGCTTCTCCAGCAAACTCCAGAATTCTGTTATAGACTCCCTTAACAACTTTTTCAGGCTTAGCAGTCTTCATCTCGTCATTCATTACTTTAAGAAGTCTTGTTTCACCAAAAAGCATCTCGTTAACATTGATAGCCTCGGTTACACCATCTGTATACAGGAACAGACAGTCTCCCTCATCTAAACTTATTGTATTCTGCTCATATTCGATTAAATCTGAAACACCAAGCATAGGGAAAATTCTAGGAACTTTCAGATACTCATACGCAGATGTTTTTTTAGTCAGTAACAGAGGAGGATTATGGCCTCCGCTTACATAGGTCATTTCTCTGGTCTTAAGGTTAATAACTGCAGTGAACAGTGTTACAAACATGCCTTCTTTATTGTTGTCACAGAGCTGAAGATTAGTCTGTGTAACAACATTTGCAAGATCGTTGTTATCCTTAAGCATCATGTGGGAAAGATTTTTCAGAATAGTCATAGATGTAACCATGAATAGAGCTGCTGGAATTCCCTTTCCTGACACGTCTGCTATAGTGACGATAATTCTGTCATCATCAACCATGAACAGATCATAGAAATCTCCACTCACACTCTTTGCAGGAAGATTCATAGCAAAGAGGTCAAAATTATCGTGACTATTTGAAATATCAAATTTCTTAGGCAGCATATTCGACTGAATGGTCTTGGCCACACTCATGGTAGCTTCCATCTGAGCCTTTTCAGAGGTAACTTTGGAGATGGAATCAATCTTCTTTTTAATCTCCACTACCATGTTATTAATGTTTTCGGCAAGATCCTCAATCTCATCACCGCTGTTAACGCAGATCCGCTTTTCGAAATCACCAGTTGCAAGAGATTTGATTTCCTGGGAAATACGTTCAATAGGACTTGTGTATTTTTTTACTATCCTGTAGGCAATGGTTAAAGAAATAAGCAGTATCAGTGTAAGGAAAACACCTGACATAATTCTGTATCGGCCGATAATCTTGAAAATCTGCTCATTCTTTTCTGTAAGCAGCCCGAAAAGCTGTTCGCTTGATGATTTTAATGCTTCTTTAATATCATCCTCAAAGAAAACATCTGCAAGATAACCATCTAAAGAAGGAACAGGAGAGAATGCTACATAATAGCTTGTGCCATCCATTCTGATCCTGGAGATACCAGAGCGGTCATTATTCACATTGGAAACAAGTTCCTTAATATCTACACTGGCAATCTGCTTTAAGGAAAGATCGGCTGAAACTGAAAAAATCCCCTCTTCAAATGAGGACATCTTGATTTTTCCTGACTTATCCATGAAGAAAAACTTCCATTCATGATCTTTATCAGCTCTATAGGAAAACCTGACAAGATCAGTCAGACTTATATCAAATGCCACAACTCCAGCAAAACCTTTTCTGTCAAAAAAAGGAGTAGAGTAGCTGACGACAGGCTCGCCATTATTATAGAAAACATCGGTTATAAGACCATGTCTAACCTTTACATTACTGTTATCGTGAATTGTGTAGGCTGGAAGAGATCTGCTATCGAAATTTGTTTTTCCCTGCTCTAAGGACAGAAACGAGAATTGTTTTCCGCCGTAGCTTAAGACATTGGAATTTATGCTCAGACAATAGCCACTCTTTGAGATTACATAAAAGCAAAGCGGTAACTTTTCATACTGGGATGCAACAATTCTAAGAAGATCCTTCATGTTATTAACCGCAGTCACATCTTTCTTGACGGCTGGTGAATTTAAGTTAACACCATTGCTGTACTCGGTATAGAAAAACTTATTATCCAGGCTGACATTGTCTGTGGAGACATTCTGGGAGATATAACGCTCTGGGTTATTTACATAAAGTGACAATGTTCCTGCAAGCAGATCGCAGTCATCCATTGGTTTTTTAAAGTTCAGTTCCAAGGTAGAGGCATCTGCAACCACATGGTTTTCATACAGCTGCATCTTGGACTCACTTGTATGTTCTGCAATCTCCTCGCTGAGTTTATCCTTCAGCTGAGGAAGCCAGTCAGAAAGAGTTTCATTTATAGAGAAAATAGAAAACATAAATACACATAATATGCACAGAAAAGCCATACAGGCTCCGCCTAAAGACAGAACCATAATCTTTCTTCTGATACTGTTAGCTATTTTTTCTTTCAGATCTTCCATGTGTATCCAATGTCCATGTTATTTTTTTCGTTTTAAACACAACAGAGCAATATCATCATTAAACTCAGGATGACCGGCAAACTCTACTGCAGCCTTATGGCTTGCCTCTACAATCTCTTTTGATGACATGCCTGCCTTAGCTGCCTCAAAAACCGCGTCTGTCAGCATATCCTCATCAAATTTCTCACCACTGTTTGAGAGCTCTGTTGTTATACCGTCCGTGTACATAAATACTATGTCACCAGGATTTATTACTGTCTCACGTGTACGGAAAGTTGCATCCGAAGTTAAAGCCATAATCGGATCTATTGATTCATCCATCAGGAAATTACCGGTTTGACTCTGGTCTCTGAAAATGTAAGGAGCAAAATGACCGGCATTTACATACTTCATTCTGCCGGAGCTAAGCTCAATAACGCCGAAGAAAACTGCAACATACATTTTTTCGGTATTGTGTTTATGAAGACGATCATTAACCATTGTGAAAAGAGAGCCTAAATCCTGGTTAGGATTCATCTTACTGAAGCTCTTGATAACTGACTTTGAAATCATCATAAACAGAGCTGAAGGAACTCCTCTGCCAGAAACATCACCGACACTTATAGCCATATGATCATCATCCAGCATGAAGAAATCAAAATAATCACCGCCTGATGTCTTTGCAGGGTACTCAACAGCAAAGAGATCAAAATTGTGTTTATCAGCAATGGAGAAATCATCTGGCAGATAGTTGACCAGAATTTCGTTTACAACATTGATTTCAGCATCAAGCCTCATTTTCTCGGCTGATACTACGGACAGATCTCTGATGGTATCCTGAAGTCTCTGAGCAAGAGAATTAAAGTTATCGCCTATATTCTGAATTTCATCTTTCGATTTAAAATCTACTCTTTTATCCAGATCTCCTGATGCGAATTCATTCACACTGCGTGTCAGCTCCAAAATAGGCTTAACTACACTGTCAGACAGAGGAATAATACGTTTGAAGATTACAAACAGAAGAAGCAGAACAAATCCCAGAGTAGAAGCTGCGACGATTACAATAAAATTTTCAATCTTTTCGTAAAACTGATCCTGAACTTTAGTCAGATGCTGTCTGATAACTTTTGCAGGAGCATAAACCTTCTCCACAGGAATCAGAGATGCAAAACTCCAATTAACCTTTTTTACAGGAGTGTATGCAATGAAATATTCTTTTCCCTTAATAGTTACTGACTCAAATCCGCTTTTCTGAGCAGTCATATATTTTGCAACTTCAGCTAATGACTCCTCTTCAGAATTGCGAATATCCTTGCCTAAGGAGACACTCAGGGCATCAGAATCAAAATTAACAAACAGAATTTCACCTTTTTGGCTTAAGATAAAATAGAGTTCACTTTCTTCAACTGCAATAGATTTAACAAGCTCGTATATTTTATTTGGATTGCAGTCAACTCCCATGATGCCCCTAAATTCTCCGTTTACATAATAAGGAGATATGCAGGAAACAACCATATCACCAGACTGAGCCTGGTAAATGTCAGTAAATGAAGGTTCTTTAAATTTCTTGCCATTCTGATACCAGATACGGGTAACAGGATCGTAGGTTGTTCGTGATGGTTCAGTACTTACAGGAACAAGATCATCCTGATGCTCCATAACATAAAGACCAATCGAATAACCGCGTTCAGAGCCGAAGAATATACAGTTGTAGTAATCTGAGTAGAATGGAGAGAAATCCGCGATATTGGAGGCGATCCTGACTTCCTTCTCTATCTGTGGAGTCAGCCCCTCTTTTAAGAGTCTCTGGCTGTAATGGACGTAGGGAACCTTTGAAATCACATCCTTATATAGAGCATTTGGAAGAATTCTTTCCTTATATTTTTCAGGCTGCTCAAGGAAATTTTCAAAAGTATCGCGCAACAGAGCAACATCTTCAGTGATTTGTTCAAGTTCGGTACCCAAAAGTTCAGAAACAGACTCATTAAGATTGGTAAGACGTCTTTTCTCTTCTTTTAATGCCTGTTCTTCAGCACGGCTTGTAATTCTGAACAGATTGTTTTTTTCAATGTCGTCTATGGTAGTCAATAGAAAATAGTTTCTGATTGGCGAGAAAACAGCAAAGCCCAAAATAAAAAGCAGACTTCCACTAAGAGCCGCAAAGGTTAATTTTTTTCTCAATGACTTTGTCTTAAACACAAAACTCACCTGCCTATTATGCCAATCTTATTTGAATTTTATGACAATTATTAAGAAGATGAGTTTGTTATCTACGCAATATTTGAGTCATGTAAAAAAAAATGTCCCTTTTTCATATTTTTGGTAACTAATTGATCTCTCTTAATTTAAGAAATCAGTAGTCTACAAAAAATGACAAAACAGATTAGATTACGCTTCTGTATCCTGCGTAGGTGCATAGAAGCCCAAGTACAACAGTGGTTATTAAGTAGACTATACCCTGAAAGGTTCTGCCTTCGTGAATCATGGTGAAGGCTTCAAGATTGAAGGTACTGTAGGTGGTGAGTCCGCCTAGAAAGCCTGTTACTACCAGAGGCTTTGGAATGTAGGTGAAGATTGCAAATTTCTGCGTAAAAAGAACTGCAAGCAGACCGATTAAAAAACAGCCCAGAAGATTGCAGCATAAAGTTCCGTAAACAGAGTGAACAAAGATTTTTCGTGAGAATGCGGTAATAAGGAAGCGTAAAGCGGATCCGATGCCTCCGCCGATAAACACGCACAATAGCTGCATCATCATGAAACCACCAGACATCTACTTCAGAATAAAGAATACAATCGGGAAGATTACCACAAGAAACAGCGCTGTGGTAGAAACAAATGATGCTACCGGAAGATTTACGTTTAGCTTGTAGAGTTTAGCGGTAAGTACTGCGTTAATTGCAGTTGGAGCAATCGCACAGATTAAAAGAGAGTTTAAAAGTACCCTGTCAGAAAAGAAGATATGAGCTGTTATATAGATTGAGGCTGGTACAATCAGGAATCTGACAATCACAATATCAAAGACCTTAAAGTAATAATGACGGATCTTTGAAAAGTTGATTAGATATCCAACCGGAACCAGTGCTACCCAGGCTCCAAAATGAACCAGAAAATGGAAGAAGGTGGTAAGAGCTTCAGGTCGTTCAACTCCCCTAGCATTGAGGAACAGACCGATACAGATTCCGACTACGCTGATCTGATTCCAGCTTATAAACTTCTTTAGAATACTTGTCTTTTTAAGCTCGGTTGAAAATGCAGATATATGTCTGTTGTAATAGTACTGAGCCAGAGGGAAGCATAGCACCACCAGAAGAAAATTCTGGCATGAGGCGATAATCTGGCTATAGGCAAAACCTACGTCACTGTAAAGAATAAAGGCACATACTCCGCCCAGGGTTCCGACATTGGAAAGCATAACACTCATTATGTATGAGCCCTGTGAGAGCATATTCTTATAACGTTTTGCAAAGGTCAGATAGCCGACAACTCCAGGCACAATAACAAAAAGAGAGCCGAATGGCAGCAGAATCAGAACATCCCAGTTCAAAGGCAGAGCCCAGAAGCTGAATAAGGCTGTCAGAGTACAGATTCCAAGAATATTGAATTTGATTATAAAGTAGTTGATTCTGTCTGTAATTAGATGATTCTTATGCAGAAAATATCCTACTATGAGAGGAAGGATCAGATCTGTCAGCACAAACAATAGTCTGTAGTTATCTTCAAGCACGATACATACCTAAATCGTTAAAATCGCAAATATATCACAAGCGTGTAACTATACACCTATTATCACGTATTTATGATGCTGATAAAAAAAATAATTGTCAGATGAGAAAAAAATACAGATTTAAGAAAATAGCTTAATAACAAAATACGCATGTTCTTTTCAGAAAAAAACAAGCTTATAAGCCATTTTCAGACTTAACTATGAGTATTATCTATAGCAGCTGGCAGGAACAGATCTCTTAAAGCAAAGATAAATGAGGTAAATTTGACCAACTATTGGCATCATCACTAAAAGTGAATAGGAAGGATTCTTTCCGATATCTCTTATTCTTCTGCGTACACAGAAAAAACAGTAAAGCAGAGTCAGAACAGCTGGTAGCATAGATGAGAGTTTTAGAAAACACAGAGATACCCCATCTGTGTACTTTTCAGGATAAAGTACAGCAGACTGCTCCACCACCATACAGGAAAGAATTGACACAACCAGAAGAACTGTAAACAGAGCAAAAGGAGCCCTCTTCATAACCTTTTTCTGTTTTTTTTCCAAATAATCGTGCTTTTCAACAATATCTATTAAAGGGCGGCCACACATAGAACAGAATTCAGCTTTTGCGCTGACAGGATTGCCGCAGTATTTGCAGATCATTTATTTGCCTTGACTCATTTTTTTCCGCGAGAATATATCACAGAAGAAATAGATTTCACATAGAAAAACATGTGAAGCTGTACTTCCCCAAAACACTCAGAATGCTTACCGGTTCAGTGATTTCATAGTATGTAACAATTTTTTTTCAAGGTAAAACTTAAATTTTGTAAATTAAAATGTACACACGGTCAAGATTTAAAAGTTCGTACCTTGATAACTTGAAAAGCTAATTTAAGATTAAAAATGCAACAAAAGTTACACCTATCCACTTTTGTCATTTCATAAAAAAAATCATATAAATCAAACAAACATAAGGAGTTCTTATGAACTTTAAACCTCTAAAACTCTCTGCCTGTGCAGTGATAGTCGCAATGACTCTTGCCGGGTGCACCTGCAAACAGACAGCTGATGATAATGGTCGAATCAGAGTAATTCACAGTCAGTCTCAGATGGATGCTCTACTTGGTTTTGACGGAGAATGGAACAGCGCAACCGCAACTGGATTCCTATCAGGAGATGTCAGGGAATGGAGAGCTGCTGATACAGGACTTCCTTTTGATGGTGTAATTATCGCATCTGGTGCTAATGTAAAAGTATGTCTGCCAGGTGAAATTCAGAAAGAAAAGAATACCTTCTACATTCCTGCAGGAAAATTTGTTCTGGTACAGAAAGGAGGAAAGCTCCAGGTTCACAGCGGACTTAACAAAAAAGACTTTGACCATACCACGCTGATTGTCGGAGGAACAGGCACAGCTAATACATCAGTTTCAAAAGCTCCTACGGACAAGGATGCACAGAACGCTGGAAGTATATTCAATCCTAACTATACCCACGCTCTTGAAATTCAGGAAGGCGGAACCTTTATCCTGGGCTCTGATATGGCAGATGCAAAGAATACAAAGGGACCTGATGCAAAGAAATTAGGCGAGGCAGACAATGCAGTTTTATGGCTGGCTGATGGTCGATCCATTGCCGAAAATGGAAAGAAGAGTCCATATGCAGGAGATATTAAGGTTGATGGTCTTCTGAAAGTCTCAAGTGCTGCAGGAGCAGGTGTTGCCAAGATCAGAACTGTTAGAAATCTTCAGGGAAAAGGAACTACGCTGACTGGTAAAGGAAAGCTTTTAATTGAAGGATTGAACCAAACTCATGGCAATGCGATTTTTGCAATTAACGAGTTTGACCGCGGTGCTTTATCTGACGGATTTGATCGAAAAGATGTTCCTGAAATTTCTTTAGGTGCAATAGAGATCATCGGTCATGGTGTAGAGGGAATCTACAATCCTGACGGCTCTGTTGACGGCAGTCCTGGTTACAGAAACAATGCAAACGCAGGCTTCTACTATGTGGGAGCAAACGGAACCATTGATGTTGGAAGTATGATCGTAAAGAGTACCAATCCGGGTGTAACCGCAGACTCAACGGTTGCTCTTGCAAACTTCAACACTGCTGCAGGAATTCTAGGTGGCAAGGTCACAAAGAAAGGACCAAAGGTAAAGCTTGGAGAAGTCATCATTGAAAACCAGGCTAAAGATGATCATGACGGTCCTCTATCTGCTATCTACACAGTACAGGGTGTTATCGACTCTACTGTAACAGGAAAGATCAGTGTAACTGCACCTGGCGGTGGCGCTGCAGCTATCGTTTCAACAGGACATGCACGCTGGACAGGACCTGAGAAAACAAAATCCGTAATGGGTGATGTTACCGTAACCTCTAAGGGCAGAAACGCATTCTTCCAGACCAATACCTTTGGAGGATACGATACAACAGTTAACGGCAATCTCTATGTTCAGGGATATGACGACGGTACAATTGCCAAGTTCGTGGGTTCTGTTCCTCCAGGACCAGACATGGGCAAGGCAGTTAAGCTGGGACAGGCTCCAAATGCCGAGGATGTAAGACACGAACAGCTGCTTGTTCAGGGAGGAAAGCTGACTGTTACAGGAGAAGTCAGTGTTGAGAATACAGCAAAGGAGAAGCCTACTATAATCAGAGTCAATCGCAAGGCTCGCGCTCAGTTAGGCTCCCTTAAGGTTAACAACGAACAGATTCAGCCTGTGAAGAATCTGAAAAAACTGATAACCACTGATTCAAAACTAATAAACAAAGGAGTTTTAACGATCGAACAAACAAAATAAATGAATTCTTAACCATGTAGATATCGGCTCAGACGGGGATTAAAAATCCCCGTTTCTTTTTCCTCTTTCGCCATTTCCTCTATAGAAAATACAGCGGCTTTTCATTGAAAATAAAGATTATTTTAAAAAATGTGACACTAACATATTGTTTTTACTATGTTTCACCTTGAAAACATAGAATCAATATCTAATCTTAAAATTATAAGCAGATTATTTCTTGAGTTAACAGGATATTTTGGACCAAAAGGAGACAGCGATGAGTATAAAGAACGCCCCACAGATCATTCTTATTTCCGCAATACTTACCGGCTGTGTAAATACAATTGATACCACAGATCTTGAGGTTGTTCCGTCCAATGAAACCCTTATGTCAATAGAAACAGACAACATTCAGCAGATTCAGGATAAAAAGACTGAATACAGATTTCTAAAATTACAGCCTGCTAATAAAACAGAGAAATGTGAAATTGCATATATGACCAATGAAGGTGATCTTTCTGTACAGAACGGTCAGTTCTTCTGGGATGGAAACTGTATCAAAGGTAAAGCTGACGGTATTGGCCGACTGTTCGTTAAATATGAGACAACTGATAGCGAACAGATTGTCGAGTACAGTGACAATCAGACTCTGATAAACATATATCTTATCAATGACAAAAAGAACGGAACGCTTTATAAGGGACAGGCTGAAATCGACCTAGATGAGAAAACTCAGTTTGGTTACTTCAGATCGGTAACACCTAAAAAAACTAAGTACGGGGAGCTTATAACAGACATACTTGAGACCAGGGATGTAACCTATATATACAGATACAATCAGGACAATTCATTTGAAGAATATACAAAATCATACTGTGCCTTAGAAAACGACAATGAAACCTGCTTCAACATTACTACGCAGGTCAAGCCTGATCTTGAAAGAATCAGCTTTAGCAATACTGTAAACAATGGAAAAGCAAAAGAGATTGGATATGTACATGAGTCTAATCCTGCAAATCCAGATGAAAAGGCTGTAAAACTGATTACAGAAAAAGGAACAGTAACAACTAAGAATGCAGAATTTCCTCTGGAGTATTTAACCTATATCAGAGAAATCAATAACGAAATTAAAAACAGAGTGTCCTATGTACCAGAGTCAGTAGCACTCTCTGAAAATAAAATCGAAGAATACAAAAATAAAGCATGCGCAGTTACCAGTGTGGATTTTATGCCTCTGAATGATTACCTGAAAATCTGCAATTAAAAGATAACTGCGCCTTCGGGGGAAAGAATGGATAGACAGAGCTACCTTAGAATCAAAGAGGTCATGGATGGAAATGAGCCAGCGGATCTACTACTTAGAAACTGCAATATAGTTAACGTCTTTACAGGTGAAATCATCCATTCCAATCTTGCTGTAAGTGCAGGTCATTTTGTCTTCTGGTCCCAGACCGGACGTGGTAAAAAGGAGATTGATGTTAAGGACAGGTATGTTGTGCCAGGACTGATTGATGCGCATATGCATTTCGAATCAACCATGGTACAGCCTCGTGATCTGCTTGCAGTAGCAGTTATGCACGGTACTACAACCTTAATTGCAGATCCTCATGAAGCAGCTAACGTCAGCGGTATTCAAGGAATTAAGTATATTCTTGACCAGACAGAGGATGCACCTGCCAACGTCTATGTAACTATGCCATCCTGTGTTCCGGCAACTAATCTTGATGATAACGGCTGCGATCTTACTGCTGAAGATATGAAGCCTTATGTACATCATCCAAGAGTACTGGGACTTGCAGAGGTTATGGATGCAGAGGCAGTGCTCAACGCTGATAATAAGATGTTTAAAAAACTGGAACTCTTCGACCAGAACCATATTATTGACGGACATATTCCTTCCCTATCAGGCATAAATCTGATGAAATACAGTGCGGCTGGTATTGATACCGATCATGAATCAATAGACTTTGAAAGCGCACTTGAAAAAGCTCGACTTGGAATTCAGGTTCTAATCAGAGAAGGAAGTGCGGCCCATAACGTTGAGAATCTGATTAAGGGGATCCTGAAGTCTGAAATTGATAATTGCAATTTCAGCTTCTGCACAGATGATCGTCATGTTGAAGATATTGTAAAAATCGGTCATATCGATAACAACGTCAGAATCGCAATTTCACTTGGAATGAAGCCGATTGACGCCATCAAGATCGCCACAATCAATACTGCACGCCGCTATGGACTAAAGCATTTAGGTGCGATTGCTCCTGGTTATCAGGCAGATTTTATCATTGTGGATAATCTCAAGAAGTTCAATGTTGAGAGAGTTTTCGTAAAAGGCAAGGAAATTAAAGGTAAGGAATCCTTTAAAAAAGGACCTGCCTGTCCAAAGGAACTGAAACATACAGTTAATATCTCAAAAATAACTCCAGAACAGTTCAGGCTGCCTATTGATGACGAGCCTGTTCATGTAATCAGCATTGTTCCAAGACAGATTACAACTGAAGATGTTCTGATAAGATTCAATCCTACAGAAAATTTCAAATCATATGGCGACTTCAAGAAAATTGCCTCAATTGAATGCCATAAAAATAAAGGACTGATTGGAGTTGCTATCACCAACGGCTATGGAATTCAGAACGGAGCAATAGCAATTTCTGTCGCTCATGACTCCCATAACATCATAGTTGTAGGTGATAACGATAAAGACATGGCTGTTGCTGCAAACGAAATCAGAAGACTTCAGGGTGGAATTGTTATTGTCGAAAATGGAAAGGTATTTGATTCCCTGCCCCTTCCTATCATGGGACTGATTTCCAATGAAAGCCTGGATAATGTTAGCGCAAAGATTGAACGTCTTAAGAATAAAGCCTACGAAATGGGAGTTTACAAAGATATTGATCCTTTTATTACCCTCTCATTCCTCTCTCTGCCGGTTATTCCAAAACTCAGAATCATCCCAAGAGGTCTTGTAAGTATTGGAGATTTAGGACCAGAACTAATCAAATAGAATTATCATTTCCTGCACAGAGCCATCAACATATGATGGCTTTTCTTTTTTAATTGACTGAAATATTAGAGAAAATTCTCTCTTCCAGATGTTACAATCGTCAGACACAATTCCTAAAACAGAACAGCATCTCTGGAGAATACTATGAGCAGACCAGAACCAAAGAACGGTGAGATATTCAAGCATTTCAAAGACAACTACTACCACATCATCTGTGTTGGTCATCATTCAGAGACTGAAGAGCGAATGGTCGTATATGAGAGAATCTCAAAGGACGATTACCTTATGGATAAATCAGTAAATCCTGTAATGGAGCCATGCATCAGACCTTTGGACATGTTCATGTCTGAAGTTGATCATGTGAAATATCCTGATGTAAAACAGAAATATCGCTTTGAGAGAATATAGACGTACTGAAGAGAGTTTACGATTCCAATTAGGATTTGTCGGGGAAGCCCTTTGTATTGAAAAAACGATGCTTCCAGACAAAAAAAGGCTCTTCAGTTTGAAGAGCCAGAATATGGAAACATTGTTATTTTTTCTTTTTCAGAATTCTAAAATCGTATGACTTTAAAGTAACTGCTCCTGTTAACTTCTGACCTGAAAGCAGATCATCATATGACTCTTTTAAAGTTACATCAGCTGACTTATCAGAATAGTTTCCTATGAACAGATACTCTGTATCAGCGTTATATCTGGTATGACAAGTTACAGCAAAAGGAAGACTCTCGATTGGAGATTCTACTCTGCAGTCTCCTAAAATCTTGCTTAACAGTTTATCGAGATAGCTGTATTCAATTCTGCTTGCTACATAGTAGGCATTGCCATTTCCAAAACTGTTTACAGTTACCGCTGCATAATCCTTAAAGAAATCACTATTAAATGTACCTAATACCTTAGTATCCCCATGAGGGTGAATCAGAGCACATAGATGAGTTGCATCAAACTCTTCTGCTCCAACTTTAACTTTAACTGTTTCATCATCTTCAAGGCATTCAATTTCTTCATCCCAGATACCTAGAACTTCACTTAAAGGACCAGGGAAACCTCCTAGGAATGTTAAGTCATTATCATCAACGATTCCTGACCAGAATGAAGAAACATATGTTCCGCCATTACGAACAAACTCGGTTACTCTCTTGGCATAATCACCACGAATCATATAGGTCATTGGTGCAATTACCAGTTTGTAGTTATCTAAAGGACAGGTTTCGTCGATTACATCGACGTTGATACCATGTTTCCATAGTACCTTGTAGTAATCCTGAACAACCTCAAGATACTTCTTACCAACGTTACGAGGTCCCATAGCGTCATCAATTGCCCACCAATTCTGGGTATCAAACACTACAGCAACTTTGGCATCAACACGGGAACCAGCGATTTCTCCAAGTTTCTCAAGAATAGAGCCAAGCTCACATACTTCCTTTCCTACTCGAGTATTAAGATGACCTACGTGATCAACTACAGCTCCATGGAATTTTTCTGATGCCCCCCTGCTCTTTCGCCACTGGAAATACTGTATGTTATCAGCACCGTGGGCTAAAGCCTGCAGGGAAGACAGTTTATGCATTCCTGGCTTCTTAAGTTTTGAGGTATCACGCCAGTTGGTCAGGCTTGGAGTTGACTCCATAAGCACAAAAGGCTGTCCACCTTTTAGTGATCTCATCAGATCATGATTCATAGCTGTATACAGAGGAGTCTGTTCCTGATCCTTAAATACATGCCACTGAGGATATGAATCCCATGAAACAAAATCGAGAATCTTTGCAAATTCAAAGTAATCATAATCATAGAAATATTCCATGAAATTCGTGGTTACAGGAAGATCAGCTCTAACACTTTTCACGGTATCAATTTCATGTTTACAGAAATCCATACACAACTCAGTATTAAAACGAGCCCAGTCAAGATTTAACGCATGAACAGCATTTTCACCTATGGAAGATGGAGACTCAATTTCACTCCAATCTGTGTATACATGAGACCAGAATACAGACCAGTAGGATTTATTAAGATTATCCAGTGTCTTATATTTATTTTTCATCCAAATTCTAAAGTTCTTCTGACATAATTCACAATGACAGCTGCCAGAGAATTCATTTGAAATATGCCATCCGATAACAGCAGGATGATTAGCGTATCTCTGAGCTAGTTTTAAATCTATATCATGAACCTTCTGACGGTATACTGGTGAAGAACTGCAGTGGTTATGTCTGCCTCCGTGTAACGCTCTTACACGATTTTCCCAGACACGCAGTACCTCTGGATATTTTTTTGACATCCAGGTTGGTCTTGCACCACTTGGAGTTGCAAGAAATACCTTAATTCCATTCTCATTTAGCTTATCAAGAATTTTATCAAGCCACTCGAAATTGTAACGACCTTCCTCCGGCTCAAGCATTGACCAGGAAAAAATGCCTACAGACATGATATTGCAGTGAGCCTGTTTCATCATCTCTATATCTTTTTCAAGAATTTCCGGTGAATCAAGCCACTGCTCTGGATTATAGTCACATCCATGGAAAATCTTATGCTGTTTGAATAAAGGATCGAATTTCATTTTTATTCCCATTTGTTATGATGTTATGAAATTTTTTTAAGTTAATTTCTAATACAAAGTAAGTTAACTCTATACGTAAACATAATTAGTTGTTGAAGACCTTAATTGAAGGCAGTACTTTTCCTGTTTTATCAAATAGGGCCTGATTCTCTCGAGCATTACCCTGCTGACAGTCTGCACCGCACTTTATGTAGGCCATACCTGCAGGACTTGCCCAGCTTATTCCAGGAGCTGTCTTCCATGCAGCTTCCCAGTAGAAGAATCCGGTTCCGCCTGCTTTATCAACGTTCTCCATCAAATCTTTTAAATACTGATACTGACCGTTAACAGAAGCTTCGTATCCAGATTTTTTTACACCTTCAGCATCAATATCCTGAGCCAGAGAATCATCACTTTCCAGAGTATATGGGTAGCTTCCCTCTACAACCATTACCTCTTTGCCATACTGGTTCTTAACCCATTTGATATTGTCTGTCAGAGCTGAAATTGGACCATCCCACCAGGTGTACATGGACATACCAATTACATCAAAATCTACATCTCTCTTGGTTATTTCATCGAACCACCATTTAAAAGCGCCGTTATCAGGCCCCTTTGCAAGATGCAGCATGATTTTTGAATCAGAACCAACAGCTTCCTTTACACCTTTAATTGCAGATTTTAAAAGCAGGCTTAAGCGATCAAACTCATGACCATCCCCTCCCCAGCTCTTGCCGTCAGGCCAGAGAATTCCAGAATTAACTTCGTTGCCAATTTGGACCATTTCTGGAGTTAAGCCAGCATCCTTAAAAGTGGTCATAACATCCTTTGAATACTTATAAATGGCATCGTTAAGTTCTTCAAAAGACAAGTTCTCCCAGGACTTAGGCTTAAACTGTTTACCAGGATCAGTCCAGAAATCTGAATAATGGAAGTCTAGCAGCACCTTCATGCCAAGCTTTTTGGCTCTGCGAACAAGCTCAAGATCTGTAGCAAGATCATTGTTACCAGCACCGTATACATTTCCGTTCTGATCTTTTGGATCGACCCAGAGTCTTACACGGATATAGTTAATACCATTATCACGAAGGATCTTTAAACAATCCTCAGCCTCACCCTTCTCATTTCTGTAGACAAAACCAGCCTGCTCCATTTCAATCAGAGTTGAAATATCTGCACCTTTGATGAAGTCTTTTGAAAGGTCAGCCTTTTGGAATGAAGATGATGTATGAGATAACATCTGTTCATTGTTGGTCTGAGTCATTTCACAACCGCACATTAGACAGGCAATAACAGCCGTAGTCAAAACCTTGGTTTTGATATTTTTCATATGATTATTTCCTTAAATATGTTTGTTTGAAGAGTAACTGTCTAGTTTTATGTTTAACCCTTTGAACCACCCGCAGTCAGACCTGATACAAAGAACTTCTGTAACCACAGGAATAGTAAGGCAACCGGTACAGAAATTAGTACCGCACCTGCAGCATAGGTGGTATAACTTGCGCCCATCTTCATGGAAACAAGGTTATAGAGGCCAATTGGTAAGGTGAATTGATCTGGAGTTCTTAAAATAGTTGTAGATAAAATGAAGTCGCCTAAAGGACCTGTAAATGAAAACAGTGCAATTACAGCAATAATTGGCTTGGATAAAGGCATAATTATTTCAATGAAAATTCTGAAATGACCTGCACCATCCATTCTTGCAGATTCATCAAGATCACGAGGAATAGCATCAATGTAGCCTTTCATCAGATATGTATTCATTGGAATCATGCCACCAACATAAATCAGAACCAATGCAAGATGACTGTTAACAAGACCTAACATCTGAGATAGAACAAAGATTGCAATCAGAGCAGAGAACTGAGGAATCATCTGCAGCAGAAGAAACAGGATAAGTCCATTCTTTCTTCCAACGAAACGGAATCTTGAAAAAGAGTAAGCGGTAAAACTTACAAAAATCAGAGTCAGAATCATTGTGAAAAAACTGATCTTCATGGAATTTAAATACCAGGTTACATAGTCAACCTTGCCATTGAACAGATCTGCGTAATGCTCAAATGAAATATTCTTTGGAATGATTGAAGAACTCATCAGGCTGTTACCAGGATTTAACGAGGCTCCAACAGTCCAGACTAAAGGGTATAGGATCAGAAGGCTTACAAAACCTACCAGAAGCCAGGTTAAAGTTAGTCGAATCTGATTCTGACGCTTAATACTTCTTTTCTTATTCATAATCTTTCCCCTATTACCTCATTTCGTCATTCTTAAAGGCACTTGAGCGTCTGAACTGCCATAAAGCGACACCAACCACGAATATTGAAAGAAGGATGGTAATTGCGGCTGCTACAGAGTACTGAGATGAACTCATTGTCAGCTTGTAAATCCATGACACCAGAATGTCAGTACCACCAGCATTTGAACCTGGTACTGCAGGACCACCGTTGTTGAATAGGTAAATAATATTGAAGTTGTTAAAGTTAAAGGTGTACTGAGTAATGATGATTGGTGCAATTGAATACAGTACCAGCGGTAGAGTTATAGTTCTGAATTTTGTATATGAACTTGCTCCATCCATAGTTGCCGCTTCATATAGATCCTCAGGAATTGCCTGAAGAACACCTGTTGTCATTGCAAAGACAAATGGGAATCCAAGCCAGGTCTGCATTAAGATTAAAGCAGTCTTTGTCCAGAAAGGATCGGTCAGCCATGCTTTAGGCTCAATACCAAGCATAGGCAGAATGGTGTTGTTGATTACACCGAAAGAATCATTAAACATACCTGCAAACACAAGAATAGTTACGAATCCAGGTACCGCCCAAGGCAGAATAAAGATTGTTCTGATGATTCCCTTATATTTAAGATCCTTCTGGTTTACAACGATAGCCAGCATAACACCGACAGCACACTGCAGAGTTGTTGCAAGAACAGTCCATACTACAGTCCACTGCAGTACATCAAAGAATGTTGATCTCCATAGTTTTAATGCAAAGATGTTTTCAAAAACCTTTAAACCAACCCACTGAACAAGTTTTGCTGGAGGTGCGTTATAAAGATTGTAATTGGTAAACGCAATTGCAAAACCGAAAATGATTGGGAAGATTACTACGAAAACCAGAATGATAAAGCCAGGAGCAATCATCAGATAAGGAAAACCGTTATCAAGCAGATTCTTGTACTGTCGTCTCAATGTATACAGCTGGCGACCTTCATCACGAACTTTACCGCAGACATAGCCGTCATGAAGGGCAACTCCCCACATACATAAAGCTAATAACACCATTAGAACGGTGATGATTCCTTCTGCCAGCAGGAATATGGAGTTATCTCTTGGAAGCACTTCGCCAAGGGTAACAAGTCCCCATAGACCGTGAGTAATCAGATCCTTACTGCAGCTGAAAAAACTTACAAGAAAAACAAAAAAGATAAGCCCTTTGACAATCTGTCTGTTATAAAACTGACCGCCACCAGGGAAAATTCCACAGATTAGAGCTGTAATGGCGTGATTTGTTTTTATATTCATTATCATTGATGGAGTTGTTCCTACAGATTCCACTTTAATCACCCTTCCTTTTAAGAGGGGATTTCTCCCCTCTTTTATAATTTGCTTTTACATTCCAGAACGGAAAGCTTCAATCTGGTTGTTAATATGCTCAGTAGCACCTTCTAATGCTGATTTAACATCCTGCTTGTCTGTCACGATTAGCTGTAAAGCTGCATCAATAGGTCCCCAGACTTCAGACATTTCTGGAATAGAAGGCATAGGCTCAGCACGTGAAGCTTGCACTGCAATTGCAGAAGCAATTGGATTCTCCTTGAATTTAGGATCGTTCATAACTTCCTTTACAGGAGGAATTTCCATGGTTTTCTCAAAACGGATTGCAGCATATTTAGGCTGATTGATATAGTTGATGAATTTCTCTGCCAGTTCCTTATCCTTAGACCAGGTTGAGACAACATAGCCTTTTACGCCCATAAATGAACTCATTGGCTGACCATTTGGCAGCTTAGGTAGAGGAACAACACCGAAGTTGATTCCTGCCTTCTGATATGGCTCTACAGCCCATGGTCCATTGATAACAGCAGCAGCCTTTTTCTCTGTAAACAGAGAGTCAATTGCGTTTACACCGTTCTCACCGATAATACCGGTTGGGAATAAGCCATCCTTATAGAATTTCTTTATGTATGTCATTCCTTCAACAGCACCGGCATTTGATAAACCTACATCTGTTGCGTCATAGTCTCCGCTATCATTTCTCTTGAATACATATGCGCCATAAGGTTTGATTGCACCATATACGTAATAGGTAGAATCAAATTTAGCAAGTAAGCCATAATTACCGTCTTTGGTATGCTCTTTTGAATATGTGTAGTAATCCTCAAGATTCTCAAAAGGCTCTTTAATAAGGTCTTTGTTGTAGAACATGGCAATTGTTTCAACAACTTTAGGTGCACCGTATACATTACCGTTGGTTGTAAAAGCAGATAAAGAAGATTCTGTGTATATTTCCTTGTTTAGTTTATTTAGAGGAGAGATTAGATTCTGTACTACAGCAGCTCCAAGCTGATCATGAGGAATAACCATCACATCAGGACCGATACCTGCAGGTCCATCCAGGCGTAGTTTTTCAATCTGTGTTGTATAAGGCATTTCCTGAATCTTTACATCAACATCGAACTCTTTTTCAAAATCAGCTACAGCCTGTTCAATACCTTTAGATTTTTGAATATCTTCCCATACGCTTAATTCTGTTTTGGCATTAGCCATACCTGCAGAAATAATCATGGCTACAGAAAAAGCCAGTTTTGTAATATTTCTCATTGATATCTCCTTTATGTTTTGTGAACGTTATACAAATATATTAACAGATTGAAAACTAAAGATTTTATGCATTAACAGTGTTATTCTTTCTGTATGTTGTTTTGTATAGTATTGCACATTTAAAAAGAATGGATACAAGATTTGTTTAAAAAGATGTATTTTTTTGGGATAACCATCACACAAATGTATATTTTTGCACACAACAACTAGTCATTTATGTATATTTACAAACAACAAATGTTACGAATGATACATATCATACATTTTAAATGTTTAAATACATACATTTTATATGTAATGTATATTCAAAAGTTTTACATATAATGTGAGTTGTCATAGTATATGTTAAATATATCTTGTTGATATACAAACAACATCGGAGATTATTAATGGCCAGTATCGAATTAAGAAATGTAACAAAAGCTTACGGCAAGGTTGTTACATTAAAGAATATAAACCTGCGTATTGAAGACGGTGAACTTGCTGTCTTCGTTGGACCCTCAGGCTGTGGAAAATCTACAATGCTCAGAATGATAGCTGGTCTTGAAGAAATTTCTGATGGAGAGCTGCTTATTGATAATGATGTTGTAAATGATGTAACTCCAGCAGATCGCGGTGTTGCAATGGTATTTCAGTCATATGCTCTATATCCTCATATGACCGTTGCCGAGAATATGTCTTACAGCCTGAAAATTCATAAAGTACCAAAAGATGTAATTAAATACGAAATTTCTAAGGTTGCAAAAGCTCTTCAGATAGAACATCTTCTTGACAGAAAACCAAAACAGCTCTCTGGAGGCCAGAGACAGCGTGTTGCTATTGGCCGAGCAATTGTAAGAAAACCAAAGGTCTTTACCTTTGATGAGCCTTTATCAAACCTTGATGCAGAACTTAGAGTTGAAATGCGACTTCATATCGCAAGAATGCATCATGATATGAAAACAACCATGGTATACGTTACACACGATCAGGTTGAAGCAATGACTCTTGCAGATAAGATTGTGGTTATGAACTTTGGTAAGGTTGAGCAGGTAGGATCTCCAATGGATCTTTACTACAATCCATGTAACAAATTTGTGGCCGGATTCATTGGCTCTCCTAAAATGAATTTTATTCCAACAGAGATAACCAAGGTTAATCAGAATTCAGTATGTGTGAAACTGGATGAAAACGACATTGAACTTCCAGCTTTAACTTCTAACCTGAAAGTAGGAGATAAGGTGACAGTTGGTATTCGACCTGAATATATAACAGTAGGTTCATTACAGAAAGCACTTGAAGCTTATGGTGGTGAGCCAGGATTTACAATGTCGTTTGATTCTGACGTCGTAGAAAGACTTGGTAACAATACATACATATACGGAACCTGCTGCGGTCAGGACAATTTTAAAGTTATTCTGCCTGGAGATGTTCATACAAAGCCACGTCAAACAACAACGGTATCAGCACTTATTAAAAATGTAATGCTCTTTGATGAAAACGATGAGCGTATTTATCCGAATTTAGAAGAAAAATCAAAGAATTCTTAGTTTACTCTAGTGTTTTGTTTGTATTAAGTTTTAGGGAGAGTCTGTCGGCTCTCCTTTCTTTACGCGTCTATGAATAACCTCTACTTAGAGAATCACGACATTGATTATCCAAGCAGAGGCCCTGCGACTATTTTTCAAGAAGATTTGCAGCTTCTCTTAAAGCTTTTACAAGATTCTTTACATTTGAATTGCGCAGATTGGTATTGGCAGTAGATTGTCTGATTACCAGCGTAGTTGGCAGAACAGATGAAGCTTTTGGCTCATTCTCATTGATTAGTTTAGAGATCGTAAGCTTGCACTGCATATCTCTGTCAAGATGAACGGAGGTTAGTGGAGGCAGATAAAAAGCACTGTCCTGATAGTCATCGTAGCCTATAACAGATACATCTTCCGGTACAGAAAGATTATTCTGACTTAGTGCGCTTATTGCGCCTAGTGCCATCTGATCGTTTGCAACAAGAATAGCAGTAAAATCGCGATTATCTCTGAGCATTTTTAGGGTGGCAAGATATCCACTCTGAGTTGACCAGTCTCCCCTCTCAAAACATACTTCCTCAAGATTGTTAATTCTAATGCCCTCTCTCCAGCATTTTAATCTTGATTCGGATGAAGAAATTCCTTCAGGGCCCGCAAGAATTGCAATTTTATGATGTCCAAGTTCTCTTAGGTGAGAAACAGAAAAAAGAGTTCCGTCAGCAGGGTTGAAGGTCACATTAAACACAGGACAGTAAGGATCGACATCAATAAAAATCAAAGTGACATCAGGGAATTCCTCTGTAAGCTTTATGGCATCACTTGAATCTACAGGCATATTGATTACAACTTTAGTAATTATCTGAGCCTTTAGTTCTAAAATCGCGTCAGAAATACTCTGATAATCGTTAGCAGATGCAAGAGTTAATGCAATATGATAACCAGCCTCCAGAGCATATTTTCTGCATAAAGACGATACTTCAGTGACTGCAACGGATGGAACAGAAGTATTTACTATTCCAATAACATTGCGATCCTTTTTTGCCAGCTGCTGAGCTAAAAGATTTGGCACATATTTTAACTCTGCAATTGCATTCTCAATTTTTTCCTTTGTGGAAGGAGATACATTACAAGAGTTGTTCAATACTCTTGAAACTGTCTGATACGAGACGCCAGCTTTTTTAGCCACATCCTGCATCGTTACTTTCTTGTTTTTATCTTCCATTTATTTGTTCTCTAAAATAGTAATTGTGGCCGTTATTATACATTACCCTGTTAATTTTTGACTAAATTAATACACATTGTGAGCAAATATATATTTGTTTCTTTTAAAACTGTTAACTAACTCATTAAAATTAAAGATTTATTTTTAGTACTCTTGTTTCATATCATGTATACAGTATTACAAAAATATGTATAATTAAATACAAAAAATATCTAAAAATTTTTGATTAAGATCATATTTTCCATTTATTTCATTTGCAGATTGATTTATTTAATATGAATATTATAACAAATGTGAGCGTTCACATTTTACTGAGTGTTTTAATACAGTCTTTTAAACAAACATCAAGTAACAATTTAATTATGAGAAAGTTTTCACTTATAGCAGCTGCTGTAATTTCCTCCGTTTACGCTGCATCAGCATTGGCAACTCCAACATTTGATTTCCACGGCTATTTCCGTTCAGGTTTAGGTCTTTCAAAAGATGGCTCTCAGACTTCATATCAGCTTAAGAATGTTGGTCGTCTGGGTAACGAAAAAGATACCTATGCAGAACTTGAGTTTGGTTCAGAATTATTCAAAAAGGGTGATTTAAGCTTTTATGTCGATTCAATGGTTTCTATGACCTCTGATGGAGCTAATGATGGCGAAACAACATCTAAGACAGATAAAGATAAGGCTGATTTTGGTTTAAGACAGTTAAATCTACAGATTAAAGGTTTACTTGATTTTGATAAAGATGCTGTATTGTGGGCAGGTAAGAGATATTATCAGAGACATGATATCCACATTATCGACTACAAATACTGGGATGTTAGCGGTTCAGGTGCCGGTTTGGAGTACCTGTCATTAGGACCAGGTAAACTTTCATTAGCATGGGTTCGTAAACAGTCAAATGATATTGACTACCGTTATGACGACATGGAAGATGCAAATAATGTTTGGGCTACCAAAAAGAGCGTTAATGTAAACTTCTTCGATGCTCGTTATGCGTTATCTCCTTGGGAAGGAGGCTGGGCAGAGTTTGGTGTAGACTATGCTGTTCCTCGTGGTACAACTAGATCTGAGAACAATGGCAGACCAGTTGTTATTGCAAAAGGTTATGATATTGATAACAGCTTAATGCTTACCGCCCTACTCTCACAGAAACATAATTATGGCTGGAATGAGACTGTTCTGCAGTTCTCCAACAAGGGTTTAGCTCACCACGCAGTAGACAGTGATGGTTCATGGTTTGATCACTGGAGTGACTGCAATAATGCAAAAGGATACAACATCATCGATCACGGTGACTTAGACTTCACAAAAGACTTCCACATGACCTATGTTGCTTCATATGGTTATGCAAAAGACTTAAGTGAAACCATCGACAACAAGAAACTGGCTAAGTTTGTTGTAAGACCTTGGTATCAGTTAACAGAGTACACAAAGGCTTATGTAGAGGCAGGTACTTACGTTCAGTCAACCAAATATTTATCTGGCGATAAGGATGTTGAGAGAGGTCACAAGCTAACCTTAGCATACGCAATTGCTCCTGATATTGGTTATAAGGCACGTCCAGAGCTGAGATTCTTTGTATCTTATTTACATGCAAGAGATTTCAACCCAGAACTGAAAAAAGGAATTCAGAGCTACGATGATACCAATAAGTACTACAAGAGAGACTACTGCATTGGTGTTCAAGCTGAAGCATGGTGGTAATCCACTCTCCTAGCAAATAATGACGATTTTCTTTTGATGGTGATATTTAAACAGTATCACCATTTTTCTTTTTTAAATAATGACAGATACACATATAACAGCCGATGACAAAATAACGGAAACCGCAGAAAACGAAGGATCCTGTACTTTGCAAAGTAGGTACAACATATTCTAATCAAATCTCACAAAAAATTTAAATAACAATCAGTTAGATATTTTTTTTAGTGCTATAATGTAGGTATTATATAGTTGTACCTACAAAGATATTTTATTATGAGTAAAATTGCTCCTCTACCAACAGTTTATTGTTGTAAATCAAAGAATAGAACCTATATTCGCACCTATAAGAACTCTCGTGTTGAAGGTAAAAATTATCCTGTTAAAACAGATATTCGTAATATTGCTGAAATTGCAAATGGTGAAGGTGTCGGAAGACTTATTTTCAGAGAGGATTTCTTAAAGGAGAATCCTAAGTTTATAGATAGACCTGTTGTTAGAGTCTTTGATGAGCATTCCAATAAATACGTGTT
>NZ_FUXX01000067.1 GCF_900167015.1 Succinivibrio dextrinosolvens DSM 3072
AATCTTTAAGAATATTGGAGATATCAAGTTTATCAACAATTGTACTTACGAGTCTGACGGGATCTGAAGGGGAGATAAAATCACCAATACAAGGAGGAAGTAAGGCTAAATCATCTTGAATATAGGGTTTGAAAAGATCTTCTTTATCCATAACGATATTACCAATAATATAACTCTTTATATTATTAAGTATAGTATATTAACTTTGTATATCAAGGAAATAGATAAAGTTTTAATATAAAAATATTATCAATAATGTTAATAAAACCACAAAATTTAGGTAAAAATAGAGGGCGACCTTTTTAGTCACCCTCTTTCTAATATATTTAAGAGCTATTGGTATTTATTACATTACACCCTGAGCAATCATTGCATCAGCAACTTTGCGGAAGCCTGCGATGTTTGCACCTAGAACAAGATTGCCCTCAACACCGAACTCACGAGCGGTATCAGCTGCATTCTTGTATAGGTTGGTCATAATGTTGTGTAGCTTAGAATCAACCTCTTCGAAGGTCCATGAAGTCATGCCTGCGTTCTGCTCCATCTCTAACTGAGAGGTTGCAACACCACCAGCATTTGCTGCCTTAGCAGGACCGTAAGCAATCTTAGCATCTAAGAACTGCTTGATTGCACCTAGAGTTGAAGGCATGTTTGCACCTTCAGCTACAACCTTACAGCCGTTCTGAAGTAGAGTCTTAGCATCTTCCTCGTTTAACTCGTTCTGAGTTGCACATGGGAATGCACAGTCTACAGGGTAGCACCATACCTGATGCTTGCCTGCAGGGTACTGCTCAACAGGAGTGTACTGTGCAGTCTTTACTAACTCTGCATAGCGGGTTAGACGAGCACGCTCAACTTCTTTAACCTGCTTTAATACAGCTACATCGATGCCGTTTGGATCGTAGATGGTACCGGTTGAATCAGATACGGTTACTGGAGTAGCGCCTAACTGATATAGCTTCTCACAGCAGTAGATTGCAACGTTACCTGAACCTGAAACTGCGCACTTCTTGCCCTTCAGAGTGTCTGCGCGATCCTTCAGCATTGCGTCTGTGAAGTATACAACACCATAACCAGTTGCTTCTGTTCTTGCAAGAGAACCACCGAAGTTTAGACCCTTACCGGTTAATACACCTTCGTACTTGGTGGTTAAACGCTTGTAGGCACCGTACATGTAGCCGATTTCACGACCACCAGTACCGATATCACCAGCAGGAACGTCAACTAAAGCACCGATGTAGCGGTGTAACTGAATCATGAAAGCCTGGCAGAAACGCATGATTTCGGTCTCTGACTTGCCCTTAGGATCGAAGTCTGAACCACCTTTTGCACCACCGATAGGAGTGCCGGTTAGTGAGTTCTTTAGAATCTGCTCAAGACCTAGGAACTTTAATACGCCCTCGTTTACAGTTGGATGTAATCTGATACCGCCCTTGTATGGACCAATAGCTGAATTGAACTGTACACGGTAGCCCTTGTTTACCTGAACCTGACCCTTGTCATCAACCCATTCAACTCTGAAGCTAATAGTTCTCTCTGGCTCAACCATACGCTCAAGAATCTTGTATTTCTCGTATTTTGGCTCTTTTTCTACAACAGGCTGTAGAGTAGTTAGAATCTCTTCAGCAGCCTGTAGGAACTCTGGCTGATAAGGATACTTTGCTTTTAATGAGTCTAGAACTCTTTGGGTATATGATGACATTTAATGTCTCCTTGAATATTGCGTGTTTAATCATTTTGATTTAGTAAGAATTTACAAGAGACATTTTTGTGTTGCAATAAAAAACACTATATTCACTGATATAGTGCAGGTAAGTTTATTTTTAGTGCAAATTGGTAAAAAATGGAGTTATTATAATAAATACTGAATAAATATCAATAAGTTAATCTTATTATAGCCTGTTAATTTATTGTGCAAAAGTGAATTTTTGAGCTGTTTTTTAGGTATTTTGCGTGGATTTTCTTGCTAATTTACCGGGATAATACTTCCTTTTTTTCAAAAAAATCGCCCTGAACTACAAGAGTTCAGAACGATTCGTTTCTTGTTTTTCTGTCAGTTTTTTACTGTTTGCTTACTGGAATGACAGGCTTTTATCTGTCCGAGGTTACATGCTGTTTTATAGAACTCTATAGCTTGATCCGGATCTTTTTTAACCCCTAAACCTTTATCTGTCGCTTCTGCAATATACAGGCAGCCTTCTGCATCATTAAGGTTACAAGCTATCTTGTAGTATGAAGCCGCAAGCTCAGCATCGGCATCATCTCCTTTGCCTTCCTCATACATGAGTCCCAATGCTGTACATCCTGGAGCTACAGCAAGTTCACAAGCTTTATGATAGGAATCAATTGCTTTTTTGTAATCGTGGCGAAACTTGTCATAATCTTCAGAGTACATCTCTCCTGCATGTAGACATCCTAAACCATTTTTATTGCTACATGCCTGATCAAAATACTTTACTGCTCTGTTGCGGTCTATTTCTACGGAAATACCTTCGGAATATAGTGCTCCAAGATTCATACATGATTCAGCATTACCGAAAGAACAACCTTTTGAGTAAAATTCAGGAGCTCTGGAACGGTATTGTTCGAATTCATAGTTCTCCTCATACAGCTGTGCCAGTTTCAGACATCCTTGACCGTACTGCATTTCGCATGATTTGATATATAGTTCGTTTGCTTTGCGTATACTTTTTCTGGTTCCTTGTCCATTCACATAAAGGGTTCCCAGCCAGGAGCAGCCCTCACCACTGTTATGTGAACATGCAGACTGATACACTGTGATAGCTTTCTGATAATCTCCGGTTGCTACGTATTTTCGTCCTACAAGATTACAGTATGAAACATCACCATTTTCGCAAAGCATTGACCATCTGTCATTTTGATCTTCTGCATTGACAGACAATGATAAAACGCTACCTAAAAGAATGGCGAGAAGGCCGTTAAGATTACTTTTTATATTCCTCATAAAGCCTCTTTACTGTAGTTTCTAGTGATTTTTAATCGTGATTGTTAATGAGTTACTCTTCTGTAATTTATTCACTAACATGGATACGTTTATTAAGTTTAGTAATCAGTTTTATATTTTTATGTGACAGAGAGGTTATGTTTAAACAAGAATCTCTAGTTTTTTTTAACTTGTGGATAGCATCAAGAATATAGTGTTAATTTTTGTAATGAAAAATAGTAGGGGGTTTTTTAAGTATAGCAAAAGGCCCAGCAGAAGCTGGACCTTCAAAAAAAATGTCTATAAGGCAGGTATTCTTAGTTTTTGACCAGGGAAGATTTTATCAGGGTGTTTTAGCATTGGAGTGTTTGCTTCGAAGATTACATTGTACTGAGCTCCTTTTCCTTTGCCATAGCACTCTTCGGCTATCTTCCAGAGAGTATCTCCTTTTTTGACTTCATAGAATCTTGATTCCTCTCCCGCAGAGGCAACCTTCACTCCATCAGTTTTTACACCTGCAATACCTAATTTGTTGCCAACCTCAAGAACTGCCTTTTCAAGCGTTTCCTGATCTTTTGCCGTGCCCTTTAGAACAACGTTATCACCATCGAGTTCTACGGTTAAATCCTTTGTGTCCAGCCCCAGAGCATCCAAATCTTTTTTTAGATCTGCAGCATTGATTTCTGCAGCAGATGCAAGTCCAAGGATTTTTTCTCCAACGTCCTTAATAAAAGAGAAGAAACTCATTTACAACACTCCTTATTTAATGGATTATTCTTTCGCTATATATAATTAAAAGCATAATTATCAAGCAGTTACAGCTATATTCATAGATAATGGCTGTATTACCTTGTATAACATAAAATACATATAGTTAAACTTAGAGGGAGTTATAAGATCACAAAAAATATGTCCTTTTTTGAAAAAAGGTATAGCTTGTCGCAATTTTAAGTAGGAGGGAGAGAAAAAAAAATACCTCGTGAATTACGAGGTATTTTCTAAATTCAGAGCTGAATTATAGGCTGTAGTAAAGTTCAAACTCAGCAGGATGTGGAGTTGATCTTACTCTTGTATCTTCTTCAGCCTTAAGCTCGATATAGGCGTTAATCATATCTTCGGAGAATACTCCACCCTCTAGCAGATACTCGTGATCATTCTTAAGAGCCTTTAGAGCCTCATCTAGGGAACCACAAACCTGAGGAATGTTTGCTGCCTCCTCAGGAGGTAGATCATATAGATTCTTATCCATAGGATCACCTGGGTTAATCTTGTTCTTGATACCATCAAGACCAGCCATTAGCATTGCGGCAAATGCAAGATATGGATTAGCACAGCAATCAGGGAAACGAACCTCAATGTGAGCTGTCTTAGGATTTAGTGCATAAGGGATTCTGATGGATGCAGATCTGTTTGCAGCTGAGTAAGCTAACATCAGAGGAGCCTCAAATCCAGGAACAAGACGCTTGTATGAGTTAGTTGCTGGGTTTGTGAATGCATTTAGAGACTTAGCGTGCTTGATGATACCGCCAATGTACCATAATGCTTCCTGTGACAGTCCACCGTATAGATTGCCAGCAAAGATATTGTTTCCGTTCTTGTAGATTGACTGGTGGCAGTGCATACCTGAACCATTGTCACCAAAGATTGGCTTTGGCATGAAGGTAGCAGTCTTACCGTACTGATGAGCAACGTTCTGAACCACATACTTGTAGATCTGAACTTCATCAGCTTTCTTTGTTAATGAATTGAATTCTGTTGCAATTTCGTTCTGACCAGCGGTTGCAACTTCGTGGTGATGAGCCTCGATAACCAGTCCCATCTGCTGCATAACCTTGCACATTGCAGAACGAATGTCCTGAGATGAATCTACAGGAGGTACAGGGAAGTATCCACCTTTTACACCTGGACGATAACCTTTGTTTCCACCTTCGTATTCAGTTGAGCTGTTCCATGCTGCCTCAATGTCATCAATAGCCACAAAAGAGCCTGTAATATCAGACTTGAAACGAACATCATCAAACAGGAAGAACTCTGGTTCTGGACCAAAGTATGAAACATCACCGATCCCAGTTGACTTTAAGTACTCTTCAGCTCTCTTTGCTACTGAACGAGGATCTCTGCTATAACCGGTTAAAGTTTCTGTTTCAAGAATATCGCAGCGAACGATAATGGTTGGATCTGCGTAGAATGGATCTAGCTGAACAGTGTTGATATCTGGCATCAGAATCATATCTGACTTATCAATACCACACCAACCAGCAATTGAAGAGCCATCAAACATCTTTCCCTGATCGAAGAACTTCTCATTGATGCAGGAAATAGGAAGAGTGATGTGCTGCTCTTTACCTTTAGTATCGGTAAATCTTAGATCAGCAAAAACAACATCATTTTCTTTGATGAGATTGCTAACTGCGTTGAAATCCATTTAGGCGCTCCTAATTATTAAAGAAAAAATCAGCTCCATTTTTTTTATGGCTGTGATTTTCGTCAAGTTTATATTTTAAGTCAAAGGTTATTTTTGGTGGCTTAAAAAAACAAGGCTAGATTTTACTATATGGGGGGTATAGGAGCAAATTATATGCGCTTTAAGGCAAGGTCTTTTTTTTAAAAAAATAATTGAAATATCATTATGTTAGAAAACAGATTTGGCTATACATATAGGGAGAGCAGGGCAATTGCTTGAAAAATAGCTGTTTTAGTGTGATAAAAAAAATATAGAAAATAAAAGAAATTGCACATTAATGGAGCAACAGATAAGGAGCATCAGCTGACAGCTATCAGCTGATGAAGTGTTAACTATTAGTTTAGTTCGAGTGAGTAAACTTCCTCATTGATGAAGAAATCTCCCATATCAAGTCCTGTATCTCTAACCTTCTGCATTCCTTTTTTCTTATAGAATTCAAGACCTGGATTGTGGGCATTGATAATGAGCTCAATAGTGCAAGGAAGAATCTTAGAGCGGACGTATTCTTTTACTGCGGTAAAGAGGGCTGTTCCTATTCCCTTACCGACGTAGTGCTCATTTACATAAATCTTCTGCATTAAAAACAAGTTTGGTCCCTGCTGGATTACGGAGACAACACCAAGATCCTCTCCATTGAATGTTGCAATGAAGTAGTCTGTTCCTGCACCAATGGCATCTGATAGCGCCTGCTGAGAGTAAAGTTTATCTAGCATAAAATCGATCTGTGCAGTTGTAAGAACACCTTTGAATGATGATGGCACAAGCTCAGATGCAAGCTTCTGCAGAATATCAACATCATCATTAGTTGCTTTTCTGACTGTAATCATAGGTACCTCAGATTTAAGAAAATCTTACTTGTTGATCTACAAAACATTTTAGAATAGTAGAATCAATTTTCCATTATAATTGAATGGATTATGTGATAAAGTTCACCAAAGTTCCCTTGTTAATGCGGTTTTTTAAGTATTTTGATGGTTTTTTACCAATATTCTCCAGAAATTGTCCTTACATTTATCTGTTCTACGGAATCTCTTTCTTTTTTTTAACTATCAAATCTCCATAAGAAAAAACTTAAAAATGATAAGATTAATCATTTAATATAATTAATATTGATTTAGCCAAATTAAATTTAGTAAAATTAAATCAGTTTAAAAACAGGTTAAATCTTTTTCAGTTAAAGAGGTGCATTATGAGCATTTATGATTTTGAAGTTAACACAGCAAGAGGCAAGAAGGTTTCTTTAAAGGACTATGAGGGTAAGGTTATTCTTATCGTTAATACAGCCAGCAAGTGTGGTTTCACTCCTCAGTACGAAGAATTAGAAGCTTTATATAACCAGTATAAGGATCAGGGCCTTGAGATCCTGGGGTTCCCTTGCAATCAGTTTGCTGAGCAGGAACCAGGTACTGCCGATGAGATTACTGAGTTCTGCAAGATAAACTATGGCGTAACCTTTACCATTTTTGAGAAAGGTGATGTACGTGGTGATAATGCTCAGCCTTTATTCAAATATCTGACTTCTCAGAAGGGCTTTAAAGGCTTTGATATGAAGCATCCAATTGCTAAGATTTTACAGGATGCATTGGAGAAGAACTTCCCTGACTATTTAGAAGGAGATTCTATCAAGTGGAATTTCACCAAGTTCCTTATCAACAGAAAAGGTGATGTTGTAGAGCGCTACGAACCAACCACCACTCCTAAGGAGATGGCTTCTGCTATTGAAGCTCTTTTATAAAAGAAACTTTAACTGTATTTAAAGAGAGGAAGCTCCCTCTTTTCAGATCGGATAATTAAGATTACAGGAGTTTGTTATGTCAGATAAAATTTTAGATACCGTAATTATTGGTTCTGGTCCTGCAGGTTACACTGCTGCAATTTATGCATGCCGCTCAGGATTAAATCCATGGCTTGTAAAAGCCCTGAGCCTGGTGGTCAGCTGACAACAACTCCTGAAATCGGTAACTGGCCTGGTAGAAAAGATGCTCCTGACGGATTCTCTCTTATGGACTCCTTAAGAGAACATGCAGAAGCTCTTGGTACAAAGTCCATATCTGCTATGGTTACTGCTGTTGATTTTTCTTCTGATATTAAGACGTTAACACTTGATAGTGGTGATGTCATCAGATCTCGTACTGTAATTATTTCTACTGGTGCCAAGGCAAGATATTTAGGTTTGAAGTCTGAAGAAGAGTATAAGGGTAAAGGTGTATCAGCCTGCGCTACCTGTGATGGATTTTTCTTCAGGAAAAAAGATGTTGCTGTAATCGGAGACGGTTCTACTGCTTTTATTGAAGCTCTGTATCTTACAAACCTCTGCAATAAGGTTTATATCGTTCACAGACGTGAGCAGTTTAGAGCAGAGAAGGTTTTAGTAGACAAGTTAAGAGAGCTTGAGAAGACCGGTAAGGTTGAGTTTGTTCTCAATGCTAACGTGGATAAGATCATCGGTGATTGCAATAAAGTTACAGGAGCAGACATTAAGTTTACTGATGGCTCCAGACGTAGCATAAAGCTGGATGGTATTTTCGTTGCTATCGGTCATGAACCTGCAACTAAAATCTTTAAAGATGCTCTTGAGCTTGATGAAGAAGGTTATTTGACATCCTCCTCTCGCTGAATCAAGAGGATTCCTACTGCTGACATTACTGTTCAGCTTCAGAGGGTTCACAGTGCTGACTCCTTTTGGAGTTCACTTTCTGTGCTAGCCGGGCGAGCCCCGCCCTTAGGATATTTCCCGCTGCATTTTCATCTGCATTAGCTGTATATCCACAGTTCGTACAGCAGAAATGAGCCTGAGT
>NZ_FUXX01000068.1 GCF_900167015.1 Succinivibrio dextrinosolvens DSM 3072
TTGTTATCTATTATTCGATAATAGAACCAACAACACCAGCACCTACAGTACGGCCACCTTCACGGATAGCGAATCTCTCGCCTTCAGCCATAGCTACTGGGTGGATTAGGGTTACGGTCATGTCGGTGTTATCACCTGGCATTACCATCTCTACGCCCTCTTTCAGATCGATAGAACCGGTAATATCGGTTGTACGGAAGAAGAACTGTGGACGGTAGCCCTTGAAGAATGGAGTGTGACGACCACCTTCATCCTTGCTTAGTACGTAAACCTGACCAGTGAACTTGGTGTGTGGAGTGATTGTGCCTGGAGCAGCTAGAACCTGACCACGCTCAACCTCATCACGCTTGGTACCACGTAGTAGAACACCAACGTTATCACCTGCACGACCTTCGTCTAGTAACTTACGGAACATTTCAACGCCAGTTACAGTGGTCTTGGTGGTTGGACGAATACCAACGATTTCAACTTCGTCACCTACGTGTACAATACCACGCTCTACACGGCCGGTTACTACAGTACCACGACCTGAGATTGAGAAGATATCTTCGATTGGTAATAGGAATGGATCATCGATATCACGCTTTGGCTCTGGAATGTATGAATCTAGAGTGTCTGCTAACTGATAGATTGCCTCTTTCCACTTCTCTTCGCCGTTTAATGCACCTAGTGCTGAACCACGGATGATTGGAGTGTCGTCGCCTGGGAACTGGTACTGATTTAATAGATCACGTACGTCCATCTCAACTAACTCTAATAATTCCTCGTCGTCAACCATATCGCACTTGTTTAGGAATACGATGATGTATGGTACGCCTACCTGACGTGCTAATAGGATGTGCTCACGGGTCTGTGGCATAGGACCATCAGTTGCTGCTACTACTAGAATAGCGCCGTCCATCTGAGCAGCACCAGTAATCATGTTCTTAACATAGTCAGCGTGACCTGGGCAGTCAACGTGTGCATAGTGACGGTTTGCAGTATCGTACTCAACGTGAGAGGTGTTAATGGTAATACCACGTGCCTTCTCTTCTGGAGCGTTATCGATCTGATCGAACTTACGTGCCTCACCACCAAACTTCTCTGCTAGAACAGTAGTGATAGCTGCGGTTAAAGTGGTCTTACCGTGGTCAACGTGACCAATGGTGCCTACGTTTACGTGTACTTTGCCACGGACAAACTTCTCTTTTGCCATTTTTAATTTCCTATGTGAACAAGACTCTAAAGGCTCACAGCGTTGATGATAAATAAACGATGGAGCGGGCAGCGGGAATCGAACCCGTATCACAAGCTTGGAAGGCTTGGGTAATAACCATTATACGATGCCCGCGATACAAATGAAATAATTAATACCGGAGAATTTAAATTGGGAAGTGGTGGAGGGGGAAGGATTCGAACCTTCGAAGGCAGAGCCGGCAGATTTACAGTCTGATCCCTTTGGCCACTCGGGAACCCCTCCATAGATAGCCCGTCTCCGGACCAACTACGTCGCTATCATTCGACAGCGGGGACTATGATAGCAAACTTTTAATTTATTGCAACATTTTTTTTAAATATTTTTTCATATTTTTTTTAAAACCTTAATAAAACGCCTTATATTTCGGATTTATTTTTTTTAATTTTTTTTAAATTTTTATAAAAAAATTCGATACCCAAAAAGCGATTTTTGTAAAAAACTTTATTTTTTATGATTTTTTGTAAAATATCGTAAACAATTATTTTTGTTATTTTTCTTCAAATTTATCTAAAAATTTTTCATTTTTTTTATTTAGACTAGTTAGCTCAGAAATTGAAGAGTATATTCTAGCGTCTATATAGTTCTAATGTTAAAATTTGTCTGATTCATTTACATAGAAGATTAGGTTTTTATTATGGATATCGATACTTCGGTTATTTCTGCACCTTTTGTTAAGTTTGATCCTAATACTTGGGCATCTTTTAAACATGAGGACGAAAAACTTACTATTACCGAAAATGAATTACAGAAATTCATGGCTTTCAATGATAAGTTATCATTAGAAGATGTAAAAAAAATCTATCTTCCTTTATCTAGCCTATTAAGAATGTATTTCATAAGCAGACACGACAGATTGTCTGTTATACAGAAATTTTTAGGTTTTCCAATGGATTCAGTTCCTTTTATTATTTCAATTTCAGGATCCGTTTCTGTAGGAAAAACAACAACAGCAAAACTTCTATTTGAACTGATTAAACAGTGGCCTTGCAAACCTAAAGTAAGCCTAATTACTACAGACGGATTCTTATATCCGAACGCATACCTTGAAGAAAAAATGCTGCTTGGAAAGAAGGGCTTCCCTGTTTCATACGACAGTAAGCGTTTGATTTCATTTCTTCTAGACTTAAAAGAAGGCAAACCTAATCTAAAAGTTCCTGTTTATTCACATCTGACCTACGACATCGTTCCTGATTCATACACCATTGTTGATAGACCAAACGTACTGATCATTGAAGGTGTTAATGTATTACAGGATGCAACGGAATATCCTGAATTCAGAAAAAGAGCATTTATTTCTGACTATATTGACTACTCTATATATGTAGATGCAGATGAAAAATATCTAATGAAATGGTATATAGACAGATTTCTGAAACTTAAGGATGAAGCGTTCCACGATCCAAACTGCTATTTCCACAAGTATGCAAATCTTCCTGATGAAAATGCAGCAAGCATTGCAAAATTAATTTGGGAGGCAGTTAATCATTCAAACCTTGTAGAAAACATTCTGCCATGCAGAAACAGAGCAAACTTAATTCTTAAGAAAGGTAAAGATCACCACATTGAAGAGGTTTACCTGAGGAAATAGGCTGAGTATTTCCTCAGTTTTAACTACTGGTCCTTTAGGTATGTAATGTGACCAGATCTTATGGAAATCTTTTTGTCATCCTGAGCCAGTAAAAGAGCACCGGTATTATCAATTCCTGCAGCTCTTCCAACAAAGCTTCCCTGTACATTATCTACTTGAATCATCTTTCCAAGCATCTCATCACGAGCTTTAAATGACTCAAATATCATTCTCTTGCTGCCTTTATTGAAATCCTCGCATGTTCTCTTGATATTGTTAATCAAAGCTGCTGCAAGATCATTTCGTTTGAAATTATCAGGCTGTTTACTGTACATAGCGCCATAATCTCGAGTCAATTCCCCGAAATCGTCATCATAAACATTCAGACCTACGCCAATAATTGCTTTAACTTTATCCTTGTAAGGAACAGTTTCAATCAGAATTCCGCCAACCTTCAATGTATCCATATACACATCGTTTGGCCATTTTAAAAGAATATTCTCAAAACCGAATCTTTCAATTGAAATTGCGGTAGCAACACCTATTCCAACAGATAATCCCTGAAGTTTTTCAAATGAATCAAAGATATAGCATACTGAAAGAGTCAACTGTTTTCCCAAACCAGAATGCCATTTTCCCCCACGACTGCCTCGACCCTCAGACTGAATTTCTGCTATAACCACATCTCCAGAAGCAAGCATCGAAGCATTTTTAATCATGAAAGTATTTGTAGAATCAACCGCATCAAGAATTGCAATACGGCCAGAACCTTCTACACGTTTGAAAATAGACATATCGTCAAGAAGATCTATTTTCTCCTTTAATGAAAACTTGTCATTTTCAACAGTGATTGCATCAGAATATACCGACAGATTTTTTACAGTAGAATAAAGATCCTCCTCCGATGCATCCAGCGCTGTCATCAGAAGATTTTTATCTAAAGTTAAATCAGGAGCATTATTAAGTAGCTTTATAATTTTTAAAATATCTAAAGGTTTTCCCAAGATACTTCTCCTTGTGCATCATATGTTCTGACTTCAGGGTCTAATTTAATGCCAAACTTGTTGAAAACCTCAGCCATAATGTATTTTGCTAAGGCAACTATCTCAAAAGGTTTAGCGCCACCTCTGTTTACAATTACCAGAGACTGTTTGTCCCAGGTTCCAACATTACCGTGAGTAATACCTTTACAGCCAGCTTTTTCAATTAACCAGCCGGCAGCAATCTTACACATTCCGTCACCCATTGGATAAACAGGAACATGGTCATACTGAGACTCAAGATCTTTGGCGATATTACTATTTACGATAGGATTTTTGAAAAATGACCCCGCGTTTCCAGCAATCTTTGGATCTGGAAGCTTCTTATTTCTTAATTCTATTACTTTATTACGAAGATCAAGAGCACTTTCGAAACTCTCATCCTGTAATCCCTTATATATAAGTTTAGGAGAAAAAACAGAAGATAGTTTGAAAGTTACCTGAGTAATTACAAGTTTTCTTTCTTTATGCTTTTTAAAATATGATGATCTGTAGCCAAACTTACACTGCTCATTAGTAAATGTTTCCTGTATATGTCGCTGCAGATCATAAACTTTAACTTCAGTAATAAACTCGCCAATTTCAACACCGTAAGCACCAACATTCTGAATAGGAGCAGCACCTACAGTTCCAGGAATTGATGATAGATTTTCTAGTCCATATATACCGCGAGAAATAAGAGTGCTGATTAAATCATCTAAAATCAGGCCAGAACCAGCCTTAACAATGTAATCATCTCCATCTTTCTCAACACTTAACTCTTTGATCTGATTAATAATTACAGTTCCCTTGTAATCATCTGTAAATAGAACATCAGATCCATGACCAAGGATAATAACATTATCAGCATGAACTTTCCTAAGGTCAGTTACATTGTTGATAATAATTCCATCGTCAGCATGAACCTGGAGACCAAAAGTGTTATATGGACATAAATTAAACATGACTAATAAATTCTTTCTATTTCACCACCAAGACCACGAACTTTCTTTTCAATATGCTCATAGCCTCTATCCATATGGTAAATACGATCAACAATTGTTGTGCCTTCAGCAGCTAAGCCAGCAATAACCAGTGAAGCCGAAGCTCTTAGGTCTGAGGACATTACCTGTGCGCCCTTTAGTCTGCTTACGCCTTCGCAGATAACGGTATTTCCTTTTATCTCGAGTTTTGCGCCCATTCTGATTAACTCAGCAATGTGCATAAATCTATTCTCAAAGATGGTTTCTGTTACGGAACTTACACCACTAGCCAAAGCATTCAGCACAGTGATCTGAGCCTGCATATCTGTAGGAAAACCAGGATGAGGAGCAGTAACAACATTAACAGGTTTAATCTGTCTGTTACGCATATCTGCAGTAATAGATGTTCCATCAACAGTAATCAGAGCATTAGCTTCTCTTAACTTCTGAAGTACAGACTCAAGAGATGATGGCAAAGTATTGTGGCATGTTACGATACCACCTGTAGCAATACCTGCAATCAGGTATGTACCTGCTTCGATACGATCAGCAACAACAGAATGATCGCAGCCATGAAGCTTCTCGACACCTTCGATCTCGATTCTTGAAGTTCCAGCGCCTTTAACCTGTGCACCCATCTTGTTCAGACACTTAGCAAGATCCTCAACTTCAGGCTCAAGAGCTGCATTTTCAATTACTGTTGTACCATCTGCAAGACATGCGGCCATCATTAAGTTCTCTGTACCTGTTACAGAAACCTTATCCATAATAATATGACCGCCATGAAGTCTTCCTGAACCAATGGCATTTGCCTTGATATAACCATCATCAAGATTAATCTGAGCTCCCATCTCCTTTAGACCTTTAATATGAAGATCAACAGGACGAGCGCCGATTGCACAGCCACCAGGAAGAGAAACTTCTGCAGAGCCTGCAAATGCTACAAGAGGACCAAGAGCCATAATTGAAGCCCTCATGGTCTTAACTAATTCGTATGATGCTACGTGACTGGTTACTCCGCCTTCAATTTCAGCTACGCCGGTTTCAGCATCATAATTACATTTCTTGCCTAAATCCTGAAGTAATTTAAAACTTGTTTTTACATCAGCAAGATCAGGAACATTTTTTAGACAAACTTTTTCGTCAGTTAAAATTGTTGATAACAGAATTGGAAGAGCTGCATTCTTAGCTCCAGAAATAATAACTTCGCCATCTAATGCCTTTCCGCCAACAATTTTAAATTTAGCAGTTTTAAAACCTGTCACTTTTTCACCTTATCACTTTATATTTATCACAATATTTTACATGAAAAAGGCGCAAAAAACTTTATTGAATGCGCCTTTAGAGAAAAATTAACAGTTCAAATGAAATATCGCTAACGATAAAAAATACTAAATTGATTTAATATCGTAAGGAGTCTCCTGATATACGTAGTAATTCAGCCAGTTACAGAATAGTAAACTTGCATGTCCACGCCAGCTGCATATAGGAGATAATGTAGGATTATTATCTGGGAAGTAATTAACAGGAATCGATGGATTCTTTCCTGCTTCAATATCTCTAGTATATTCCTGAAGTAAAGTATCAGCATCATATTCAGGATGTCCAGATACGTATACCTGTCTTCCATCAGGAGAAACACCAAGATACATACCAGTCTCGTCACTAGAGGCAAGAACTTCAATATTGGTTTTCTCTTTAATTACATCTAAAGGAAATTCACAGTATCTTGAAATAGGGGCCTTGAAAACGTCGTCAAAACCTCGTGTTAAGGTATCAATATGATCAGATAGCTTTTCGTCATAAATACCGGAAAGCTTCTTCTCTCTGAAAATAATATCAACGTTATAGAAAACCTTTAATGCAGCAGCAACGCCCCAGCAACTAAAGAGCGTTGATGTAACATGCTTAGAAGACCAAAGTAAGATTTTCTTTAAGGAATCCCAATAAGTAACATCAGCAAACTCTAGCTGATCTAATGCTGCACCGGTAACAATCATACCGTCAAACTTCTGATCCTTAATCTCCGAGAAAGATTTATAGAAATTATCCATATGCTCTCTAGGAGTTAACTTAGAAATATGATCATCAACTCTTAATAATGTTATGTTGACCTGTAATGGAGTATTTGAAAGCTTCCTCATGTACTGAATTTCAGTATTGATTTTCTTAGGCATTAAATTTAGAAACAATAAATTTAATGGTCTAATGTCTTGATGAGAGGATCTATCTTCGGTCATAACGAAAACCTGCTCAGAATTTAATACAGCTTTAGCAGGAAGATCATTGGGTATATTAATTGGCATGCATTACCCTCATAAACTATTATTTTTTAATAATTATACAATCAGAGTGTGATTGAGCAAATTCAATGTAAATAATGCACAAAAATAAAACTTACTTAAGGAAAAATAAGAGAATTTAGAGACTATAGAAACACAAAACCCAGTCACTAAGGACTGGGTTTATGTAAAAAATGGCGGAACGGACGGGAATCGAACCCGCGACCTCCTGCGTGACAGGCAGGCATTCTAACCGGCTGAACTACCGCTCCACATTATAGGGTGCCTGGTGGTGACCTACTCTCACACAAACGTACGTTGCACTACCATCGGCGTTACTGCATTTCACTTCTGTGTTCGGAATGGGAACAGGTGGTTCTACAGCACTATGGCCGCCAGGCGAATTGGGTTTTAACTTAAAAAACTTTCACTGATTTCAAACTTCACTAGTCTTGCGTACTCCAGATGCCTTCCGGGGTTGTATGGTCAAGACGTTCAGAGCATTAGTACT
>NZ_FUXX01000071.1 GCF_900167015.1 Succinivibrio dextrinosolvens DSM 3072
CTGTATGCGGTATTAGCAGTCGTTTCCAACTGTTGTCCCCCTCTATCAGGTAGCTTCCCAAACTTTACTCACCCGTCCGCCACTCGTCATCAGGAAAAGCAAGCTTTTCCTATGTTACCGTTCGACTTGCATGTATTAGGCCTGCCGCCAGCGTTCAATCTGAGCCATGATCAAACTCTTCGATAAAAAAGATTTTGATTTAAATTTTTTGATAGTCCCTCAGCCTTAGCCTTCTCTATCTTTTTGTTTCCCTCTTCCGAGGGCCCACACAGATTGTCCGTACTTGTTTTTAAAGAACTTTTATAAAACGCTTGGTTTTATTTCGTTGTCTCTTGCGTGACAACGGAAATGAATTATAGACTCTTTTTTTTTAGTGTCAAACATTTTTTTATTAGAAGTTTGTCACATTTTTTTAATTCCGCATGTTTATGCGATTCTTAGATTTTAAATAGTACATTTTATTTTACAAAGCCATTTGACTGCAGAGACCACATTTTATTATACAGTCCTCCCAGGGACAGTAATTCTTCGTGTGATCCGCTTTCTACAATCCTGCCTTCGTTAATAACAATGATTCTATCCATTGATTTTAAGGTGGAAAGTCTATGAGCAATGGCAATTACGGTTCTGCCATGCATAATGTTTAGAAGATTTCTCTGAACAATTTCCTCAGTCTCAGAATCCAAGGCAGAGGTTGCTTCATCCAGAATTAGAATAGGAGCATTCTTTACAATTACGCGAGCAATGGCAATTCTCTGCTTCTGTCCTCCAGAAAGCTTTACACCACGATCTCCAACCATTGAATCAAAACCAATACCACCACGGTAATCAGACATTTCTTCAATGAAATTCAGAGAATCTGATGCTCTAGCTGCCTTTTGCAGATCCTCATCATCAAGCTCGTTTTTAGAGCCATACTCGATGTTTTCGCCAATGGTCCTGTGCATCAGACTTGGTTCCTGACTGACCATCGCAAAAAGATCTCTTAAATTGTCCTGTCTTAAATCGCGAACATCAACTCCATCTATGGTAACTGAACCTTTAGTAACATCATAGAATCTTAAAATCAGATTGATAATTGTGGATTTACCAACACCGGATGGACCAACTATTCCTATCTTCAATCCTTTTTTGATAGATAGATTAAAATCACTTAAAACATCTTTCTTTCCATCATATCCAAAGGATACATTCTTAAATTCAATAGATTCATTAAACGAGTCTAGAGTTTTTGGATTATCAGGATCAGTTACGGCAACAGGTTTTGACATTGTGCTCATACAGTCATAGATCATGCCGATGTTCTCAAAGATTGCGCCAGCTTCCCACATTATCCAGCGAGACATGTTGATCATTCTGATAGCAATCGCAATTGATATTGCAATGGCTCCTGTAGTTACAAGGTAGTTAGACCACAGCCATAGAGAAAGAATGATTAGTGAAACAAGTAGAGTACAGTTTAAAAACTGAACACTGATGTCAAAGGAAGTCAGAATTCTGAAAATTTTGTATTCTGAATTTCTGAAGGCTGTCATTGCCTCCTTGGCATATGACTTCTCTTTACCTGCTCCACCGAAGAGTTTTACCGTTGAGATATTTGTGTAGCTGTCTACAATTCTTCCTACCATGGTAGATCTTTCAACAGATAACTCCTTTGAAGTTCGTCTTAGATAAGGGATAAAAACGAACAGTGAGCAGGTATAGAAACACAGCCAGATGATCAGAGGAAGACACAGGTAGAAATCTGCATTCATAAGCATAATCAGCATGGTTGAAATATATACAACCATATGCACAAATACATCAATCAGCTTCATCACAGCAGTTCTGACAGCCATCGATGTCTGCATTACCTTATTGGCAAGAGCTCCTGCAAATTCCTCATTAAAGAATGAAAGAGACTGTCCCAGTAGAAAATTATGCAGCTGCCATCTGACCTGCATTGAGTAATTGCTCGATAAAGTCTGATGAATCAGCAGTGAATGAAGAAAAGATGCAACAGGTAAAAATACACCTGCGCCTAAGAGCATTATCAGAAGACTGCCACCATGCTCACTGATAAAATTCTGAGGAGAACTAGAAGCAGTCCAGTCAACGATATAGCCAAGGCAGGCAAAAAAAAGAGCTTCACCAACAGCGATAAAAGAATTTAAAACAGCAACTGCGGCGAGAAATTTGCCTAATCCCCTGGAGAAGAAAAGGACAAATTTGATTATTCCCTTAGGAGGAACACCTTCACATTTGTCCTCAAATGGAGGTATTAGTCTTTCAAAAAAATTGAATAAACCTTCTTTAAAAATCATGAACGTATTATTTTTCCATTGACTGCATGATATCGTTTATGCGATTGCTTGCAACATCAATGTGTCTTGCAATGGCTGCAACATGGTTTGGCAGCATTGCGTCACCGGTATCGTTACCGCCGGCAACAACATACCAAGGGTTGAAGTCTCTTACAAAAGAAAGTCTCTTTAGAGCTGCATCTACATTTTCCTGTCCACCGCGCTGAACAACAGAAGAATCAACAGCAACCAAACCTCTTAAAATATCTTCAACAACAGAAGACACACCTTTTGCAAAATAAACGTAATTATCTGATTCATAATGCTTAATATTTTCTTTATTAAGATAACCTAAAGCATACTCAAGCATCTGATTGCAGTATTTTAATATCAGATAAACATCATCTGATTTGACATTATAAACACCGGCATTTTTTACTCCTGAATCAACAGAAGCTGCCCAGGATCTCCAGTTCTGAACACCCTGCTTGTACTTTCCTTCTGTATCGTATATAAACCAGAAGCCCCAGACTTCGTCTGAGTAAACAAATGATCTTGAAGTTGCATCTACAAGTCTTTGATCAAGAGTGTCATTTTTTCCATATCGAGAAACAGTCTTGGCAATTATGTCAGATGCAGGTCTGGTAGCATAAATTACGCCTTTCTGATAATTAACAATGTTATCCAGAATTTTTGGAACAAAGAAAAGATCATTTGGGATCCATCCAAAAACAGAATGAAGCTCATTATCCAGACTATGAACAGTTGCCTCAGCCATTACCATGGCACGAGTTTTATCATCCTGAATATCTTCAGCTTTTGGAGGAGTAAAACCGGCAGGACAGGTAGTGGAGAAAAGACCTATTACAGCAACATATAAAACATAGACAGCAACAAGCCCTACTAAGATTTTTCCAAAGATAGTATTCAAAGGTTTTGGAAATGTCATATTTTAATTGCGAAAATCTCCCTGCATCAGTTGATGCAACAGATGTGGGGTACTTCGCCTCCTAGTTTATTTATCAGAATACAGTAAAACAGTAATATTTATTGTAAATCTTACAGAAACTCACTTATAAATCGAATTTCTAGTCTATTGTAAAAAAAAATTCAAAAAAAACAAATATACAAAAAACAAAAACCTGAGACAATTTACATTACCTCAGGTTTCTTTAGTCAATAACGCATTACACTATTTTTTGACAACTGCTGTAATTGCTTCAACAATGCTATCAATATTGTTGCTGTTAATACCTGCAACACAGATTCTTCCTGAAGCAACAGCGTAAATACCGAAATCTCTCTTCAGAGCTTCAATCTGATCCTTATCAAGACCAGAGAATGAGAACATACCGTTCTGCTCAGTGATGAAATCAAAATCACCAGCACCTGCATCCTTAAGCTTGTGAGATAACAGAACACGCATCTTTGAAATACGCTCACGCATTCCCTTAAGCTCATCTTCCCATTTTGCTCTTAAGGTAGGATCTGACAGAACTGTGGTTACGATCTTCTCACCATGAGCAGGAGGGTTAGAAATTGCAGTACGAACAGCAATCTTAACCTGAGACATAACCTTAACTGCAGTCTCAACATCAGCAGATACAACAGTAAGTACACCAGAACGCTCGCTGTAAAGACCGAAGTTCTTTGAGAATGAACTTGCAATCAGGAACTCAGGGTTGTACTTAGCAATAGTACGAACACCGAAAGCATCCTCTTCAATACCATGACCAAAGCCCTGGTAAGCAAAATCAATAAATGGTAACAGTTTCTTTTCAGCAAGGAACTTAGCAATGATCTCCCACTGCTCGTGAGTAGGATCGATGCCTGTTGGATTGTGACAGCATGCATGTAGAAGAACTACATCTCCTTCCTTAGCCTGAGACAGAGTCTCAATCATTCTGTCAAAAGCAAGATTGTGGTTTGCTCTGTCATAGTAAGGATAGCGCTCAAACTTCAGACCTGCAGAAGTTGCGATCTGGTAGTGGTTTGCCCAGGTAGGGTCAGAAATCCAGATTGTTGAAGCAATGTTCTGCTGGTGGATAAAGTCAGCACCAATTCTCAGTGCACCGGTACCACCAGGACAGTGACATGAAACAGCCTTACCACCGTCAACGAACTCTGAATCCTTACCAAAGATCAACTCTCTAGCCAGACGACCGAACTCAGGAAGACCGGTAATTGGCAGATATGATTTGGTCTCTTCCTTTTCAAGCAAAATTTTCTCTGCTTCTTTAACGCAATCTAGAATAACGGTTTTACCCTCGTTATTCTGGTATACACCTACACCCAAGTTAGTCTTATTAGCTCTGGTGTCCTTCTTAAAAGCCTCATTTAAACCTAAAATTGGATCTGCAGGAGCAGCATCGATACGATCAAAAAACATGTATTCACCTGTTATAAAAAAAGATTTTTTTTAATATATCACAATTAAAAAAATTGTGAGATTATTCTATATATTGAACAAAACATGCTCAATTAAAGAGCATAGCCTTTCTTCTTGACCTTAGTTTTGTAATGTTTTCTGTAGTTATCTCGAGCTTTAGATACCCATGCTTTGGATTTCCATCTTAAAAGCATAACAAGTCCACGGGTACACTCATCGCAGCAGAAACCAAGCCATACACCTAACAGTCCCATTCCCATATATAGACTTAGGAAGGTTCCGACAGGAACTGAAACACCCCACATGGAAATTATGGCCATCAGCATTGGGAACTTGGCATCGTTAACAGCTCTAAGAGAGTTGATGATAATAATGTTTAGAATACGCCCCATCTCCATAATCACAGAGACGTAAAAGATCGGTCTGGCAATTTCATAAACAGTTGCATCTGAGGTAAAAATAGATAAAACCGCATCTCCCATCCAAAGAGGAATGTTAATAACTAGGAGAGCTGTGATACATAGTCCAATTTTCACAGAATGCAGAAGCTGTCTGTTTGCAAGCTTTAATTTCATTGCACCTGCATACTGAGAAATCAGAATCTCAGTTCCAAGGGCGATAGAAATAGAGAACAGCATAATAATGGTACACATCTGCATATAGATGCCGTGAGTTGCTAAGGCAGTGGAACCTAGAGTTCCAACAACAGATGTCATGAACAGGAACTGAAGCTGCCAGGTCATGTTTTCACCGGCACCAGGAATACCAACTGCAAAGATCTGCTTTAAAATATCCTTTTTAACAATAAAGAAAAACTTTGGAATAATTCTGATCTTGGTTCTTGTTCTCATCAGATAAAAAAGGAAAGCAACTGAGAGAAAACGTGAAATTACAGCACTGATTGCAACACCGTAAATTCCCATCTGAGGGAAACCAAAATGACCAAATAACAAAGCGTAATTACTGATGATTACAAAGATATTTGCCGAAATATTCACATACATTGGATCACGAGTTCTGCCATAGGCTCTTAAAATAGAAGAACAGCACAGATTAACTGCTTCGGCAATGAACATGATTGATAGTATCATCAGATAGTTTTTTGAGGTTACATAAATATCCTCTGGAATATTCATGATATCGCAGATGATTTTTGCTCCAAAAAAGCAACCTGATGTAATTAAAATACCCCAGACAATGTTAAGACCAAATGACATGTGAACAATGCGTCTTAACATCTGCCTATTGCCCTTGCCAATTGCCTGGGCACAGCACACGCAAACACCTATGTTTATAAAGTTGAATAAGGTAAACGCGAACTGGAAGGCCTGACCGCCAAGATTCATTTCAGCAACAGCCTGTAAAGACAGCATACTTACCATAGCGGTATTAATAATGATGGTAAAGAAATGCATTGTCAGATCAATAAAGATCGGCCAGCTTAATGAGAAAAGATTTCCGTGCTTTGGTCCTGTTGCCAACTGTTGAGGTGAAGTATCAGCCATAACGCCTTATTTTTCTTATTTACTAATTTCAAAGATCAAATTAAAACTGCCGCTAGCATACCACAATATTAGGAATGTGACATGGATTGAGAGGAATTCTTATTTTTTAGTATTAACGATCCGCCTGAAAGAAAAGATGAATAACTCTGCCCCAAATCGAGTAGGGCGAGTTCTAACTCAGCCCTCTCACAACACTTATCCCGACTTTATGATTATACCGTAAAACAGCAAAAATCGGCTTAGTTACGGGCATCAGTACATTATAAGTCGGGATAACTTTTCATTCTATAATGAAGTTTCCTTAATTCCTAAAGGAGACCACCGTTATGGAAAAAAGTATTTTTGACATCATTACCAAAGCTAAAGAGATTCTTAAAACGCTAAGGCTATCAAATGCAACTATACGAGCATATCAGGAAAGGAGTTTCTCTCCGTTAATAAAAGCTTATA
>NZ_FUXX01000072.1 GCF_900167015.1 Succinivibrio dextrinosolvens DSM 3072
TCCCCAAAAATAAATCAATACAAGTTTTTAAAGAGCATCAAACCTGGAGTGAATCTAGTTTTGTTTTAAATTTCCATGTGGGAAACTAGAGTTAAAAAAAATATACACTAAAAAATTAACTTCAAATGAAGAGAATATGAAAATGCTAGAAGGATTATTCCATTTACCATATGAACTATTTCTTGCAAAAAAAGCTTTTGTTGCATTTAATGAGGTAAAGAATTGTGGTTACCTTAAAAAGGGTAAGTACAAGTTACATTTGTATGGTAAACCTATTGTATATAATATTAACGTTGGTGAAATAAAGGATAAGTATCCTGCTAAGTATTTTTGTTTTTTTAATAAAATAATATTAAATAATAAGTCAAATTTAAAAAAAATATTTCAGGCTGATTATATTATGGTTTTGTCAGAGGGAGAATATAAATTATTTGACTTAACGAATAAACTTATTTACACAAAAATTAGCGAAAATAAGAAGAAAATAATTATAAGTGGACAAAAACGATTTAAAGATTTTTTTAATACAACAATAATTGGAGAGGATGATGAAGGAATATTTGAGAAGTATATAGATTATATTCCTTCTTTTAAGTTTCGGAGCGAAGATAGAATTTTGTTACTAGAAGAAATATTTTATTCTTACATTTATTACGCTCGCTATTGTCATGATTCAAATATTATTTCGGATCAGATGAGCTTAAAACAAATTATTTCCTTGTGTAACAGTCAATTGTGCGATTATACAAAAAAACTAATAAAATGTATTTCTGAAAATTTCCATATTCCCTCAATTTATCAACATGGAGATATGCATTTTGGTAATATTTTGAATGACGGAAAAAAAACTTACCTTATTGATTTTGAAAGGTATAGTAAAGACCTTTTTTTCTATGATATTCTGAATTGTTGCTATGTCGAAGCTGTAGATAATGGTAAATGGGATTTAATTGAATGGTATATTTCTAATGAAACTAATTCGAATAGTTTACTTGATATGTTGTTTTCGGAGATGGGCGTTAAATTTGATTCAAAAAAGAAGCGAGATTATTTTGCTTTATTCATGCTCAGGCGTTTATATGCTGACTCTTTAAGAGCATCTAAGGGAATAACAAAGAATAATTTTGATTATATATTAAAAAAGAACAGAGTAATATTGAAGTGGCTGGAGGAACAAGCGTGAATGTAAAGAGTATATGTGTAGTAGGAGTTGATGGTACAGGAAAAAGTACTGTTGTAAGATTGTTGCACACACAATTCTTTCCTAAATCTATAGTTCAATATATGGGGCAAAAAGAGTGGGAAACAAAACTTGCTCGCTATATTTTTGATGAGAATAATTCTATTGCTAATAAGTTTATAAAGAAGATTCTAAAACCAATAGCTGTTATATATGATCTTCGACATCGTGTGTATAAATACAAAACTTTTAATGAGATTATTATTTTTGATAGATATGCTGATGAACAAATTTTGCAGTACGAAAAATATGGAAAGTCTATATTTAATCGACCTGCAGAGTGGCTATATAATATTTTTTTTAAAACTTTTATGTACAACCCCACATTAACTGTTTATCTTCAATGCTCAATAGATACATCATTATGTAGAAAAAATGACATTAATACTGACGACGAAATAAATAGACTGAAAAAAAGCAAAATGATCATGGATAAGTATTATACAAAGAAAAGTGATTTGATTATAGATACAGAAATGAATTCAGCAGAGCAGGTTGCTAATATTATATACACTACTTTCGAATTACAAAAAATAAGATAGACGGTGATTTACCGAATTTATTGATATACTTTATTTGGTTCACTTTAGTTTTGGAGTATATCTAGTACTCAGAATGTAAATAATTTTGCGATATATTATTTGATTTGTGTAGCTTGTATATAGTTTTTAATATGAACTCATTGTTAAATCTGGCTTAATTGTGTGTTTTTTTAATACATTAATTTTCTTAAATAGAGAAAAAAATATTAAATTCCTTTCAGAACAAAAGTTTTTTCACTTTATTTTCAAAATTCAATTATTGGAATATAGCTGCAAAAAAAGCAGATTTTTGTCACATGTTTTATAGGCAGGCTATTCTGTATATTATTTTTTCAGTGAACTATATATGCTGAGTTACCTTAGTATTGGGAAATGAAAATCGCTTAACAGTTGTTTATCCTTTAATTTATATTGGCTGAGAAAGTATTTACTAAGATCCTACTTAGTTATTTTTAATAGTCAATTGAATTCCTTTGAAACAAAGTATAGATTTAGGAATCAATAAATTAACTTTTGCACAGTTTTTTTGATCGAGATGTGGCTAATTAACTATGGAATTTTCAAGTATACAAGACTTTTTTTGTTTCATAAATAAGAACAGTGAATATGTTATTTTAAGAAACTGGGACAATATTATAAATAATATATCCAATGGGGAAGATATTGATTTACTTGTTGAAGATAAGATTAAGTTTATTAATCTTGTTAATGCAACTCCTAAATATAAAGATAAACTGAGGTCTAACTATTACGTTACAATAGGTAATAAAAAAATAAGACTTGATGTTAGAAGTTTTGGTGATGGCTATTATCCTTTTTTTTGGGAAAAGCTGTTTTTAAAGAATCGTGTTTTCAACAAAGATATAGATGCTTACACATTAAATGGTGATGACTATTATTCTGCTCTTTTATATCACTCATTAATCCAAAAACCAGATTTAAAAGTTAAATATTTAAGTGTGCTCTGTCAATTATCCCGAAAGGATATGTCCTTTGATCAACTGATTGAAGATTTAAGAACTAGGTTAAAACAAAACAATTCTTATATTTCTCTTCCTGAAGATCATGGTGTATATATAAATATGGAATTAATTAAGGATAAAGAATTACCATATAACTTTAATTCATTTGATATCTTGGTAAGAACCTTTAGAAAGATACTTTTCAAACTTTTTTGCTAAGGGGAGAGAAGAAAATTTTGAATATAAAAATACATAAAATAAAATCGAAATATAACAATATTCCTCTTCCTTTAAAGGTATCTTTTTGGTATTTTGTTTGTTCTCTTCTTCAAAAAGGAATTTCATTTATTACCTTGCCTATATTTACACGTGTATTAAGTACGGAAGAATATGGGGTAATTAGTATTTACAATTCATGGGAGCAAATAATAATAATCTTTTTAACTTTGAATTTATCTAACAGTGTTTTTAATGTTGGCTTAGTTAGATTTGATAATGATAGAGATAATTTTCAGTCTTCAATGGTTGGGCTAGAGATAATTATTACTCTTATAATGTCATTGATATTATTTTTAGTGTATAACTCATTGATTCCAATAATACAATTGGATTATAGATATATTTTTATTATGACCGTCCAATGTTTCTTCACGATAATTCTTGGAATGTGGACACTAAGACAACGATTTGATTACAACTATAAAAAAATGACTATAGTATCGGTATTAAATATAATTCTTGGGGTACTAGTGTCTTTAGTTTTAGTGTTTATGTTAAAAGATAAATCATTTGGAAAGATCAGCGGAACTGCAATTATCCTTATGATAATTGGTTTGTTCTGTTTTTTTGATATGGTAAAAGGAAAAAAGAGTATCGTCAATTTTAAGTATTGGAAATTTGCGCTACTTTATAACATTCCAATGATTCCTCATTTTATTTCATCAGTCATTTTAAATCAATTGGATAGAATTATGATTCAAAACATGATTGGATTAAGTGAGGCTGGAATATATTCTGTTGCTTATAGTAGTGCATGCGTGGTTTATATTCTTAATCAAGCTTTGGCTGCATCTTATAATCCATGGTTACTTCAAAGATTAAAGAAAAAAATGTATTCAGGAATAAAACAAGTTGTCAATGCAATTTTATTACTATACCTTTCACTTCTTTTTTTAATAATACTTTTTGCCCCTGAAATTATGAAGATTATGGCAACGGTCGATTATTATGATGGTATTTATGTTATCCCCCCTGTTGCATGTTCAATGTTTTTTATTTTACTATTTACAATGTTTGCTCCTATAGAACATTATTCTCTTAAAACAAAATTTATAGGTATTGCTTCAACTGTATCCGCATTAGTAAATGTTTTATTAAATTATATATTTATTAATGCATTTGGATATCTTGCAGCAGGGTATACTACGTTGGCATGCTATGTTATTTATGCATTTGCTCATTGGATTTATATGAAGAAATGTTGTAAAGACGATAATATGCTTTTATTTGACGATAGAAAAATTTTGATTATGAGTGTGGTTGTTGTTTCTGTTGCTATTGTTTCTGCTTTATTCTATAGTTACTCTACATTAAGATATTTGTTTATTTTTAGCATAATACTTTTATGTGTATCTCGTAGAAAAAAGATTACAGCAATACTTGCTGAACTTACTAAAAAGAATAATGTCCAATAATTTCTTTTAAATCAACATGAGATCTTTCTTTTTTTATCCCATTTTGCAGATAAAACAACAGAAAATTCTGAAAAATAACAAGTTGATTGTTTTATTGATAAATCTGAGCTAATTTCACTTGTTCTTCAAGAATTCTCTTTTCTGATTTATCTCTTTTATGAAGCCCAATTGTAAGACAGTTGCTTATTTTATGATTTATATAGTAATTAGAATCATTTTATTAAGCTTCTTGCTAAGATAAAAAAAAATGGTGACTATAATGAGAAAAGAATTATTATTTATAATGCCGGCATTATTTATAGGCGGTGCTGAAAAACAGTATAGATATATCATGGAATCTTTCTCTTCTTCTGAATGTTTTCATGTGACAGTATTATTATTAAATAGGCCTTTAATTGGACAAGAAGAAACTACAAAGAAGTTTATACAAGATCATAAGGAAATAACTTTTTATCAGTTGAAGGGAAATGTGATTAACGTTAAAAGAATATGGCGAAATATTGAGAAAATAAAAGTTCTATTCAAACAATATTTTTGGGTAAAACATTATATGAAAAAGCATCATATAAATGCCGTGATGTTTTCTTACGTTACACAACTTATGTTAGTTCCTCTTTTTAAATCTAAAGGTTTAAAGGTAATATTTAATGAAAGAAATACAGGAAGACAAATATGTGATAGAAAATTCAAGATATCATTATTAAGAAGGTGTGATAGAGTTATCTGTAATTCTCGTTATGCAGCTGATTATATTCATGAAAAAACTTTGTTAAATGTAACAGTATTTAATAATGGTATAAAGAATAATAAAGTCCAAAGAATTGATCATAAATATTACAATATAATTGTGCCAGCAAGAATTAATAGAATTAAAAATCAAATGGTTGTGATTGATGCTCTTTTGTTACTGAAAGCAATGATTCCTTTTGCTGAATATCAAGATATTCGTTGTATATTAGCCGGAGGGATACAAGACGAAAATTATTATTATGATATAAAAGACAAAATAAAAAAAAATAAATTAAATGTAACTGTTACTGGTTTTATATCCAATATAAATAGCATTTACGAGACAACGGATTTGCTTATTCTTCCATCCTTTGAGGAAGGTACTCCAAATGTATTGTTAGAGGCATATATGAACAGTATTCCTGCATTAGTATCTGATATTCCAATGAATAGAGATTGTTGTTTGACAGGAGATATATTATTTAATCCGTGTAGTCCGGATGAACTTGCAAGAAAGATCTTATTATGGATGAATGACAAAATGACTGATGACATATCGCTATATAATCAGATGAACTATAACTATCTGATTAATAATTATAGTATGGATATTTTGAAGGAAAAGTATTTAGATTTTTTTTCTCGTATTTAATCTTGCATTTGATAATGGTAATTTTTTGTTTGTCTGTAGGAAGTTATATAATAACATTATTATTTGTTAGCTAAAGGTCTGCTTTCATTAACTGTAAATCTCTCTCAGGCTAGTAATAGGATAAAAAAGTGTAATTCCTTATCACAGAACTGGCTAGGTAATTAAGGATAAGTTACAGAATAAGGACGAACTATAGCCAAAAGAGTGATCCTGCCCTAGGGGAACTGATCCTGTCTGAAGGTATAATTGGATAAGCTTCCAATATATTTTTATTGTCTGAAAATGCTCTGTTCTCAATCGAACAAAGGTAAGATTCCTAAACCTGTTTTTTCGCACTTTTAAATAAAGCTTTTGCTAATCCCAGGAACGCGTTCCCAGGATTTAATCATGTATCTGGGATTATTCCAACGAACGCGTTCCCGGGATTTAATCGTATCTTTCCCAAGCCCGAACTGACAACCATTATATAACGTCGCAAAATATCCATGTCGATTTTGTTTACTAAAAGGTCTGACATGGATACTCCTAACATAAAAATCACAGCTCAGTACCAATCCTTCACAGCTACAATTGATTGGATTGAAATTTACAAGCGCTTTGAAGAATCAAAACTCT
>NZ_FUXX01000102.1 GCF_900167015.1 Succinivibrio dextrinosolvens DSM 3072
GGTCAAATTAAAAGGTCGAACTCCTTGTGAAGTTAGGAATTCAACCTTAAAATTATCGTAAATTGTTTTTGTTCAATTTACTGGGGTCACTACATTTGAGCCCTATTTTGTGACCGCCCCTTCCTTTTTATCAATTCTCTAAAAAAATCCTCAAGTTTATAAAGTCCACTGCCGTTAACCATGTAATACGGAGAGGTGTTTTTTATGTCACTGGTTAATACCATTTATCTACATAGCATTGAGGGGGCTGAGAACAGAGTTTATCAGGCTCACAATACCGCTGTGTCTCTGGTAGGTAACCGTGAAGATGATGAAAAAAAGAAAAACACTCTTCAGGATGATGTTGTTACCCTATCAGAAAAACCTCTTGATGCATCTAACGACGATCTGTTCTCAAAGAATCGTTCTAAAGCCTTAATGGCATACAGACAGTTCTCAAACATAAGTATTGAGGATGCTGCAAAATCAGTATCACAGAGTCAGGAACTTCCAAAGGAGATGCCTGAGGATATTGATAACGAAGAAACTCAGTCAGATGAAGCAATAAAGACAGATCCAGAGAGTAAGGATGATAAAGAGAAAGATAAGAAAAAGATAGATAAGGAAAACGACAAGAAGTCAAACGGTGAAGAACTTTCTGACAAGGAACAGGCTGAGCTTGAAGAGCTTAAGAAACGAGATCAGGAAGTAAAGACACATGAAAAAGCTCATCAGAGTGCAGGAGGCCAGTACGCAAGTGCCCCTGTGTACGATTATAAGAAAGGTCCTGACGGAAAGGATTATGCTGTAGGTGGTCATGTAAATATTGATACATCAGAGGAAAGTGATCCTGATAAGACAATTCAGAAAATGAGAATTGTCATCAAAGCGGCAAAAGCTCCTGCAGAACCATCTGGTCAGGATATGAAGGTTGCAGCTGAGGCTCAGCAGACATTAAATGAAGCTCAGATGGAAAAGGCCAAGAAGCAGCAGGAAGAAATGAAGAATAAAGAGACTTCAAAGGACGAGGAAGAATCCTCAGATATAAAGGTTGAGGCTGAGGATATCAAGACAGAATCTCAGCCAGATTCAAAGCCTCGTGCAAGTTTATCCGAGAGTTAATCAAAAGAGGCTGGCTAAAAAGTATGTCAGCCTCTTTCATTTTTCAAACATAGAATTTTGTTATTTCTAGGGAATTGAAATTTTCAAATACGATTT
>NZ_FUXX01000099.1 GCF_900167015.1 Succinivibrio dextrinosolvens DSM 3072
TAACTCATTGTTTATTCGTACTTTGTTCGTATCTTTCCCATCACCGAACTGACATCAATCATTTAACATTGCAAAATATCCATGTCGATTTTGTTTACAAAAAGGTCTGACATGGATACTCCTAACATAAAAATTGAATATTTCGGACTAAAGGATCAGGTGTTTCAAAAAATTTAAGATGCCATTTCATTGGATGGGATCAGTTGATTTCAAGCTTTGGGATCATCTTAGCGATTACGGAGTAATCGCCTAACAGATAGCCAAATGAAATTTGGCCTACGGAATAGCGAGGCTTTAGCCTCGCCTCCCGTTTTTTCATTTATTTCTTAGAATTATAAAATTTTGATGGACTGGTTATTTTCCTCATATTTAACGTTCCGAGATTTATTTCAACTGCATTTTGAACCAAACGGTCAATAACTGCTTCTGCCAGTGTGGTTCCTCCTAGTTTCTCATGCCAGTCACCAACATCATATTGAGTACATATAAACGTGCTTGTTTCCGTGTATCTCGCATCAATTAGATCAAGCAGGAATGAACATACTGTTTCAGAAACAGAGCTTAAAAGCCATTCATCAATAATCAGAACTGATGGTAGCTCGTACCTCCTTCTTAGCCTTTTCAAAGAGCGTTTCTGAACTAGACTTTCTTCAATGTCCTGAATCAAATCTGGCAACCTGACATATTTTGCCTTGAAACAACGCTCCATTGCTGCATTTGCCAGAGCACAAGCGAGGTATGTTTTGCCTGAGCCTGTAGGTCCTTTTATAATCAGATTTGTCTGTTTCTTTAGAAAATCACATGTGCTTAATTCTAAAACCAGATCTCTTGATAGAGTTCTTTGTGAATCATAGTAAATCTTTGCAATTGCAGCAGAGCGTTCTCTAAGTTTTGCGCTCTTTTTAAGTCGCTCAATACATTTATTTAACTTGCATTCATAAAGTCTGTTGATAACAATTTCAAACTTCTCAATAAAGTTTAGAGTGCTGCAGTTAGCATCAGCCTGGATTTCATCCACGTATGTAATCAGCTCATCTATTTTTAAATTTACCAGTTTTCTGATCATGTCATCGGCAAGAACATGTTTTGAGATAACAGCGTTCATATTACTTATCCTCCTTTAGTGATTTGTAATAATCTGCTCCTCTGAGCATGCCTTTTGCCTTTACATCTTGATTCTGAAATAAGGCGTTACTATCATTAGAATGCGGTTCTCCTAATTGGTCCTGGATTATCGCGTTTATATGTTTATCATACCTAGGTCCTTAAGAGATTTTTCTTTTAAAGCCTGGTTGGTTCACGATCTGCCACAAAAGTAATGGCAGATCTTTAATTAACAATCGATC
>NZ_FUXX01000076.1 GCF_900167015.1 Succinivibrio dextrinosolvens DSM 3072
AGAAGCCGGAGACCAATTGAACCTGAAGCTGTATTCGGTGATATCAAATATAATCACGGTTTCAAAAGATTCAGACTGCGATCTAAAGCGAAGGTAATAATTGAATTTGGGCTTGTGGCTCTGGCTCATAATATAAGAAAATGGGCCAATATAAGAAATGAAATGAATGCGGTAATAAGTTAAAAAAGAACAAGAAATACCTTAAGCTTCCTACCTTATCTCTCTAAAAGTTCTAAAAATCTCCAATCAAAATAAATATCTCAACAAAATCGTATTTGAAAATTTCAATTCCCTAGAAATAACAAAATTCTATGTTTGAAAAATGAAAGAGGCTGACATACTTTTTAGCCAGCCTCTTTTGCTTTTTGAGCTTTAAAAATTCAATTTCCTTCAAAATTTTCACTCATATTGATAATAAAGTAGAAAGCAGTAAAAGCAAGATATGTGCTACACCTCTTTTTTTCAAATTTTACTTGTTACTACAAAGAGTTAAGCTTCACGAATTTTGACAGTGATCCTGTTAACTTTTCCAATTTAATATAAAATCAAATATGTACACTATATTAGAGATACAGCCTTAGTGCTTTTGGAGGGATTATGATTTTATCCGGTAAATGTGCAATTGTTACAGGTGCAAGCCGACCAATCGGCAAAGCAATTGCAAAGAAATTCGTAGAAGAAGGCGCTATTGTATATTTAATCTCGAGAGATGCTGACAGAATCGCTCTAATAGCTCAGGAGCTTGATCCTAATGATGAAGGTAAAGCTATTGCAATGCCTTGTGATATTACATCAAAGACTTCAATAGAAGAGGTTTTCGAACATATTGCTGCAGCAGATCTTGTTGTAGATATTCTTGTAAATGCAACTGATCTTGCTATTGAAAAGCCATTAGAGAAGCTTGAACTTGAAGACTGGACCAGGAATATCAAGACCAATCTTACAGGTGCATTTCTTCTCTCCCAAAAATGCTTTGAGGGTATGAAGGAAGCTGGTGCAGGAAAGATTATTAACGTAGCATCACTTATCTCAGACAAGGTTAAACCAGGTATCGCAGCATATGTCGCAGCAAAAGGCGGACTTGTAATGCTAAGCAGAAGTATAGCTGTTGAATGGGGTAAATTTAACATTCAGGCTAATACAATTGTTAACGCAGACATCGATCTGCCTATGTCAAAAGAAAAAGCTCTAGAGAGAGATATTTTAAATCCATCAGAGAAAAAATCTCTAGCTGAAGACATTGCTGATGTTGCCCTATTCTTAGCTTCAGAAAAATCAAACGATATTACAGGAAAGGAGATTCCTGTAGATGAGGGATTTCTTACCTCACTTATTAAAGAGTAAAGTTAATTACATTTTTAACTAAGGCCTCAGACAGAAAAGTCTGGGGCTTTTTTTTCCACATGAAATAGTGATATTTTCGTAAGAACACTTCGTTAGAAATGTGACATTATGTAAATTTGCGATTAATTTAAAACGTTTACAATGCACACATTATTTGCGATTATAAAGTAAAATATTCAGATAATAATCTAGTAAATAATATTGGATAAAAGTAATATTAGAACATTATATTTGTCATATTAAAATAGCATATTATTCTTAATATTTAAGATATTAACCTTAATATCAGAAAAATAAATATTTAAATAAAGTTAGTTTTAATACAATAACAATACTATCAGTATTTAGTAAAAAATCTATGCATTATTCGTCAATTTTTCATTATGCAAATTAGTTTCGAGTGCAAAAATATTGGAATATCCCTTTTACACAAAAAGCCCTAAAATAATGCACAGATGTAAGATTATATTTAAATCAATTCTCGCTTAATAATTTTTTATATCTTTACTAACTTATTGTTATATAAATAATATAATTTATTTATATATATTATTTATTCTTTAACTAAAACTTTCTATATTCCATTTTTCAATGATTTTTCTTATCTTTTGTAATTACGCAAACGTTTTCTATGTAACAATAACGCACATTCGCATGCAATTTTCGACATTTTTACGGATTTATTGAGAACCAGCTCACAAAGAGACGGCGATTTCATTGAGGGATTTTTTTCAGACTTTTATTATCAGACAGTCCTTGATTGGATGAACACAGATTTTATAACTAAAACAATTGGATAATAAAAATGACTAAGGAAAACGAAAAAGGATTCTATAAGCTTAGCTGGCTGCAGCGTATCGGCTTTGGTGCAGGAGATCTTGCACAGAATCTTATTTATCAGACTGTTTGCATGTACCTTCTTTTCTTCTATACCGACGTATATGTGTTAGGAGGCGATGCAGCTCAATCAGCGGGACTTGCAGGAACAATGTTTCTGGTTGTTCGTCTTGTGGATGTAATCTGGGATCCTCTTGTTGGCACATTTGTTGATAAGCACAATCCTTCATTAGGAAAATACAGAAGCTACCTCATTATGGGAGGTATTCCTTTAACCATCCTTGCTATTGCCTGCTTCTATGACGGCTTCCAGCCATCCATCGCATACGCATATGTAACCTATGTTGCAATGTCTATGTTATACACTCTGATTAACGTTCCTTATGGTGCATTAAATTCATCACTGACCCGTGATACTGATGAAATCACTATTCTTACTTCAGTCCGTATGTTTATGGCCAATGTCGGCGGTCTGTGTGTTTCAGCCGGTGTACCTATTCTTGTAGCTATAATGGCAGGTACTGACATTCCTTATGAAATGGCTTTATTCATGGGTTTAGGTTCTCTTCCTTCATTTATCTTCATGCCTCTTGTTCCTGCTATCAAAAAGAAAATTGGTAAGAAGCAGATGTTTTACGTATTCCTGTGTGTAGCTATCATCGGTATGGCAATGCTTTATATCATCAGCCATATTGGCACAGTTCAGGAAAACATCACTCTTGTCTATATTGCACAATTTATTAAGTCAACAGGAGTAATCGTTGCAACCGGCTATATGTGGGCTTTAATTCCTGAGGTTATATCCTATGGTGAATACACCACTGGCCGTCGTATTTCAGGTATTGTTAACGCATTAACCGGTATCTTCTTCAAAGCAGGTATGGCTCTGGGTGGTGTTGTTCCTGGCTTTGTACTGTGGTTGGTTAACTACAAGCCTGAAGTTGCAGGAGCAAGCTCTCTTCCAAGAGATTCTCATGCATGGTTTATCTGTATGATGATCTATGCAATTATTGGTCTTGCACTTTTAGTATTCTGCTTCTCCCAGACCAAAGAGCGTGTAGTTATGGACGAGTCAGAAACCAAGAATGTTAAGGTTTCAGATCTATGGACAGAGTTCCTGCGCAACCGTCCATTAAGAGTTGTTGCACTGTTCTTCATCACAGCCTTCGCAATGATGTCTGTAGGTAACGCTGCCGGAGCATACTTCATGAACAACATGGAAACACTACCTGCTCTTACACAGGAAGGTATCCGCTGGCTGGTTTGCGTAATTCCTGCAATGTTACTGGTCTTAGCAATGTACATTATTTCAAAGTATGAGCTTAGCGATGAGAAGATCGACGAAATCAACAAGGAAATTGAAGCTCGTCGTGTAAACAACTAAGCATACTTAACGAATCACGGTTTGAAAGGATAATAATAAAATGAAACCAAGATATTTATTCCCAAAAGATTTTATGGCCGATCCATCTGCCAATGTATTCAATGGACGTATGTATGTCTACCCAAGTCATGATTATGACAGTGGTGCTGCCTTTGACGATGATGGCGGTCATTTCCAGATGCGAGACTATCATGTTCTGTCTATGGATGATGTCATGAATGGAGAAGTTACAGATCATGGTGTTATTCTTGATGTTGATGATGTTCCTTGGGCAGAAAAACAGATGTGGGACAACGATGTTGTAGAGAAGAACGGTAAATACTATCTGGTATTTTCTGCAAAAGATTACAACGGAGTATTCCATCTTGGTGTTGCAGTAAGTGATAGGCCAGAAGGTCCATTCAAGAGTGAACCTGCACCAATCATCGGCTCATACAGTATCGATCCTTGCGTCTTTAAAGATGACGATGGTGAAGTATACTGCTACTTCGGAGGTCTATGGGGAGGACAGCTTCAGTGGTACCGCAATAACAAGCTAAAGCCAGCAGCATCAGTTGGTGAAGAGAACTTCAATCCAACTCTTCTTCCTTCAGGAAAAGAAGATGCTTTACCTTCAAGAGTTGTTCGTATGTCAGAGGATATGCTTCAGTTTGCAGAAGAACCTAAGCCAGTTTTGATTGTTGATAACAGTGGAGCCCCACTCAAGGCAGATGATCCTCATAGATTCTTTGAGGCATCATGGATGTTCAAGAGAAATGGAACATACTACTTTACCTACTCTACTGGTGATAGCCATTATCTGTGCTATGCAACAGCAGACAATCCATACGGTCCATTCACATATCAGGGAGTAATTCTTGAGCCTGTGTGCGGTTGGACCACCCACCACTCTATTACAGAGTATAAAGGTCAGTGGTATCTTTTCCATCACGACTGTCAGCCATCTGAAGGAAAGGATTGGTTAAGAAGTCTTAAGGTTATGCCTTTAGAGTTTGATGCTAACGGTAAAATAGCAACAATGAAATCTGAATAAATAGAACTGATTTCAAGAGGTCTCTTCACAAAAGAGACCTCTTTTTTGTATTATCCTAACCTCCGCAGATCATAGTTACTAATTTTTGATCTGCTTCTTTGGGAAGGGTACACAGAATAATTCAAAGAGATCTCTAGTTTTTTTAGGGATCTCTTTTGTTATATATATACCTCTTCCTGCAGGTTTTGTGGCCTGCAGTTTCTTCAGCTGCAACATTGCCTTTTCAAGTGATTCTCCTGGTAATACCTTTCCTTCTGCTTTATGAGCGGCAGCAGATACACTTAGCATCATTCTCAGTGTTTGTGCCAGCAGGTGTATAAAAATCTTTCCTTTATAGGAAGAACCT
>NZ_FUXX01000079.1 GCF_900167015.1 Succinivibrio dextrinosolvens DSM 3072
GTAAGCGGAAACTATTTCCTACCACGAATATAGTAAAAAACCGCCAGCTGGCGGTCAATTATGTTGGGTAAATTCTATTTTTTGCGTCTCATCTTTTCCTGCTTCATTATTTCCTTGTATGACCAAGGATCTAGTCCTTTATAGCTGATCTTATCAAATACGCAGTCATACCTCTCATCATACTTGGAGAGTCTTTTACCTTCGTCATCAAACTGGGTACGTGGCATTTTACACAGCTGAGATGTTCCTTCATGCTCGCCTGAGCATCTGTACTGTTCTATTCGTAATTTTGCGTTATCAATCACCCACTGAATATAGGTGTAAGGATTGATGTTATTAAGTCTGCAGGTTTGAGTGATAGTCATAATATCAACGTAACCGCGGAATGAATCTGCATTTTGCAGAAACTGCATCATACCTCTATGAATCACGCATGGTCGGATTTGTCTTTCGGCAATATTATTTGTACAGGCTATATCTCCGTTAGTAGTGAAGGCATATAGTTCCTGTCGGTTGTTGAGTGCATAGGCTAAAGCTTTTCCCCATGGATACTCTGAACCTCCTTCAACGTATATTTTGCCATCTGCATTTATTAAGCGATGCATTGTAGGTGTCAGCCTCAGCAGGTTTTCACATTCTTCATAAAACTGATCTAAAAGCTCAACAGAGAATTCCTGTCTGCGAGCCTCTAGCTCTTTCCTGTCAGCATTGGAAAAGTCACCGTCAAGTCTCAGGATCAGTTCAATCAGGTATGTCATAAACAATACCAGATCGCCATTAGAGCCAACCGCTATATTCTGATTCTGTAATTCTCTATCCAGATATTCATCGTAGTCATCCGGAGGACAGGTGCATATCTTCCTGAAAACCTTATCAAGCTTGAGTAAAGACAAAGCTTCAATAAAATATTTTCTCAGGTGAAAGAAACATCCTGCATGGACAATGTGCCGCCCCTCAAGCATATCTTCAAGGAGCGCAATTCCTGGAGGGTAACCGCTGTAACAGTCTGTTATCAGAGCCTCTATAGCAAATTCATCTGGTTCGAGCGTCTCGGCATCTTTAAACTGTTTTATGAATTCCTCTGAACTTCTGGTTTTTGAACCAAGGTAAACTACACCTTGCTTTTCCTCGTGGCTACCTGTCACCAAACACCAAATGTAATTCTTCGATCTTCTGGAGCCATCCTCTTCCTGTAATAGCTCCAGAACCTTCATGGTACTCTCGTCGTTGTGCCACACTTTGCAGCTTTTAAAGAGCTCAAAGCGTATTGCCTGAGCCAGGGAGCTAAAACATCTGCTCATGGAGGTTATGAATTCAACTATATACTGTCTTGAAAAGTAATCCCCGTCTGTTAACAGCTGATTTCGTGTAGCCAGTCCGCTTTTTGAGGATTTTAGAACCATGTAGTCAATCACGAGCTTGAGAGCATGCTGCTCCGATATGGAATTTCCAACAAACATTGGACGCATTCCATAGATTCTTCTTGGCTGGCCCATGAATTCCGTAGGAGACAGGAGCAGAACGCCATCATCTACAGTTAGAATATTCTGTAAGGTCTTGCTGTAATGATATTTAGCGCAAAGCTTAGCTTTTTCCTTTTCCCTTGATGGGGTATCAGGGGAAAGAATAAGATCCTGATCCAGTCTTGCGACAATATTTCCCAGTTCATTTCTTAGGATAAGTTCAGGAGCGGTAGCTGGGTGAATCTCAAATGCTTCACCGTTTGGGCCATGAAAAGTCATTACAGATGCTTCAAAAGTTTTTAAGGTGCTAATTGATTCATGGATAATTTCTGTGATTCGTCTGCGTTTTGAAATCTCCCATACCTTAATGAAGGCTCCGGAATCGGGATCAACAGCGAAACCGTCACAGACTGGTTCTAGTTTCAGGTTTTCTTCTCCATTGCTGTCCATGTTAGCACGATTATCGCCATTTTCAGCATTACAATTTTGAACAGAATGCGTTTCTTTCTTATTATCCAGGACATTATTTAAAGTCTGGTTGAGTTTCTTTTTACCCTTACACCTGGCAGAATGTCTGTTTTTAACTGGATGTGAACCTGACTCATCTTCTGCTGCAGTAATATTCGTAGAGTCCGTATGGTTCGTAGTATTCGTAGAGTTGGTAGAGTTCGTAGGGGTGATAGAGTCCGTAGGAATGATAGGGTGCGTAGAGGCATCAGCTGCCACAGCTTCATCGTCTGCTATCACTTTTTTACTTTGCAGTTTACAAATCAGCGCCTCGATTTTTTTGATATCCTGCTGGTAACGGCTTATCATTCGGGTATTCTCGCAGGAATTCTTTGAAAGCGTTTCTACCATATCTAAAAGTCTGCTCAGACTCTGATTCAGGTGGGCAAGCTGGAAATTATATTCTGTGCGGGTGATAGTATTCTGCAGCTTAAGTTTCTCGGCTATGGCTGTTGTATCTTTTTTAATGGCTTTTTCAGTATGTGAACCGAAACGATGCTTAACATGCTTTGAAAGAGCTAGCTGTTGCTTCATTGCTACACTAACCAGCTCTTCAAGCCAGCATGACAGGTCGCTAATGCTGCAGTTGCTGTCTGGGATATTCCCCACAGTCATGCACTCTGGACCATTCTGAAACTCTGCACTACGCAGCTTTTCAATACAGCCTCTGACAGTGGCTTCAAGCATTAAAGCATCTGCGGTATTCATGAGCTCTATTCTTCTTCCTGTCTGCGTTCGCCGTTACGCTTAAACAGTTTTCTATATTGCTCCATCGTAAAGAATTCCCCATCAACCACTCTTCCTAAATAAGTGTACTGGTGACGTCCACTGCCATTTTCGCGGAAATATCTGGTAGTTACCACATAATAGATTTTCTGGACTCTAACGATTCGTGCGCCTTCAACATCATGGGGAAAGTTCTTGACCATGGCAGGAGCAGGTAGCCCTTCTGCATATTTAGGAGCTTTTCTTTTAACTTCAGAGAACGGCTTGGTTCTGACATAACTGCGGTTAGGTGTTTTAGGCTCAGGAACTCTTGGTTCGCCGTTACGTTTAAACTTCTGCAGGTACTCTTCCATTGAATAGTACCTGTTATCAACCACCTTACCGATAATTTTGTAGGAGCAAAGCTTGGCGCCGTTCTCATTAAAAGCCCTTACATAGGACTCGGTAACATAAAGATGCTTTCCTTTCTTCGTAAGACGGGCATTAGGATTGTTACTAGGGAAATTCTTTATTTTGGTGGTATCTATTTTATCTGTCATAGCAAAACTATCTGATATTAAAAGTATTTGTCCTTATTGCCTATATTTTAAATTATTTTTTCCCTAATTAATAGATGGTTAGCAATTTTTTTTCTTTTTTTCAGATTTTATTTACAGCGTCTTTCCTACGGTATGCTGCATATATGCACTTTGCCACTCCCCCTGATATGTTCCGTCCAGCACCAGTCTCTTCATCTGCTCCCTGGTAAGATTCAATGGCTTGGCCTGATCTTCGAGCATGATCCTGAAACGACGGTTGAATAATACTCGCTTAATTAGAGTGATCCCGGTATCATCAAGGTGGAGGATCATAAGATATTTGAGGTTGCGGCTGACGAACACAAAGTAGC
>NZ_FUXX01000080.1 GCF_900167015.1 Succinivibrio dextrinosolvens DSM 3072
GGTCAAATTAAAAGGTCGAACTCCTTGTGAAGTTAGGAATTCAACCTTAAAATTATCGTAAATTGTTTTTGTTCAATTTACTGGGGTCACTACATACTTGCACCTACTCTTGAGATTGCATAATTCCAGGAAGCAAAGGAAACAACTCCGGCAAAGACGGAAAGAACAAAGAAGTACCAGGCATCAGATAGTGTAAAGCGGTAAACCTCTAGAGCTCCCATACATAGACCAGTAATCAGACACAGAGTGGCTCCAAAAAGGCCTGTGTATGCTGTCACCACCAGTGCACTGATATTACTTGAAAGTCTCCAGCTGATAATTACGTACACTGACCACATGATTTCACAAACCAGCACCAGGAGCTCGCCTATATTAAACTCAAAGTTTACAAGAGTACTGATGGAACCTTTGCAGACAATAAAAATCGCTCCAAAGCAGGATATGAATATACCAAGCCAGCCTGAGGAGGAAAGACGCTCCCCTATAAAGAAGAAAGCCAGAATAGAAGTCACAGATGGACCGATACTCTCGATAATTGCTGCATTTGAAGCAGGTGTAAAGCGAAGACCCTCAAACAGAAGTGAGTTATGAAGAAAGATTCCAACTACGGACATTATCAGTAGAATCTTAAGATCATGCCCTGATACCAGAAGCCCCCTTTTTCCGTGAAGTATCAGAATCAGAGCAAAAAGAATCAGAGCAACTACATAGAATCTGGCGGCAGTTATCAGCATTGGAGACATCGAGTCCTTTAAGACTCTGCCGCACAGAGGGGTGGCGCCCCATATAAAACAGGCTAACAGAAGAATCAGGTAATATTTAAGTTTACCGTTCAGCATAGCATCAGTTCTGGGCCTGTGAATTAGCTGTTCTTTGAGTCAGAATCATCTGAATTAGATGCTGAGCCTTCAATAGTATTGTGATTCAGTTCCTCGTTATCATCCTGAACCACAGTTGCTGTGCCGTCAATGGTTCTGCCCTTGGAAAAAACATCAGAGAAGCCTTCTGAATTAGATGATTTAAAGGCAAAACTGGTTCCGCTTCCGCTTTTTGAAGAATAAACCTTTGCGCACTTGCTCTGAACAAAAGGCAGTAACAGCAGCAGAGCCAGAATATCAGAGATAAAACCAGGGAAAAAGAACAGGAATCCAGCTAAAGGAAGAAAGATAATCTTGATATCCACAACCCCCTGCTGCATCTGAGCCATAACACTCTTAAAACATCTTTTAATTATTACAGCACCTATAACCATCATTGCAAACATCAGGAAGATTACATTAAGTCCACCGATGTAGCCGCCAATCTTGATTAACAGCAGGATTTCCAAGACAAAAAGGATAACTAGGGATAAAAATAATTTCTGCATAATCTATATCTTTTCATGTGAGTTGAAGTATGAACGGAATTTTATGACATTTTAAGCGTAACAGAAAAAAAAATAATGAGAAAAAATAGTTATGAAAATAGTTTTTTTTCTATAAAAAACAAATTGTGATACATATCTTTTTTACTTAATCACACCTCGACTAAATGTGAGCAGTTTATCAAAACAATTCTTATTATTTAATTATAAAAAAAATAATGACGTATACATAAAGTATCGGGACTAACAAAATAACCTAATTATTTCCCCATAAATTCATATTCAGTATTCTAGTATGTCGAGGTTAAGATGGGATTATCTAAACTAAGTCTAAGGGCTAAGCTTATCATCGGATTTACAGTATTGAACGTACTGATCCTGATTACTTCAGCATTCTCTGTGTTGACCACAAATTCAAACATTGATGCGTCATATAACGTAAGTATGATCTTAGGTAAATCTTACAACCGTGTTATGAATACACAGAAAGCACTGGAGAGATTTGATGTTTATACAATTGAATTTCTGACAGATGACAGCGGCAAGATTTCAAATGATGAATTCATGAAAGTGTCATCAGAAATGATTGAAGAGATCGCCAAGGTAACCAACACCATGAATGAGAAGATCATCGGTGTTCTGCCTTCTTCTGATGCCTACAAGAATAACATTCTAAAGGCAAAGGTTGACGTTTCAGAATTCTCTAAGTATTTCAAATCAACAATTGTTGATCTAATCAATCAGAATAAGAAAGAAGAAGCTCTTGATCTGTACCTGAAGGATGTTAACCCTAAGTTCAGAAACTGCAAGGTTCTTTTCGAACACCTAATCGATGAACAGGTTGCCCTATCAACACAGATTGTTCAGAAGAACTCCAGCAAGACCCCAATGTACATCTCTATTGTAATCGCAATTGTTGCAATCCTGATTGGTCTGATAATCACTACAAATCTGACCTCATACATCAAGAAGAACTTCTCTGTACTGATTGATGCAATGAAGAAGATGGCTCATGGTAATTTCAACTTCAAGATTGATAATCATTCCAAGGATGAGTTCGGTGCAGTATTCGACAGTTCCATCGAAATGCGTCGCAAACTTGGAGGATCAATTTCAGATGTTGTAAATTCATACCGTGAACTTGGTGGACAGCTTGAGACCATCAATAGTCAGGTAATGCAGATTGCTGATGCAATTTCAGAGGCAGAAAGCCGTTCAATGACAGTATCTGCAGCATCAGATGAGATGGTATCAACAACTGGTGATATTGCAAAGAACTGTGAAAGTGCCGCACACCACTCAAGTCAGACTCAGGAAATTACCCAGAAGGGTGTTGATGAAATTGAAACTGTTATTGCTCAGATTAGAAATCAGGCTGAGAAGACCCGCCGTGACGCTGATCTGATCAAAGAGCTGGTAGATCAGAGTAACAAGATTGGTTCAATTGTTCAGACCATTGAAGATATTGCATCTCAGACCAACCTGCTTGCTCTTAACGCAGCTATTGAGGCTGCCCGTGCTGGTGAGGCTGGTAAGGGATTCGCTGTGGTAGCTGATGAAGTTCGTGCTCTTGCATCACGTTCATCTTCATCTACTCAGGAAATTACCAAGATGGTTTCTCAGATTCAGACCGATGCTAACAGCGCAAATGAATCTATGACCCAGAGTCTTGGTGACATGAACGAACTTGCAGACAAGGCTGCAGGTGTTACCGATATTCTTAATGATATTATCAACCGAGTTGAGGATGTTAACAGTCAGATTGCTCAGATTGCTACAGCTGCTACCGAGCAGACCACAGCAACCTCTGAAATTTCTACCAACATGCAGGGTGTAAGCAATCTTACTCAGGAAAGTTCAAACATCTCCCAGACTACATCTCAGCAGGTTCAGCAGATTCAGGCACAGTCAAAACAGCTGCTTGAGAAGCTGTCTGTATTTGATATTGGAGAATAATCGTACTATTACTAATACTGAAGTTGAGGGTGACTAAAAAGGTCGCCCTCTATTTTTACCTAAATTTTGTGGTTTTATTAACATTATTGATAATATTTTTATATT
>NZ_FUXX01000081.1 GCF_900167015.1 Succinivibrio dextrinosolvens DSM 3072
AGTCTACGTGCTGATATGGCTCAGTTGGTAGAGCGCACCCTTGGTAAGGGTGAGGTCCCGAGTTCGATTCTCGGTATCAGCACCAGTCCTTATAAATCAATTAGTTAATAAATTGGCTTCTGAGTTTCAGAAGCTTTTTTTATTTCTGTTCTAACCATTTTCAAGTCACACGCGTTCAACTAAGATTAGCTCATTTTCACTGTGTATCCGTGTATCAATGTGTTAGAATTGCTCTAAGATCTGTATTGATACATTTTTTTCTGAATTAACGCTGATTCATCTATCAACGAGTTGCGGATAAATTAATGCCTCATTCTAAATTTCAACAAAAGAGTTTATTGTTACTTTTGCCATTAGGTTTACTGGCGATAGTTTCATATGCTTTAGATAAAAGAATTCCAACGCTGTTGGATATTGAATCTCAGACTCTTCTGCTTGAAGTTTGCAGAATCATTCTGCCTGGCTGCTTTGCTATTGCTGCAGCCTGTATGGTTCCTACATTTAACCGTATGTTTCAGATTATATCTGTAGCTCTTGTTTATGCTTTTCTGGTGGCATTCTCTTTATCTAAATACCAGAATTTTTTTACTCAGCCTACATCGTGGATTATTTCTTCTCTTGTTGCAACTTTATTTCTTTTACCTAATAACGATATCGAGTCAGAAGGTCTAAGCTTCAAGGCTTTTTTATCCAAGATTTTTTGTATCTGTACTTTTCCTTTTATCTCTCTCTTTACAATCATGGTTGTTGTAAAGAATATTGAGCATTCGATTTTAATTACCTTTACCTCTGTTTTTCTGGATACATTCTTATCCTGTTTATTTGTACCTATTTATGAGATTATGCTTACCCTGGGATTCAGCTCACTGCTAAATTCTCTGGTAAGTCTACAGTCTGAAAATGAGATTATTCATGCAATGCTGAATAGCATTATGCTGGTTAACATGATTTCTCTTCCTGCAATTATTATTACCAGGGCCTCCTTTGCAAAATCATATAACAGACTGTTTTTGGTATTTCTTTCTTTTATTGCCTGTCTGACTTCAAAGATCGGCTCATGCATTTCAGTTGAGCTGCTAATTATTATGTTCTTCTATCCTGGAACATTTCTTGCTCTCTGTTTTAGCTCTATTTTCATGTTCTTTTTGAATCTGTACTTACAGATTGGTACTTTTACCAGTTTCTATATGCTGTATCAGCCTGATCTCATATTACGAAATCTGGCATTTCTTCAGTTATCAACATCTCATTTTGTTGTCATTGCCTTTTCAATTTTTATTCCTTTTGCAATGCAGACATTGATTTCTAAAATTGGAAAGATTAATCATTTAAAGAACAAATTAAAACGCAGATTCAAGAATTCCGGCTTTAACCTTAAGGATATTAAGAATCCTGATTTATTTTTGATTTCTATCTTAAATGGTATTGGTGGTAAAAGTAATCTTAAGGCTGTATGGCTTGATAAGGAAGTTCTTTTCATAAAGGTTTTTGATTATAAAAAAGTCATTATTCCGCAGATCAACCTTATAAGTAAGAGACGAATCGAGTTTATTCGATCCGAAAATAACATAAGAATTCCTTTAGGGGCTCTTTCTTATATTGTGTGGAAGAGATTGAATAATATTATTGAAGAGTCCGCGAATTATACAAGCGACGAAGTCGAGCTGTCAGATCAGTTTGATATTAAAGGTTATGTATTAAATCTTCAGGAGAAAAAATAAAGTGAGCAATTCAGATTGGATTCAGATTAAATTAAGAACCACCAATCAGTTGGCAGATACAATAGCTGATCTTTTAGAGCAGTTTGGTGCTTTATCTGTAAGTTATACCGATGCTGAAGATTCTCCTATTCTTGAGCCTCGTCCAGGTGAAAGAAAATTATGGCCAAATACCGAGGTTACAGGACTGTTAGCTCAGGGAACAGATCCTGAACCAATACTAAGTGCTTTAAAAGCTATTCTGGGAGATCATATTCCTATGATGGCTACTCATCTTGAAGATAAAAACTGGATTAGAGCATGGATGGATCAGTTTAAACCTCTTAAATTCGGTAAGCGTCTGTGGATTTGTCCTTCATGGCTAAGTGTTGATGAAAAGGACAGTGTTGTTGTTATGCTTGATCCTGGTCTTGCTTTTGGTACAGGAACTCATCCTACAACAGCTCTATGTCTAGAGTATCTGGATTCTTTAGATTTAGCTGGTAAACAGGTTTTAGATTACGGCTGCGGATCTGGTATTCTTGCTATTGCAGCTTTAAAGCTTGGTGCAAAGAATGCACTTGGTGTAGATATTGATGAGCAGGCACTGATTGCTTCAAAGGAAAACGCTACACGAAATGGCGTTATAGACAGACTTGAGCTGTTTATGGGAACTGACAAGAAGCTGAATTTGCCTAAGTCTCCTATTACAGTGGCAAACATTCTTGCTGGCCCTTTAGCAGAGCTTGAACCTATTATTGCCGATTTAACCGAGAGTGGTGGTTTACTTGCCTTATCAGGAATCTTAACAGAACAGGCTGATTCTGTAATCGAAGCCTATTCTCGTGATTTTATTATGAATAAGGTTAAAGATAAGGAAGGCTGGGCTCTTTTGACAGGAACCAGAAAATAGAAAACTCGATTGTTCCTTATTAGAACAAGTCTTATAAGAAATGGATCTTTTTGGATCCATTTTTCTTTCATTGACGTAAATTAAATAAAAAAGTACAACTCGTCACAATTTTTGGCTTACGCAAATTTGTTATATCTATATATTTTTATAAAATTAATAGTACCTACTACTATAAATAAACATACCTAGGTCCTTAAGAGATTTTTCTTTTAAAGCCTGGTTGGTTCACGATCTGCCACAAAAGTAATGGCAGATCTTTAATTAACAATCGATC
>NZ_FUXX01000084.1 GCF_900167015.1 Succinivibrio dextrinosolvens DSM 3072
AAGGCAACTATCAGATAGCGTCGCAAATGGACCAGACAGTGCTGCAGTTTTGCTCCCGGATGCTCATCCAGCAGTTGCTCATATCCACTGAAGCCATCAGTAACAAGCGTCTTAAATTTATAATCTGGAGTTATGACTTTTCTTATGGAATCGAAATTTCGTTTTTCGAGATAACCGTAAGCGGTAAATTGAACCTTAGCATGTGCCGGTGCTGCCATACTCAGAATGTAGTTGGACTTGCTTACCATTACATCCTCAGGCTTTCTGTCTTTACTCTTTCTTGAGCCCTGAGATTCCAGACAGTCAAAAGGAGTTCCATCTAGCAATAATACTGGAGCTTCCTTTGCTGCTCGTATGATGCTGTCATATAAAGGCTTAATGTAAATGCCAACAAAGTCATGCAGGTTATAGCTGATGGTGTCGTTACCAATTTCAAACATATCCCTGATTGGTGAAATATAGTTATTCAGCGCCATGCCTCTGCAGATAAAATCAGAACAGCCTAACATGTAATCAATTCCGATTTCTCGGTTAGGAATTACAGGCACATCCTGTTTATCATCGATTGCAATTGATACCTGTCCACATTTCTCGCAGACCTCAACTTCATGGATATTCTTAATGACGCCCAGAATCTCGTTGAGTTTATGGTTGGCACCGATAACCTTGTCTACTAGTTTTCCTGTCTCATAAGGAACTGTGGTACCACCACAGGATTTGCAGGTATGTGTTTTTAATGATGCGGATACTGTCCTGGTAGTAGCTCTGTTCTTTGCAACTCTTCCTTTTGATTTCTTTTTATCTTCATCTTTTCTTGCAGGTTCAACAAAGGAATTTATAGCAGCTGCAGCCTTTCCATATGTGGTCTTATCAATACCAGCCATTGCAGTTACTGCTTCGGCTATGGTTTTTGCTACTCGCTTAATGCTTCTGCCGGCATTTTTTATTGAGCCATTTAGCTTTTGGGTTGCAGCTTCTGCTTCATCAAGCTTCTTTTTGCTGCCTTTGACGTCAGAGCCTTTATTAAAAGGCGTCTGATTAAACAGGCTTCTGGCATTCTGAATCCATTCCACCTGTTCTGCAAATGCAAACTCAATCTGCTCTATAAGATTCATAGAGAGTACATCATCCAGCAGAATCACTCTCTTATTTAGATTCTGAGTAAGTTCTGATACCTGTCTGAAGCCTTCAGCGGTAACTTCCTGAACGCCTGTTAACTGCTCTTCAAGTAGTACGTTCTTTTCATTACTTTTTTTAAGTTCTTCTTTCGTGGTATCTAATTCTGACTGGGTTTTCATGAGCATAGCAATAAGCTCTTCTTTGCTCATATTTTCCGGGTTCAGAATCTTACTTGTAGACATTAGTCGCCTCTGATTACATTATTATCTATAATATATTTTACCTTATTAAAAATACTCTTTAAACCGCATCAGATTGCGGTATAGAGCCAAATAGAGCGACTTTAGTTATGCTGTAATAGGGGGAGATACCTGAGGTTATTTGGAGATCTCGGTCGATCTGAATCGATCGATACGAGGTATTTTTAAGGAGAGGTATACCTGCCAATTTCTTATGCAAAAACAGGCTGTTTTTAATGATTATTTTGTTTTAAATCTGTGAGTTATCTCAATAAATAATTTAGCCTTTAAGTACAGAGGTGCGCTTTATTTCCAGAGGTTCTCCATCCAGATAAGATTCCAATTCTTTTACTGTTAAAGGTTCTGCTGCAGGACCATTAGCTCGTGCCAGTAATAGCTGAAACTTATTCTGGTGAAGCTTTCTTGTAATCAGCAGATTGCCTTTGGAATCAGAGTAAATGATTTTGGCTATGGAGCGTTTTTTTGATATAAACACTACATAATCCTGTCCTTTATTTATATCAATATGCAGTAATTCTGCTGATATTTGTGCCAGACGATAATATCCGAAGCGTAAATCGAAAGGCACAATCACCAGTGTTATCCTTCCCTGACTGAAATCAATTTTCACCGTCAGAGTCTCCCCAGTGTAGCAATAATCTGAGCAACAGAATATTCTGGATTGGAACTTTCAAAAGTAATCGATGTATTTTTTGATAGTTTCACGTTTACTGTTACAGTCTTTGATGGCAATGGAGCTGAGAGTTGAACTGAGGATGACTTTTCCTTTTGTTCAATCTGTTCCTGACTAAGTGTAACAATGTTTACGCTCTTATCTTGAGATTCTGTATTCGTCATTGGTTCCCTCTCCTTCTTTATTTTGTCCATTTTTCTGTAAAAAGCACTGCGTCCGCATTTCATAGTTCCTCGAATTCTCTTTTCAAAGAAATCATTCATTTTTAAACCGGACCTGAGCATATCGTCATAAATGGAATTCCATTTCTTATAACTTGCTAAGCCTCGACTCGATTGAATATACCCATCAACTCCATCCTTTTTTATTTTTCGAAAATGAAGCCTTAGGGTTGATAAAGACGGCATATATCCAGAAGGAAAAAGCTCCTTAATAAGAGAAGGGAAAACACTTTTGTAGAACGAATAACAGGAGAGTTTTGATTCTTCAAAGCGCTTGTAAATTTCAATCCAATCAATTGTAGCTGTGAAGGATTGGTACTGAGCTGTGATTTTTATG
>NZ_FUXX01000020.1 GCF_900167015.1 Succinivibrio dextrinosolvens DSM 3072
AAATCCAATGATGACAGAGTTGGAGCCATGAATATTCAGAATCTTGGAAAGAGATGGCTGTCAGGAGAAAAGAATCCTAGATACAAAAAGGATAAGAACTGATTAAGAGTAAACTCTTTTTCAAAGCGGGCATTGTCAATTGTCCGATGATGCTGGCAGTGTAGGAAGATTACCAATTGGTATCGCTTGTACCTATATTATGCTGACTAGCAAGCCCTCGGATTTATCCGAGGGTATTTGACCATGCAACCTTTTTGTATACAGTCATGCAGACTGTTTTCTCCACTTCCTTTATGACATCGGGCCATACTCAGTCATGGGGAGTAAGTAAAAAAAAATAACCATAAGAAAAGTCAGAATAAACATCTTAAGCTCCATCACATTATCGTATACTATATTAACGTAGTTCAAAAAGATAATCTGTTCTCATGTTTTTTATATGATTATTAATGTTAATAAGACCTCAAAATAAAGAAAAAGGTCAGATTTATCCCCTTTATAGTGATATAAAGAGTAACTTTTTTTAATTTAACGATAAATAATACTTTCTGAGTATTTATTAACCAATTTACAACTGAACAGGATATAAGGTATGTCTGATAATTTTTCACTTCGTGAATTCAATTACATAGCATCTGGAGAGTACAACGCAGGTCAGATTGATATTGCGCCTGATGAACAGGGAAAAATGAAACTCACCAAGGTAAACAATCACATAAAAAAAATTGAATTAAACAATGTGGCAATCTCAAAAGAAAATATTCTCCGAGTAAAGCAGGCCTTCATTGATGCTCTTGAAAAAGGCGGAGTTGATCCTCTAAATATCTCTGAAATTCGAGAGAAAATCGGTATTCCTTCAGTTATAGATATAGATGCTGTTGGCAGAGAGAAAAGCGCCGAACTCGCACAGCGTCGACTTGAACCACTGACCCGTCAGCAGGTAAGAGAGATACTCGATGAATATGCATACAGTGGCAGAGATTGTTTCAACGGTATTAATGGACAAAACGGTGAAGAACAGGAGATTGCCTATAACACTCGCTTCATGAGTAAGAAAAATGCTGCAAAAAGAGATCTAACCAATACATTAAACAAAAACATCAAGACCAAGGCATATAAAACTAACTTTGCGCATACTCTTGACCTCCTGACTCTAAAATCTTCTCTGACCAAAATCGGAAATACCCGCAGTAGCCTGATTAGAGGTCTTAATGCGGAAAACAACAGAGTAGCAGACCATACTTCCTTATGTAACAGTTATAAGAATTATTTCTCTCAGGCATTATCTCTTCTAAAAGAAGGAAAAAATGAAAGTGAAAGCTTCCGTTTATGCAACCAGACAGTAAAACTGATAAAAGAAAATAACGGAAATGTATCCGCAATGGTAGGAGAAGGCGCAACTGCCACAAAAATCCAGCTCGGATACGATGTTCCTAGGTTAATTAACCTACTCATGGGACAGGTTGCTGTTGATCAGGAATTTCTGGGCGCATCAAACGTTAAAAGCCTTCTAAATCAGGTTTACGACAAAGATCTCGAAGGTACCCTTACCGCAGCAGACCACTCAAGTCTGACAAGACAGTTCGCTACCATCATTTTAGCCAATGAGGGCAGGCGATCTTAACTTTGATCATGTATTCCGAGGAAATTACAATACCGGACTACTGGTTGAAGTTGCAGAACATGCTCTTGATGGAAACATAGCAACAGCTGAGCAGGTTGAACGTTATCATGCCGAACTGGTAAAAAACAACAGTGGTCTTACCGATGAAATGAAGGCTATGCTTGCAGATGTAGCAACCATTCCTTTAAAAGCAAACAAAGAGGATCAGCTATTTGATGTAAAACCTCCTATCGTCGGTGAGATTCATGAAATTGCTCAGGAGATACACGTTGATGCTCCTCTTGAGAATCGTACGGTACCAGTTAAAGAAATCAAAAATTTTGTAGCAGATCTGGTTTTCTCCGATGACACCATGGTGGCAGATGTTGTTATTAACCGACCAGGAGAAACCATGCGTAACATTCTTACAGCAGATAAGAATATCCACGCATTTGCAGAGATTGTAAAAAATCCAGATGTACTTCAGGAAGTATCTTCTACAGAGGTTGTTCCTGTGTTAAAGGACGGCTTCAATAAGATCAGAGATATTCTGCTTCCTCTTTATGCAGCCTCAGAGGGAAAAAACATCGAAGAGGCATTAAATGATCCTCAGTATCTGCAGAAGTTCTCTGCATTTCTGAAAAACCAGGAAACCCTGCCAGGAGTGGAGCTTTCCAAGTTCGACAACATTATTCAGAACATGGCAAATCGCGGCTGTGAAAACATTCAGTCTTTCATCAACAAGGTTTTCAAGACTGGAGTCCAGGATCTGAATGCTCAGGGCGGTATCACCACCGAACCATACAAAAATAAGACTGCAGCTCAGATTAAGGAAGAGCTTGATGCAAAGAGTCTGAACAAGATCCTCGATGATGCATCTACTGACGCCACAGTACCAGGTCAGGTTGGACTGTTCAAGCAGGTTTTAAGTGAATACTTTATAAATATGTCAAAGGCCGATAAGCGCTCATCCTTCGCAGCTGCACTGCGTTATGCTGATACCTTCGAATTTAAGGACAAGAAGGGAGTACAACTTACCGGAGATGCACTGAACAGTGCCAAGAATGCAGCCCTGAATAAATATACAGGAGCTATTCTTAAGGGAACAAGTCCTCTTCTCCAGAAAATGATGCAGGGACTCCCTAAGTCAGTTATGGGAGAATTTGCTGATGCTCTTGATGATATGAAATCAAGTCTTGCTCCAATTCCACGAAAGATTGTTCAGGCTCACATGATGAAAATGATTAAGTCTAACAATAATATCGTTGATATATCAGTAGACCAATCTTTAGGAGCCGCTTCCGTTGGTGAAGCATTCTTATGCCATTTCAGCATCAAGGGAGAAGATGGCAAAATCAGAAAATCCCCTTATGTGGTTAAGCTGATGAGACATGATGCTGAGCAGAGAGTAAACAGAGAGGCAGAAATATTCACTGCCGCTGCAGCCAAGATTGGTCCTGGTATGCTCAAGACCTGGGAAGGTCAGCTTCAACAGTATATGAAGGAATTTGATTTCACCACCGAAGCTCAGAACACTAATGAAGGTTATGAGATATACCATGTTTTCAACAATCGCCAACATCCAGCATATGCTATTGCGCCTAACGTAGACTGCATGAAGGTTGCTTCAGAGGTGGTTCCTCCTTCAAAGAATGCTCTTGTAATAACCAAGGCTTCAGGTCAGACCGTAGATAAGTTTTTCAAGGAATGCACAACAAGTATTCAGAATGCGGTTGCATCACTGTATCAGCGTGATCCTGTAACAAATAAGGTTTTATGGGATAAAGAAACAAAGAAACCTCTTTTAAAGGAGAAATTCTCCACTGCAGCTCCAGGTTTGATTCATAGAGAAGTATCCTCAGAGTTTGTTACCCTGAAGAATGCACACACCAAGATTCTTCAGGCAGCCCGTCAATGGTTCAGTGAAGCTGTACTGGGCAGCGGAAAATTCCATGGTGACTGCCATGCCGGTAATATCATGATTTCAGGCGGACAGGCTACCTTCATTGATTTTGGAAATCTGTACAAGCTCGAAACCAAACCTGCCCTGGATGCGGATGGTAAAGCTGTTACAGATAAGAATGGACAGCCTGTGATGTTGGATGAACGCAGCGAACTACTTCGTCTGATCATAGGTGCCACCCTGCGCCGTAAGGACTTCTTCATGAAGGGGTTTGAAAATCTTCTGTCTCCTGCAGGAAAATCAGCTTTAGCAGCAAATCGAGATAAGGCTGAAGCAATTGTTGAATCACTGCTTTCAAAAGGAGCTTTCTCCTTTGATGTATGCTACAGATTACAGGGAGCTATTTCTGAACTGCAGAAGCTTGGTCTGGAACTGCCTCCACAGATTAACTGCTTTGTTCAGTCCATGACTCGTCTTCAGAATACCGTGGCTGAAATGAATACTATTATGAATCAGTGTAAGCAGCTTCTGGAAACGGCTGATAATATTGAGCTTGATCCTGACAAGGGACCTACCGATGAATGTGATATTCTGGGAAAGATGCAGTATTTCAGCCTTACAAAAGAGGGAAAGAAAATGGTTGAAACTGGTGATGAAGAGATCCCTAATTATTCCCTCAAGATAACTGAAATTGAGAAGAAAGGAAATTTCCAGGTGGGAGGAGACTACTTCAATACCGTGAAAGACAGAATTGCAAACGCAAAAGATCCTGTAAAAACAGTAGAGGAACTTATTTCAACAACCCTCGAGAAACTGGATCCTGAACACAGTGATATTGACAAGAATACTCAAACAAAGTTCGAGGAAATTATCAGTGAATTCAAGACTGTTATGCTGTTAAATCCAACTCCAGAAGAAAAGGAGTCTGCCATCATGCAATTTGTAACAGAATACTGTACAGGTGTAGCAACTTCTGTAAATATGCTAGGCAATTCATATCTTCTAGATGAGCAGGCAAATAATGCCAAGGCAGAAGTTCCTGATTCATTTGCAAGCGTAATCATGAAGACATTCTTTGATAATGTTGATGTGGCATCAGAACTTATCAACAATACTTTTGCAGAAGATGGACTTAGTCTGGCAAACTCAGCAAGAGAAATCGCAAAGGACGAACTTGGTTTAGGATTCTTTGGATCAATGTTACCAAGCAATGTTTTAAATGCAATTGTGAACGATACACATAATATGGGAGGAGATAACTCCTACCAGCTGGATATAGGTATTTAGACTTTGTTTTAGTCGTAGAAATTCCTCTTTCTGCGACATATAAGTCATAAAGATACAAGGAGATACATACAGTGAATTTTTCCAAGATTATAAAAAAACTTAGTACTGTACTTGATGTGGAACTTGAAAATGCTGGAGGAGTATGCGGAATTGAAATAGATGGAATTCCTGTAATTATGCAGGATTGCAACGATCTGATTTTACTAAGGTCCGATCTTGGAGTACTTCCAGAGAAAAACCGAGAGCGTATATTGTCAGCATCACTTGAAGCAAACTATCTTTATCAGGGGACCGGAGGCTGCACTCTGGCAATCAATGGAGATACCGACCACCTTTGCATACAGCGTTATGATTTCAATGAAAGACTGGACAGCCCTGATGATATAGCCATTATGATTCAGAAATTTGTTTATGCTTGCAAAATCTGGAAAAGCATGCTTGACGATACAAATGAACAGACTACAGAAAACAACATCACAAAGAAAGAGAATTCACTGTTTGAGAGCGGAATAATGCCTTGAAAAGAGGCTTAAAAAAAAGCATCCTGCTGAAAAAATACAGCACTAGCTAGATTTGACATCTACACAGTCTTTAGCCATGTGGAGATGTCAGTCAAAAAAGATCTATCCTATTTCATTCCATTAACAGTATATCCTGTTGTTTTAGCGTTAACGTTTTGTGAAGACCGTTGTTTGTCTTAAAAGACACATAAAAAACAACTTGACGTTTCTGCGCTGTGATGGGTCAGAACTATGATTAAAATCAAATAAAAAAAGTGATCTTGTTAACGCTTCTATACAATTTACGAAAATTTGTTTCAAAATAGCTAAAAATACACGCTAGAAATTGAAATGTTGTAAACATGTGCTAAAATCTAACACTGTTAAAGCTTAGTTTTAAAGTCTAACAAAGACGATTTATATACGAGGAAAAACGAACTATGGCAATTAAAAAGATGACCGACCTTGACCTGAAAGGCAAGCGCGTTCTAATCCGTGCTGATTTAAATGTACCTTTAAAGGATGGTAAGGTTCAATCAGATAAACGTATTATGGCTACATTACCTACAATTAAGAAGGCTCTGGAGCAGGGCGCTAAGGTAATGGTTATCTCTCACCTAGGCCGTCCTGAAGAGGGCGTTTATGCTGAGGAGTTCTCACTAAAACCTGTTGCAGATTACATCGCTACTAAGCTTCCTGGTGTAAATGTTCGTTTAGAAAAAGATTACTTAAACGGTGTTGACGTTAAAGAAGGCGAGTTAGTTGTTCTAGAGAACTGCCGTTTCAACAAGGGCGAGAAGAAGAACGCTGAAGACCTATCTAAGAAGTACGCTGCTCTATGCGACGTATTCGTAATGGATGCTTTCGGTACCGCTCACCGTGCACAGGCTACTACCTACGGTGTAGCTCAGTTCGCTCCTGTTGCATGTGCTGGTCCTCTACTAGCTGCTGAGCTAGAGGCTCTAGGCAAGGTAATGGATAACCCAGCTCGTCCAATGGTTGCAATCGTTGGTGGTTCAAAGGTTTCAACCAAGCTAACCGTTTTAGATACCTTATCAAAGGTTTGTGACCAGTTAATCGTTGGCGGTGGTATTGCTAATACCTTCATCGCTGCTGCTGGTAACAAGGTTGGTAAGTCTCTATGTGAAGAAGACTTAATTCCAAATGCTAAGGAACTAGCTTCAAAGACTCAGTTACCTGAGTTCGTTGATGTTGTAGTTGGTAAAGAGTTTGATGAGAAGACTCCTGCTGTTACCAAGGATCTGAAGGATATCGCTGATGATGATATGATCTTCGACCTAGGCCCTAAGAGCATGGCTAACATCAACAAGGTTATCAAAGAGGCTAAGACCATTCTTTGGAACGGCCCTGTAGGCGTATTCGAGTTCGAGCAGTTTGCTGCTGGTACCAAGTCAATGTCACAGGCTATCGCTGAGTCTGCTGCATTCTCAGTTGCTGGTGGTGGTGATACCATCAACGCAATCCAGAAGTTCAATGTTGCTGACAAGATTTCTTACATTTCAACTGGTGGCGGTGCTTTCCTTGAGTTCGTTGAGGGCAAGAAGTTACCAGCTGTTGAAATCTTAGAGAAGAGAGCAGCTGAATAATAGCTTTTCATGATAATGCCAGTCTATTTGACTGGCATTTGTCTGTAGAATTTTTCTTTATTTTTAATAAAAGGTAATAATCTTATGACTAAGATTTTAGACGTTATCAAGCCAGGTGTTGTAACTGGTGAGAATCTTCAGAAGTTATTCAAGCTAGCACGTGAGAATGGTTATGCATTCCCATCAGTAAACTGTGTTGGTACTGATTCAATCAACGCTGTTATCGAGGCTGGTGCAAAGGCTCGTTCAGCTGTTATGGTTCAGTTCTCAAACGGTGGTGCTCAGTTCATCGCTGGTAAGGGCTTGAAGTCAGATATTCCTCAGTTCGCTGCTATCAAGGGTGCTATTTCTGGTGCTCTTCACGCACGTAACGTTGCTGAGTACTACGGTGTTCCTGTAGTAGTTCACACTGACCACTGCGCTAAGAAGTTATTACCATGGATCGACGGTCTATTAGATGCTGGCGAGCAGTACTACAAAGAGCACGGTGAGCCATTATTCTCATCTCACATGATCGATCTTTCAGAGGAATCATTAAAGGACAACGTTGACATCTGCTGCAAGTACTTAGAGCGTATGTCAAAGATCGGCATGACTCTAGAGTTAGAGTTAGGCTGCACCGGTGGTGAGGAAGACGGTGTTGACAATTCAGGTAAGGATGAGTCAGCTCTTTACACCCAGCCAGAAGACGTAGCATATGCATATGAGAAGTTATCAGCTATTTCTCCTAACTTCACTATCGCTGCTTCATTCGGTAACGTACACGGTGTTTACAAGCCAGGTAACGTTAAGTTAAAGCCAACCATTCTACGTGACTCTCAGAAGTATGTTCACGACAAGTTCCACACTGAGTCAGAGAAGCCTCTAAACCTAGTATTCCACGGTGGTTCAGGTTCAACTGAGCAGGAAATCCGTGAGTCAGTATCATACGGTGTTATCAAGATGAACATCGATACCGATACTCAGTGGGCAACATGGGATGGTATCCTACAGTTCTACAAGCAGAACGAGAACCGTCTACAGAGCCAGTTAGGTGATGGTACCGATCCAGACGTTCCAAACAAGAAGTTCTACGACCCACGTGTATGGTTACGTAAAGGCCAGGAATCAATGGTTGAGAGATTACAGGAAGCATTTGAGCGCTTAGGTTCAAAGGATTCTCTATAATTTTGAGATCATAGTTATTTACATTAGCTGTAAATGACAGAGAGGCACAGATTCATATGAGTCTGTGCCTTTTGTTTTTTGAATTCCTAAAAAGGTAACCAGTTTAAAAAAAACAAAAAAAAATGGAGGCATAAGCCTCCACCGAATTTGTTTTATGGAAATTTTAAGACGAGCTCTTGCTTGAAGCATTGACGCTAGATATTACATTTGACAGGTAAGACAGGGAAGTCTGATAACTTGCCATCAGAGAGTCCAGATTACCATATTTGGTTCTGAGACTAGCCTCGTATGCTTCTAATATTTCGGTATTTCTATTTTCTTTCTGCGTCCAGTAGTCACTCTGACTCTTAAGCTCAGTTTCTCTATCTGTGAGTAGTCCACCGAATTTTGTATACTCATAAACCTGATCAGATATCTTGTCAATCAGACCATCACTATCGGTGAACAGTCTCTCTACTGCATTAATATTGTCATTTAATGCTTTGCTGAATTTTTCTGTGTCTAATGACAGAGTTCCGTCCTTGTTATACTCAAGTCCGCATGAATAGTAATCAAGTCCGCTTTCGTCAGCACTACCTCTTGTAACAAGAGAAATCAGATTATTCTGTAGAGCCTTTACCTGTGAATCACCTGCAAGGTCACCACCGTCGTAGTTGTTCTTACCATCTGTATAGGTATTTCTTTGTGTAAGGGTATTCAGTGTAGACATCAGACTGTTGTAGGCATTTACAAATGACTGAATCTTTGCTGCTGCAGCTGAATCATCTGAGGTAATATCTACCTGATATGATTTTGATCCTTCTTCACCATTTACTGTTTCTTTCTCGGATTCTCTCTGAGCTACAATCTCAACACCTGCAATCTGATCCTTAAATTCATTTGTATGTGAGGTAAGCCTATTACCGTCTACTGTAATAACTGCATCCTGTCCTGAAGAATATGTCCAGGTATTACCATTTGACGTAAATTTGCCATTACTATCACTGCTTTCTGTGTCTGAGTGGTTAACTGCTAGAAGACTTAATGAATCCTTGCCCTCAGTGCCACTGGCGTTTGATACAGAGATTGAAAGGTTCTGAGTATCAAGACCAGTTTCTCCAGCTACAAGAGAGAAAGAGTATCCATCAGATGTCTTAATAACATTACAGCTAACACCATAGGAGTTATCTTTACTGGTGTTGATTCTTCTACGGATAAGTTCTAAGGTATCGCCTTCAGAGATCTCAACTTCAAATGAACGCTCGTTACCCTCATCATCCTGGCCAAGGCTGATGGTTAAGGTTCCTGCTTCAAATGAGTTATTAAAAACAGTTTCTTCGCCATTTTCTTTTGTAGATTTTGTAGCGATTTTTGTTGAAATAGACTCGGCTTTTGCAAGCTGATTAACAGCTACAGACATGCTGGTATTTGAGCAGTCTGATTTTGCAGTAATAGAAAATGCAGTATAGTTAGAGGATTGAGAGGTTGTAATCTTGTGGGTATTTAATACATCAATACCTTTAGAATTATCAATAGTAGATTTGAAAGACTTAAGCGCAGAAGTCAGCTTTGAAACACCTTGCTGCTCGATTTCTACTTCAGCCTTTTTAACAGTTACTCTTTTATTGAGTAGATTTTTTCTGGATGAAACCATTGCAGAAATGATTGATTCAAAATCATTTCCTGAACCTGTACCTGCATTTGTTACTATTGAAGCCATAATCTCTAACCTCTTTATCCCTATAAAATTATTATAGGTTAATCCCTCTCTCTCTACTTAACGGCATTTATATGTGAGATCTTTATATCTGAAATAAAAAAAAGCTTTTCTCTTTGAGAGAAAAGCTTTGCAATAGTTATGCCAGAAGTATTTAGTCTTCTAATAACTGCTCATGTAATGCGACTAGGGCATCTGAGGTATCGCCGTCCTTAAGCAGGAAGCATAGGTTATGCTTTGATGCGCCGTAGCAGATCATTCTTACAGAGAAAGACTTGATAGAGTCAAACGCTTTGGTAATAACACCTGCATTCTCGGACATCTTATTGCCAATGATGGCAATAAGTGGCAATCCTGTTTCAACCTTAACATGGCAGAATTGACGTAATTCATTTAGCATGTTTTCACTAATCTGTGCAGAACCTGAGGTGCTGGTTCCGCCGTCAATAGTAACAGCAATTGAAATTTCTGATGTTGAAACCAGATCAATTGAATGATTGTATTTTGCAAATACTGCGAATACATTTGCCAAGAAACCAGTTGCACCAACCATAACAGGAGAAGAAAGAATAATCAGAGTCTGATTCTTTCTTAGTGCCAGAGCTCTGAAGTTAGGCTGAGACTCAGTCTCATATCTAACCCAGGTACCGCCTTTTTCTGGTTCACGTGATGAACCTACAAAAATAGGGATCTTCTTCTCAACAGCAGGTAGCATTGTTGAAGGATGCAGAACTTTTGCACCGAAATTTGCCATTTCAGCAGCTTCAATATAAGTAAGCTCTGGAATAGGGCGTGCATTTTTTACGATGCGAGGATCGGTGGTGAATACACCTGGAACATCAGTCCAGATTGAGATGGTAGCAACACCAAGAGCATCACCAAGTAGGGCTGCGGAGTAATCGGAGCCGCCTCTACCTAGAGTTGTGGTCTCACCGATGATATTAGAACCGATAAAGCCCTGAGTGATAATAACAGTTGAGTCACTGATTAAAGGCATCAGCTTATCGCGGGTTAATACACGGATATCATCTGTCAGAGGTTTTGCTCTGCTGAACTTGGAGTCAGTTCTCATTACCTCTCTAACATCGAACCATGTTGCGTCAGTTCCGAAGTGCTTGAATAGGGCGACGAACAGGTAAGATGACATTAACTCACCGTGAGAAACAAGACTGTCGGTTAACTGATCTGATGTCTGTTTTGCAGCCTGAGCAGTCTGTTCTCTAATCTCCTTAATGTGTCCTTCTACGAACTCCCTAAGTTCATCTTGATTGTCTAAATGTGAAATAATATCTTCATGGATACTGCGAAGTTTTGCGATGATCTCTTCAACTCTTTCGTTGTTGCATTTTCCTGATGCAAGCTCAACAAGAAGATTGGTAACGCCTGCACATGCGCTCACTACGACAACGCGTGATTTTTTATTGCCGATGACAACCTTGTAGCTTGAAGACATTGCTTCAAAATTTCCTACAGAAGTTCCACCAAACTTTGCTATATCTAAATTTTCCATATATTATTATGTATCCAAAATTTGTTATCGAAAAAAACTTGCATACATACATATTAAAAAGACTTAAGATCTTTATCAATTGTAATATACATTATGTCCATAATAGTGCATAATGGCACCTAAAAAGAGCAGAATGAACAAAAAGTGGAACCTGAATTGAACAATAAACAACTTTTTTTGTTAGGGGCTAGACATTCCATTCCAATTTGCCTTGGATACATCTCAGTTGGTACTGCTTATGCAGTAATGGCTATGCAGTCTGGCTATACCCAGTTTCAAACTATTCTAATGTCAGTCTTCAGCTACAGCGGCTCTGGACAGTTCTTTGCTGTAACCATGGCAAAGGAGCACTCCTCTCTAATCGCAATTGCCTTAGGCCTGTTTTTGCTGAATTTCAGATATTTCATTATGAGTACCTGTATATTCTCAAGATTTGAAAAGCTCTCTAATCTATCAAGAGCTGTTTTCGCTCACTATGTTACAGATGAGCCTTTTGCCATATTTACAACAGCGCCAAAGGAACTGGTAAGGCTGTCATATTTATCAGGTCTGGTTCTGACATCATGGTTCTCGTGGATTCTGGGAGCTGTAATTGGCGCGACTGCTAATGACTATCTGCCGGTTGATCTTGTTAATGCTATGAATGTGGCTTTATATGCGCTTTTCATAGCGATTATTGTTCCACCTGCAAAGGTTGACTTTAAACTGATGCTGATAATCGTCAGTGCAGCTGTAATGAATATTGTTCTTACTTTATTTATGAATGCCTGCTGGGCTATTCTTGTAACAATTGTCTGCAGTTCTCTGGTTGGCGCCTTATTTATGGATAATAAAAAATCTGCAGCTAAAGAGATGTCTGAAGTAAAGAGTCAGGAGAATTTAAATGGATAGTAATTACTACCTTTATATTATTCTTATATCTTTTCTGGTTACCTATCCAATCAGAGCTATACCAGCACTGTTTATATCTAAGCTTTCTTTAAGCTCATACTGGCAGCGTGTTCTTGATCTTGTTCCATACACCGCTCTTACTGCTTTAGTGTTTCCCGGTATTTTCTACTGCGTCGAAAATAATCAGTATGCTGGTTATATTGGAGCAATTTTTGCGATCATTGCTGCTCTTTGTAAAATGTCTTTATCTGTAGTTGTGCTTATTGCCGTAGTTTCGGTTTATTTATCCATCATAATTTAAGTTTTTCAACTATAAGAGAGATATAGACAAAGGAATATATATGCTTAAAAATCGTAGGAAACCCGCAGATGATTCAGCATACAATCCTTATGAATGTGCAGCTCAGCTTAAGGATTTGCTTGTAGAATCTAATCTTTCACCAATCATGACAATGGTTGTGTATGAGTTTTTGTCTGATGTAATCGAACATAAAGTTCCTCGTGATGCTTCAATTTACGAGTATATTCAGAAATGCTTCGAGGAAAAATTAAGATTCGTTATTCTGGATACAAATTCTGAAGCTGAAATCAGAAACAAGGCAAAAGCTTATCTGATCCTGCTTCTGGAGATTATTTCCCATTCCAGATTTGTCGAAGGTATTGATATAGATTTATACCGTGTGAAGATGGATGGGGCTGAAACCAGTGTCAAAGTTAGATTTGATGCGAAGAATTTTAAGGTTGATAAACGTGGATATGAGTTTATTGAAAATGTAAATCAGATTAAGGAGAAAAATCAGTCTGGTTCACAGCTTATATCTTCACTAAGCAAATGTACAACTGATGCTGTTGACTATATTCTTGAGCGCTACAAGTCTCACGCTGATAAATTCGATGATGGCGATGTCATCGTTATCGATTCAATTCAAGCCTAATTCTAATATCCGAGAGCAATACTCTCGGATATGATGAGCCTTTCTACTTAGATTTCAGATTTTAGACCGTACTTGTCGATTAAAGCCTGAAGATCCTTGTATCTCTTCTCTGATGTAGGGTGAGTGCTGGTTATTGAATTTAGCAAAGATGTTGCCTTTGAATTACCTGCACCTGATGCTGCGGTTACCTTCTTTTCATAAGCATCCATCTTCTTCATAACGCTGACTGCACCCTGAGGATTGAAGCCTGCCTTATACATCAGCTCAAGTCCGTATTTGTCAGCCTCGCTTTCCTGATCACGAGAGAATGGTAGGGCAACTGTAGCATTGTAAACAGCATTTGCTGAATCGGTAATAGTTGAGCTTACTCCAAACAGACCTGCAACAGAGGTAACACCTGACTGTACCATTGCTTTACTCATTGCTTCTCTAGAGTGCTCCTTTAGAGCATGAGAGATTTCGTGTCCAATAATAGCTGCCATCTCATCATCTGTCAGGCTTAGCTCTTTGATAAGACCTGTATAAACGACAATTTTGCCGCCAGGCATACACCAGGCATTAACAGTGTTGTCTTTGATGGTGTTTACTTCCCACTGCCAGCTGCTGCAGTCTTCTCTTAGGGAAGGAGCAACCTTGATAAGCTTTTTGGAAATGCTGTTTACTCTTTTTGAGTAGTTTGAAGTGGTATCAAGTTTATTTTGGCTCTTGGCATCTGCAATTACTTTTTTGTACTCTTCAGCTGACTGAGCGTTAATTGTCTGCTCTGAAACCAGCATGAACTGATTTCTATCCTCACCAAACATTGATTTTGTAGTCTGAGCACATGATGAAAGAAGTGCACAGCCTACTAAAGCTGAAGCTATTAGATTTGTGTATTTCATTTTTATTGTTCCGATTAAAGAATCTTACCCGCTCTTGTTTTAACAAGTCTGCTGGCAGTTATAGAACATTTCTTATAGAAAAAAATTAGATGGGAGCGAAAAAAATATTCTCGCCCATAAAAAACGTCCTCAAAGGAGGACGTCTTATCTTGAGCTAATCTCTCTTTAGAGAAACAGACATTTCCATAATGGAAGTGTTGTCTTTATTAGCAATGTTGAATTCTACATCCTGTTCAGAGTCAATTTTGATGTACTTCTTTAGTACTTCGAAAATTTCCTGTCTTAGTTTAGGCATGTAATCAGGAGTGTCTCTGCCTGCTCTGTCGCTGATCAGAACAACACTTAAACGCTGTTTTGCTGATTCAGCTGAGCTCTCATTCTTGTCTCCGAAAATGGCATCGGAGATTGCCTTTAATAATGACATGCTATCTCCTTATTTATTATTTTTTAAAGATTTTTGCGAAAATACCTTTCTTCTCTGTAACAAATCTTAAAGGAACTTCATTGCCAAGAAGTCTTTCAACGGCATCACCGTAAGCCTTACCTGCGTCTGAAGCCTCGTTCAGAATGATTGGGTTACCAGAGTTAGATGCCTTTAGAACATCCTCTGACTCAGGGATAACACCTAATAGAGGAATAGTTAAAAGTTCCTGAACATCTTCTACAGATAGCATTTCAGATCTCTTAACTCTGCTTGGAACATAACGGGTTAACAGTAATTTTGCTGCAACTGGTTCCATTTCAAGTTCTGATCTGCGTGATTTTGCATTAAGAATACCGATGATACGGTCTGAGTCACGAACTGATGATACTTCTGGGTTGGTGGTTACGATTGCTTCATCTGCAAAGTACAGAGCCATTAGAGCTCCGGTTTCGATACCTGCAGGAGAATCACAGACAACGTATTCGAAGTTCATGCTGTCAAGCTCACGGAATACCTTCTCAACACCCTCAAGAGTCAGAGCATCCTTGTCTTTGGTCTGTGAAGCAGGCAGAACGAACAGATTCTCTACGTGACGGTCTTTGATTAGAGCCTGATTTAACTTAGCTTCATCCTGAATTACGTTGATGAAATCATAAACAACGCGACGCTCGCAGCCCATGATCAGGTCAAGATTTCTTAAACCTACGTCGAAGTCTAGAACTGCAGTCTTGTGACCTTTCTGTGCAAGACCGGTTGCAATAGCTGCTGATGAAGTGGTTTTACCTACACCGCCCTTACCTGAGGTAACAACGATAACGTGTAAATTCTTGAAAGGCTCTTTGCTGATAGCTGGTTTTGCTTCCTTCTTTTCTTCAGCTTTGGTCTCTTCTACCTTAGCCTCTTCCTTTTCAGAATCATTTGCCGCTAAAACTTCTTCAACTTTCTTTTCAGCGTCATCTTCTTTCTTAACGATTTGATCTGCCATATTTTTTTAATCCTTGTTAGAATCTCGATTGAATTGTTTGTACGTCTTTTACGTGGCAGTAGTTTAAACTTCTGCCGTTTAGTGAAACTATTACTGAACTATCTTCTCCATATAATGATTTTAAGGACTGGTTATTCTCCATATCATCAGCTGTCTGATAATTACCAGCGATTGCAACCAGAGTAGGCTGGAATACGCCACTGACGTAAATTATGCCTTTCTCATAACCATCTGTATCCTTATCCTTTGGAGAACCTGCGTAGACTTCACCATGCATATCTCCAAATACAAACACATTATGGCTTGCAATAATTCTGGCTGTTCTAGCCACATTACCTAAAATCAAAACTGAAGTATCAGGAGCACTTATGCATTCACCTGAACGGAGAGAGTGGGATACCACCATCATTGGCTCAGTGACTCGGACCTCATATGGGACCTTTACTTCATAAGGCTCAGGAATATGTACAGGAACCTTTACTTCCACAGTTTTAGTGATAACTCTAGGCTTGAAATTCTCTTCACGCATTCTTGCGAACTTAGTAGAGTTAACTATAGGAATGTTCCTTTCTATTAATGTTTTGGCTCGGTCTTCTGTCAGAATTCCTGAAATACCGATCAGAAACAGTCCGTAATTCTTGCAGGTTGAGGATAAAAGCTCGAAATCAAGATCCTTAAGATAGTCGATATTCGCTGCATCAATAACAACTGGAGAATTACGATAAATTTCTGCACGGGGTAAAACCTTCTGCTCTAACAGTTCGGTAAGTTCTTCTACAGTTCCTTTGTGCATTTCAATAGTGTTAAAAGAATATCCTGTTCTTGAAATGCTAGCGCCCATGTTTGTGTCGCCAGTATCTGCAAAAGAGTCCATTTACCTGCCTTATTTATCTATTATTCCTTATCAAAAAACTATCTTACCATAATGGTCAAAAAATGTATTGTTTATGACGGGGAGAAACTTATTTTTTATATTACGGAATACAAAAAATAATAGTTAGGTCGGATTTTTGAAAATTCAATTAAACATTTTTTTATTTTCAAAATTTTTTTCTCACCAAAATGGGCAGAAAATGCCTATTTTTTGTGAAAATTAAATAAACAAAAAGTTGGTGGTAAACTATCGCAGTTAACTGCTAACTATAATTACAAAGAGATTTAAACATGCTAGATATATTGAATTCATTGGTTAATGATGTCAGTGGATTTTTATGGACATATATTGTCATAACTCTATTGATTGCCATTGGTCTATATTTTACCTTCAGTTCTGGAATAGTTCAGATCAAGTATTTCTTTGAGATGATGCGTGTTTTAAAGCACGGTATTACCGGACAGAAAAAGAAAGGTAAAGAGGTAAGTTCATTTCAGGCATTCTGTATCAGTACCGCATCACGTGTAGGTGTTGGTAATATTGCTGGTATTGCTATTGCAATTACTCTTGGCGGTCCAGGAGCTATTTTCTGGATGTGGGTGATTGCCTTAATCGGAAGTGCAACCGGTTTTGTCGAGAGTACTCTGGCTCAGATTTATAAGGTTCCTTTCAGTGTCGGCGGATATCATGGCGGTCCGGCATACTACATTAAGAATGCTTTACGTCAGCCTTTTGTTGCTGCAATCTTCGCAGTTTTAATCAGTATTACTTTCTCTCTGACCTATAACTCAGTTCAGTCAAATACCATTACCAGTGCAATTGTTGTTGCCTTTGACCTTGAGTCATCACTTGATGGCTATGCTAACTACATCACCGGTCTGGTTTTATGTATCCTTGTTTCAATGGTTATTTTCGGCGGTGTTCAGAGAATTGCAAGAGTTACAGAGTTTATGGTTCCAATTATGGCAATTCTGTACCTCCTGATCGCTATTGTAATTATCTGCATGAACATTTCTGCTGTGCCTGATATGCTGTATCTGATTGTTCACGATGCATTCCATCCTCAGCAGGCTGTTGCTGGCGGTTTTGGTGCTGCAATTCTGACAGGTGTTAAGAGAGGTTTATTCTCAAATGAGGCTGGTGAGGGTTCTGTTCCAAATGCAGCTGCATGTGCAACAACTTCCCATCCTGTAAAGCAGGGCCTGATTCAGGCTTTCGGTGTTTTCATCGATACTCTGGTTATCTGTACAGCATCTGCAGCAATTGTTCTGCTGTCAAATCAGTATGAAATTGGTGGAGACTTAACTGGTATCAATCTGATTCAGTCATCTCTAACATCTCAGCTTGGTGCATGGGCAGGATACTTTATGACCTTTACCATTGTGCTGTTTGCTTTCAGCTCAATTATCGGTAACTATTACTATGGTGAGGTTAATATTCAGTTTCTGACCAAAAATCTATTCATCATGAGCATATTCAGAATTTTTGTTGTTGCCATGGTGTTCTTTGGTTCTTACGCAAGTCTCTCTCTTGTTTGGGATCTTGCAGACTTATTTATGGCTCTGTTAACCATTACCAATCTTTATGCAATTGTTAAGCTTTCCAAGTTTGTATTCATTGCATTAAAGGATTACAGACTCCAGCAGTCCCTAGGTATTAAGGATCCTGAATTCTCTCCATCAGTTTTACCTTCTACAGATGGTATTTATTCATGGGGTAATGAGGCTGAGTATCTGAGAAGTTTAGATGAAGAACCAACTGATGATGCCTTAGCTTCATGGGAACATGCCCGTCTTAAGAGAGAAAAGGCTCAGAGCTTCTGTCATCAGAGATAATCTTTAATTACCTTTTCTATGAACGCTGTCAGTGAGTAAGATCATTGACGGCGTTTTTTTTGTGATTTCAAAGAATTAATTTCAATTGTCGTGATAAAGTAGTAAAGAAAAAACTATATAGATAATGTATAGTTATTAGCAGTTTTTATTGAGTCTTTTCCTTAACGGATAATTGGGAAATGTCAAAAGTCATTCTTGATTAGGATCTGGAACTTGCTATAAAGAAGGTAGGTGCTCTTTAATGTCGGTTGTATGTTTTCATAATCCAGATGAGGAAAACGGAGTCTTCAGCAACTGGTATCTGTCTAATTTTACCATTGAAGATCGTACTTTCTCTTCGATGGAACAGTATATGATGCTTAAAAAGGCAGAATGCTTTTGCGATACTGAGATTGCAGATAGAATTATGTCCTCCTCTAATGTTGCTGAAATTAAGAAACTAGGTCGTCTAGTTCATAATTTTGATGAGAACTATTGGAACGGAGTTAGGCAGATTATTGTCTATGAAGGCCTTCTTGCAAAATTCCAGCAGAATGCCTCTTTAAAAGATTATCTTCTTGCAACCGGTGATGCTGTTCTGGCAGAGTGTGCTGTAAGAGATCTTGTATGGGGTATTGGACTTTCGATGTCTGATCCAAACAGGTTTGACAGAACAAAGTGGAAAGGTAAAAATCTTCTAGGCTATTCTTTGATGATGGTAAGAGCTAAAATAGCCTAGCAAATTCTATTTACGCAATGATTTTAGGATGAAAAAATGGCAGATAGACTGGTATTTGTATACAAAAGCAGAAATAAGCAGGGACGTTACCTTTATTTAAAAGAGAAGGATGTCTTTGCCCATATACCAGCAGGACTTCTTGATGCATTTGGAGTACCTGAGTTTGTAATGATGTTTGCCTTATCAAAGCATAAATCACTGCCTAAGGTAAAGGTTGAAGATCTTGAAGAAGCACTGGCTACCAAGGGATATTTCCTGAGAATTGATCTTGAGGATGTTGAAGAGAATCTGATCAATCAGGAAAGAAAGTACAGAGGTTTAGATCCTCTGTCTAAAGAAGAGCTGTCAGACCTTTTCAAATAACTACATACCGAATAAATCAGCATGAGTACCGGTTTCTGTAGCGGTGAGAATCAGTTTGTCTTTTTCAATTCTGTAGATAAGTAACCAATCTGGTTCAATGTGGCATTCTCTGAAATCGGCTTTGTCTCCTGAAAGCTGATGGTCTCGGTATCGTTCAGCAAGTTTCTGTCCACATTAAAGTATATCTAGAACATCTGTAAGCATTGAGATGTCTTTGCCTCGTTTTTTCATCAGCTTTAGATCTTTTTTCATTTTTTTTGTGAAATAAATTGTATACATGCTAATCCTCAAGCATTGCATTTACTGCATCTTTTGCTGAGTGATAAGGTCCATAGAGGTTAGTATGATTTCTTGCATCTTCCATAGCTTGTTTTGATTCTGATTGTTCTCTTCTGTGAGCTATGCTGAAAGGAAATCCATTATGTTCCTGTGCCATTGTCAGGAAAATTCTTATAGCGGTTGGAGTGTCTAATCCTAGTCCTGCAAATAAAGAATCAGAGCTTTTCTTTAAGTCGTCGTCAATTCTTACTTGTAAAGTAGCCATCATCAATTCTCCTTTGTGAGATTATCTTCTTTGTATTAATAATTATAGTATTTATATAGAATATACAATACAAATGTAATACAGGTGTATTTGTATTATGGTATTTTGTAAGTGCAATAAGATATAGATTCGATATACCGGATATTACACCGATAAAAACTTCATGAGAATAAGTTTCTTATTAGTAAAGAAGATCTGTCTGATCTGTTTAAATAATCAGACAGTATAAGGATTTCCTTCAATCTCATCTGCGATGGTACTGTTTGGTCCGTGACCTGACAGTACGTCAGTCTGAGGTGGAAGCTTGTAAAGCTTGTTTTTAATTGAATCAATCAGATCATCAAAATCTCCTAAAGGAAAGTCGGTTCTGCCGATTGATCCCGCAAATAGAGTATCTCCGCTAATAAGAAGTTTCTTTTCTTCACAATAGTAGCAGACACCACCTGGAGTATGACCAGGAGTGGTTATTACCTTGAATTTAAGACCGGTAATTGGTTCAAGTATCTGTCCGTCTGTAACCCACTGAGTATCAAATAACTCTGTTTTATCAAGTCCAAAGGCAATTGCCTGATTATCAAGTGTCTCATATAAAGGTCTGTCTTCAATTGCACTTCCATATACAGGAACCTTTTGCATAGAAAGCAGATCATGAACGCCGCCGACATGATCAAGATGCATATGAGTGATAAGAATAGCCTTTAAGGTAAAATCTCTATCCTTAATCTCTCCCATAATTCTGTCGGCATTGTCACCAGGATCAATTACACAGGCCTCTAAAGTTTCCTCGTTGTAGAAGATTCTGCAGTTCTGCATGAAAGGTGAAACGAAAACTGTCTTGTAATCAATCACGGTAAACTCCTTATTGTTTTTGATCTTCTACATTACTGCGATATCAAGACCTTTTAGGTAGAAGGTCTCAGGACATGGCAGAGATACAACATGATCCTCATCCTGACGAAGAGTTCCTACAACTCTGCCGTCAACCTTAGCATCTAAAGCAGCATCGGCAACAATCTTCTGGAACAGGGCAGGATCTACTAGACCTGAACATGAGAAGGTCAGAAGATGTCCTCCCTTCTTAACTAGCATCAGACCAAGACGATTGATATCCTGATATCCTCTGCATGCTTTCTTAAGATTTGCTGCAGACTCAGCAAACTTTGGAGGATCAAGCACAACAAGATCATACTTGGTGCCTTTTTCAACCTGCTCACGGAGGTAGGCGAATACATCTTTCTTTAAAAACTTGCAGCGACCAGGGTCAAGATGGTTAAAGGCAACACCTGTCTTGGCGGCATTCAGTGCATGCTCCGATACATCAACATTCTCTATCTTTGATGCTCCACCCTTAAGTGCCCATAGACCAAAGCCACCGGTATAGGAGAAGCAGTTTAGAACAGAAGCGTTCTTTGATAGTGAACCAACCTTGATTCTGCTCAGTCTCTGATCAAGATATGCTCCGGTCTTGTGACCGTTCTTGATGTCTACAGGAATATAAACCTGACCTTCTTCTTTTACATAAATGGTATCTTCAGGCTCTTTTCCTAAAATGACACCTTTATGCTCCTCAAGACCTTCCTTGGTTCTTGATTTGGTATCAGATCTTTCATAGATTGAACATTCTGGATACAGTTCATGCAGAGTAGAGACGATTACATCCTTGTAGTATTCCATACCGCATGATGAAATAGAGATAACAATGTATTCGTTGTATTTATCGGCAATAAGACCTGGCAGCAGATCTCCTTCTGATGAGACCAGTCGTACGCCGTCATTGCCTCGTGCAAAAACTCTTGCTCTTAACTGATTTGCCTGAACAATACGATCATGAATCAGTTCTTCGCTGATTTTTGTGTTCTCATCAAATGACAGTGCTCTGACTCGGATCTGAGAGCGAGGACTGTATAGACCGTACGCCAGAAAGTTCTCCTTATCATCCACTATGGTTACAGGTTCGCCGTTCTTAGGATCACCAGTAACAGACTGAATTGCTTTTGAGAAAACCCATGGGTGATGACGTAGTAGAGATTTCTGTCTGTCAGCGTTGAGTTTTACTACAGCTTTTGAAGATGAATCGGTCATAAATTGCCTTAAATTAGTTAGTTAATACAATCAAAAATCAAAAAAAAGTTTGTTAGTTAATTCTATCGAATAATATATTATGGTAGCTAAGTTTGCACTAAGTGAATGTCCATATATTCAGCGACATTATCTCACATTTTTCGGTTAAATAACGGTTTCATATGATTGCTCTCAAATCCATAAAAAATTCAAGAAATCTTAAAAGAAACGCTATTGTTGCATCAGTTCTGATTCTTGTCGGTGGTTATTTTGTATTCACTTCCTGTTCAAAATCAACAGTAACCTACATGACAACTTCAGCTCAGATACGAGATATTTCTAAAAAGGTTTATGCTACAGGAACCATTGAGGGCTCTACCATGGTTGATGTTGGTGCTCAGGTTTCAGGCCAGGTTATCAAACTGTATGTCAAAACCGGAGACGAGGTTAAAGCAGGTGATTTACTGTGTGAAATCGACCCTAAGATTTTAGAGACTTCACTTAAGACTGCAAAGGCATCAGTAGATATTATCGACGCTCAGATTGCATCAAAGAATGCTGAGCTTAAAAAGCTTTCCTTAGAAAATTCCCGTCAGAAACGTCTTGTAAAGATGGATGCAACCTCAAAGCAGGATGCCGAAGCTGCGCTTGCAAACTATGATATGGCTAAGGCTGCTTTAGATGAGCTTAAGGCTCAGAAGGAAAAGGCTCAGCTTTCTGTGGATGAAGCTGTAACCAACCTTGGTTATACCAAGATTTTAGCTCCTATGGATGGAACCGTATATGCAACGGTGGTATCTGAGGGACAGACCGTTAACGCCAATCAGACTACACCTACTATTCTGCGACTGGCTAATCTTGATACCATGAAGGTTGAAACCGAAATATCTGAGGCTGATGTGGTCAATGTCAAGCCTGGCATGGAGTGTACCTTTACAATTCTAGGACTTCCATACAGAACCTTTAAAGGAACCTTAGAGTCAATCGCTCCTGCTCCTTCAAGCTATGAGTCATCAAGTACGTCAACTTCATCAAGCTCTTCAAGTTCATCTAGCTCCTCAACTGCGATTTACTACAACTCAAATATTCTGACTGAGAATAAGGATAGAACCCTGCGTATTGATATGACAGCGGATGTGGTAATTGATATTGCCGACAAGAAGGGGGCTCTGGCTCTGCCTCTATCAACACTTCGTTCCTCTAAAGAAGATGTTGCAACTGTATATGTTTTAGAAGGAGCTGATCGCGTGGTTGAAAAGACTATTAAGACCGGTCTTAAGGATGATCAGTATATTGAAGTTCTCTCCGGTCTTACTTCAGATGACAGGGTTGTAATCGGTGATGATGTTAAAACAGCGGAAGCTGCAGCTGCTGAGAACGGCAGACGCAGAAGAGGTCCATTCTAATGGCACAGCCTATTCTGAAACTTGAGAATATTACCAAATCCTATGGTAGTGGAGTAGCCAAGGTTGAAGTACTTCACGGCATCAACCTTACCATAAACCGTGGAGAGCTTGTTGCCATTGTTGGACCTTCAGGCTCAGGCAAGTCCACTCTCATGAATATCATAGGCTGTCTTGATACTCCAACTACCGGAAGCTATCAGGTAGACGGCAATGATACCTTCAATATGCTGCCGGATGAACTTGCAGCTCTGCGTCGAGACTTCTTTGGCTTCATCTTCCAGCGTTATCATCTTCTAGGTCATCTGAATGCCCAGGAGAATGTACAGGTACCATCCATATATGCCGGTATCAAGGAAGATTCACGTTCTAAAAAATCAGTTGAACTCTTAACCAGACTTGGTCTTGAGGATAAGACTCTTAATAAGCCATCCCAGCTTTCTGGTGGTCAGCAGCAGCGTGTTTCCATTGCACGTGCTCTTATGAATGGCGGACAGATTATTCTTGCTGACGAGCCAACCGGTGCTCTTGATTCCAAGTCAGGTGCTGAGGTTATGGATATTCTGACCTCGTTAAATGCACAGGGACATACCGTCATACTTGTTACTCATGATCCTAAGATTGCAGCTCATGCTCATCGTGTGATTACGATTAAGGACGGTAACGTTGAGTCAGACAGTATCAATGAGTCTGTATCTGATCATCAGGATGTGGCTGAGAATAAGGAGATATCTTATGGCGATGAGATTAACTCCTTCCATGCCTATTTTGACCGTTTCCGTGAAGCTTACGTAATGGCAATCAGAGCTATGATTTCCAATCGTATGCGTACTCTTCTGACAATGCTGGGTATCATCATCGGTATTATGTCGGTGGTCTGCGTGGTAGCTCTTGCAAGAGGTGCTTCGGATAAGGTTATTGAAAATATCTCCTCAATGGGAACCAACACCATTACCATTATGCCCGGAGAGAAAATGGGTGATATGCGTTCAGGTAAGGTCAGAACCTTAAGTGTCAAGGATCTTAAGGCCTTAAAAGGTCAGCCATACTGCGATTCAGCCTCGCCAACTGTCCAGACATCATCCACAGTAAACCGACTGAATGTTGAGGCAAGTGTTACTGTATATGGTGTCAGTGAGGATTATTTCCGCGTATACGGTATGGAGATAGAGAGGGGCAGAATGTTCACCAAGGATGAGTCAGAGATGTCTCCTCAGTTTGGTGTCATTGACTACAACACCAAGAAGACCTTCTTCCCATATGAAGATCCTATCGGCAAAAGAATTCTTGTGAAAGGAAAACCTATAACTGTTATTGGAGTCCTGGTTAACAAGGAAGTTGCCTTCAGACCATCTGACAATCTGTATGTCTATATTCCATATACCACTCTGATGAACCGAATCATCAAGCAGAACTATATTTCATCCATTATTGTCAGAACCAAGGATGGATTCTCTCCTGCTGTTGCAGAGGCTTCAATTACGAATCTTCTAAAGACCAGACACGGACGAAAGGATTTCTTCCTGCAGTCCTCTGATACTATTATGAAGTCAATCTCTCAGACCACCGGAACCTTTACTCTACTGATTTCAGCGATTGCAGTTATTTCTCTTGTGGTAGGCGGTATCGGTGTTATGAATATCATGCTGGTTTCTGTTACAGAGAGAACCCGCGAAATCGGTATTCGTGTGGCAGTCGGTGCAAGAAGATCAGATATCATGACTCAGTTTCTCATTGAGTCAATTACCGTATGTATCATCGGTGGTCTTTTAGGTGTGATTTTCTCAATGATTCTTGGCTTTGTGCTTTCAATTGTGATGCCGGCAATTCCTTTGTCCTTCTCTGTGACCTCTATTGTTGTTGCGGTTATTACTTCGTCTATAATAGGAATTGTGTTTGGCTATATGCCAGCCCGTTCGGCTGCAAGACTGAATCCAATTGATGCGCTGGCTCGTGAATAAAAATTAAGGAGTATATATGCAGACAGGAAATTCAAAGGACTTTGACAATCTTTGCGGAGTTGATCCTTTAGTTAAGATTTTTTCTGATCTGATATCCTTTGATACCAAGGCAGACGGAAGTTCAAAGACTGTTCCTTCATCCGTGGGGCAGCTTCGTTTCGGTGCCTATCTTTCATCCGCTATATCTGAGCTTGGCTATGATTCTAAACAGGATGAGCACGGAGTTGTAACTGTAAAGGTTCCTGCATCAGAAGGCTGTGAAAAGGCAAAATCTCTGTGTCTTTTAGCTCATATGGATACAGCTCCTGACTGCAGCGGTGCCAATGTAAAACCAAGACTTGTCAGAAAATACAGTGGAGATGGAATTAAGCTTGATAATGGTCTTACCATTACTCAGTCTTTCTGTCCTGAGCTTGCCTCTCACATTGGTGAGGATATCATTGTGACCGACGGTACCACGCTGTTAGGTGCTGATGACAAGGCTGGTATTGCCTGTCTTCTGCTACTCCTTAGAAATCTTAAAACCGACAGCAGTCTAAAGCACGGTCCGCTTAAGATTATCTTTTCAGTTGATGAGGAGATCGGTCTATCCACAAAGTATCTTGATGTAAAGAATATAGACTGTGATTACGCTATAACCGTGGATGGAACCGAGTTAGGTGAGCTTGATGTTGCAACCTTCAATGCTTACGGCGCCATCGTAAAATTCCACGGAACTTCAGTACACACTGCGGTAGCCTACAAAAATCTTGTAAATGCTATTACTCTGGCAACTGAATTTATAGGCATGCTTCCAAGAGATGAGAAGCCTGAGAATACCAGAGATAAGGAAGGCTTTTACCATGTTCACGGTTTTGAGGGTGAGGTTGAGTCTTCCAGAATAAAAATGATCATTCGTGATTTTACTGATGAAGGTATGAAAAAACGTCTTGATTTTGTAAAATCAGCAGTTGATTTTTTAAATAACAAATACGGTCAGGGCAGAGTAGAGCTGGATCTTCAATTCCAGTACGCAAATATGGAAGCGGTCTTAAAGCAGAATCAGGAAATTCTGGATATCTGTACCAAGGCATACAAAGATGCTGGTGTTAAGGTTGTTTTAAAGAGTGTTCGCGGTGGAACTGACGGCTCAAATCTATCAAATCAGGGACTTCCAACTCCGAATATTTTCACCGGAGGTCTGAACTGTCATGGCCCTTACGAGTGTCTTCCTGTTGATTCGTTCAACAGCTCATATAAGGTTGTGGAGGCACTTGTAAAACGAATGTCAAAAAACAAGAGTTCAAAAGCTAAAAAATAGGTTGTTTTATATGAATCCGATTCTTGTAACAGGTGCCAGAGGTCAGGTAGGCGTTGAGGTATGTGAGAAACTTCTTATCTTAGGTTACAAAGTGATAGCCTGCGGTCATAGTGATCTTGATATCACATCAGAAAATGAGGTTTCCTCTCTGTTTGAATCAACTCCTATTTCTCTTGTGATTAACTGTGCCGCATACACTGCAGTTGATAAGGCTGAAGATGAGGAAAAGGCTGCCTACGCAGTTAATGCTCTGGGGCCTAAAAATCTGGCTTTGGAATGTAAAGAACGAGATATCCCTCTGATTCATATTTCAACTGATTATGTTTATGACAATGGTAAAACAGGTCTGCATACAGAGAATGAAGGAACTGGAACACGCTGTGTTTACGGCAAGACCAAGCTTTTTGGCGAACGTTTTATTTTAGACAGCGGTGTTCGCGCTGTAATCCTGAGAGCAAGCTGGATTTTCGGCCGTTACGGAAAGAACTTTGTAAAGGCTATGGCTAATCTTGCAGCCTCAAGAGATTCACTTAAGGTAGTCTGTGACGAGTTTGGTAATCCTACCCCCGCCAGAGCTTTAGCAGACGACATCTGCTATATTGCTGATTCCATTTTAAACGACAGCTGTACAGATTTTGGTGTTTACAACTACTGCGGATATCCTTCAATTGTAAGAAACGATTTTGCCAGAGTGATTTTAGATAAAGCACGTGAAATCGGAATGCTCTCCCATGATGTTGAAGTACATCCAATCACATCAGAGGAGTTTGGGGCAAAGGCAAAACGTCCTGCCGATTCCCGTATGAATTCAGACAAGTTTGCAAACACCTTCAGAAGAGACCTGCCAGACTGGCGTCTCTATCTTGAAGAAACCCTCAGAGGACTGTAAATGTTAAAAAAGCTTTCTGTTGTATGTATGAGTGCATGCCTGTGCGGATGCAGTCTGTTCTTTACTGATTATAAAGCGCCGGTTTTTCCGACAGTTGCCTCATATCATGATGCCTACCGTTTTGTTGGCGCTCCTATTGAGGCTGAATACTGGAAACAGTTTAAGGATGAAAAGCTCAATACTCTGATGGCGGTTGCTCTTAAAAACAACTTTGATATGAGAACTGCATATGTGAATGTAGAGAAGGCTCTTATCAATGTTGATATTGTTGCCGCCAACGATCATCCGACAGCATCTGCATCCATAGGCTCAACTGCAAAGAGAGCATTAGATTATCATGATTCCACTCATAAGAGTTCAAGTGGCAGCTTCTCCTTATCCTATCAGCTGGATTTATTCGGAAAGCTTAAAGCTGCAGATGATGCCGCCTTTGCAAACTATCAGGCAACAGCTTACGATTATCTTGCAATGAGACTTACCGTGATTGAATCAACGGCTGCAGCCTACTGGCAGTATGCCTATGCCAAAGAGGCGGTAGCCATCGGCGAACAGGATTTAAAGGATTCCCAGGTGCGTCTTGCTCTGGTTCAGAACAAATTCTCTGCCGGTGCAGCTGATTCTTTAGACGTGGATGATGCACATATCAATCATCTGAAGGTTCAGGCAACACTGGATTCACGCAGAAACAACCTTAAAAAGGCCAGAACAGCACTTGCAACCATGTTAGGTTCAACTGCAGATCATGACTTTGAGATAGCTTCTCTTGATGATTCTTCGGTACCTGAGTTCTCTTTATCAGTTCCATCAGAGCTTCTGGCAAGACGTCCTGATCTGATGAAGGATGAGGCTACCCTTAAAAAGGCATATGCCAACTATAATGAGGCCAAGATGGCATTCTTCCCTGATTTTACTCTGACTGCAGGAATAACCTCCGGTGATTCAGGTACTATCGGAAGATTCCTTGCTAATCCGGTTGGTGCTCTCGGCTCATCAGTTACCTTCCCGTTCCTGAACTTCAATAAGCTTACAAAAGAGAAGAAGAGCGCAATGAAGGATATCGATCTTGCAAGCATCAACTTTGTTGCTGATTACGTCAAGGCTGTACAGGAAGTTTACGATGATATCTCCAATGTGGACTACTATCAGAAGTCTCTTATGACCTATAAGCATTCATATGAGCTTGCTGTTCGTAACTACGAGCGCTACAAGGTAAGATACGAGTCTGGTCTGGTTGCTCTGACAGACTTTTTGACCTCAGCTGACACCATGAGAAATGCCAAGATTTCCTACCTTGAGGCCAAGCTTAATAACCTTAAATCCACCATGGCACTGATGACTGCTATCGGCGGAGATAACGACAACAGAATAGACGAGATTGTTAAGGACTAATATGCAGATTACCCTAAGTTCATGGAATGTAAACGGCATTAGAGCTGTTGCCGGCAAAGAAGGCTTTGACTGGTTCCGTAATTCATCCTATGACGTGATTGGTCTTCAGGAGACCAAGGCCAGTGTAGATCAGCTTGATGATTCTCTTAAGACAAAGCCTGGCTATGAGAGCTTTTTCTGTTCATCAACTGTAAAGAAAGGTTATTCAGGTACAGCTGTATTCTCAAAGCTGAAACCTCTGTCTGTTGAATATGAGCTCCCTAGTCCTGAATTTCAGGGGGAGGGCAGAATCATTCATCTTGAGTTTGAGAAGTTCCATTTCTTCAACGGTTATTTCCCAAACGGAGGAGCTGCAATTCTAAACGAGAAGGGCAGACCTACCGGTGAATTCAAGCGTGTTCCTTATAAGATGGGATTTTTTGACTGCTTCTTTGATTATGCTCAGAAGCTGCGAGAGGATAAGCCAATTGTTGTCTGTGGCGATTTCAATATTGCACATAAGCCAATTGATCTGGCAAGACCTAAGACAAATGAGACCAATACCGGCTTCCTGCCACTGGAGCGTGCATTTTTAGACAGAATGGTAGATGCCGGATACGTAGATACCTTCAGACAGGTAAATGGTGATAAGCCTGACTGCTACAGCTGGTGGTCATACAAGACCTTTGCAAGATCAAAGAACATCGGATGGAGAATTGATTACTTCTTTGTCTCTGATGAACTTAAAAATAATATCGTTGATGCAAGAATCGAGAATGAAGTTTTGGGATCTGATCACTGTCCTGTAACTCTTGTGCTTGACATCTAATATTCCTTTTGATATTTGGATGGTTCTGCCTTGTCAGAACCATCCTTTTTCGTCTTTATCCTTTCTAAAATTTTATTAAACACTCTCTTTTTTACTGATATTTAATCTTTGTGCCGTCAAAATAGGCATTTTCTGCACATATATTGAGCATTGCACAAATTCTGAGCAGTAAAATTTTCAAAGCCGTTTTAGCCCCATTTTACTTGAATAAAATTTCAAACCGTATTTATAATGAACTACAGACTTTTATGAGAGTGGCATTGTAAGGTTTGCCACGTAATAATTTGATAAATAACTTTTAGGATGAAAATCGTGAATACTAATAATATATTTTTAAAAGGGAGTGCTCCTTGTAGCATATTTAAGCAAAGTAATTCTTCAGCTTTAAAGAACTCTTTTAACTATTATTATTGGCGATTTTATAACTTTAGATAATTAGGCGGTTTATATGACTATTGACAAGAATTTGAACCTTACCCCGCCTAATGAAGCGGGGCATGGTATCGTAGATACGAGAATCAGCGAAATGTACCAGGTAATTCCCCCAATTGCCGTGATCGAGAAATTTCCGGCAACAGATTTTACAAATAACGTTGTGGACCAGACAAGAAGAGAGATTCACAACATTTTCAACGGTGTAGATGACAGACTAGTTGTGATTGCAGGACCTTGTTCTGTACACGACACCAGAGCTGCTTTTGATTATGCAAACAGACTGATGAAACTTCGTCAGAAGTATCAGGATCAGCTTGTTGTTGTAATGAGAGTTTACTTTGAGAAGCCTCGTACCACTGTAGGCTGGAAGGGACTGATCAATGACCCAACCCTCGATGATTCACATGATATCAATCAGGGCTTAAAGATTGCCCGTAAGCTTCTATGTGACATCAACAGTCTTGGTATGCCAGCAGCTACTGAGTTCCTGGATCCTATCACTGTTCAGTACATCGATGACTTTATTTCATGGGGTGCTATCGGTGCCCGTACCACAGAGTCTCAGCTGCACCGTCAGCTGTCATCAGGTCTGTCATGCCCAATCGGCTTTAAGAACGCAACCGATGGCTCTGTAAAGATTGCAATTGATGCTGCTATTGCTGCTGAAAATGAACATACTTTCATGTCTGTTACCAAGATGGGACATGTAGCAATTGTTCATACCAAGGGCAATGAGGACTGTCACGTTATTTTACGTGGCGGTAAAGAGCCTAACTACAGCTCAAAGGATGTTGAGAAGACCTGTCTTGCTCTTGAGAAGGCTGGCCTGAAGCCAATGGTTATGATTGATGCTTCTCACTCAAATTCTAACAAGCAGTACAAGAAGCAGGTTGATGTTTCTCGTGATGTTGCTGCCCAGATTGCTGCGGGCGACAACAGAATCTTTGGTCTGATGCTTGAGTCAAACCTGGTTGAGGGACGTCAGGATCTTCCAAAGGATTTAAGAAATCTTGTATACGGTCAGTCAATTACAGATGCGTGCATCGGAATTGATGATACAGAGCAGATCTGTGCGATGTTGAATGAGGCCGTTTTAGAGCGCAGAAAGCGCAACAAGAAATAGCAAAGTGATTTAGTGCCCGCCATCTGACGGGCATTTTGTTTTAATAAGTATGTATCATAGAGGTTAACATGCAGCCTTCATTATCTTTAGAAAAATCAAAGATCAAGATCCTTCTTTTAGAGGGAGTTGATCCAAGTGCTGTAGATGCATTAAACAAAGCTGGATATACAAATGTTGAGTATCAGAAAAAGGCTCTTGATGGTCAGGAGCTTTTAGATGCTATCGAGAATGTTCACTTCATCGGTATTCGATCTCGTACTCATTTAACAGCTGAAGTTCTGCAGCATGCAAAGAAACTGATCGGTATCGGCTGTTACTGTATTGGTACAAATCAGGTTGATCTTGAAGCTGCTGCAGCTTTGGGTATTCCTGTATTCAATGCTCCATTCTCAAACACCAGATCAGTAGCTGAGCTTGTTACTGGTGAATATCTGCAGCTGTTACGTGACATTCCTGCCCGTAATGCTCTTCTACACCGTGGTGGCTGGAACAAGGCAGCAAACGGCTGTCATGAGGCTCGCGGCAAGACTATCGGTATTATCGGCTATGGTCACATCGGAACTCAGGTTGGTATTTTAGCTGAGGCTTTAGGTCTTTCAGTTATTTTCTACGATGTAGAAAATAAGATGGTTCTTGGTAATGCAAAGCAGGTTAATACCTTAGATGAGTTACTTGAGAATTCTGATATTGTTACTCTGCACGTTCCAGAGCTTCCAACTACCAAGAATATGATTTCAAAGGCTCAGTTCGCCAAGATGAAGGATGGTGTTCGCTTCCTGAATGCATCACGCGGAACTGTTGTTGATATCGAAGCACTTTGTGAAGCTTTACGTTCAGGTAAGGTTGCAGGTGCAGCTGTTGACGTATATCCAAAGGAGCCTTCAAAGAACGGTGAGGAATTTGTAACTCCTCTACGTGAGTTTGATAACGTAATTCTGACCCCTCACATCGGTGCCGGTACTGAGGAAGCTCAGAAGAACATCGGTACTGAGGTATCAGAGAAGCTTGCTCTGTATTCAGATAACGGTTCTACACTTACCGCTGTCAACTTCCCAGAGGTATCTCTTCCAACCAAGAGAGCAGAGGTTTCAAGACTGCTTCACGTTCACAAGAATGTTCCTGGTGTAATGCGTCAGATTAACGAAACCTTCGCCAAGCTAAATATCAACGTTGCTGCTCAGTATCTGCAGACTACCGCTGATATCGGTTATGTTGTTATGGATATTCATACTGATAAGCCACAGGATGTTGTTCCTTCACTGCGTAACATCGAAGGTACTCTGAAGTGCAGAATTCTGTACTAATCGGGGAATATCAGTAGATAATTAGAAAAGATCTTCCGGTTTGAAGAATGTTCTCGGAAAGGAACTTACTTTGGATCGGAAGATTTTTTTTGCGTTAATTCTTCAAGAAAAATCTCTGTTTGAGCTTTACTCTGTTTTCTTTTAAGAAGCGCTTGCTTTTCTCTCAGTCATTTCTTCGTTTTCAGAGAACAGGTTGGTCAGTTTTTTTCCTTTCTCAATAATGAGCTGCATCAGCTTCTCTTTGTATTCCTCAAAACTGATTTTGCAATCGATACAGTCATTAAAGATTTGCTGTTCTTCTGCGTTCATTGGTCGTCTTAAATAAAGATCGAATAATTCCTTATAGTTGGCAAGAGCCTTTAATTCCTGTGCTTTATCCATTGTTTTTTCCTATATAACCATATATTTACGGGGAACTATATGTTTGTTTGATTTAGAGATAATACAGATAAAAGCCTAGAAAAGAATTAGCAAATAGAATTGCTGCTAAGTCTAGCTAAAGTCTTAATTGATACACTACTGATACTGCAATCATATCTTACATAAGGATTATCAATGAGTTCTCTGACGGAGAAAGACTCTCTTCTTGAGGAAGTATCAGCCACTGCTTCTTTTATTTGCTATAGATTTCGATTTGATGCCCCTAAACCAAGGGAAATACTAAGAACAGAAGAATTGAGTGATTTTCTTTATTCTGCTTCACCAGATAAAATCAATGCGGAGAAGATTCGTAAAGAGTTAGAGGAACTTAAAAAGCCATATCTCAACAAACCAGTTGTTCTATTTGACGATTAAGTAATAATTTGAAGAATAGAAAAGCGCTTATAAAATGAGATAATAAGCTTTATACCAGACCAGCATTCCTGTTTTTTTGTTTTATTTTTTTTAGGACAATATTATGCGTTTAATTATCGCTTTAATCCTTCCATGGCTAACCTTCTTTACAATTGGTAGACCATTATCAGGCATTATATGCCTTATTCTGCAGCTCACATTAATTGGCTGGCTGCCAGCTACAATTTGGGCTGTATTTGCATTGAATGGCTATAACACTGACAAGAAGATCGCAAAAGCTCTAGGAAAGGAATAAAGAAAACTTCTTATGGTCTGGTCTTTAAAGGTCAGGCCATATCTTTATCCACAATTTTATATCTGACTATTTTTCTATTGTCATTCGATCCATCAAAGACACATGCAATTTGAACAAGCTCTCTTGCCTCTAGATATTCTGAACCATATTCCTTCTCTCTAATCTGATTTACGGCTTCCTCTAGTAGAGAATCTACGTTATTACCGTCATCAGAGTATTTCAGCTCAAGGACAATTCTTCTTTTATCAAGATTTATAAGAATATCGCTTCTTCCTTTAAAGTTGTGTTGCTCTGCTCTAACATCAACACCTTTACCCATCAGATAAACCTGGATAATAGCTCTGAGAGATGGTTCATCATGTATAACCTGATTTCTATCATAAACAACAGCTGAAAGTACACTATTTAATAAAACTATTAGTTCATCAGCTGAGCTTGTTTCTAAAAGATTAACATTATTGTAGGTAACAATTTCTACGGCTTTTGAGAATAGTTTTAGTCCTAGAAGTCTGCACAGGGCAGTTGATACTTCTTTGTTTGCAAATCCAAGTAACAATGTAGAACGATTCTGGTTGATATCTGATTTTAGTGTCAGATATCCTGTCTGACACATAAGAACATTCTCATTGATATTCAGTAGCGAGGTTGGATTAACGAAATCGTCATAAATGACTTCGATCTCTGAAGTCTGGAATTTTTTAAGATCGATTTCGTGAGATTCCATGTAGTTTCTAAGAATCGATGGTATGCCGCCAACATCGTACCAGTAATCTCCAAAAAAGACCTCTTTGTCAGAAGCCAGTGTCTGTAGGAATGTGTTTACAGAGTAGGTGGAAAAAACTTTGTTTCGAAATTTGTTGTCAAAACAATAGCTGTCATAGTGCTCAGCCATTCTGTCCAAAAGAGATTCTATTTCAGAATCAGTAACTAAATCTGGAGTTTTTTTATTCTCGAAAGCTGCACCTAGTTTTAAATAATCAATGTAAAATCTCTTAATTTCTTCTCTTGTGAAACCGATCATCTGAGAGAAAGAATGCTCATAACTTAAATCTTTTATATCTGATCCTACAGAAAAGATTGATACATCCTTAAGACGGGTTACACCTGTTACAGCAAGAAATTTAATATGTTTTTCTCCTTTTAATACAGCATAGAATTTGCGAATAAGATTTCTGAAATCTTCATAAAGCTTAGGAGTATTTATATTTGCTGTTAGCTGGCAGTCATATTCGTCAATAAGCAGAACAATCTGCAAATCATCAGGCATAGCTGTGAAAAGATTTCTTAAAAGATTATCTAGCTTTGAATCATCAGTATATTTTTTTATATTTAATTTTGCTGCGAAATCTCGAATGGTCTGGCATATACTGTAATTAAACTCGTCAACATCTGTTGTTGAGTATTTAAGAAAGCTCAGATGCAGGACAGGATATTTATCCTGAGTCCACTTGTCATAAATCCATGTTCCTTTAAAGTAAGGCTCAACTCCTTTTTCAAAAAGGGTTCCGATTGTGTTTAAAGTTAGAGATTTACCAAAGCGGCGAGGACGAGAAAAAAATACACGTTCATGTTTTTTTATAAGATTATAGATATATTCAGTTTTATCTATATAGATACAATTGTTCTGAATAAATTTTTCTATATTTTCTGATGACGCAATTTCTTTCATAAAATAGTCCTTTCTATACTGGATTTAATTATAACAAGACTCTCTCCGATACGTGCTGAGGTTATCTTATTTTTTTTAGATATGTTGTTTTTATACTTATATATAAGGATCTTTTCCCTATAAAAATGTAAAGAACCACCGATTGCTCCCTCATAAAAATGTATTACTTCTCTTTTTCTTATTGTTATTTCTGCATTTTTTTATAAAAAGATCTTTCTATCATCTATAATGAAAATATCAGAGCCTATGACCGATATTAGAATACAGGCTCTAAAAGATTTAAATACATATAAAGCAAACAGCCAGGGTATTCTCCTTTTACATAAGGTTTAAAATTATTATGACGTTCAGATCCAGATTTTTTAAAAGTATTCTGTTATTGCCTGCACTGTGTATGACTCCATCATATGCAGCAATGCAGTCTGGATGGGAGCTGTCAACCTCATATATCTGGAGACTTGCTGATGATTCTGACTATGTCTTTACAAAAGGATCTCCTGCAAAGATTCTTCAGATGGACAGAACTATACGACACAGACAGGCAGTTCTGAATGTCGTTCAGTCATTAACTAAAAAATTTACTTTCCGTGTGGGCTGTATGTATCAGAGTCAGACTCCAGCCTTGGGACTTGATCTGACTACTTTAGACATAGGCATTCGCGATCTTGAGCGCGGATTTGTATATGCAAGAGTAATTGTAGATAACGGACAGGAGTATTCTCTGCGAGGTGAAATCATTCCTCCTGCAAGGATCATATTTGCTCCGCTAACTGCAGCTCAGGAAAAGAAACTTTCTGATCTGTTTTTGCAGCTATCTGAAGGCGGTAGTCTGAAATTTGCTGTTCTTCAGGGAGAGAATACCGATCCGCGAGTCTATAAGATTCCACTTGAAGGCTTTTTTGATATATCAAAAACAGTTCTTGATGACTGCAGGAATTTAAGTTCTCTTGCAAAAGATCACCGTGGACCAGTTGCTTTATTACCTGATTATATTTCTAAAGAGCCTAAAGGTCTTGCTCCTAAGGATTACTCTGTAAAGCCAAAGAAAGGCTCAGACGGATTAACACCTGAACCGGATGTGCCTGAAGACACTATTGATCCTGTAAGTGAGCCGCAGACAAAAGAAGCTGAGCCTGAAATCAAGCCATTTGAGCCTGGTGGTGGAGCCGCATCAATCGGTGAAGATGGAAAACCAATCATGGCAACAGAAGAAAAGACTGAAGAGAGCAATCTCGGAACAGCAAAATCAATGCAGATTGGTGATGACGGCAAGCCTGTAGAACAGCAGTAGAGATTCAAAAAATGCAAACGGGAAAGAACTTTCGCTCTTTCCCGTGCATCTTTAATCCTCCCTTAGAAGATATCAGAAGAAATACTGTAGCATCAGCGACCATGCGACGTAGCCTAAACATGCAAGTAACATGATTGGGACTGCAATTGAGAATATATCTCTGATAATGTATCCAAAGTCCTGAATCATTGCTCCGCAGAATACGAATGGAGCCTTCATCTTCTGAGTCATATTAAGCTTATCAAATTCAGCTTTAAATTCGCTCCAGCTTATCTGATTCCTGAAGAAAGCAAATACGAAGCTGTAGTCCTCATTATCATTAACGTTATCATCAGGGAAGAACTGATCATCTGCAAAAGGATCATCATCTAAACCTGAGATCTGGACTTTCTTCTTTGGAATCTCAAAATGCCAGTCAGAAGAATGCATGTGTTCTGGAGAAATTAATCTGTTGGTTATAGTCATAACGACCTCCAGTAGCTACTTATGTTTGTTTGACTGCTGTGGAAACTTTAAAATTTAAAAAGCAAAAAAAGTTAAAGCAAAATATTTCCACCTTGCATTTTAAGAATAGTTCAGTTTTAAAAAATTGCCTTATCCTATTTATTAAACTTTTGTTGTTTGAGAGAATTATTTCATTTTTTTATAAGTCTGCACTATGTTTGTTCAATAATGCACTGAAAAATAACAAAATCTAAAATACTATATTTGAATTTATAATAATATATTATACAAGCTATGGTTACAAAAAAATGACTTTGTAAATTTAATTTGCCTAATATTGTCAAAAGTAGTAACTATTACTATTAATTTTTTTTCGTAAACGTTTGATTCTATCTTACTGACACAGGCGTAATCTTTATTTAAGTCACTTTATATTAGTTTGGACTTGTCTGATAAAAAATTGCATTTTCTTTTGTTCCTTAGGATAGACTTAGAAAACACCTTTTGTATTGTTTTTTAAACAAAAAAGCTGTTATTCGAGAACTGTCTTTTTATATTGCTTTCATATAGTTATTACGGTTTTTCACAAAAAATGCCCCCTTTAGCCGGAGTCCTGTTTTTTTTTACCTGATAATGGTGCCCGAGGTAAAAATGAATAGCACATATGATCTGCACAAAGATAATCTCTACAGCTCTCTTTATGAGACCCTGGGGGAGAGAATCATCAGCTCCTTTGATAAAAAGAATATTGAAGAGCTGATGCTTAATCCTGATGGAAGACTGTTTGTTAAATATGCAGACGGACATTGTGCGCATGAGGATACGTTATCAGAGGCTCGTTCTGAAATTGTTGTAAGAACAGTGGCTTCTATCAATAACATGGATATTGATATTAAGGCTCCCATTGTGGAGTGTGAGCTTGAAAGATTCAATGCCAGATTCTCTGCACTGATGCCTCCCTTATCTAAGGGAACCTGTTTCTGTATTAGAGTTTTAAAGGCATTGAACTTAAGTTTTGACGAGCTTGTTTCATGTAACTTTATTACTGAAAGACATGCAGAGATAATTGATAGTCTCATAAAGAAGCGTATGAATTGTCTTATATGCGGACAGACAGGCTGTGGCAAGACCAGTTTCATCAATTCGATATTAAACAGAATCGCTTTACTGGATCCTGCCTGTCGCATTATCTGTATTGAAGATACTCCAGAACTGAAATTAAGCATTGATAACAGTGTCAGTCTTTTTACCTCAAAAAATATTTCAATGAGCGCGCTTCTCAGGACCTCTCTAAGATTGAGTCCAGACAGAATTGTTATAGGAGAAGTTCGTTCAGCTGAGGCATTGGATATGATTGATGCCTTTTCTACCGGTCATAAGGGAGGTGTTGCCTCGATTCATGCTGGCTCTGCTCTTCAGTGTCTGGACAGATTAAAGCTTTTAATCTCCAAACATCCTTATGCTCCGAAGAAAGGAATAGAAGAGCTAATTGCTCTGTCTTTAGATGCAATCATTGTTTTGGGTAAGTCCCCGAATCGTCATGTGGAAAACATTGTTTATATAAAAGGCTACAACATTAAAGGCTATACGCTTGATTACGTTATCTGATTTTTTCCTTTAGAACAAATAAACGAAAAGGCTGTCTTAAAGTCAGTCTTTAAGTGCAGCAAAATTTCCTGAATAAGCATTCTGTATTTCACCTGATGTGCTTTTTAATCATAACTGAGGTATGTAATGAACAGATTTATAGTTACACTTGTTACTCTGGTTTCTCTGTGTGCTGTTGTTGGTTCTGCTTTTGCTGCAGATACATCATCCAGCGCAGTTCTGCCGTATGAGAACTGGCTTAAGACTATTCAGAAATCTTTAACCGGTCCGGTGGCCTTCTCAATCTCCATTATCGGAATAATCTCCTGTGGCGTGACTTTAATCTTTTCAGGCGGTGAGATTAACCGTTTCATGAAGTCTGTTATCTATCTTGTGTTTGTGATGACTCTGCTTGTTGGCGCAAACAGCTTTATGTCCAGTGTCTTTAATGGAGCAACCATTGCTTTTAGAGAATCAGATGAGCGTGTGGTTGAAAAGGTATATTCAGACTATTCAAGAAGATGCCGTGTAAGTCATGTAAGCTCAGTCTTATATAAACAGAATGTCTGTTCACAGAATGGTGACGAGAATAGTGCCATAGCCTGATAGTCTTTGCCTTTACCGATTATTTTTCATGAATAAAAAACATCAGATCTATCCTTCATTATTAAGAGTACATACTCTCTTCGGCGCAGAAAGAACTCTGTTTCTGCTGTGGCTGATGATGTGTATGCTGGGTTTTACTCTGAATATCTCATTATCAGGCTCAATAGAGACTGTATTAATGCTGTTTATAGGCTGGTGTGTAATTGCAAGACTTACGAGAGCAGATCCCTTGTTCAGACAGGTCTATATAAGAAACATCAGATACAGAGCTTTTTATCAGGCACAGCCATCTGAGTATTCAAAATACAAGAATAAATATAACCGATAACTATGCTTCTTCCATCCACCTTTATGCTATGCGGCATTATTCTTCTGCTGCTTTGTGCTTTTGTTACAGTTGGGCTTTTTCTTCCATATAAGAGATTCTCAAGACAATACAGCTTTACTGATCTTCTGGACTATGCAGTATTAGGTCCAAAGGATACCGTAATTCTAAAAAACGGTGCTCTGATGAAGGTTTACAGAATCATTCCGGTATGTACTTCATATCTTAGTGAGCATGATGCTCATAAGATTCACTCTATGTTATGCAGCAGCATTAAAAAGCTGGATAAGACCTATATGGTCAACTGCGATGTGATTCGTTCTGCTGATTTAGATAAGGAGGATTCTGTTTTTTTCGGTTCTAATGCTGCAAGACGTCTTTATGAGAAACGTTCAGAGTATTTTGAGCGTAACCGTACGTTTAAAAACGAATTCTTTATCAGCTTTACAAGATTAAACAGCTCAGTTGGTTCTGATGACATCATCTCATTATTAAAAGGAGAGAAGTTCTTTAGGGAAAGTCTTATCTCTGAGATTGACTCATTTAATCATGAGGCTAAAAGCTTTATCGAAGGCTTCTCATCTGTATGTAAAATTAAGGAGCTGGGAATAAGTCATGGTAAGAATCAGAGAGAAAGCTCTGAGACTGTGAATTTTCTCTACAGCTGTATTAAGGGGGTAAATACTGCGCTTAGCTATCCTTCACATCGACCTCTTCTGGATACTTTACTTTCAAGTGAGGATTTTATTCCTGGAAAATGTCCAAAACTTGGGAACAGATATATCGGTGTTATAAGTATTGATGGATTTCCTTTGACATCAGATTTTGGAATGCTCAAAGCCTTATGCACTCTTCCTTTTGAGTACCGTTTCTCAAACCGCTTTATCTCCTACTCATCCATTGAGTCATCTTTAAAGCTGGCCTTGCTGCGTCGTCTCTGGATTCAGCGAAGGAAGTCATTTTTCTCCATGTTCTCATCCTCTGCGGACAGTGAGGTAAACAAAGATGCAGAGGAGATGGTGGAGAATGTTGATGAGGCAAGAAAGTCCATGGCCCAGAAAGAACATAATTTCGGTGCTCTGTCATCAACTCTGATTATTTTTGATGAATCCATTGAGTCTCTTGAGCGGAAGGCTCAGATGTCTCTTAAGGTCTTTGAAAAACTTGGCTTTAGTGGACGAGTGGAGACAGTTAACGCTACTGACGCGTACTTAGGCTCATTGCCAGGACACAGTATTGAGAATTTAAGACGAGCCATGGTTTCAGGTGAGGTTGTAGCTGATCTGATGCCTCTTCATAAAAATTATCTTGGGGAGAGACGGTCTCCGAATAAAGGCTATGGTGAGAGTGCACCTCATCTTATGACAGTGGTTTCATCCGATTCAGAGAAGGCTTATCTTAATCTGCACGTAAAGGATCTTGCAAACTGTCTGGTGGTCGGTCCTCCTGGAAGCGGCAAATCAGTCTTTTTAGGTTCTGTTCTTTTAAGCCTTCTGAAATATGAAGGCATGAAGATTTTTGCCTTTGATAAAGGTCAGTCCTTCTATGCTCTAAACAGATTCCTAAATGGACGTCATATATCTCTTAGTGATGCATCTTCAGAGAGATTCTGTCCGCTTTATGATCTTGGAGATAAGTCAAAGATTACTGAAGGTGCTCTATTTATAGAGAAACTCTATGAATATGCTGGTAAAACACTAACAGATTCAGAGCGAGGTCTGATTTTCTCGACCGTAGAATTACTGTCTGAGAATCCTTCGTATAGGCACTCTTTAACTGATTTTTACAACCTTTTAAACAATACCGAGCTTAAAGGTTCATTAAGACAGTATATAAGGAGTGTTAATCCGCAGAGTCCTCTTGATGGCAACGAGAATCCTAACCTTAATTCTCCTCTGACCGTCTTTGAGTGCGGGAACTTTTTTGAGAGCGGAAACAGGAATCTCTATCCTGTTCTAAACTGCATTTTCTCTCAAATCAACAGCGAGATTCTGAAGGTTAAATCCTCTGCAATCATTATTGATGAGGCATGGCTGATGCTTTCAAACAGCTATTTCTGCTCACAGCTTCTCTCCTGGATTAAGACTGTAAGAAAGCACAATACCATGGTGATTCTGGCAACTCAGTCGGTTAATGATTTTGCAAGAGCAAAGCTTCTTGAAGATATCCTCGACTGTGTTAAGACCAGAATCTATCTGCCTAATGCAGATATAAAAAGTCCTTCTCTTAAGGAGCTTTACTCAAAGCTTGGCTTAAATGAGCTTCAGCAGCAGGATATTTTTGAGGGAACTCCTAAACGGGATCTCTTTCTTCATAAGGAAGGGAATTTCATGAAGTTCAATCTGGCCATATCAGAAAGTGAGCTTAAGCTTTTATCCTTCACTGCCAAGGACCGTTCTGAACTGGATCTTCGCTTTAACAGTGAGGGCGGGGAATTTGTATGGGAGCTCTAAAAATGTTTTTACACAAAAAGAAAAATAACAGCTCTGTTACTTTAAACAGTATCTCTAAAGAGCTTTATATGAGAAATGCCATTCCGATGGTTTTAGGTATTGGAGGTCTTGCTCTTGGCTTTTTCTCACTTGCTTACCTTATGGTCATCCATAAAGAGCCAAAAGTTATTCCATACATTGTAACAGTGGATCGACAGGGAAGTATTCTCGCTTCAGATGAGCTCAAGGCTAATGAGAATATTCCGGAAACAGCTGTTGCTGCCTTTATGTGTGATTTTATTGAAAAGGTGTTTTCTATCTGCCATGACTCTGATCTGCAGCGCGAGTATGTTCGCAGAGGGTACTCAATGGTTGATCTTGAAAGTCAGGCTCGTAGACATCTGGATGCCTACTATAACGGCTCTGAGCTCTTTAAATCCGGAATAAATACTTCACAGACTGTAAAAATTGAGAGTGTCTCAAGACTTTCTGATAACAGCTTTGCGGTTGATTACACCCTTATTACCGAGAAGTTTGATGATCTCACTGAAAAGCATTACAAGTCTGTCCTAAGCTACAGAATCGGCAGTATAAGCTTTGAGAATGTGGAGCAGCTGAGACTGAATCCTCTGTCATTGCTTATCTACGAGATTAAGACCTCAAGAAAAATAACCAAGGAGTCTGAGAATGCCTAGGAGAACTGTACTTGCTACCATGTTTCTGCTCTCCTTTAACGTTTTTGCAGAAAGTTATGACGATTATAGCTATTCTGATTCAAATCTTGATGCAAGAGATCTGAGCACTATACAGAAACTTGATGCTCTGGATAAAAGACAGGTCTCAGCTCAGGCTGTACTGCCAGGTCAGGTGGTGTTTTCCTATGGAAGCGGTATTCCAACTGTTGTCTGTGCGCTTTTTGAAATCACAGATATTTCCATGGAGAAGGGCGAGCGCGTCTTTACCGTACAGCTTGGTGATTCCACAAGATGGCTTATCGACAGTGCTGTATCAGGAAGCGGAGCAGATAGAACAGAGCATATTGTGGTCAAGGCTCTGGATAACGGACTTAAAACTTCACTTATCATTACAACCAACAGGAGAACATATCACATCGCGCTTAAATCATCGCAAAAAGATTTTATGCCGGCAGTAAGTTTTAACTATCCAGGAACCTCATTAAAGCTTAACCCTTCTTATTATGATGTAGAGGAGAGCAGCAGAAGATTTGATTATTCTCTGGCATCTTCACAAAGGGGAACTTCGGATTTTTCTACTGTTTCCTATCAGTATGAACCTACTGATGCTACAAGATCAGCAGGAGAAAGACGAAACTATGCCTACTCAGTTGAAGGTGATGATTCTATTCTGCCTTTAAATGCCTTTGATGATGGCGTTAACACCTATATTCAGTTGCCTCCGGATCTTCATACCGAAGATCTGCCTACAGTATTCAGAGTTACAGAGGAGGGACTTCCATTCTTTGGAGAGGAGAAAACTGCGCTCTTAAACTTCAGAGTTGAAGATCATACCTTTGTCATTGATGGTATTTACGAGCATCTGAGACTTGTCTGCGGTTCTGACAGTAATTCTATATACGCAGATATCATAAAGGAAAGCTAGTCATGTTTGAGAGAATCCGAACCGGTCAGGTTTCAAAGAAATGGGGCTATATCATTACCATCGGTGCTTCACTGTGCATTCTTATGATTGTACTTACAGGCTTTTTTTTCAATTCTCCGGAGAAGACCAGTGCAAAAACGGAAGTCAAACAGTACAGTGTAGAGTCCTCTCTGAAATATGCAGACAAGGTGGCCTCCAGTCTTACAAAGAGTTCCAATATTCAATCAGATGCAAAGTCTAATATTCTTCCATCAGAATACAATGTAAAGGAGGCTTTTGCAGATAACGTTTCAGATAGAACCTCCAGTCACACAGACGAAACAGAGAATAAGCATACGTCTCCTGCAGCATCTCTTGAGAGTGAGGATTATCTGCGTGAATATATAAAGTACAGAGAGAAGGGGAATCTGCTTGATAGGAACACCAGAGTTTCAGATGACTCATATACAGATGAGGAGAATTTTGTATCTGAAAATGTAAAGACCAGGCCTTTGCAGTTAAATCCTCAGAGGCAGGCGATGTATACCAGGGCAAAAACAGCTCCCACAAGAGTTGAGCTTAGATTCAATCATGATGAGGAAATAAGCCATTCTGGGAGTAATAAGGTCAGTGCTTCTCATAAAGAGGATGACAATGTCTTTTCCATATCTGATGAGCGCGAGTCAGGCTTTGAGAAGGAGAATCAGACACTGAGCAAATATGATGTCTTTGAGAGAGACAGTTTCACCCTTGACAATGAAGTGGTAAAACCTAAGACTCCTTTTGCTCTGATGCAGGGTACTGTAATTCCGGCGATATTGTCTACCGGTATTAACTCAGAGCTTCCTGGTCAGATTACTGCAATGGTGACTCGTGATATAAAAGACAGTATTAAAGGAAAGTTTCTTTTAATTCCACGTGGCTCAAAGCTGTTAGGTCAGTACGGGGCAACTGCAGCTTTTGGTTCTCAGCGTCTGTTTTTAGGCTTTAACCGTATTATCTTTCCTAATGGTCATTCCATAAACATCGGCTCAATGCCAGGCCAGTCTTCTGATGGCTTTGCTGGTTTTGATGCAGATGTAGACAATCATCTTTTCAGAATTATAAGTAACTGCTTTTTTCTATCCTCAATTACTACTGCAGCTTCATCAGTGCAGCAGTCCTATAGAAATTCAGCAGGTGTGCAGTCACTTTATACAACCCAGGCAAGAGAACTTTCATCTGATGTCTCTGAGGCTTTGAGCCGGATTATTGAGCGTAACATCAATCTGGCGCCTACTCTGAAAGTTCAGCCCGGCTATAAATTTACCATTTCTCTAACCAAGGATATTTTCTTCAAAGAGCCTTACGGAGCGAATCATGAAGAGTACTTTATTAAATACTAACTTTATTCTGCTATGTACCGTGTGTTATCTCATATTCAATCTGACTTATGCAGAGTCATATGGCATGACTTATCATCAGGGCAGTGAGATGCTGGATAAGCTTAATTCAACCTATAAGGCGATTAAAGCATGGTCTGAGGATAATACCCGTAAGGCAAACAGACTTGAGAAGTATTTTGAAAATGAGAATTCTCGAGAGGAGAACAATTCAAATTTTCAGAACAAGGAGTCCTGGAAAGAGGTTTACGAGCTTAATCAGAATTCCTTGATGCTTCTTGAGGCCAGCTATGCCTTTGCCAAAAGTACAGAGTCGGCAGCTGGGTATTCAGAAGATGCACTCAGATCAGATGCCTGGCTTAAGTGTTTAAAAAGCGAATCGTGTAATTTCAGAAAACTCAATCAGATGATTGATAATGATGCTCTATCCGTTTGTGCTCATACAAAAGAGAATGCTGTAAAAACACAAAAGATGCTGCTTGAAAGCATAGATAAGCTTAATGAATTCTCCATGCAGTCTGAGGAATCTTTAGGCCTTAATGATTCTATTGATACTCTCTCAAAGGTAAATGCTACACAGGCTAACGCACTGGTTCAGCTTACAGCTCAGGTTTCTGATCTGAACAGAATCTCCACAAGTGAAATTACTAAAGCTCATGAAAAGGAGCAGCTAAAAGAGAAGGCTGATGAGCTTTTTTTACGCAACAATAATCAGACAAAATCTCATCATCTTGATGTGACCATGTAGGAGGGGTAAGTGAAGCTTCTATTACTGAACCTTATATTTTTATCTGGTTCTGCTGCAGCTGTCGAACTTAATGCTGATGGGATTTTAAATTCTTTAATCGATGAGTTTGTCTCTTGTGTCAATGACAGTGCAGGTCCTATTCATCAGGCTGCTATGCGCCTGTTCTGGCTTCTGGTGCCTATAAATCTGGTGATTTCAGGCATCCGTTGTGTCTTTAATGGTGATTTTTCAGATTTCTTCTTTTCTCTTGTTACAAGTGTGCTCTTTACGGGAATTTTCTATTATCTCTTAAGCCACGACTATGCAATCGGCAAGTCCATTATCGACTCCTTTGTAACCATGGTTGATGACGATTATATGGGCCCGTCGGAGCTTATAGATCTGGTTTTCAATATCGACAGACAGATAAACAATCTGATGACTTCAAATGTATTAGGTCTGGTTTCAAAGCTTCAGATCGTTATCTGCATGATTGTTTTTTCAGTGGTGATGTTTTTTGTAATTCTGCGTTTTGTCAGCATTTATCTTACAGCTCAAATCCTATGTGTAATCGGAGTGTTTGTCCTTGGCTTTGGAGGTCTTAAAGCAACGAGATATCTTGCGGTGAACTATTTAAAGCTCCTTATATCAAAAGGTCTTGAGCTTATTACCGTGCTTATTATCACCAAAACTGGATGCCGAATTCTTAATGATGTTATTGATGCCACAAAACTTTATGAGGAAGGACTCAGCGTGTTAAAGCACTCTGAGTGTATGGTGATGATTTTTATTTCCCTTTTTATTTTTGTTTTATCCAAATCTCTGCCTCCCGTGATGTCTTCTCTGATGAGCGGTACTTCTGGTGGATTTGAGACTGGTTTAGGTCTGTCATTAAAGAAATACAGGTTTCTTATCAGCAGAAATTCAGGGAAATAGAGAATTCTGAAAGAAAAAAAGAATATTGAACATTGTAAGGAGTATATGAGTATCAATTTGAGGTATATGTCAAATACCCTCGGATAAATCCGAGGGCTTGCTAGTCAGCATAATATAGGTACAAGCGATACCAATTGGTAATCTCCCTACACTGCCAGCAT
>NZ_FUXX01000089.1 GCF_900167015.1 Succinivibrio dextrinosolvens DSM 3072
CCCAACCTCCGCTCACCCTAGTTTTAAACTAGGGTGATTATTATCACAAATCATCTAAATATTCTTTTTATTCCACTGTTTTTTAAGATTTTTTCTTTATGTAATTCTATTTTTGTTATATCATAGTCCATAATATATCTTAATGGACTATTTATATGACTGACTCATCTGAAATCAAGTGGAATTACTCAAGCTATACAGACAAAATGGGTAGAACCTATATCATCTCTTACTACAATAAATGGGACCCGCTTAAGAAACAGTCTCGAGTTGCTAAGAGAGTTCATGTCGGTAGACTAAATGCCGATACAGGTGAAGTTTCTCTTAGTAAAGCCTTCCTTGAAGAACATCCTGAATATATCTGTGAGTCAGTCTTTTATGAGAATAATCAGCTGGTAGTAAGGTCTGATGAAGAGGCACAGGAAATCAAGAAAGAAGCAGAAATTGATTTATCCTGGAGATGTGACTGTATTTCCTTTGGCTTAACCTATACCCTATGGGAGATGGCAAGAAAACAGGCAATAATAAGTTCATTAAAAGCTGTTTTCGGTGATGATGGTGTTGAGTTTCTGAGACTTGGTATTTACGAACTCTGTTCCCATGGTATGGCTATGCATAACTATGAGGACTGGCTTTCCATGTATTACCTTCCTGATGCAAAACCTTTATCCAGTCAGAGAATCAGTCGTCTTTTAGCATCGGTAACTCAGGAAAAAATTGATGAATACTTCAAATTACGTCATGAGCGTCTTGTAGAGAGTCATCAGCAGAGAAAACAGCTAGCCAATAACAATGGAACCTATATACCGCCTATGATTATGGCGATTGATTCCACCAGTATCAGCACCTACTCTCAATCTATCGAGAATGCTGCCTTTGGTCATGCCAAACAGGATGACTTCCTTAAGCAGATTAACCTTACTTTATGTGTTGATTATGCAACAGGTGACGTCTGTTATGCCTATGAGTCAGAAGGCTCTATAAATGACATGACCGTATTTCCAGATATTCTCATGAGAATGCAGAATATTGGCCTAGATCTTTCTGATGTGCTCATTACTACCGACAGAGGTTATTCCTCGGTTATGAATGTGCAGAAACAGATTAACTGCAAATTGAAATTCCTTACAGGGGTTAAGCTCTCAGAGGACTCTATTAAAGCAAAAATCAATCGCTACAAAGACAGTCTTAACAATCCTCTGTTTATGAAAGGTGCTCTCGCTGTTTATGCCAGAACAGGTGAAATCGAAAAATGGAGTTCAACTGTCGATGGTATTACCGTAGACCATGATGTTTATCTCCACCTGTACCATGACGGTGCTCTTGGAGAACGTCAGACTATCTCTTTCATGTGTGAAGTTCAGCGTCTGCTGGACATTAAAAACAATAATCTGAAAATGGATAACAACCTCTGGAGAAACTACTCCAGATTCATTGAGCAGGATAAGCAGTCTAAGGTATGGCATTTAAATGCAGATGCTGTCCAAAAAGCATGCCGATACAATGGATATTTTGCTATTAGAACAAATGAGGTATCTGATCCGTTCGACAGTCTTGTTATTTATCGAGAAAGAAATATTGTAGAAACGGCTTTTAAACAGTTTAAGGTTTTAAATGATGGTGAACGCCTTAATGCAACAGGTTCTTCCTATAAAGGAAAGATTTTTATACACCTGCTGGCACAAACACTGAGAATGATGCTAAGTGTATCTGCTGCCGCTCATAAAGCAGAAGGAAAGGTATTACCAGGAGAATCACTTGAAAAGGCAATGTTGCAGCTGAAGAAACTGCAGGCCACAAAACCTGCAGGAAGAGGTATATATATAACAAAAGAGATCCCTAAAAAAACTAGAGATCTCTTTGAATTATTCTGTGTACCCTTCCCAAAGAAGCAGATCAAAAATTAGTAACTATGATCTGCGGAGGTTAGG
>NZ_FUXX01000086.1 GCF_900167015.1 Succinivibrio dextrinosolvens DSM 3072
CCGTAACTTTGTTAATTTAAACACATAACGGAATTAAATTTTAAGGAAAAGTGCAGAAACATAAGCTTTTCCTTTATTTTTGTATTATAATATAAACATATAATATATGTGTTTATATAGGTGACATTATGGCTGTTGTTGAAATTCCTAAGCTTCCTCCTTTAATGGTTGTTGGTCAGGGCAAGTACAAGTATGTATCCACGTATAAGATTGCCTGGGATAAGGAGCTTAAACAGCCAAGACGTATTGCCGGTCAGAATAAGACCGTAGGTAAGATTATTGGTGGTGGAGTTGAAGGCGTTATTGAATGGACAGATGCCTTTATGGAAGAGCATCCTGAACTTAAATCCTTTACTGTAAAAAGAGTATTTAAGAGAATGCAGGGAGCAAAAAAGGTATTTGAATTTGTCTTTGAGCCTGCTGATGAAATGATTTCTCTAACAGCTGCTTTTAATCTTTTAAGACTTAATGCCGGTGCTACATGGGCCTTAGACAATGTTATTGCCAATTCTCCTCTGACAATCGCTCTTGAAAGAGTCTTTGAAAAATATGGTCGTCATAAGAAGCTCCTGTCTGTTGCCTATTACATGTATCTGACATCTAATTCTGCCACTCATCTGTATGAGGATTTTGCCAGAAAACACCGACTTCCATTTCAAAAGCCACTGGATGCAGCTCAGATTTCCCGTTTATTCTCCAGAATAACACCTGATGAAATTGACAGATTCCTGGTCAAGTTAAATGAGCTTGTAACTGAAAAGGAAAAGACTCAGGCCGGTAGAGTAAACACCTACTACGCACTGGATTCAACCTCCATATCCACCTACAGTGAGGGTATTACCAAAGCAAAATGGGGGCATAACAAGGATGGAGACAGTCTAAAGCAGATTAACCTTTTAATGCTGGTTAATCAGGAAACATCTCTACCTCTGTACTACAGATGTTATACCGGCAATACCCCTGATGTTTCTACAGTAAGAAATCTGATTTCTGAGATTATCCGTACCGGCATTAACCGCAGAGCTATACTTGTCGCAGATAAAGGCTACTGCAGTATTCGTAACATTAACGAGCTTATCCTAAGTGAACTTGGATTTGTAATTAACTGCAGAAACTCCTTTACCTTTGCAAAGCAAATCATTGCTGAAAACTATTCTGCTCTTGAGGATTTCTGTTCCTACAATTCAAAGATTCAGTGCTACTGCCTTACCACCAGATGTGAATGGTCTTATCCTACATACGACAAAACTCCTACAGGCAGAGCCGTTAAGGCCAGAACCTCTCTTTATCTGCATCTTTATCTGGATAAGAACATTAGAGCTGAATGTGAAAGTTCACTCTTGAAACGTACCATCATGCCTGTTTTAGAAAAGCTTAGAGCTAATATTCCTCTCAATCAGGAGGAAAACTCTATCAGAGAGAATTTCCTTAAAGATATCGGTAATGGTGCCTATTCCACCAATCATATTAAGAAAGCGGAATTCCTTTTAACCAAGGGAATTAGAATCCTAATCTCCAATGATGTAGATGATGCTGTGGAAGCATGGAGAGCTTACTATGAGAGAGAAAGAGTCGAAGATGTCTTTAAGGTTATTAAACAGACTGTAGGTGGCAGCAGATTCAGAACTGCAAAAAACGAATCCACTGAAGGAAAGGCTTTTGTTATGTTCCTGGCCTGTGCTGTTGGTATGATGTTCCGTCAGAGAGTTAATCTGGCCAGCAAAAAAGGAATGCAGCTTCCTTATGATTCTGACAACAAACTTCTGGCTATGCTTGATTCGATTGAACAGACTGTATTCAGAAATGGTGCTTATTATTCAGAAGTTACCGGTGTTCAGAAAGAGCTTTTGAATGCTTTAGATATTCCTCTGCCAACACCTGAACCATATGGAAAAGTCGGTAAAGAGGAAGAAGACGTAGATGAGGATGATGACATCAGATCTCTTGATGAACTGGAGATCGTTTTAAACAAGCTCGAGGCTCAGGCAAAATAAAGGCAGGAGTTTTAGTCCTGCCTCTACTAGAAACCTAAACATATAAAAATTAACAAAGTTTAGG
>NZ_FUXX01000070.1 GCF_900167015.1 Succinivibrio dextrinosolvens DSM 3072
ATCCATAATTAGGTATAGCCAAACTTAAAGAAACTTGAATTTGCGATTCATTTCCAGCAAGAACTCTACGGATAGCTTTTTCTTTAAATTCTTTAGAATATTTATTGTTAGATTTCTTTTTAACTATACTTATTCCATAAATATCAATAAGTTTAATAAGATACTCTATATAGCTATGTCTTATTCCATACAGTTTTGCCAGATATTCTGGACTAAAAAGCTCTTCTTTCCAAAGTCTATAAATTTCAATTTTATCTTCATATGATAGCTTCATAAATAAAAACCCCAGTAGGTTTGTTCAACTTACTGGGGTCAGGGCAAACATGACTCCATTTTTTGTTTTAAGAAAATACCTTTTTAAAACGATTTAACGCTTCGTGCAGGGTGTCCTTTGTGCACGCAAGATTGATTCTTATAAAGCTCTCCTGAGGAGAGTGATACATTTCACCGTCGTTAATATAGAGCTTTCCTTCCTTTATAAGCTTATTCTTTATCTGCTCACCACTTAGATTCAGGCTTGAACAGTCAACCCATGCAAGATAGGTACTCTCAAGATCAGCCACTCTGATTTGTGGATAATTCTCAGAGAAGAATGTCTTTAAAAGCTGATAGTTTTCCTGAATATAGTCATTAAGCTCACAAAGCCAGTCATCGCATTCTGTATAGGCTGCAATGGTAGCTGCCACACCAAAGACATTCACATCACAGATTTCGTTGATATTGATCTGGCGGTCGATTCTGTAGCGGTAGTCCTTGTTTCTGCAGATGACATGAGCACTCTTCAGACCAGCAATATTAAAAGTCTTGCTTGGAGCCCCAAGAGTAATCAGATGATCGTTATAGCTCTCATCTACAGTTGAAAAGGCATGAAATGAACTGCCGTTAGGTCTGATATCACAGTGAATCTCATCGGAGATAACAATAAGATTATGCTTTCTGGCAATCTCACATATGCGTTTTAACTCATCTAAATGCCACAGTCTTCCCGATGGATTATGAGGGTTGCAGACTAAAAGCACTCTGGCCTTAGGTGATGAGGCCTTTATTTCAAGATCATCAAAATCAATTGAAAACTTTCCATCTTTATAGACCAGACTGTTTTCTGAAGGCACAAGACCTGAATTTCTGATACAGCTGAAAAAGCAGTTATATGCAGGAGACTGAAGAATAACCTCATCTCCAGGCTGAGTTAAAGCCTGCAGGATGGCTGTTAGAGCTGGTACAATTCCAGGAACAGGCATAATCCATTCGCGTTTTAGCTCAACTCCATAATGTCTTTTGTTAAATGAAATAATTGCGTTGTAATAGTCATCATTCTCCAGAACATAGCCAAATACACCATGCTGAGCACATCTGTTAACTGCTGCATATATTGGAGGCGCAACCTTAAAATCCATATCGGCTACCCATAAAGGCAGAATGTCAGGAACAGAAAGTGAATCCCACTTATAGGAGAAGGTACCGCGACGATCTATCTTCTCATCAAAGTTAAACTTACTCATTAACAACCTCAATTACGCAGTCATTAGGGGCTTTTGCATTTGCATCGGAGATAATCTCACCTACAGAATCAACTCTGATTCTACCGGTAAGAGGATTTTTAATGCTGGTTACATGACCTTTAATTTCTGCATCAACTGATGAGTACTCAAAAGCAAGATCGCAGTCTTCGTCAAAGGTACAGTTGATGATTTTAAGATTCTTTGCATAGCAAAGAGGCTGGGTGCCCTTGATTTTACAGTTTATAAGAGTCAGGTTTTCTGAATGCCAGCCTAAGAATTCACCGGAAATCGTACAGTTTTCTACGGTTACATTTTTAGCCTCCCAGAAAGCATCCTTCGTCTCAAGGTTACTGTTTTTAATTTTTACATTAGAACAGTTCTGGAAAGAATAGTTACCGTGAAGCTCAAAATTCTCAACCTCAATATCCGAACTGTTCATAAAGATGTAATCAGCATGAACCGCCTTAATATTGTTAACCCTGATATCAGTACAGTCCCATAGAGTTTCCTGAGCATCAGTAAAATCAACATTCAGAAGCTTAAGACCACTGCAGCGTCTGAACATTTTAGGAGCTATAACCTGACAGTCCTTCATTGTAAGATTTTTTGAGTACCAGATTGCAGCTCGCGCTCCAGTCTCAAATACACATTTTTCAATCTGTGCAATATCAGCATGCCAGAAAGGGTATTTTCCGTTAAATGACGAATCCGTACAGGTTACATTTATACACTCTTTAATGGCAGACTCACCGTTTAGAACTTTAATTTTTGATAAAGAAAGGTCTTTCTGATAGAAAAGAGGACGCTCGCCCTCAAATTCTCTGTTTTCGATGATACTCATATATATTGGATATTTTTCTTGTTGTAACATTAACTTCAGCTTACCGGAGTTTAACATAAAGATAGAAATGAAAAGATTGAGCAATCAGACAAAAAATTTCACCTAAGAAATTATTATCATTTGGTATCGTCTTTTTTGTCTGCTTAAAGAAAGATAAAATTGAAATCTAAATTCGGTCAGCTTTACACAAACACAGCGGAGTATTTATGAAAAACTATATAAAACAGAGTATGTTATCACTGCTTTTAGTATCAGGAATTGCCTTGGCTGAAACTACTCCTGATATAGAAGATAATTTCAACAAATGCAGAGATAAGGCAGAAAATACAGTACAGATAAACAAATGCAGCTCAGATAGACTTGAAGCCTACGACGCACTGCTCAATAAATACTACAAAAAAGCTCTGGCAAAATGCAGCGAGACAGACAATCCAAAGCAGTGCAAGGAAGAGCTTAAAGAAGCAGAGCGTAATTTCATAAAATACAAGGAATCCATGCTCAGTCACCTTGAGAAACACTCTCTCTTTCACAACGGTACTATCTTTAATTCAATATATTTAAACTTCGCAGCTGATCTGACAAAACTTCAGTACGATACACTTAAGGACAACTACATAGGAGAGGAGCCTTAGAAAAGCAGACTGCCTCTTAAAACCACGTGTTTTAAATCCAGAGTTTTCTTATCAACAATAAGAGCATCGGCTCTTTTTCCAATTTCTATACTTCCTGCCTTTTCATAGATACCTATTGCTCTGGCAGGATTTCTAGTGCATGCCAGAACTGCAACCTGGAGAGGGATATCCATATCCAGAACAGCAGTCTTGAAGCAGTCATAAAGATTGGTTACAGAGCCTGCAATAACTCCATTATCCAAAGTTGCAAGCTTGCCTTTTACCTCAACCTTCTGACCTCCAAGCGCATAGACTCCATTCTCAAGACCGGTCGCCTCCATAGAATCCGAAATCATTACGATATTTTCAAAGAGTCTGAAGGCAAGTCTTACTGCACCTTTATGAATATGAACACCATCGCAGATAATCTCACAGAATACATCAGGATAATCGGCAGCTGCGCAGACAGGTCCCGGAGCACGATGATGAATGGAATTCATGGCGTTAAAGCAGTGGGTAAGTTCTCTGGCACCAGCTTTAAAACCAAGGCAGGCTGCATCGTAATCCGCATCGGTGTGAGCAACCGAGAAATTGACCCTGTCCTTGAATTTAGAAATAAGACTAAGAGCATTTTCAACCTCTGGTGCAATGGCTACAGTTTTTATCAGGCCATCTGAATCAGCCAGGAATTTTTCAAGAAGTTTTTCATCGGGCTTTTTTACATACAGTGAATTCTGTGCACCAAGTTTTTTTGAGCTGATAAATGGACCTTCAAGATAGACTCCTTCCAAAGAAGCCATATCAGCCTTAACCTTAAGTGCAGCAGCACATTTTAGAGCCTTTGAGATACTGTTCTCATCCATGGTCATGGAGGCAGGAGTAATCGAGGTTATTCCTCTTTGTGCCTCATAACGGCAGATAGTTTCCAGAGAGGCTTCTTCTCCATCCATAAAATCTGAATTCATACAGCCGTGGAAATGGATATCTATAAACCCAGGAAGAACATAGCTGTCTGATGCATCGACGGATTCCCCTTCACAGGACTCTGAAAAGCATTCACCGGTTACACCGATATCACACGCCTCAAAAGTGCAATCAGGAGTAAATACCAATCCATTTTTTATGATCATGATTCAGCCTCGAACTCGTTTTTTCTGAGAAAAATTCTTAATGACAGATATTTTATGAAACATTTCTCCAAAATGTTTAGCATCGTCTCATATTTTTAACAAAATCAAATACTAATGTGATAAAAAATAATTCATAATAAAAGGAGAAACCCAGAGAAAACATAATTGAAATATTTGCATGTTCATATCTAAGTTTCTTCTAAGAATTAAAATCTAATCTTCTTTCGTACAAAGTGTACAAAAGCACTTTGGAGTTAATAGGTGAATTATGAACTTTTACGCAATTGGAGTAACCCTGTTTATCGGGGGATTCATCGTAGGAGCTTTAGTATGTTACATCATCATGGCTCAGATTTATAAGCATAAACGAGTCAAGGATGAACTGCTAAAGTCTAAGCGTGATGCCATAAAAGCTCGTAGGACACTGGACAGATTTGTTAAAACATCTTTGGACATGTTCGGTGAACTGGATACAGCCCACAGACAATATCTGCAGTTTATGAGAGAAACTACAGAGAAGATTGCACCAAGGGAGTCTGGTTTACATCATTTCCTGGAAGATGAAATGGCTCCAATGCCGGTTTTTAGAGGTAAAGAGGATAACCAGCCTGTAAAACAGGACGAAACAGAAGAGAAGATTGAAAGAATAGTTAATTCAATTCCTGCTCCGGATGTACTTAAGAATCCTGAGATTCCACCTGAGGATTCAATTGAAGACGATGTTACTAAGGCAGAAACTGCTGCAGCTGTAGCTGAGCCGGAAAAGCAAAAGGAGGAGGAACAGCTAAAAGTATGATTATTTTTTTCCGTTAGGAGTTTTATTACATGCTAAAAAAGATTAGAACCGCTACCGCAATTATCGCTTTATCATCGGCAGCAGTCTTTTCAACAATCAACACCGCAAATGCCTCAGCTCCAATCCTAGGAGACCTTCTAGCAAAGGGAAACACCCCTTCATTAGCACCAATGCTAAAACAAGTACTTCCAGGTGTTGTTAATATTTCAGTAAAAGGTAAAAAGGACGTTCAGGGATTCTCAATTCCTGATGAGTTCAGATTCATGTTCCCAGGCATGGGAGACGCTTTTGGCTTAGGTGAAAAGCCTCAGCAGAGAGAATTCAGAGCATTAGGTTCAGGCGTTATCATCAGTGCCGATGAAGCACTGGTTGTAACCAACAATCATGTTATCGATGGAGCTGACGAGATTAAGGTTCAGCTATCAGACAGCCGTGAATTCAATGCAAAGCTGATTGGTCGTGACAGCCACACCGATCTTGCTCTATTAAAACTTGAGAATGCAAAGAATCTGACCCAGATTGATATGGCAGACTCAGATAATCTTGAGGTTGGTGACTTTGCAATCGCAATCGGTAACCCTTACGGCCTAGGTCAGACTGTAACCTCAGGTATTGTATCAGCATTAGGCAGAAGCGGACTTAATATCGAGAATATTGAGAACTTCATTCAGACCGACGCAGCAATCAACTCTGGTAACTCAGGCGGTGCGCTGATTGATTTAAACGGTAAGCTGATTGGTATCAATACCGCTATTATGGCTCCATCAGGCGGCAATATCGGTATCGGTTTTGCTATTCCAGCAAATATGGTTAAGACCGTAACAGCTCAGATCCTGAAGTTCGGTGAAGTTAAGCGTGGTCTTCTAGGTGTTCAGGGTACAGAACTGAATGCAGATCTTGCAAACAGCTTTGGTTATGATCAGTCAACCGGTGCATTTGTTAACGAAGTTATCAAGGATTCTGGTGCTGATAAGGCTGGCATTAAGTCAGGAGATATCATCACTGCAATCAACGGCAAGAAGGTTAAGTCATTTGCAGCTCTAAGAGCTGAGATTGCTACCCAGAGAGCTGGCAATGAAATCACAGTTACCGTATTCCGTGACGGCAAGTACAAGGATCTGAAGGTAAAGCTGAGCTCTGATGAGAATCAGAAGCTTTCCGCAAAGAAATCACAGGAGATCTCTCCAGCCTTTGCAGGTGCATCATTTGCAAACTCAGACAAGGGCGGTATTGAAGTAACTGATGTTGCCAAGGGTTCAGTTGCAAGCATGTTCGGTCTGCGCAAGGGTGATATCATCACCGGTGTTAACAGACAGGACGTTAATACTCTGCATGATCTGAAGACAGCTCTAAACAAAGAGAAAGGCAAGATTTCCGCTATCAGAATCAACCGTAACGGTACAACTCTGTACATTACTTTAAGATAGTAGAAAACTGACTGGTTAGAGGAGCCAGGGCTTTAATAAGCCCCGGCTTTTTTATTGTCGAAAATCAGATTTTTCGATTGGAAAAGGGTAAATTTCCCAACCCTGTTTTTTCGCACTTTTAAATAAAGCTTTTGCTAATCCCAGGAACGCGTTCCCGGGATTTAATCATGTATCTGGGATTATTCCAACGAACGCGTTCCCGGGATTTAATCATGTATCTAGGATTATTCCAACGAACGCGTTCCCGGGATTTAATCATGTATCTAGGATTATTCCAATGAACGCGTTCCTGGGATTTAATCAGGTTTCTGGGATTTCCAACAAACGCGTTTGTTGGATTGGCAGGATCAGATCTTGATTATCTG
>NZ_FUXX01000095.1 GCF_900167015.1 Succinivibrio dextrinosolvens DSM 3072
GAATAGTATGTAGAGAATGGAAATAAATTTAACGGACGCAATTTCCAGACTCTAGGTACTTCAAAATAAGCTTGTATTCCTAGGTTCACCATAGCTTTGATTGAAGTTGTAATCAACAGACATTTAATCGGAGCTACCTTTCGTATGAAACCTAAGCTTAGTGATTATGAACTTGCAACCATTGCTTACCATCGTGACACGCTTGGTGTAAATCCTGTCGCTGTTGATGTGGCAAGCAGAGTTATGCAGGTCTGTTATTTTGACAGCGATAAGAAGCTACTCAAAAACTTTCAGCTTGCCCGCAGTAAATTCTTTGAGTTTGTGGATAAGGCTCCAGAGCCATTTCTTTTCGGAATAGAAGCCTGTGGTTCATGCAACTACCTGAGCAGATATTTTGAAAGCAAAGGTCATCAGTGCAGAATACTTCCAGCTGCTAAGGTCAAAGCATTCTTAAACCTTGATAAGAACGATAAGATTGATTCTACTGGAATATTCAAGGCAATGCTGTCCTCGGTTGAAAGTATCCCTGCAAAGAGTCTTGAAAATCAGTTGCTCATGAATCTCTTTACCATACGAGACCAGCTTGTAAAACAGCATACACAGTGTCTGAATGCTGCTCACGGTATTCTTTATGAGCATGGTATTGTGGCAGGAAGTGCTGGTGTTGAAACATCTGCAAAGATCACTCAGGGATTTACTGATGCGCAGGAGAGCTTTGAGCATGATCCTATGGCATCAGCCCATTTCTCTGTCATCAAGATAGCTGTATTCAATATCCTCGATAACCTTAAGGAGCAGATTGATACTATCAATCAGTACATACTAAAGTACGGAAGCTCGAATAATACCTGTCTTAATCTTACAACCATTCCTGGTATAGGGGTACAGACAGCAGTAGCATTGAATGCAGCTTTAGGTGATCCAAAGAGATTTCACAGTGCCAGAGCGTTCTGTGCCTATGTAGGAGTGGCCCCGATTATTACCGGAACAGGAGGGAAAATAACCGTTATGGGGATTCGTAAATCAGGTATTCGCTCACTTAAGAAGAGCCTTTATATGGGAGCTATGGTATACCTGACCTACGCCATGAAAAACGGTACACAATCGTCATGGGTTAAGGACAGGCTTAAGACCAAGAGAAAGAAAGTCATTATCTGTGCCATTATGAATCGCCTTGCCAGAATCGCTTATGCGGTGGTAAAGAACGGAGAAGTATTTGATGAGACAAAATGTAATCTGATTAAGAAGCTGAGGTAACTCAGTACTGTTTAATAACCATCATAAGTGAAAGTGCTAAAGCTTCCTGCGTCCGTGGAGTTGGTGCACCATGAATTTCGTTCAGACTGCATTATGAAGGTCGTTGTACATGTCGCTTCTCCTACTATGAAAGTGAAAATCGAATTGACAGACAGTGTCCTTCCAAATGCAGTCTGAGCTGAACCTCAGGTTCACTGACTGTGGTTTTAAATCGGAGATAGTGAGGTCGAGGCGTCACAAGAAGCAATTAAACTTCAATATATGAATTGGCACCTATTTC